>CACHEI010000082.1 GCA_902578815.1 uncultured SAR116 cluster alpha proteobacterium | reverse complement strand
TGAAGTCAATGAGAACTGCGATATGAAGCCGGTCGATGGATTGGCGTCTGTTGGTGCGTCATGGGGACAGCGCATGTGGTTTGGTGTGTTTCCGCAGGTTATCCAGAATTATTTCAGCTATGCGCTGCTTCGCTTTGAGATAAATATCCGGGCCTCGGCCATCCTCGGCTTCGTTGGTGCTGGCGGTATTGGCTATGATTTGCGCAACACGATCAGTTGGGGCAAGGGCAGATATGATGATGCAACGGCGATTTTCATCCTGCTGTTTTTGACCATTGTTCTGGTTGACCAGTTGTCCGGTGTTGTGCGGAACCGCGTTCTTGGAGGCCAGAAATGATAACAGAGACACCAAGCCCCGATTTACGCGGGCAATCTCTGGCAGCCATCAAACGCCGCAGCCTGCTGTGTTTCGCCATTCCCGGATTGATTCTGGCTTATCTGGTCTACGTCTTTTTTGCCTTTGAGGTGAATGACGCGTTTGAAGATGCAAAGCTCGACAACGCCAAAGTTCTGGTTGGTGACAGCTATTCCTACAAAACCGTGGTCAGTCATGACAACCGAAGTGGCCGCTATGTGGTGGCTATTGAGGGTGAAAAAAAAGGCCGCTATGCGCCGGGCGCACAACCGGCGTGGGTGTCGCTTGATGGCGAGAACGCAGATGTTGATCTTGCCGATGGGTATCGTGTGACCATCCGTGATCGTAAGGTCACCTTCATCATCCCGAATTATGGCCAGATCACAGCCCTGCCAACACGCCGCGGTATTGAGGTTGAGCTTCCCGATGGCCCCATGCCGTCATGGATCAATCTTTCCAAGACACGTCTGAATGTGAAAACGCCTAATGGCCGCATTTCTGTGACCAAGGCCAAGACCACTGTGTTCAGATATTTCTTCGGGTGGGAGTTGTTCTGGTTCACGCTTGACAGTCCCTATTATGGTCTTGGCTTCACCGAACTGGCTGCAGCGGCGGTTTCAGGTGAAAAGAATGAAAATGGCCAAACCCATGCTTTGACGATCTTTCAGGATTTCTGGTTCAACCCGATGTGGCGGCATGGAGAGGTCGCATGGGCTCTTGTCGAGACGGTGTTGATGGCCTTTCTGGGTACAATCGGTGCTGCCTCTCTGGCCCTGCCACTTGGCTTTTTGTCTTCACGCAATTTTGCCCCAAGCCTGATTGGTCGATTCGGCATGCGGCGTCTGTTTGATTTTTTGCGCGGGGTCGATGGTCTGATCTGGACCGTCATTCTGTCCCGCGCTTTTGGTCCCGGGCCCATGACGGGGGCGCTCGCCATTTTGATCACCGACACCGGCACCTTTGGAAAGATGTTCTCAGAGGCGTTGGAGAATGTTGATGATAAACAGATTGAGGGTCTCAAATCCACGGGTGCCAGCCCCATTTCGCAAAACCGTTTTGGTGTGATCCCGCAAATCACGCCGGTTCTGCTCAGTCAAATTCTCTACTACCTCGAATCTAACACGCGCTCAGCCACAATCATCGGCGCGATAGTCGGCGGCGGCATTGGCCTGTTGCTCACCCAGGCCATTATCACGCAGAAAGACTGGGAAGAGGTGACCTACTATATCATCTTGATCGTAGTGATGGTTTTTATCATGGACTCTCTGTCCGGATGGCTGCGCCGCCGGTTGATCAAGGGCGATGCGTGATGGCTAGGTTGTCTGCAACCACCCCTCTCATTCATCCCGATTGTGAGGTTGTCGACAGTCATTTTGGAGGTTTTACCGAGATCGGAGCTGGTTCGCGGATTCTGAACAGCCAGTTTGGTGATTATTCCTATTGTGACCGGTTTGCCGATATTGCCAATGCGGAGATTGGAAAATTTGCCAACATCGCGAGCTATGTGCGCATCGGGCCGACCGACCATCCGATGCAGTTGGCAAGCCTGCATCATTTCATCTATCGCTCGGCCTCTTACTGGGATGATGCGGCAGATGACGATGCTTTCTTCACGCATCGTAAATCCCGCATGGCGATCATCGGCCATGATTGCTGGATCGGCCATGGCGCAATAATACGCCCTGAAATACATATTGGCACAGGCGCTGTTATTGGTGCAGGTGCCATTGTCACCCGTGATGTTCCTGATTACTGGATTGTCACGGGCGTGCCGGCAAAGCCAATGCGGCCCCGCTTCACCGAATCCATCATCGCCCGTCTGCTGGCGCTTGCCTGGTGGGAATGGCCGCATGAATCCCTACGCGCGGCGCTCACTGATTTTCGGAGCCTTCCGGCTGAGGATTTCCTTGCTAGATATGATG
>CACHEI010000081.1 GCA_902578815.1 uncultured SAR116 cluster alpha proteobacterium | reverse complement strand
CCGAAGTAGTCATCGCTTGAATGCTCATTAATACCGTCTTCGGTCTTGATCTGGAAATTTACAGAAGGGATCGGTTGGCCGGCTCCAATTGTCATAATATATTTTCCTTTTTGATATTGCCAATCGCCACTTTCGAAAGTATGGGAGCCAAGATCCTTCGTATTCCTCATTTGGGAGGTCCCGTGACCAATTCAAGAGCCTCCAGCACTGCAACTGACGTAAGCAATTCAGGCAATAAATACCCATTAGGCATGGCAGGGCCATAGATGATGTTGAACGGGATACCAAAACGGTTGTGCGACGCAAGAAAGTTTGCAATCTGCTCATTCGGTCGTGTCCAGTCAGCCTGCATCGGTACCAAAGAGCCGGCGTGTTGCAGTGTCATCATCTTTGTGGCAACCGGCGCCTGATCCAGGACAAGAGCCTTGTTCGCCTTGCAAGTGATACACCAGTCGGCCGTGACATCAATGAAAACAACCTTGCCCTCAGCCAGATAGGTTAACACTGAGTCTGGGGCAAAGACAGACCAGGTGATTGCACCAGTGCGCTCTGCTTTGTCCGAGGGGGTTTCCTTATTCTCCGGTGAGAGCAAGGTGCTCAAAATAATCCCCAGCCACAGCATCGTGCCAACCAGCAGCAGCGCGAGGCCTCGTTTGAGCCAGATCATCCAACTTCCCGGGCGCGGCAATAGTGCCACCAAGCCTGGAAAAAGGGCCACGACAAGCCACGGACTGGCAAGCCCTATGCCCATCATCAGAAAGATAGCAAACAACATCGGCGTGTCACCCGTCAGTGCTACCGTCACTGCCGTTCCCACAAATGGCGCTGAGCAGGGAGTTGCCAAAATAGTTGCCAGCATACCGGCGAGAAAATCGCCAGCCAGGCGATTTCCGCCTGTTGGTCCAGACGGGCGGGCTAGTGACGCGGCAAAACGCGGTACTGGAAAATTCACTAGATCGACAAGGCTCAAGGCAAATAAGCCAAGTAGACCGATCATCGCCCCCAAAAAGATGGGGTTTTGGAACTGGATACCCCAGCCAATCTGGCCTCCAGCTTGGCGCATCAACACCAGCATCACCGCCAATAGTGCAAAACTTGTGACAATCCCCCCTGCCCCAGCCAGAAAACCCAGCCGAAGCGTCGAACGAGTACGCCCAGTCACGTCTAGAACAGCTGAAAGTTTTAGCGCGAGTACCGGTAAAACGCACGGCATCAGATTTAGAATAACGCCACCAAGAAAAGCGATGGCGAGCATGATTAGGAGGCCAGATTGGGCTGGACCGGCTGCTGACAGCGTTTCATTTCGTGGTGGAATGGTTAGATGAAATTCTGCCATTTCACTGCCAGCCAAAACGGTTAGCAACGCGGGTCCACCATCAAAAACCATTCCCTTGGCAGCACTGATGGGAAGCCGGTAACGACCATTTGACGGCACTGGTGCTTTGAAAGCGACCCCATCAAAGCCCTCGACGAGGATATCATCAATCGGCGGTGCACCCCCGGCAAGCTGCACCATAAGATCGTTGCCCCTGATCACAGCAGCAACAACAGAAAGATTTGGCCCAGTTGCAGCCCGCCCTCCGGCTGGAGCGACGCGCGGCACCATCGAGACAGAGCGGGCAATTTTTTGCGCGTGGGACGAGGCCGTGGCAGGACCATCAGACAAAAGCAGGTCGAGCTGTGCCATTACCGGGACACAGATGTCAGAACAGGCCAATGCGTCCACCCGGGCGCTGATCTGCGCTGGCGCACCAACGGGATGGCCGGTTAGGTCAAGCGGCAGGATAATCTGTGATTCATATCCAAAATTATCAAAACCAAAGACATCAAAGCGCTGCGGGACTGGCCAGTGGATTGTTGCCACAAGGTCAGGCGATGCGCTACCTGTCAAATCGATTGTTGGCGGCAAACCTGCCTCACCCGGCGTGCGCCAGTAGATTTTCCAGCCGGGCGCAAGCCGAAATTCGATTGCCAATGGCAGCTTTGCGAGATCACCCGTTCCATTGACAGCCGATAGCAGGCGTGCCTCTACAATGGCGGGTTCGCCCCTCCAGTCGCTCTGCAGTGCGGCGGCAGAAGAACCCACCAGCGACACCCACAGAACCGAAAGCAGCATCAGTGGCCAACGCACAGCCAGCGGATTACAGGCGCTCATTTTCCGGTTTTGATCGGCAATTTTCATGCTCTCTTTTTGCCTCTTGGCCGTAATATTTTCTATCGAAAGTGTAAATTTTTCGGGCTTTACCGGAAAGTGATTTCGTGTCTAGGCTAGGTAATGGGTCAGTTCAAGAAAACAAGCACATCATCACACTCTGATTTTGCCATTGAATGTGATACGACTGACAGCATAAATTCGCTTCAGGGCCAATTGCTGATTGCTAGCCCGCATATGGATGACACCAGGTTCAAAAGATCGGTGATCATGATGTGCCAGCATGATGCGCAATCGGCAATGGGGCTCGTGATCAACAAACAGGCAAGCAGCCTCAAGC
>CACHEI010000080.1 GCA_902578815.1 uncultured SAR116 cluster alpha proteobacterium | reverse complement strand
CAAAACTGGGAATTGCTGAATCCAAATTAACCCAACTAAGTTTGCTCTTCGTGAAGATATGCGCCTGTGGTGGAAAACGTTCAGGTTCATCAAAGGTTGCCGTCTTCAAAAAAGTCATGACATCGCTATTGTTGAAGATACTAAAGATTTGAACTTTACAGATAGCGCACCGATAAACCTTTTGGCCTCTTCCACTCCCAGTTGGTCCGTGAACACAAATTAATTCTCCCGTATCTACGTGGAAATAAGATGACTCAATCATTGTCCTAATGATAAAGGCAGACGCTGTTTGGCGTTGGCACAGCCTACAATGACAAGCCTGAGTGAAAATAGGTTCGTTGCTTATGTGGTATCTCAAGTCACCACAAGAACACCCGCCCCGATACAAACTCATATACTTACCTCCTGAAAATCAGCAATTGCACCAATCGCCATAATCCTCTGAACAGAATTGTCCTCACAATTGGATTTTGCAATAGCCGTTGTGCATAGAAACGGAGTCTAGGCACTTTACGTATGACAAGCAGTGTGATGCCAACTGCGAGTGCTGATAAGAGAACTATCTTTAGCAATCAGAAATTCCTTTCATTCGACTGACTATACTCAGGCGGTCCGTTGGCTATTTCCTCTATTGATAGGTCTTCAACCTCTCTTCCGTCAAATGAGGATGGCAACATCACCCCGATATCCTTACTGACTTTGATATCCTTCTTGAAGTAATCGTGGAATGCCCTGCGCATGGCTTCCTCCAATTCACCTATGTCACCAAATGCGTAATGCATGATGAAACTATCATGAACTGGTAAGACAGGTGCATCATCTGATCTTACAAATTGCAGCATCACCCTCTCAGCGATACAGCTATCAATGAACTGGAGATGATTGCCATGACCTTGAAAGAAGACATCAGACAATGGTGTATGGGCATCCAGTACAGCTTGCCTAAGAGTGGTCCAGTCAAACTCCACTTCACTTAGATCAATGCCATCAGCCCCTCGTACTTGTAAGACTTACAAGTGACTCAAGACAATGCCAGAGGCCGCCAGTGAGCCTTGTGGAGTCATGCACGGCATGTCTGTGAGGCTTTGTTTCCTGTAATGTTGGAAACTCATGGATGTGGGTATTTGGGTAAGGAAATTGGTTAACAATGAAAGCTTCATATGCAGCCCTTAAGTTTCGAGAGATTTTTTGATAATCTTGATCGAAGACTAAGGAGTAAGCCATTGCAATCTGGATTCAACACGGCTGTCCTCGTTATACTCTGCTTGTTTATCAAGAGTGGCCTTTTGGCTTCTTCTTCGTTTGGCAGCAATAATCTAAAAGCACCCCGGACAATTTCCTTTATGGTTACTACCGGTGATTGTTGTGGTGGTGATGACTCCGACCCACATGCAGTTCACGGTCTGGAAACGGACGATCACGCTTTCATTTTGTCTGGAAAAATTGCAGACAGTGGAGGAAATCATGACGGTTTTGTTATGCGGTTCCCAGATTTTCAAGAAGATGATGGCATCCTCTGGCTGCTACCAGAGGAGGATTTTAACTATGATTGGGTCTACACGTATGGTTTAGATGGCAAGAACGATGGCGTTAACGCTGCGGCAGAGGCTTACGGCTCGGTATTTATCGCTGGATATCGTTCAGATAATAAAGGTACTGCCCACGCATTCTTGGCTAGGCTGGCATTGTCCGACGGCAAAGAGCTTTGGAGTACAATTTTTCCTGCTGCCAAAAAAGGGAGAGAAAGTGCTTTTGAATCTCTGCAGTTAACAAGTGAAAATGGCCTAGTATTTTCGGGCGTAACCAATGCCAAAAAAGGTTCGCTGGAAGGTTTTAAGTCTTACGGTAACCCAGCAACCGGATCCGCTTTTGTGATGTATTTTGACCAAGAGCAATTGATAGGAAATGAGCCACCTAAAAAACCGAAATGGTACACAGAATTTCATGACAACCTGTCCGGGAAGACCGTAAGGGAGGTGCCAAGTCTGGGTGGCTACATTGTGGCTTCGTCAACAAATGATGACGCCCAAACTGCATCGGTCATAATGATAGACAAGGGTGGAAAAACCCGGTGGTCTAGAAATTATCCAACGCATGGGGAAATAACTGACCTGACTGTTTCCAGGGTAAATGAAGAGATTGATGGCTATTTGATTGTTGGTCATGCTCAGGGAAGAGTTGGCGCTTTGGATGGTAGTATCACCAAATTGTCAACGGATGGATCAATTGTGTGGTCTAAAAAGTATGGCAACCCAGTCGGCGGCGAAGGCATTTTTTCTGATCTAAACCAAGAAAATAATCGTTTTGTTTTTGATGAATGTTGGGGCATTGACTCAACTGATGACGGTGGCGCCGTCATTGCATGTGGCACAGGCACCCATTGCGATGAATTTGAGAACAACGAGAAGCTTTTTTCCCGATGCAAAGCCGATCCCCGGGAAACATGGAGGAGCCTACTCTTCAGAGTTGATAAAAATGGCAAATTGATCTGGGAAAAAACAGACTCGTTTCTCGAAGAAGGAGATGATTGGGTTCCCAATACTGCGGGTGAATATTTATTTTTTACCAAAGATGGAAGGCTCGCTACGGTGCTTGATCTTGACTTTGGTTTTGGACTTCAAATT
>CACHEI010000079.1 GCA_902578815.1 uncultured SAR116 cluster alpha proteobacterium | reverse complement strand
ATTAACTCTCAAGGTTTTAATTAAATCTGGAAGGTCGGCTACACTGTCGATGACATGGTCAGCCCCAGCATCGCGGAGTTTTCGAGCGGCGGCTTTATTCAGCCGGTCCCGCTCCGCCTCCGGCAGCGCCATCACGTCGGCCTCACTCAAGCCGACGTAATTGCCACTAAGAGAAATACCAACCGTAATACATCTCACAGCCCTGCCTTCGGCAATTCCCGGAGTGGTGTCGTCAACCTTTATCACTGTTTCGGGCGGATAGACCGCAAGATCGGAAAAGCAGCGATACATCATCACTGGTCCGGGACGTCCTTCTGCCAGATCATCACCACAAACCAGATTGTCGGGGGTGTATCCTGCGGCACTTGCCAATGGCAGAATTTTCTCCATCACCGACCGGCCATAGCCTGTGGTTGAGCCGATCTTGATGTTGTTGGCCCTGAGATAGGTGATGGTCTCAACCGCGCCCGGGATGAGGGTGGCATATTGCGCTGCCACCGCTTCATTCAGGGGCGTGAAAATCTCATAGAGCCTGTCAATGTCATCGGTGGCGGCGGCGTGCCCGAACTGGCTTTCAAAAGCCGCTGCAATGCGCGGCATGGCCAGCATGGCGGCAATGTGATCGCGCTTGGGAATGCCCATCGGCTCGCGTGCCTCCTCATGCGTGACAGCGATTCCCTGCCCGGAAAATAGCTCGGTAAACACGACCGTCGGCGCCAATGATCCAAAGTCAATCATCGTACCCGCCCAGTCGAAAACAACGGCCTGAATTTTCTTTGTCATTTAATTCGCCTTTTATGGTTTTGATAAAATGAACATATAAATCAGTTTGTTAATAGATTTTTTGTTTGGCAAAAATCTTTAAAACTGTTCGTCATCTGACCATAGTGTTCAGCCATGTCAATAGGCCGAAGCGATTAACAAAACTGTAATTTTAGCAAAATGCTGTTGAAACAATTCCGTGCGAAAATTCTATAAAAAAAGAGGGTTGTGGAATGTTTCAGGTACAAAATATCGTCAAGAATTTCGGTCAGGTCAGTGCGGTTGACGATGTGAGTTTTGCTGTAGAAAAACCTGAAATGATCGGCATCATCGGGCGGTCGGGAGCCGGTAAATCAACGCTCCTACGGGTGATCAACCGTCTCACAGACGCAACCTCGGGTGCCATTACCTATAGTGAACAGGAATTGTTGGGTTTGCGCGGCAAAGACAAACGCGCATGGCAAGCCCGATGTGCGATGATCTTTCAGCAATTCAATCTTGTGCCACGCATGGATGTGGTTTCGAACGTACTCTTCGGCACTTTGAATACGCGCTCCACATTTGCATCGCTGCTCAACCTTTTTCCCCGGTCAGATATTAACCGTGCATTTGACATTCTTGAACGCCTTGGCGTTGCCGAGAATTGCACCAAACGTGCCGAGGCCCTGTCTGGTGGGCAGCAGCAGCGCGTGGCCATTGCACGCGCTCTGATGCAGAACCCCGAGATCATTCTGGCGGATGAGCCGATTGCCTCGCTTGACCCCCTCAATGCAAAGATCGTGATGGAAAGTCTGCGCCGCATTCATGATGAGGATGGCCGGATGGTGATTTGCAATCTGCACACCCTCGATACGGCGCGCGCTTTTTGTGACCGTGTCATCGGCATGCGTGACGGGAAGATTGTTTTTGATGGGCCGGCATCCGATTTGTCTGCTGCCGTCGCCCGCGATGTTTATGGCGCCGACAAGGAATTCAGCGAGGCGGCGACGTCAACAAGCATTGAGACGCTAGAAACTGTCGACAGAGCAGTTCTGAAAACTGCGTGACACCAGCCTTAACCCAACCTCTTCCAACGGGGAAGGGGCAAACCATCTTGAAGGAGAGATGTAATGAAAAAGATCATTCCCTTAACAATTGCTGCGTTGATGACGTTCGGAACGGCTCATGCCGACGGTCACGGAAAGATCAGCGAATTCCGCATTGGCATTCTTGGCGGTGAAAACGCTCAGGACAGGCTGAATTCAAACGAGTGTCTGCGCGAGAAGACAGAAGACCTTCTGGGCGTTGAGACAAAGCTCTTTGCCCCGGCAGACTATAATGGTGTGTTGCAGGGACTTCTGGGCGGCACCATCGACATGGCCTGGCTGGGTGCTTCTGGTTACGCAAAAGTCTGGCTTAACGACCCGAAAGCGGTTGAGCCGGTAATGGTAAAAGTCAATGTTGATGGCGGTTATGGATATTACTCCGTTGGGTTTGCCCGCAAGGATGCAAACATTAAAAATCTCGATGAAATGAAAGACAGGGTTTTCGCCTTTGGTGATCCGAACTCCACCTCTGGATATCTGATCCCTTCGATTGAAATTCCAGCGGCTGGATACTCAATGGAGCCGGGCAATTACTTTGGAGATATCAAATTCTCCGGTGGCCATGAACAGACGATTGTTGGCGTCAATAACGGTGATTTCGATGCCGGTGTGACCTGGGCTGATGGCCTTGGCAACTGGGAAGATGGCTATAATTCGGGTGCGCTTCGCAAGGCGGTTGATGCCGGTCTGGTCGACATGAATGACCTTGTTCAGATCTGGCAGTCAAAGCCAATTCCTGAAGGTCCGGTGGTCATGCGGACAACGCTGCCAGCTGACGTAAAGGTGAAGATGGCAACGCTGATGGCCTCGCTGCCGTCAATTGACCCTGATTGTGCCTATGGCGTGCTTCAGGGTGACGCCAAGGGTTTCATGCCGATCGGACATGATGCCTATGAAGTCATCATCGAAGCCCGCAAACTCAAAGCAAAATAAGGTCAACATCTTGGGAGCCTGTCAT
>CACHEI010000078.1 GCA_902578815.1 uncultured SAR116 cluster alpha proteobacterium | reverse complement strand
ATGCGCGGAATGGCGGACCGAGGGGTTGCGCGTTGGCTTCACAAATGGATGTTTCGACCTACTTCATCCTGGACATCTGTTCCTGCTTGCTGACGCTGCCCATCGTTGTGACAGGTTGGTTGTTGGGCTGAACAGCGATGCGTCCGTGCGCGGACTGAAAGGCCTATCTCGCCCAATACAGACAGCCCAGACGCGCGCTAGCGTTCTTGCCAGTCTCGAGACAGTCGCCGGTGTCGCCATCTTTGAGGAGGAAACACCGCTGGCGCTGATTACAGCCCTACAGCCCGATGTTCTTTTCAAGGGTGGCGACTACAGAGTCGAGGATGTGGTTGGCGGTAAACTCGTTAAGGCGCGTGGCGGTAACATTGTGATCACCCCCACGCTTGCCCAACACTCCAGCACTGGTATCATTTCGAGATAGTGTGCACGTCCTTTAAGTCTGCTCCGCCACCTCCGGGTTGCTCTCGGCAAGTCTGATCTGTGCCTCGAATTCTCTAAGCCGTTTGTAGACACTCAATAGCTCGATGATCGTCGGCCATGCCTTGAGCAGATATTGCATTGAACCCTCAACCCGGCCAAATGCACGTATGATCTGTTGCATAACGCCAAGAGTGACCACGCCAGCGACAATAGCCGGCGCAAGAAACACGTAGGCCGACAGCACGTTAGCCTGCAGATAGGCGATGCGTCCGACGTTGAAATACAAATAGCGGATATATGACAGAAAATGGATTGAGCGCACGTCATCGAATAGTTCCTCGATCGTTTTGGGCCGCACAGTCTCATCATCCTCAGCAATCACTAACAGCTTTCTATAGGCAGCTTCTCTCTTCTGCAGATCATACTCGACTCCGACCAGTCGAAGAATCCAGCCAAGCGCCACTAGAAACACCGTACCACCCACGCTCCAGATGAGCGCGCCGGCAATCAGCCCGTATTCCCAATCACCAAAGAAAAAGATAGGAATTCCTATCGACAGGCCAAATAGAATGGGGATGAACTGCACAAGAATCATGATAGATTCGATCAGGCTGGTGCCAAGGCCTTCCATAATGCGGGAAAATTTGATCGTGTCTTCCTGTACACGTTGCGCCGCGCCCTCGATCTTACGGGCCCGGCTATAAACGCTGTGATACCACTCCACCATCGCAGTACGCCAGCGGAATAGAAAATGTGAGGTGAAAAAGCTCACGATCACCGCAATCGCAACATAGATCGCAGCCAGGGAAATGAAACTCGCCAAACTGGCCCAATATTCACCAATTGTGATTGCGTTAGGCTCCGCCAGCGCCTTCTGAATCATATCGTAGAATTCACCGAACCAGTCATTGATCATAACATCAATTTTGACCTGCACCCACAACGAGGAGAGGATCGTGGCCGACCCAAGCCATGCCCAAACTAACCATTTTCTAGTCGAGAAAAATAAAAACATGTCTGCTTCCGTTACAATTCTACCATGGAAAAAACGTCGTCGAGGACGTCACGTCCGGCAAGGTTTGGCACAAAACATACCTGCCACACAAAAAACGACTTTTTATAATATGACCACTATTATTGAAAATTGAATACTTTCCTATGAATTTTCCGGCCTATCATGGATAGCCGCGCTGACGACGATCCCAAGACCGACAAACACCGTCAGCATTGCCGTGCCCCCATATGAGATCAACGGTAAGGGGGCGCCAACAACTGGCAACAGCCCCGTAACCATGGCAACATTTACAAAAACATAGAGAAACAGCATCATCGCGATACCACCGCAGGTTAGCTGGGCAAAACGACTGCCAACCCGCAAGCTGATCGCCAAAATACTGCCAATCAACAGCAGATAGACCGACAAAATAAAAAGATTGCCAACAAGGCCAAATTCCTCGCCAATCATGGTAAAGACGAAATCAGTCTGTTTCTCTGGCAGGTAGTTCAACTGGCTTTGGCTGCCCATTAAAAATCCCTTGCCAAACAGGCCACCCGATCCGAGGGCAATTTTCGACTGTGTAATCTGGTAGCCAGCTCCCAGCGCATCGGCACCCGGATTGAGGAAGGTCATCACCCGTTCCTTTTGATAGGCATGAAGTTGCATCCATAATATCGGTAGCGAACCCAGCCCCAGCACAACCACAGCAAAAATAAAGCGCCACGGCATGCCTGTAGCAAAAAGCACTGACAGTGAACCCAACAGCAGCGCCAAAGCAGTGCCAAGGTCCGGCTGTTTGATGATGAGCAGAAATGGCACCGCAATCAGCAGCAGCGGTGGCAGATATACGAGAAGCGACTGCATACGTTCTGCCGGCTGTTCGTCAAAATATCTAGCAAGTGCCATGATCACGGCAATTTTCGCTGGTTCTGAGGGCTGAAAACTGAACCCACCGATGGTGATCCACCGCGAGACAAACCTTTCACTGTCAACAATCATCAACAGAACCAGCAAACCGATTGCTGCCAGCAGTATAAGATAGGACCATTTCCGCAGCAGCCGCAAATCAATGAGAGCCAGAATGAGAACAATACAAACACCGACAGCGCCCCGCACCGCATGCCGCCCAGCCCAGGGCGACCACGACCCCTCAGATGCCGAATAGAGTGCTAACGAGCCAACCGTCACCAGCGCCAACGACAGCAGCAGTAAATGCCACGGAAAGCGCAGTAGCCAACGCCACAGTGTGATTGGCTGGCCGATCATTGTGACGCCTCACTCATGCTAAGTCCTGGTCTGAGCGCATTATCTTCTCAAGAATTTTCTGGGCGATTGGCGCTGCCATAGACGACCCGCTGCCGCCATGTTCGACAACAACAGAAATCGCATAGCGCGGATTTTTCACAGGTGCGTAGGCAACAAACAGGGCATGATCACGCTCTTTCCACGGCCTGTCGATGTTT
>CACHEI010000077.1 GCA_902578815.1 uncultured SAR116 cluster alpha proteobacterium | reverse complement strand
TCCTTGTTGGTCTGACACTTGCATATCTCGTCACTATGCTTTCAGCAACGGATGTTTTGGTTGACCGTTTGATGATGCCAATCGGTCTGGGTCTTGGGGCGCTTGTCGTCGTGGTTGTTGTCAGTATGCTGATCTCATTTGGACTTCGCCGCGCTTTTGAGAAATTCGATGTGGCCCGCAACAACAATCTTCGCGCGGCGTCACGTCTGCCGCATCGCGGGGGACGGCGGTGACATTTCTACTCGTAATCACACTTGGCCTCTTGTTCGTCTGTGCACTTTATTTCGCGGCGCAGACAGCGCAAATCACAAGTAATCCTAGGGATTTTCTCGATGGGGCCATGATGCTTCCGAGCTGGTCGGTAATGTTCATCCTGCCAGCAATAGGTGTTACCGCCCTCGGCGTTGAACGACATCTCTTGCTGGTTTCGGATTATGGCCTTCAGGCGTCGCATGTTGCTGTAGGGATGATCACCCTGGCCGTAGCCGCAGTCATGTTTTGGAACAGAATATGGGTGGCGACGCGTCTGGCGGGGCTTCACACCCCGGGCGAGGCGATCGGGCGCTATTACAACAGCATCGCGTTGCGGGTGATCATGGTGGGATTGTGCATCCTGTTCGCCCTGCCCTATTCCGCCAATCTGCTGTCACAAGCCGCTTTGCTTGTTCATCAAGCTACAGATGGCACAATCCCTCGTGAAATGGCTGTCTGGGTTTTTGCCTTATCGATGGCGGTGCCAGCCATTATAGGCGGGTGGCGCGCTGTTGTTATGGTGTTAGCAATGGAAGCCCTGATGATGACCATATTGATCCCCGGGATCATGATTTTTGGAGAGATCGTGCTGTCGGGGGATATTTTCCCAACCCGGCCAATGCCAGTGAAAGACGGCATTATATGGGACCAAATCCCAGGCGTTTTGCAGGGGTATGCGGGTGTTGGAAAGAATGTGCCCGCGGGTGGAATCTTTACTACGGTTGCCATTTCATCAACGGCCATCTCGCTAGCGGGCATCGTTCTCAGCCCAGCTACCCTTTATCTAGGGCAAACGGCGCCCAGGGGGCCTGCCTTTGGGATTAGCGCTGTCTGGCTGACGGGTGGATTGGCGGCTGGCATACTGCTTTTGGTAGTGCCAGTGCTTGCCGCACGGATGCCAGCCGGGCTGGTCGCCCATGCCGAAGCGCTGGCAGCAGTTGTACCGTTGGCTGGTGTTTCGGTCATTTTGCTTGGCGTCATGGGGGCCCTCTTTGCCATCACTTTCTTTGTCACAGGTGGTGCTTTGTTGGTCTTCCGAGAACTGATACACACATATATGTTCCCAAATCTGACCGACCAAGGTCAGAGACTTGGCGCGCGCATAAGCCTTGGGGCTGGCTTCTTTCTGCTCGGTCTGATGGCGGCCTTCATGCCCTTTGTCTCGGCCGTCTTCGCGAGTGTGGCTCTGCCCCTCGCATTACAGTTGCTGCCAGCGATGGTAGGTTTTGCCTTCATGCGGTGGATAAGCCGTGGCGCAGTCCTGGCCGGCATTGCTCTGGGGTCCCTCCTCGTTGTGTTCACCGAACCGCTAGGTCTAATTTTCTTCGAAAGTTTGTTCATCGATCTGCCTTGGGGCCGCTGGCCGCTGACCATTCATTCGGCAGGTTGGGGTTTGGCGATAAATCTGCTGATCGTATTCTTGTCTTCTGTAGCAACGCTCAGCGGACCCGAAATGTATCAAAGGTCACGTTTTCATAGAGCGATGAAAGTCCATCCACCTGCGACCGCAGCACGAAGCGGTCTTCTCTGGGGGTTGGCAATCCTTTGGGGTTTTCTGGCTTACGGGCCAGGCGCTATTCTGGGCAATTTCTTCTTCAGTGACCCAATTTTCACCGATCTTAAGTCGATTATGGGTGTGCCCTCACTTTGGGTCTGGCAAATGCTTTTATGGCTATTTGGCGTCGTCCTTGTATGGTGGGTGTCCTACAGCGTCGGATATGGCCAAACCTACGAATTAAATAGCAAACCAATACGGCTCGGTATGCCCAAGTCCATCCGTAGTCCGGACTGGATCTCTTCCGGATTAAGCCGCATCGTAAACAGGAGCAGTGACGCTTCTCCAGATAGCCCCGATCAGGTATCTGAGAGGGTGTTGCTGCTAGATTTAGAAATTAAGCAGCCAGCTGTCAAACCTAAACTTGGCAGAACGCGCCACAGCTAAAGAAAACCAAAAAACTTTATGATACGGAAAATATGATGACATCGCTGACAGACGAGATTATCGACATTGCTGTGCGCCCGGCGCGTCATGTGCCTGACCTACCTCTAGATTTTGCGAAGTTGTCACTTCTCGACTGGATGACCTGTGCTATCGCCGGGACTGGCGAACCACTAGCAGTCAAGCTTCGTCAACTGGCCGCAAGCGAGTCAGGCCAGCCTGTGGCATCGGTTTTAGGCGGCATGCGGGTGCCACCGCGTATGGCGGCACTGGTGAATGGCGCGACGAGCCATTCTCTGGATTACGATGACACGCATTTTGCCCATGTTGGGCATCTATCGGTTGGTATTTACCCTGCCGCTCTTGCCATCGCCGAGATGCAGGATGCATCTGCCGAAGAGCTCGTCACTTCGTTCTTGCTTGGCGCCGAGAGCGCGATCCGCGTTGGAATGACCCTTGGCCGCGATCATTACAATCATGGCTTTCATCAAACGGCAACTGCTGGAGCCTTTGGCGCGACTTTGGCGGCCGGAAGGCTTCTCGGGCTTGATCATTCACAGATGCGTCACGCGATCGGCCTTTGCGCAACGCGAGCCTCCGGCCTCACCTCGCAGTTTGGCAGCATGGGTAAGCCCTACAACGCTGGCATCGCCGCGGCAAATGGTGTTGAATGTTCGATGCTTGCGAGTATTGGGTTCACTTCGGCAGATGATGGACTGATGGGAGATCAAGGGTTTGTTGGCACACATCTCCCTAGCGGGGGCGTAGCGTCCGAACCTGACATGGCTTTTGACAGATATTTGTTCCCGGATAACAAATACAAGCTTCATGCCTGCTGCCATGGTCTGCATTCGATGATTGAGGCACTGCAAGCCGCCCGCGATGTAAATGGTGTATCACTTAATGAGA
>CACHEI010000076.1 GCA_902578815.1 uncultured SAR116 cluster alpha proteobacterium | reverse complement strand
CGGAAATTGTTATTTTCTTGTCTCTTTGACGGATATCCGTAAATTGACAAAAAGATGCCGGGGTAGTTCCGGTTCGCATTAACGATCAGAACAGGAATATCACATATGAAAAGCCAAGACCAGATGACAGACACCAGAGAGCCTCTCGAAACGCTTGCTTCATTCACCATCTCTCAGCGCTTTGCCGAAGACCGTTTCATGTCGCTGTTGTCGCGCTTGTTTCTGGTCATTGCCGGTTCAGCGTTGATTGGTCTTTCGGCTCAGGTTGAGGTCCCATGGTATCCGGTTCCAGTCACTGGCCAGACGCTCATGGTTCTGCTCATTGGTATGGCCTATGGTCCAACTCTCGGGGCTGCGACCATTATCACCTATCTTCTCGAAGGTGTAATAGGGCTGCCGGTCTTTGCTGGCGGAGCTGCTGGCTGGCCAGTTCTTACCGGCTTTACCGGCGGATATCTGATCGGATTTGTTCCGGCCGCTTTTCTCGTTGGCGTATTGGCGTTGCGAGGCATGGGCCGGACGATTCTTGGCACCGTTGTCGCGATGGTCCTTGGCAATCTGGTCATCTATGCCTGTGGTGTTGTCTGGCTGCAGGCTTTCATCGGTTTAGAAAAGGCAATCGCTGGTGGCCTGATGCCATTCATCTATGGTGATCTGCTAAAAATCGTCATCGCGGCGGTGGCGATGCCGACGGCTTGGCGGATCGTGCAGAAATTCCAGTGAATATACACCTAAATTCCTGTTTTCGCTAGCATTTAGCTGCGAGTGATGACGTTCTAAGGGGTACCGCTGTTCCCATATAGTTGGCACCCCTTTATCTCTTTTTACTGACTGATTGCGGCAATTCTATTGTCGTTGGTGGCGACAGGTAACATCTCATCCTGAAACGTATCAAACTCGGCTCCTGCGTCGTCGGCATCCAGAACCTCCACCTCACCGCTTGCCTCAATGATCTCAAGCAACTTTTCCTCGGGAGACAAGTTGTCAGAATGCAGGACTGTCACGGCAATAACAGCGGCGATGCTTGTCGTTGTCAGGTTTTCCGGCTTGTCTTCTGGACGTTGGAACGGAATGATACTGCATTCTGGACGTGTTTCACGGTCGGTCAAACGCATGGGATGCTCCCTTAGATAATGTGGGGCCAAATTTTTGGGTAAGATATATGGATGAGACCATAAATCGGCTTTGCTTTGCGCAAGCTATCAACACCTAGATGTGAGAATGGCTGTTCCATACGAAATATAGTGTGTACCGAATAACCTGTGCCGCAAAGCAAAAAAACGCAACAGTCAAAAAAATAGTCAAAAAAGAGGCCTTTAAGGCCTCTTATGTTCATTCAGTGGATTTTAACTGCACAGCAGATGGTTAGCTTCCAACGCGACGGACAAAAATAGTTCCTGCTGGCTTGTTATTGACGTTTTTCACCGTATTTGTCGCTTGGCTGAAGATCACTGTCTCAATGCCAAAACTGTCAACGACGGCAACTCTTGCCCGCACTTTTTTGTTAACTAATGCTTGTGGGAGTGCCAATTGAGGAACTCCTACGGTATCTATCGCTTTCCAATTTCTCCCATCAACAGAAGATTCCCATCCAACCGACATACTCGCAATCCCGTCCTCGTCGGACAATCTATCTGTACTCGCGAAAATAGTTTGCCCTTCAGCAGCTTCTCCAGTCAATATTATCTCGCCTTGAACAGGATCGTCGACGTTAACAACAGTTTCAGACGGACTAGTCACCAATATTTCTTTGGTGCCATGGCTATCAACATATGATACCACTGCCCGATATGAGTATCCAACATGTCTCTGCTCAAGTTGCATAAGCTCTCCAGTAACGCCTGGAAACGCTTGCCAATCTGTTTTGGTAGAAGAGCGCTGCCATATAATAGATAGGCTTCCAAGCCCATCTTCGTCTGCAATCATGCTTGTGTCCACCACCAATGCGTCACCCTCCTGCGCTGGTCCAATCAATTGAGCAGCACCAGTTGGTTTGTCATTCACATTTTGTACCGGACTTGATGTCGGACTTAAAATCGTTTCAAGGTTTCCTTGTCCATCAACATATGAGAGCTCGACCCTTAGCTTTTTTCCAACATGTGCCTCTCTTGGTGTAAACGACTGGCGTGTCTCCCCAGTCAAATTATACCATTCTTTACCTGTTTCAGATATCTGCCATTGTACCTGAATTTTGCCTACGCCATCACCGTCCATTACGGCAGAGGCGTCGATAATCAGCGGGTCGTCTTCAATTGCAACAAATGCACCTGTCTCAACATTGCCTTGGTCAATACCACTATCGGCGTTTTTTTGTGTGACATTATTGGAGCTACCAACATCACTCTCAGCTACGGTGGTCATGCCACCTGAGCCAACGGAGTTAGTAGATGACACCGTCTGTGAGTTGATTGAGTAAGAACTGTTCGCGTCTGTGGTGATGGAAGACGAATTGCCCGTTTCTGCCGCATCGCCGTTAGCCTTCGTTTCTGGAAGGCCACCCGCAACAGCTTGAGCAGACGCCGCTGCGACAGAGCCTGCAATAATGAACCTAAGTAGCCGGCGCATGAAAAATGCTCCCCAGTTAACTTCTTTGTTTCAACAGCGATGCACGAACCGAGTGTATATTACGGACGGCATCACAGCTAAATTGTTTAGAAAGTCGCCTAAAATTAGGCGGTTGTCTAGGTTTTATGTACACAAAATGTGACTTTTCGGTGATTTGATGCCTTCAAAAGTCCTATTTTAGGCTTGGAAGTTGTTAGAGCTGTGTCACATTGAGCCTCTAGAGCTGTTCCTCGCCAACGACTTTTTGGGCAACTCGAAAGCACTCCATCGCCTGCGGGACCCCGCAATAGATGGCGATCACATGTAGAATAGCTCTTAACTCTTCCTTGGACACACCATTGCGTATGGCACCACGGCAATGCAATTCCCACTCATGCATTTTCCCTAAAGCTCCAATCATTGTCAGATTCATCATCGACCTGGTTTTGGCATCAATTGCCTCATCACCCCAACCAAATCCCCAACACCATGCTGTCATAGCCTCTTGAAACGGGCGATTGAAATCATCGGCATTCTCAAAGACCTTCTCAACATATTCTGCACCAAGAGTTCCTTTGCGCTTAGCAAGTCCGGTCTCGAACATATTGTC
>CACHEI010000075.1 GCA_902578815.1 uncultured SAR116 cluster alpha proteobacterium | reverse complement strand
GGCTGAACTGAAAAATGTCAGCATGGAAAGCTGGACCTCCAACTATGTTCTCTATGCCGGCTTTGCGATCCTCGGCACCCTTTTGTCAGGCCAGCTGGTAGACCGGTTCACCGCGCGTCGCATTGCCGCGCACACGATGTTGCCGACAACATTTGCCTGCGCCGTTCTGTGGTTCGGCGACTCCAGCGTCGGTGTACCATTGTTCTTTGCGCTGTTTGGCTTGGCGTCAGGCATGCCTTTTAGCGCTCTCACGGCAATTACGGCTGAACTTTACGGCACTCGGTTTCTTGGGGAGATCAAATCTGTCTTCCTGCCAGTGGGAGTCTTTGCCTCGGCATTGTCGCCGATGATGATGGGGGTTATGATTGATCACGGTCATGCGCTGCCCGAACTGATGGGGCTCAATATTGCTCTTGCCATAGCGGCACAGATTGGGGCCGTTCTGTTTCTGCGGCTTGCGACACCTCAGATCAATCAGTAAAGTTATCGGGTCTGGCGACTAATCAAGACAGGTATGTTGCCAGCTAGATTCACTTCGTATTTAGGCAATTACAGAGACGCTGAATGATTCGTATATCCATTTTCGGGCTCTTGGCCTTAATTGCCATAAACGCCCCGTTGCAGGCTTCACAATCCGAATCATCGGAAACAGGGCAATGGGCTGGCACCTGGTTTACTTGTGAATTCGCGAAAAGCAGGATACCGCCGCATGATGGCTGTGAGATGTTTGACGATGAGGGCTTCCGTTTTGAAAAAGGTCGGCTGACCTATATTCGGGTGACAGATTCGGATGAGACCAAATGCCGAGGCGGCAAAATTGGCCAGTGCTTTACCCGTGATAAGTTGGCAATTACTATTAAGACACAAGACCGTGGTGAGCTCAATTTTGGCAATGACTGGATTACCGTCCGATATTTTGGCTGCACGCAGAAATACAGCTTTGCCGATAGGTCGGGATATCGCGAAATCATCCCAGCTAAGGACCGCTGTTTCTGGGCTCGCAAAAGGCATTTTTATATCGCCCGCTTCGCTGGCAGCGTCTCAATCCAGAAATGACCAAAATCAGACAACAACAGGAAACCACCATGACTGATCAGACATCTGCCCTTTTTGCATCACTGGTCGGCAAAGGCTTCATCCAGATCGACGGTGAGGAGGCAGCGCCCTTCTTACAGACTATTCTAACCGCTAATATCTACCAGATTGCGGCAGGCCACTGCACTCCAGCGGCGCTGCTGAATCCGCAGGGCCGCGTCTTGCATGATATGATAATATACCGCTGCCCAGGCGGGGCTGACGTAGGCAGCGTTTTCATCATCGAGGCTGATGTATCAGGTCTTGCCGATCTTTTCACGCGCTTGCGCCACTATCGCCTGCGGCGCTCGGTTGGTCTTCAGGTGGTTGAGGATATGACCATCTGGCTGTGCTGGGGCGCTCCAATTGATATCGAGGGGGTTTATCACGACCCTCGTCACCAGAGCCTCGGTTTTCGTTGGCTCGGTCATTGTGATGCGGCGCCACCTTTCAACACCATCGCAACCCGCGGTGAGATCGACCAATGGCAGGCACTACGTATTGCCGCTGGTGTTCCAGAAGGCCCGCTTGACCTTACTCCAGAACGCGCGTTAATGCTTGAAGCGGGTCTCGACAGGCTAGGTGCGGTTGATTTTGGAAAAGGCTGTTACATTGGGCAAGAAGTCACGGCCCGCACACATTATCGAGGCCTTGTGAAACGTCGGCTTGTACCGTTGCACCTGCCCGGTGGTGCGCCTCCTGCCGCCGGGACGGAAATTTTGTTGAATGAGAGAGCTGTCGCAACAACCAAGACAGCCGCCAAAATAGAAGGAGGCAGCCTATGTCTAGCATTGATCAAACTGTCAGATCTGCATCTTGTTCTGGGCGGTGAGGCAAGACTGCAAGTTGCCAACGCACCTGCAGATCTGTTGATCCCAGAGTGGATGAAGCCTCTACCCAAACCAGCGCGCACCGACAAAGTTGGCTAATCGCCTCACTCAGCTTTTATCTGCGCTGCCAAAAAGTGCGGCGGCTTCAGCATTAACACCAGCTTTGCTCGCAAGAATTCGCTCAACCTTACTGATCTCAGCCTTCATAGTGGTGATATAGGCCTCCAGATCCTCACGGTTCCAACGCTCCATCTCCCGCGCTAATCCCGATGGCCTCAACGCATCAAGTTCATCATCCATCTACTGGCTCCCTGCTTTATACGGACTACGATATCACTTTTGCAGGCGCAATTATGCACATTTTTAGCACTCACTGGCAAAGGTAGGCTTGGCAATCACTGCATTTCAGGCGTATAAGAAGGGGATTCCACTTCAATTTGTAAGGTGAACATGCCTGACCGGTACATTATGCTGGCGCAGGTCTGAGTTAGTAGGATATTTGGCAGGACATCTAAGGTAGCATCATTATGACACAGCTTCTCATGCCCAAAGCATCAGCCGTCTGGTTAATAGACAATACATCCCTGTCTTTTGAGCAGATTGCCAATTTCTGTAGCCTGCACCCGTTGGAAGTTCAGTCAATTGCTGATGGCGAGGCCGGCATTGGCATTCAGGGATATGACCCAGTGCAGAATGGTCAGCTGACGCAAGAAGAACTGGATCGTTGCCAGAAAGATCCAACAGCGCAGCTAATGCTTGCCGAGTCTGACCTGCCGACACCAAACCGGCGCACCAAGGGCCCACGCTATGTGCCGGTTGCACGGCGTGGCGACAAGCCTGACGGCATTGCCTGGCTGGTAAAACATCATCCAGAACTCAAAGACTCTCAAATTGTGAAGCTGATTGGAACTACCAAGGAAACCATTAGTAAAATCCGTGAGCGCACGCATTGGAATATTGCCAACATCACCGCCAAGCACCCGGCAATGCTGGGGCTTTGTGCACAAGGTGATCTTGACGCTGCCATCGAGAAAGCCGGTGGTTCAACACAGGTCGAAGAACAGATTTCGAACCTCAGCGAGTTGCCATAACGCAACGAGCAGTTCAGGAGGTCATTGTGAAAGATCAGGATGAGACCGGCGATCAGCAGACAATCATCAACAAGTTACGCCAGCTTGAGTCCGAACATCGTGATCTCGATGATGTAATTGAGCGCCTTGCCGATGACAAACCCTTTGACCAGTTGAAGCTGCAACGATTGAAAAAACGAAAGCTTATCCTTAAAGACGAAATGACATTGTTGCGCAGCCGCATTCTGCCGAACATCATTGCCT
>CACHEI010000074.1 GCA_902578815.1 uncultured SAR116 cluster alpha proteobacterium | reverse complement strand
GTACAGAGTGATGTACAAAGATGCCTGCCAATATTTGGCCGATAGAGATGGCGTCTTCTACTACGTTCGGCGTGTTCCACATGATGTGAAGCAGCACTATGTCTCTTCACGTATCTCATTCTCTCTTAGAACCAAATCGCATCAATCTGCCCTCCGTGCTGCCAAGTCTGTGACGCAGCGACTTGAGGATTATTGGCTTGGGTTGCGTCTTCAGCAGATGGATATACCCGCCATTCATCTTGTGAAGACGGATGATGTGGAAGATACATCTCCTCTGATGATGGATGCATTTGAGATGTATCTGTCTATTAAGAACAAGGATGAAAGAACGTTCATCCGGACTGCTCGTCGCAATGGTGAGTATGTGTCGAAGGTGCTGGGCAATAGACCCATCACCTCTTACTCATCATCAGAGGCTGCTCAGTTCAGAGACTGGTGCTTTGAGCAAGGCATGAACATCAACACTGTGAAGCGTGTCTTTGCTTCTGTGAGGTCAATCATCAATCTGACAATGCGTGAGCATGGCATTGAGGGCAGCAATGCCTTCAGTGGCACATATATGCCTGACAGAGGTGATGCGTCCACAAAACAAGCAATCCCTATAGAGAAGTTTAAGTCATTCAACAGCGTTGCCAGACAACTGATTATGAGCCTCGTTGATTGGTGGCACTCATCAGTGACACTCGAATGCGCCTCAGTGAAACTGCAGGGCTGGCTATAGACGATATCGTGCTGGATGAAGACATTCCTCACGTCATCATTCGTCCGCATCCGTGGAGGCGTTTGAAGACCAAAAGCAGTGAGAGAACGTTGCCACTGGTTGGGGTATCTCTGTAGGCAGTAAAGAGGGCTGTAAAGGCATCATAGCACTCCCCTTTCCTTTTCCCACGGTATTGCGATGATAAGGGCTGCAAAGCCAACTCAGCCAGTGCTGCACTTAACAAATGGCTAAAGCAGACCATCAGTGACGGGTATGTCATGCGCAGCTTCCTTCATTCAATGCGTGACAGTCTGAGAGCAGTAAATTGCCCATCAGAGATGATTAAACAAATAGGTGGATGGTCGTCAGAAAAAGTGGGTGAAAGGTATGGTGGAGGGTTTGACTTAGAGGCCTTCGCCATTTCCCTCAATAATTGCTGCAAGGAATTACTAATCGGTCTGTGATGATGCAGTCACCCATAGCGGAACGCATCTCGGGCAGATTTGCTGACACTGTTGGTTTCATTCCTACGTAAGTGAATACCGTGGTATTCCAATACAGGGAAATAACCCGGCGGACTCAATGGGCGTATTCATTAAGATAACAACGCCAAGTTTAGGATTGTATAAGACAGGGATATATTGAATTCCATTACTTTTAACCCCTTCCATTATTTTGTTATCCAGAACGAAGTCTAACTCTCAATAACACTTAACTGTCTCAGTTAGACTGTATTAACAATCTCCATAAGACACATAACTACCATCACTTACCTACCCCATGCATGGGCCAGTGAGGGTGCCTACGTATATATTCACAGCCATCTACACACATCAGGTGCTGACACTGGTAACCACAAACAGTTGCCAGTTGAGGCAATCCAATGGGTCATTTATACGTGCATTAACAATGCCTCACAGACCTGCTGTGTATGGCGATTTGGGGGTCACTGATAGGCGTTGGCATTGTTCTGAATATGGATACACAGCAATGTCTGAAGACGCTGTGTGGGGCTTGTGTCTAGCTGGGGGGCATTTAGATGAACATTAAACTGCTATACCACCAAAATGCTATATATACCCTATAGCTTATTGGGGGTTTAAGAATGTTGGAATATACTCAATGCCGCGCATAGAAATCTTCTGATAATGGAATAGGCATATTGATGCTTATCGTTTCTAATATGGGTTACGCAAGGTAAGTGCACATCAGCCTTTCTAAAGAATGCATGGGATGAGAGAGCGTAGGTATATTCAGAGATTCGCTACTAAGCGTGATTTACTCACATGACCGAAAAAACTCGGTACGTGAAAGTCCAGAGATGACATTAACAAAAACTAAATCAACGCTTGGTTTTTTGGACCCAAACTAGTAGACCATTGCCACCCTTTGAAACTTGGAAGTTTTCCACGTTATCAAGCTTTTCAATCAATGAACACATCTGACGGACTGTCCTTACGTGATGATATTTGTCAGTACTTCCGTCATGGGTGTCTAACAGAGCCTTTTCAAAATAAGCCTGTCTTGTGGGCAAATTGAGCCACGGATAATAGAACCTCACTGGGGATAATCTCATTAAAACCTGTTGCATTAACTCTGAGTCTTTAAAAAACCAATGGACTGGGAACCAAAATTTTACAAATTGGTCACAGACTGGCCTTTGGAAGCGATAAGGAAGCAATAGAATTAAGTGCCTAAAAAGGTTTCCAAAACCCCCAATTGGCGGATATAGAGATTTGAGTTTCAGTCTGTAATGGTCAAATACCAAAAAGCCCCCCGGCTTGACCTTAGTCCAAAGATGATGAACACTCACCTCTGGGCTAGGAGTGTGTTGTAGCACATGCATACATACCACAAAATCATAATGCGCATCTTTATAGGGCATATGCCTGATGTCAGCTTGCGCCAGAGCAAGCTTCACGCTTTCCCATAAGCCGCGTTTTTTCATATTTTTTTTCAGCGCATTAACGGAATGCGAGAGATCAAAACTATGAACAGTGGCTCCTTTTTGCAGCATTATGTAAGTAAAGCGTCCATTGCCTGAGCCAGCTTCTAATATCGTTTTGCCGTTTATCTTCTCTAGATTAAATGGAAAGGGCTCTTGCAAGGTTTGCTCAGCCAGCCTCAGTTCTTTATAAGCATTATTGCTGTCATCAAATTGGTCTTCCGTGAAATCATTCCATTGGTCACCAAAATTCTCAGCATAACCACTTTCACAAAACCGGGGAATTTCATCAACTATTGGAACCTGCAGGCTCAACTCACTTTCATTTGTTTCAAGGGACACATTATTCAGAATGAGAGTGTTTTGATTCCTAGGGTCGACGTATACATCAAATATGGGCAAAAGTATCTCCAGTGAGACCATGTGACCAAGGCTTTTAGGTTAACAAATAAAGTCATTTGAGTAAATCTCGCTTAGTAGCGAATCTCTGAATATACCTACGCTCTCTCATCCCATGCATTCTTTGGAGAGGCTGATGTGCACTTAACTTGTGTGACCCATATTAGAAACGATAAGCATCAACTGGAAATGGGTTGGACTGTATAAATAGCTTTGCAAAAA
>CACHEI010000073.1 GCA_902578815.1 uncultured SAR116 cluster alpha proteobacterium | reverse complement strand
TGAGAACAACACCGCCGGATATACCGGCACTGCTTGGGTCTATAACTTTGGAGCGGCCGGCACCGAGGGTGACGGCTCGATGCGCAATCTACTTGGCGGCAAGGGGGCTAACCTTGCTGAGATGAGTGGTATTGGCTTGCCGGTGCCGCCTGGATTCACCATCACCACTGAGGTCTGTAAATATTATTATGACAATGAGGGCAAATATCCAATCGAATTAGAAGCGCAGGTCAGAGATGCCATTTTGCGGATCGAGACTGAAACAGGCGCGCATTTTGCCGATTTGACAAACCCGCTCCTTGTATCGGTTCGCTCCGGCGCGCAGGCCTCAATGCCAGGCATGATGGATACTGTTCTCAACCTAGGTCTGAATGACGAGACAGCCGCCGGGCTTGCGACGCGGGTCGATGATGAGCGTTTTGCTTATGACAGCTATCGCCGCTTTATTCAGATGTATGCTGATGTTGTCATGGGTGTTGATCACGGCCTGTTTGAAGACGCGCTTGAAACGATGAAGCTCAACCGCGGAGTATTCGATGACACTGGCCTTAAAGGCGATGATCTGAAAGCGCTTGTCGACGAGTTCAAGACCATTGTAGTCGACGAAGCCGAAACCGACTTTCCTCAGGACCCATGGGTCCAGCTCTGGGGCGCCGTCGGCGCGGTGTTCGCTAGCTGGATGAATGCGAGGGCCATTACCTATCGCCGTCTGAACAACATTCCAGCTTCCTGGGGAACGGCTGTCAATGTACAGGCGATGGTTTTTGGCAATATGGGAAATGATTGTGCAACTGGTGTTGCCTTCACCCGTAATCCATCAACAGGTGAAAACAGCTTTTATGGTGAATTCCTTATAAATGCGCAGGGCGAGGATGTTGTCGCAGGTATCCGCACACCATTGCCTCTGACACGTGCCGCGCGTCAGGATGGTGACGGTGAGTCAATGGAAGAGGCGATGCCAGACGTTTTCGCTCAGCTTGATGCGGTGCGTCATCAGCTGGAAAAACATTACACAGACATGCAGGATCTTGAATTTACCGTCCAACAGAACAAGCTCTACATGCTGCAGACAAGAAGCGGCAAACGCACTGCCGAGGCAGCGTTGCGTATGTCCGTCGAAATGGCCGAGGAGGGGTTGATCTCGAAGGATGAAGCGCTGTTGCGCGTCGATCCCAATGCTCTTGACCAGCTGTTGCATCCCACTATTGACCCCACGGCAGAGAAAAATGTTCTGACGCGTGGATTGCCCGCGTCACCCGGTGCTGCCTGCGGGCAGATTGTTTTGAGCGCTGACAAGGCGGAAGAGATGACAGCGGCAGGTCATCAGGTCATTCTTGTCAGGTTAGAGACTAGCCCGGAGGACATTCACGGCATGCACGCTGCTGCTGGTATTCTGACTGCACGCGGAGGCATGACAAGCCACGCGGCCGTGGTTGCGCGCGGGATGGGTCGGGCCTGCGTTTCAGGCGCGGGTGATCTGCGCTTTGATGAGGTCAGCAGTACTGTCTTTATCATGGATACGTGCTTATCAGAGGGCGATGTTATCACCATCAATGGCAGCAGTGGCGAGGTGTATCACGGAGCTGTTGCTACTATTCAGCCACGCATGTCAGAAGCCTTCTCAACAATTATGGAGTGGACTGACCAGCGCCGGCGTATGGCGGTTCGTACCAATGCTGAAACCCCAGCGGATGCCCGCACGGCAGTTGGGTTTGGTGCAGAGGGCATCGGCCTGTGCCGCACCGAACATATGTTCTTTGATCAGGACCGCATCGTCGCAATGCGGCAGATGATTATGGCAGCTGATACCAAGGGGCGTGAGGCGGCCCTGGCAAAATTATTGCCAATGCAGCGACTGGATTTTGAGGAGCTGTTCTCGATCATGGCTGGCCTGCCAGTTACCATCCGGCTGCTTGATCCACCGCTACATGAATTTCTACCGCATTCAGATGAGGAGCTTGCCGATGTTGCCAAAGCGGCTGGCGTGTCCAGTGAGACTGCCCGACAGAGGGCGTTGAAACTTGCAGAATCCAATCCGATGCTCGGTCATCGTGGATGCCGGCTTGCCGTTACCTATCCGGAAATATGCCGGATGCAAGCGCGCGCCATTTTTGAGGCAGCTTGTGCTGTCGCGGCCAAGGGTACAGCCCCGGTTCCTGAAATCATGGTGCCGCTGGCGGCCACTGGAAAAGAGGTTGCGTTCTGCAAGGCTGTGATTGATGAGGAGGCCATATCTGTCATGGCAACGACGGGACAGCAGATCAGCTATCTGGTCGGTACCATGGTGGAATTACCCCGGGCTGCTATCTGCGCAGATGATCTCGCTGCCGAGGCTGAGTTTTTTTCCTTTGGCACCAATGATCTGACACAGACCGCGCTGGGAATAAGTCGTGATGATGCTGGTGCCTTTTTGCACCGGTACACTGATGCTGAAATCTATGTCAGGGATCCGTTTGTGTCGATTGATCGCAAGGGTGTAGGAACTCTGGTAAAAATTGGGGTTGAGGGCGGCCGCAGGCAACGTCCGGATATAAAGTTGGGCATTTGCGGAGAGCATGGGGGAGATCCCGCCTCCATTACCTTTTTCGAGGAGGTAGGTCTGGATTATGTTTCTTGCTCTCCTTACCGAGTTCCAGCCGCACGTCTAGCCGCAGCACAGGCGGCTATCAGGAGACAGACATGATCAACGCCTGAAACTCAACCTCCAAAAAAGCCGAATTAAACAAGCGTTTTTTGGATTTGTATTCGGCATGAGCTATTTGATGTCAAGTCCTGCAAAGCGCTTGTTAAACCGGGCGACTTGACCACCTGAATCTACAATGCGGTGCTGGCCGGTCCAAGCTGGGTGCGTTTTTGGGTCGATATCAAGCTTCAGCACGTCACCCTCTTTGCCCCAAGTTGAACGGGTTGTGCGCTCGCTGCCGTCAGTCATCACCAATGTGATTTTGTGATAGTCTGGATGAATGTCTTTTTTCACGGTGCCCTCCTGATTTTATGCCTGCGGTATTTGCCGCAGGTGGTCTGTTCCATGCCTCGTGGCTCAGTCTTGCCTTAACCCGCGCTGGGCTTTCGATTTGATCGTCCATGGGAGCTGGCAATTTTTACGGCTGAGTGGTATAGCGTCAACGAAACGACAGCGCAAGCCCCAAAGCCGGTTTTGTGCCCGTTTTCACCGCGGCGATGCGCCGCTTTCTTTTGTTGATGGATGGCAGTTGATCATGCAGCGTGACAAGCATAGCACGCCCATAAATCCGACAGCTCTGAACAGCAGACAACTGATGGCTGTGTTCTGGCCTTTTCTGCAGCCCTATAGTCTGCGGATAGCGGGTGCTGTTCTTTCATTATTTCTGGTTGCAGGGGCT
>CACHEI010000072.1 GCA_902578815.1 uncultured SAR116 cluster alpha proteobacterium | reverse complement strand
CGGCAGCAATTCATCATTAATCGTTGTAAAACCGTGATAGCCGGCAGCGTTTTGCAAAATGCCATGCAGTGACAGGCTGATGTTGGCTTCGATCAGGATTCGGATCACGCCAAGTGCAGCCCGGCGCAGGGCAAAAGGGTCCTTGGACCCGGTCGGTCGTGCACCGACGCCAAACAAGCCAACAAGCGTATCAATTTTGTCTGCAAGTGCGACCGCAAGGCCCTCGACGGTGGCCGGAATACTGTCATCAGGGCCCTCCGGACGGTAGTGTGCCGCGATCGCCTCGGCGGTGGCTGCATCCTCACCAGCACCCCTAGCGTAATAACCACCCATAATGCCCTGCAATTCAGGGAATTCACCAACCATGCCCGTCACCAGATCTCCTTTTGCAAGCAGTCCTGCACGCGCTGCAATGGTCCCATTCGCCCCCGGAATGGCGGCGGCGATATCAGCCGCCAGTTTTTCCAATCGTAGCGCCTTATCATACATTGTTCCAAGAGGCTCATAGAAGGCGATGTTATTCAGGCGCGGCAGAAAATCGGAAAATGGAACGCTGCCATCCTCAACCCAAAAAAACTCAGCATCTGCTAGCCGAGCACGCAACACGCGCTGGTTGCCAGCAATAATGACAGCATCGCGCTCATCATCTGTAAGACGGTTGCTGACAATAATGAAATGCGGTGAGAATGACCCGTCATACGATTGCAGCGTGATGTATTTCTGATGTGTCTCGATTGAGGATTGCAGTACCTCGGCAGGTAGCGACATGAAACGGTCTTCGATTGTCCCAACAAGCAAATGAGGGTGCTCAACGAGGCCAGCTGTCTCGATAATATTCGCATCCTTGGTTTTCAGATTGCAGCCAAGACCGGCTGCAATTTTGGCTGCGCCCTGTCGGATCATGTCAATGCGCATAGGCCGGTCAACAATAACATGCGCCCTGTGTAGGAGCGCGGCATAATCATCGGCGCCACCGACGCCGCTGAGATCAAGATCGACTGGTGCCTCAAAATAATGACCGCTGCTGATGGTGGTAAAAGGCAACTTCGCACCCCCCATATCAAGCGCCCCTTCAAGACCTACACCACCAAACAGCACATTAACCCGGTGCAGTGGCCGTACCCACCGAAACGAAGTGGCACCCCAGCGCTGGCTTTTTGGCCAAGGAAAATTAGCCAGAATATCACAGACCATCGCTGGCAGAAGCGTGGCAGTCGCCTCTCCTTCAATTTTGGTCCGGGCAAACAGAAAGGTTCCCTTGGGTGTTTTCTCGGCGATAAGCTGGTCTCGGTTAAGGCCTGTAGATTTTAAAAAGCCGTTAATTGCCAGTTCCGGGGCATCAACTCGTGGGCCGCGCTTTTCCAAGATGCTGTCTTGCTGTTTCGCCACCACACCATCAACATAAAGCGCGAGATGGCGCGGCGCGACAAAGCTATGCATCTGACCGTGAGAGAGATTGGCTGCTGCGAGAGCCTCGGCAAATAATCTTGCAAGATCACTGGCCGACCGCGCCTGCATACGGGCAGGAATTTCCTCACAGATGACTTCAAAAAGCAGATCGGCGGTTTTGTCACCCATCGGCTGTATCCCCTGTCGGTCTCGCGCTTACCGTGCCGATCCAGGCTTCGCAACATCTTTTAGCCAGCGCCCGCACCCGGCCGATATAAGCAGCGCGTTCCGTCACCGAAATGACACCGCGCGCATCAAGAAGATTGAAAAGGTGGCTCGCTTTCATACATTGGTCATATGCAGGCAATGCGAGCGGTGTTTCCACAGCCAGCAAGCGTCCACATTCAGTTTCTGCATCACGGAAATGAGCAAGCAGCATATCGGTTTCGGCGTGGTAAAAATTCCAGCTTGAAAATTCAATTTCGGCGCGGTGAAAAATATCACTATAACTTTTTCCACCCTTTTCCGCCGGTACGCCGTCCCAGTCCAGATCATAGACATTATCAATGCCCTGAATAAACATTGCCAGTCGCTCCAACCCGTAGGTCAACTCAAGTGGAACGGGATGACACTCAATACCACCAACCTGCTGGAAATAGGTGAATTGAGAAATTTCCATTCCATCGCACCAGACCTCCCAGCCAAGACCCCACGCGCCAAGAGTCGGCGATTCCCAATCATCCTCTACAAAACGAATGTCATGCGCGGCCGGATCCAGACCGATGGCTTTCAAACTGCCGAGATACAAATCCTGGCTGTTTGGTGGTGACGGTTTGAAAATCGTCTGGAACTGATAGTAATGCTGTAGCCTGTTTGGATTTTCACCAAAGCGACCATCGGTTGGGCGGCGTGACGGCTGCACATAAGCGGCGCGCCAATTATAGTCTGGCCCCAGCGCCCGTAAGGATGTTGCAGGGTGAAACGTGCCTGCGCCAACCTCCATGTCATAAGGTTGCAGGATAGCAGCACCTCTACTGGCCCAATATCGCTGTAAGTTCAGGAAAATTGACTGGAAATCTAGCCCCTCAGCCGTGAGGTGTGTTTTGGACATAAACAGCCCCGTCCGCAGCGAATGAGTGACATTGTGAACACTGAGCGAAAACTAGCCGCAACACCCCAAAAAGGCAAGCGCAAGCACACTCCAAATTTTGCCCCGAGAGCAGCTTTACCCAACATCACTGCAATTTTTGCAGTCACAGGGCGGAATCACCCAAGACCCGCAGTCCGGACACTCCTCGAGATCGAGTGATTGATTCTTTTTTCCGCCGCTGGCCTTTGTATGTTCCGAAGATTTACCTTCGGAAAATTCATCGGTCTCACTGCGTGACACTTCTCTGCGACGTTCGATAATCCGAAACACCTTCCAGACAGTCCACAGAACCAGCACCAGAGCAATCAATTTGGGCAGGGAAGGCATCATAACAGTCTCACTCCAATGTCCCGCCAGCCAGACCGGCGCTCGTTGAAAAAATCCACAGACAGCATCGATTCAGGAACCGAGCTAGAGACCAAAACGCGACAGCAGGGCTTTCTCAGTCACAGTTTCCATCACCTCGTCAACAATGCCACCTGCCAACGATCCGGGCAACCCACCAAGGCCAGCAAGAAACTTCCGCTTCGGTTCAATAAACATGAAACTGATGTCCTCGCCAAATCTGTCACGCAGCACCTGACGGCATTCGCCAAGACCATCTATAAGGCCAAGATCGACCGCACGCTGGCCAGTCCAAAAAGCACCACTGAATAACTCATCATGAGGTTCCTGTAATCGTGCTCCGCGCCGGTCAAGCACATAGCTGATAAATTGCTGATGAATATCCGCCTGCAACTCCCTCAGCCGTTCGACATCCTCGTCCCGTTGTGGCTGGAATGGGTCGAGGATCATCTTATTGCGCCCGGAGGTTTGGACGCGGC
>CACHEI010000071.1 GCA_902578815.1 uncultured SAR116 cluster alpha proteobacterium | reverse complement strand
CTTTCCGGGTGGATTGGATGCCGTTTGCTGGCAGAAAACGGTCCGGTCTTGGCGTTGGCGGAATTTCTTATACGCTTGAAGAAATGTCTCAATCAAAGATGGCAGTTTTTTCGTGAATATAGCGCAAAACTGAGGTGGCGTGCGGGCAACAGGAAGCGTTGGCCAGTCGTACGGTGATGGTCATAAGTTGACATTGTTGATGAAATAGATGCAACGGATTGCTTTAGGAGCACCATTAACCACTCTCCAAGCTTCGATCCATCCTGAATTCTTCTAACTATCTGACTAAGATATATTTTTTGGGTTATTCCAGAGATTGTCTGGAGCGGCGTGCGGGAATCGAACCCGCGTCTTTAGCTTGGAAGGCTAAGGTCTTACCACTACACAAACGCCGCGTGAGCTCGATGATATAGCACCTTAAACCTGAAAGTTAAAGGGGGGCGACTCATGTAACTTTTTATCGAGGGAAAGCACTCGATATGCCGGCATGGGATAGGTGTATTTTTACTGAAATCTTTGTTTTGATCGAAAGCCTCCCAAAGCTGGTCCTGCTATTTGCCCAATGCTTCGGATCAAAAATTGAAATTTGAAGGGCGAGTAGAATTAAACCCTCAATTACAATCCAACGAATAACACTATCAACATTGTTGCTTTAAGCGTGCCAATTTATGTTTAGAGACCCAACTAGTCTAATGTCAGCCCCAAATGTCAAGGGGCTAAATTTTAAAGATTAGAGTAGGAAGCTGAATTCAGACAACATATTCAGCTTTGTATTGCCGAATAAGTCGAACTTGGGATGCCAACAAAAATAATTAACCGTTCACCAGAAATAATCGCCCGCGTTGGTCAAAGCAAGAGTAGGTATAAAAATCCTGCATGTGTGGATACGGACACCGATTGTTTTGACTCAATTATTCAATGAAAGTGCAACGCCGCCTGCTAGTGCGCTTAAACCTTCAACCTCGGTAAAAGAGCCAGAAAGTAATTCTCTCAAAGAAAAACGTTGTAGCAAAAATGGTACAATTAGGGCCAAATATGGCAGGACAAATATCTCGAAAACAGGCGTCATGCTAAGGACGATGATTATTGGAAAATTAGTTAGCGCTTGCGCAAACATCCGTCTTGCTCGGATTTTTTTAATCGCATATTTGCTTTCAGTTTTTCTAATTAGGAAAAATGCCAGCGCTTGAGTAAAAGATGCCCAGAATTGCAATCAAGTGTTTATAAGTGTGTAATGACAACATGACCACAATGCGCATAGACAAAACTAGAAATATGCAAGTGTAATTAGATGAAACGTTGGACTACGGATCATTAGAAAATTAGAAGTTGCTAGCTATGCGACCAATCTTGCAGAAGAGCCAAGAGAGCAAGTTGTCAGCCTTAAAAGCATCACGCTTGAACCAGAATAGTTGTCGGCAAAGATTACAAAAAAATTACAGCGGTTAGGATTACTCCTGTCACTCTAACATTTATCAGATGGCTATCGTTGGATGCGTCTAGATTGCTCTGCTAGTAACTACCGAAAAACAAAAGACTCCAGCCCAAAGATCCTTGCCGGATGCAAAGTCTGAAAACCAGAACTTTAAAAAGGGTCTGTTTAATACACCGATTGCTAGTATGTTTGTAAGTTCGTTCGATAAAAGTTGTGCGGGTGCGTCTTAAAAATATTACTGAAAATGTATTAAAAATTTTATCAGTTGGTAAAAAATATTGGACAAATATTCGTTTCCGCGCATTATGGTTTCTCGAACAAGTCAATTAAGCGAGGCGGGTATTGGGTTATGGACAGACTTGCAACAACGTTCACAGGGTTAAATTTTGTTAATCCTTTCATTTTGGCTTCCGCTCCACCGACGGAAAGTAAACGGAAAATTTTGAGAGCTTTTGAGGCTGGTTGGGGTGGTGTAGTTACTAAGACTATTGGTCTGCACCCGGTAGAAAACGTTGCCGGCCCAAAAACGATATATCAACGCGCGAGTGACATAAAACCCTACGTTTCGCGGATGAAGCGAAAAGATACTGTTTCCCATTCATCATGGAATTGGGAGCTGATTTCTGACCAACCACTTGATATTTGGTTGCCTGATCTAGAGGAAATAAAAACGACTTATCCCGATCGTATTGTAATTGCCTCTATTATGGCTGGTGCAGGTAATAATGAAGAGATGGAAAATTGGCGTAAACTTGCATCTGCTTGTATCGATGTGGGCTGCGATGCAATTGAGTTGAACATGTCATGTCCCCACATGGACCGCAAAGATATGGGTGCTAATATTGCAAACGATGAGGAGATAATTAGATCTATTTTGAAGGCCGTGACTGGTGTGGTTAGTGTGCCCATATGGGTAAAGCTAACGCCCTCCACCGCTAAACTCGTAGACGCGGCTGGTGCGGCATATGAGTCCGGTGCGTCATCAATATCCCTATGCAATACCTTTCCATCTCTGCCTTTAATGGATCCAGAAACGATGAAATTTGAGGTGGAGGTGGACGGTCTGGTCACGTCTGGAGGATTAGGTGGCTTAGCGATCCTTCACCAAGCCTTGCAGCGCGTATCAGATATTTCCAAAGCTTTCCCAGACAGAGCCATTTCAGGGATCGGCGGCATAAGGGGCTTTCGTGAGGCATTTAATTTCATTGTGCACGGCGCAGGAAATCTTCAGGTATGCACAGCTGCCATGGAGGAGAAAGGCAGTGGTGGTGTCGGTGTTGACTTGATTAAAGAGCTAAAGCACGATCTTAACGACTACCTAGAGCGTAAAGAGTATTCGTCGATTGAAGAAATTCGTGGCTTGGCTCGAGAACGTATTGTGGAGCATTCAAAAGTTCGGAGAAAGAGCGGTAATTATAATGGTGGGTACTCGTTAGCTTCATAAGGCATTCGTATACGGTAACTGTAGCTCGGATTTTGAAAAAACATTATTTCAAACGAGTCTCGCGTTTGAAAATCTTGTCTGATATTTCTTCTTCAGCGTGCCAGGTCGAAAAGGGGTGGGATGTTGGCCCTGTTTGATCATCTCATTTTTTCCACTATAAATAGAGGCTTGAAACCTGTCGCTTTGTGCTGGAGTTTTTTTTAGGCAGGAAAAATTTTTTATATAATTTCTACATAAATAGTGTAAAATTTTCCAATGAAAACAATTACTTACTGAAAGCGAGTAATTCAATGGCAGTTGTCAAAGTAAAAGTCAGAGATGAGATACCGCACCGAAAACTTATTTCACTCTAAAACGATGGGCGCTATCGGAACACGCTTTTGTGATGGCCAGTTTTTTTTGATCGGGGTTACAGGTAGATTGCAAACCTTTGATGAGGGCCTATCCAGTGAATTCGCCAAATTGTGAGGAGCATTAAGAGTTTTTTCAATAAGTTTCTAAACAGCCAACTAGCGAGCAGAATTCAGC
>CACHEI010000070.1 GCA_902578815.1 uncultured SAR116 cluster alpha proteobacterium | reverse complement strand
GGTTTTTGCTGGGATTTCGGTCATTCTATGGATTGGTGGCCAAGACCTCCTCGCTGGGCGGATCAGTGCTGGCGATTTGTCTTCGTTCATTTTCTACGCCTTTCTAGTGGCGAGCTCGACCGGCTTACTCTCAGAATTGGCAGGTGAGTTACAACGGGCGGCTGGTGCTGCAGATCGTATCGCCCAGCTCCTTGCCACAAACGAGACTTTGGGCGAACTGGCACTGCCCAAAAGGTTGACTGGTGATGGTGATACCGCTTGCACCTTTGAGAATGTCAGCTTTGTCTATACAGCTGGGTCCGAGAGGATAGAATTTTCATAATTTGTGACCTTTTTTAACAACAGGTTTTTTTGGAGGGAAATTGCCCTATAGGGTTCAGTTCGACGTCGCCTTCGGACGTGCCGGATGTGTGACAAGAAGCGCATCGCCCGACATGACGCCGCTGGCCATTTCGGTGAACCCACTTTTGTCGTTTTGCATGACAAGTCCAGGAAGGATAGCACCCGGCCCCTTAACACCACGACGCACCTGAATAATCACCCGTCCTGCCGGGCTGGTTTGCCGCGGCCATATCGGAAAGACCAGCGTTTCCCCAGCACCATGTGTTTCAAACAAAGTAATTAGCTCAGCGGCGCGGTCAGCTCGACAGATGAAGCTGATCTTGGCGCGTGGCTTTGCTGCCCAGATCGCAGCTTTTACCCAATCCTCAAGGCTCGTGCCCTCACCCATATGAGCCAGGGCACGGGTCCGACTGAGAGGCCTGGTGCCACGCACATCATGATATGGCGGGTTGCTGATAACATGATCGAAACTGCCAGCTAGAATTACCGGCAGGGAGGAAACATCACCATTGATCAGCCTGATCCGGCTAGCAAATCCATTATCTGTGATGTTGATGTTGGCGAGCTCGGCGATGTCCGTGTCTTTTTCAACAGCGGTAATATGAACACCCGTAATGCGCTGGGCGATGCAAAGTGCAACCCCACCAACACCAGTACCAAGATCTAGAATGCGTCCCTGCTCCGTGTTAATCGAGGCCGCCAATAGTACCGCATCGGTACCAACGCGATAGCCGTCAACCGGTTGGGTGATCCGCACAGATTCCTTCAGCAAATGATCATGCGTCACCTGCATCATCTCAAGATCGTCACCATCGTCTGCGCCGCCACCTCCAATGCCAGTAGGCGATTTGTCAGTCGTCATGGAGTTCCTCCGCCTGTTCCAGCACACGCCGTGCCACTCCTGCCCATTCGTCATTCACCACTAAACGGCAGGGAAATGCTCCTATACCAGCCTCAAGGGCCGAAATATTGCTATCGAACACCTCGGAATGAATACCAGCATCGCGCAGCAATGCCTGCAGGAATGACAGTCTGACGATGTTGGTCGTGCGAATGATGGTTATCATTGGCCATATTTTATGCGCCAAAACACAAAAATAGCAAAGGGCTGCAGCAAAAAAACGTTTCGTGGCAATGAATTTGTGGGTTTTGACTTGCGTGACAGGGGGCTAGCCTACTACATGACATTAACAGAGGACATCAAGTCATTATCCCAGTTTGCGCAGGCACAGACCGACGCCAAGCCAACATTGAGAAAGTCCAAGCCCCGATGACCGCTATTCAAACCAACACCAATGAGGACCAGCCCTCACTTCAGCCTCTGGTTGACATACTTGCTGACCAGATGCAGGAGGTGAACAGCACAATCATTGCACGCATGGATAGCGAAGTGCCTTTGATTGCCGAACTTGGCGGACATCTGATCGCCGCTGGTGGCAAGCGGATGCGGCCTTTGCTGACCCTGGCGGGAGCGGCGCTTGTTGGCGCCGGCAGCACAGGCCGCAAAAAAGCAATTAAGTTGGCAACAGCGGTAGAATTTATTCATTCGGCGACGCTGCTGCATGATGATGTGATTGATGAGTCGAACCTACGAAGGGGCCGCCATACAGCGAATGCCCTCTGGGGCAATGAGGCATCTGTCCTAGTCGGCGATTTCCTTTTTGCTAGATCCTTTGAGCTCATGGTCGAAACCGGCAACATCAATGTACTTGGTCGGCTGTCAAATGCGATCACTGGGGCTCCAGACACCGAGATGGACGCCTATCTACATGTTATAACCAGCAAGACGGCGATTCTATTTGCCGCAGCGGCGGCAGCCGGTGCGGAGATTGGCGGTGGCAGCCCCGAGGATATCGCCACTATGCATGATTATGGCATGAAACTGGGGCTTGCCTTTCAGATCGTGGATGATGCGCTAGATTACGCCGCTGATGCTGCTGACATGGGCAAAAATACCGGCGATGATTTTGCTGACCAGAAAATCACAATGCCGACAATCATCGCTTGGCAACGTGGGGATGCCGATGAGCGCGCCTTCTGGCAGCGCACGCTTGGAGAGGCGGCCTTTAAAGATTGTGATCTCGCAACAGCGCAGACGTTGCTGGCGAACCATAATGCCATCACCCAATCACTGGCAACCGCGCGTGATTATGCGCATCAGGCACGTGACCGGATCCTGGCGCATTGTGCAACGCGAGCAGAGGGCGAAGACGATGCTAACTCGGCAATTGGCGCCGCCCTAGCCGAGGCAGCGATTTTTGCTGCCGCGCGCAGCAGCTGAAGTGTCTGTCTCTAGCAAAGACCATTGCGCCAGCTGGCAAGAAAAAAACAGCCCAATCGGGAAAGGATTTTCGCACACCGCTGGTTAACTCATCTGGTGATTTCATCCACCGAAACGTCAGTGAATTTCGATTCGAAACGCTGTTTCGGGTCGGCCTGCGTTGGGATTGAAGTGGCGGCTTCAGCTCATGTGGATCGCAATGTCGGACCAACTCACGTTGTGGCACTCCCTCAGCCAATCCGGCGCTGAGCGACATCGAGATGCCGACGTAGACCAACTAGATGCTCAAGATCATCAATCGCCGCCGCGATTAGAGTTTGGAACACCAGATCCAGCGTCTGGCAAGAATTTTCTATACTAAATTAGATTAGGTGCTACGGCCGCCAAATGGCGAGTCATGCGCCAAGTGGAGCAAGGCATGCAATTGTTCTTACCGACCCACACAAGACGCGCTGTGATATAAGCGTTTCGAAGCAATTCAGCAAAGATCGCTCGCGCTATGGCGGCTGGATATATGTCTGAATTACCACGTAATTTCTCGGATAATTTCCTTGGTGGTTTCTTTTCGAGCAGTTGGACCGTCTTTCGGGCAATCCAGGTCAAATGCAGAACTCCGTTTTGAATTTTACCCGTGTCTAGAAAATATCCTATCTTCAACAACGGAGATTTGTCCGTTATCAAAAAATGCTGGCTGGTACTATTCTCAAAATTGTCAGTTTCGAGGCAGCCTCCACAAGTTCGCCAAATACAGGAAGATGTGGATTTGCAGATAGAAAATTTATTGTGGTATCAAATCAAATCTGTCTCGCATTCAGTAACTCTAATGAAAA
>CACHEI010000069.1 GCA_902578815.1 uncultured SAR116 cluster alpha proteobacterium | reverse complement strand
CGAAGCGATGCGCGATCCCGAACTCAGGTCCCATTTTGACGGCCTTGAGGGTGAAGAAATTTTGCCTGGGCTGCAACGGGCGCTGCCGTTTGACAAGGATGTCTATTGCGAACGCGTCACCGAACGATTCGCCAATCACGCGATTGCGGATGCGCTGGAACGAATCTGCATGGACGGCTTTTCCAAGTTCCCCATCTTCGTGCGGCCAACGCTGGAGGGGTGCCTTTCCCAGGGTATCAGCCCGCAACATTGCTACGCAAGCATCGCCAGCTGGTATGTATTCGCGCGTCGGCACGCCAGGGCTCAGGGACGTATCGACTATCACGAGCCGAACTGGCATTTGCTGGCGCCGATGCTCGAAGACGGTGCCGAGCACGATTTCGCGAAGTCAGTGGTTCTCTGGGGCGATCTGCCCTCGGCTCACGCCGATTTTGCACCCAGCATCGTGAGCGCTATCAAGGAAGTGGATAACAGATGGCCAGCGTAACTCTGACGGACGTCAAGAAGTCCTATGGCGATGTCAGCGTCATCCATGATGTTGACCTCAGCATCAACGATGGTGAATTCGTGGTGTTTGTCGGCCCGTCGGGTTGTGGCAAGTCCACGCTGCTGAGGATGATCGCCGGACTTGAGGACATCACCGGCGGGGACATCAATATTGGTGATGTGCGAGTCAATGATGTTGCGCCATCGAAGCGCGGCGTGGCCATGGTGTTTCAGACCTATGCTCTCTATCCGCATATGACCGTCTATAACAACATGGCTTTCGGCCTGAAGCAGGCCAAGCTGCCAGCCGGGGACATCGATAGCCGTGTTCGTGCCGCCGCCGAAGTGCTGCATATCACCGAATATCTGTCACGCACGCCAAAGGCGCTGTCGGGCGGCCAGCGCCAGCGGGTTGCCATTGGCCGCGCCATTGTGCGCGAGCCCGCGGTATTCCTGTTCGACGAGCCGCTGTCAAATCTCGATGCCGCGCTGCGCGTGAACACCCGGCTCGAGATTGCCCGCCTTCACCAGCGCCTTGGCACTACCATGATCTATGTCACGCATGACCAGGTCGAAGCGATGACCCTTGCCGACAAGATTGTCGTGCTTCGTGACGGCCGCATCGAACAGGTTGGCAGCCCAATCGAGCTGTATGACAATCCGCGAAATACATTTGTCGCCCAGTTTATCGGTTCGCCAAAGATGAACTTCCTCAATCATTCCGACCTGTCCTTTGCCACCGCCAAGGCGCTGAAGATCGATACTTGGGCCGGCATTGTTGGCATTCGTCCAGAGCATCTGAAATCCACGACAGCGGCGAAGGCCCTGATTTCCGCATCGTTGGAACTGGTCGAAAATCTCGGAGAATATGCGCTCGTGCATATGGTGACTCCAAGCGGGCGCGAGTTGATTGTGAAGATGGACAAGCCACCGAAGGAAGGTGCAGGAGAGATGATCCACCTGACCGCAGATGCCGACAGAGTCCACCACTTTAACGCCGAAAGCGGCCTAAAGACATAGTCGGCCAACGACGGGCACCTAAAATGCGGCGAGGTTCAAATTCTGCCCCTAAAAACAACAATCGTTATCCACGCAATTTCCGAAGACCCTATCGGTTGTACTTAACTTCCCATGCAACTAAGTTCCACCCGCCTCGAAGCGCCACTCAGTTTGTGGTATAATAACACCTCATAAGCGGGGTGTTATTCATGCTGACAAAACACAACGTGACCATGGGTATCGAGTGGCGGTTCGGGCCTGATTGGCCGGGGCAGCGATGCGGTGCAAAGACACGTCGGGGCACCGCGTGTCAGCGTCCGGCCAACAAGAAGAATGGCCGTTGCCGCCTCCATGGCGGGGCCAGCACTGGCGCAAAGACCCAAGAGGGTCGAGCGCGGATCTCGGCGGCGAACCTTCGTCATGGGAAGTTCACTAAGGACAAGCTTGAGAGGCGGAAGGCGAACGCCGCCAAGGGGCGGGAGATCCGTAAGGAGCTTCGTCAGATGGAGCACGAGTTAATCGCTGGTGGGCTGCTCAACAAGAACTGGCGGGATAGCTTACTGTCATAGGTGTCATAGCAGACACCCCATAATGGGTTCGCTACATCGCCTACGACAACGTAATACCACACCTCTCAAATTACCTGTGACACCTATGACACCTGTGACAACTGAAGGCCCAGCCTGCGTTTTAGGCGTCATCGGAAGCAGCATCTCCTGTGCCACCTATGACACCTGCTGCAATCGAAGCGCCTCGTCTTCTGCCCATCTGATAGAGGTAAGACGGTTCACCTTCACAAACTCATCCCTTGCGTTATCCAGAGACGTGAAGAGGTAGGCATTCTTTCGCCCCTTGCCGATTGAGATCCGCCGTTTTTCGATACTTGGCAGAAGCTCGTTCAGCCGCTTGCCAAGTGCGCTACTGAGAACTGGGCGAGGATAGGAGTGGCGTTTGCAGTAGAAAAGGTAACAGGCGTGAACCTCTGTGATTTGGAGAAACTCTGGCCATGGGCGGAAGTCAGCCACACCTCCAGCCCCTTGTTCTTCAAAGCCCCCAGCGTCTAGCGCAGCGTAAAGCCACTGCCCCACACTATCCAGACTTCGGAGTTGCTGTTCGGCCAAGGCGTCAGTCCTGGGTATTCTCCGTAACTCCACCCCGCTTAAATCGCGGTCGAGCAGAAACTGCATCAATGCCTGGCGTCCACCCTGCTCCATCTGATCCCGCAGAGCCTTGAAATAGGAGCTGTCTTGCATGCGTGCATTACCCGCCTCCATGACAACAAATCTTCTTTGATCAACGCTAGCCGGCACCACCCAGTCGTTATTCGATGCCATGATTAACCTTGCGAAATTGGGGGCATCGCGAGCATCAACACCCTTCATCTCAACAATATTATTTTCCTCAGTGACCATTGCTTTCAATTGACCTTCTGCCCGCTTGTCACCTGCCCAGAAGGCTTCGTCTGCGAAAACGAGGAGCTTATCTCTCAGGTGGGCATTAAAATTCCCAACCAGATGGCTCGATTGAGTGACCTGTATCCCATGTGGCCCAAACAGACGTCGGAACTCGTTCACAAATACGCCCTTGCCAACACCTTGCTTGCCTCTAATCACAAGCGCCACACCAGGGCGCCTGCCGGGATTTTGAATGGCATCCGCCATCCAGTTGATCACATACTCGTAAAGGTCTTCGTCACCCTTGCAGATGTTGTTCTGGATATGGTCAAGGTATAACCCGCAGTCTCCTCGGGCAGGCTCGACTGGGAACCCTTGGAATAGATTGTAATAGCCTTCGCTTGCGCCATTCGGGTTGAAGGTGACGCCTTCATAGGACCGGCGCTCCGGGTGGCTTAGCCATAATTCACCTACCGTTTTAAGTTGCTTGCCAACACGCACTTTGCGGTTGGCGTAATGAGATTTGAAATCTGCTTGTTGGTAGAATTCATGGATGTTCCATCCATGGTCAGGATCGGACTTGACATGCAAGATGCGCGCTTTACCACCC
>CACHEI010000068.1 GCA_902578815.1 uncultured SAR116 cluster alpha proteobacterium | reverse complement strand
TGTGATACGAGATGTTTGGGTCACTCTAGTGACGTTTGTCCAACGCCTGATTTTGTGACTTATTTGAAAGAATCTAAAATATAAAGATGCTCCAAAAAAGTGTTGATACACTGTCCTTTAAATTGGTGGCCAGGAGATAGCTGCCAGTGATCTTGCAACGTTATACATCAGAGGCCACGACAGCACTCTGACGCAGTCAGTCCAGGTTCGGGCCTATGATGGCAAAGACTGGAGTGACTGGAGCACAATCAACATCAAGACAGTGGTTGCTGCTAATAATAAGCCGAGCTTTACAATGACGGTTCCTGAGTTCTCCGGGATGCGTTGGATCAAATATGGTTCGTCTGGCTTTAGCTCAAGTTTCAGTGACGATGATGGTGACAGTGCAACAAAATATGAGATTAAGACAGATGCACAAGGTCACAAATTCTATACCAGTTCCATAGGATCATTCTGGGCAGTTGGTGGCCAGGAGATAGCTGCCAGTGATCTTGCAACGTTATACATCAGAGGCCATGACAGCACTCTGACGCAGTCAGTCCAGGTTCGGGCCTATGATGGCAAAGACTGGAGTGACTGGAGCACAATCAACATCAAGACAGTGGCTATAAATAGAAATCATCCACTCAGCGAAGGTATCAAGGGCTTTACTTATAATGCCAGCGTTGCTGACGCGGTAAAAGCAAGTGCGGAATTCCAGAATTTCAACGCTACCCTACCTTTTGGGATACCAAATTTATCAAAATCAGAAACCAATCCCCTAGAAACACATAATTTCCACAAAGCAGCAGCTTATGGACTAAATGGTGGTGGGGCCAAAGTGCATGTAATGGATGGAGGCTTTCAAACAAATCATTCCCAATTACAAAATTCTAGCATTCAAAAGTTCTCAAAGAATACAGTTGAATTGACTGCTGAATTAATCAATCAACATCCAAAATCTTATGAGTCAGCTGAAGATCACGGGCTTCAGGTGATGGGAGTAATTGGCGCTGACGCTGGGGATGGGCTTGTGCACGGGCTTACAAATGTTAATTTCAAGATTTCGGAGTTTCCCGACTTTTCTCCCGTTTTTGATTGGAGTGAGGAAGGTACCGACTCAAAATACAAATATTCTGCGAATGTCATGAATTGGGCCAAGGGTTCGGTAGCCTCTAATAACAGTTGGGGGACCAAGTGGACCTACCAAAACTACTTAGATCGACGGTCTAATTATTTTAATAGCGGCAAAACAGAATATCAGTTCATCGCAGATGAATTAGATAGAAATAAAAGTACATCCCGCGATGTAGAATCCTGGATTTCGAGCCTGGATAACTTTCAAAAATCTGGGGTTATCGTTTGGTCTTTACCAAACAATAATTTAGGAAACCGATCCTCAATGGGTAGGGGGCCAGGGCCTACTTTTGAGAACATTCTGCCTTTGAGGTTTAAGGAACTAAACGAGGCTTGGATCAACGTAGCAAATGTCGATTTAGTTAGGAAAAAAGGTTCGGGGAGTGAGACATACAGGCTGATTTCTGAAAAATGCGGCCCGGTAGCCGCCTTTTGTCTGGCAGCAGACGGGACTTGGATAAATGTCTTGTGGTGGCAAGATGACGGGAATGTGGAACCAACGATGGGAACCTCCTTTTCAGCACCTATTGTTTCGTCTGCCGTCGCGTTAGTGGCTCAGGCGTTCCCAACACAAACTCCAGAGCAGTGGACGGCGCGTTTACTTGCGTCAGCAAATAATGATTTGAAGAAGGCCTCAGGCAAAGATGAGTTCGGAATCAATGATACTGCGACAGGAGATGACTATAGTTTTGCTATTATTGACGAAGTCGTATTCGGCAATGGGGTTAAACATGGTTACAGCGAAGCCGCTGGTCACGGGATGCTGGATGTTTACGCTGCTCTTCAGCCCATTGTTTCTCACGATTACAAAAATAGTCTATATACTCCCAGATCGGGATCCTTACAGGCTGAGAGGTTTTCTGTCGAAAGCTCCCAAATTAGAAGCTCTCCAATGATTAGTGACGGCGTCCGGGTAGGGACACAAAGCCTCAACAACAAATTTTTTGACGCTATGGGCGGAGGGTTTGATTACGATGTATCCGATCACGTCCTAACTCCAACGACTAATCAGGCAAAGATTAATTTTAATAAAGAATTTGGATCGCTAATTTTAGAAGAAAATTTGGATAATGGCTCAATTAATGGAGGTTCAGCCAGCCAATCACGGCAGTCATACAGCGGAACTATCGTGGACTCGTCCGTAAATCTGCCAAATTACCGTTTCGTCGCTACTATCGGAAAACCTCTACCGGCAGCTCAAAATTTTCAACTGGAAACACAAAACATTCTATCTGACTACTCAACTTTTGAAGCCCCGTTCTTCAAAACAAACGATGGAGGATTGGGAGCAACTCTTCAAATAAGTCGTGATGGAAAAAATCATTACCTCGGCATTTCTCGACCGATAGAAGAATTTAATGGGCGGAGGATGGAGAAATATGGAAGTCAAAATCAATTTTCAATCGCCTCTGAACTTAAAAAAACTGATCAAACAAATATTTTTGCAATGTTTGGATTGACTAAGATTCGTGACGAAATTTTGGGAATGAGAGGCACCGGTGCATATAATCTAAATGGAACTGAAGCAGAAACAAAATATCTTGGCATGAAATTTAACAGGAAAATAAATGATCAATTTAATTTTAACGCTAAATTAATGGGTGGGCAAACTACAGCCACAGAACCTAAAAATAGTATTATTCTTGGGGCTGAAAACGTTGTGTCCAGCTCATTCGACTTGCGCTTGGGATACAAGTCACCAGATGGTGAAGAAAAGTTTAATTTCCAGATGACACAACCGCCAAGGGTGGAAGGCGGAAACCTAATCCTAGGTTTAGTAAGTGGGTACGATCATCAAGGAAATGTATCCTACAATCGCACTACGGCAAACTTGGCCCCTTCCGGTAGGCAAATTGATTACTCCCTTGGTTACGCAAAAAATCTTTCAGAAAATAGAACCATTAAAATCACTAGTACAGCGGTGAAAAATTCTGACCATAAAGCTTCGTCAAAAACACAATTAGGTAGCTTCTTGGGTTACAAATTTGGACATCAAAACTTGGGAGTTGGACAATTCTTGAACAGTGGTTCCAAAATGCCGCGAATGGCTTACAAATATTTAAAGGAGAATTCAGACCGCAATTTGACCGTAGAGTCATCGCTAGATTTTGTGCCCTCAACACGCGAGTACAGGATGTCTGTTGGATTGAATATAAGGTTTTGATGGAAAACATGAACTCCATTGCCAAAAAGTAGCCCCAACAGGTTCAATGGTTGTTGCGATTTTTAAACAAAAAGGACCGGCAAAGGCCGGCCCGAGTTTAAGGGAGAAAACATGAAAAATATGTTCACTCTTTATAACGACTTTATGGCCAAAATGTTAGGTAATATTACATTTATAAAAGTCGGATTTGGTTTAAACGCGCGTTTAAGC
>CACHEI010000067.1 GCA_902578815.1 uncultured SAR116 cluster alpha proteobacterium | reverse complement strand
ACAACAATTCAAGCTGGTTGAGTTCGTCGTCAGCGATAAGTACCCGAATAGCTATACTCATATCCTCCGATTCAACGACTAAAAGCTTAAGCGCGCAAATATGTGCAAGCGCATTCTTGCTTTCGGTTCAAACGATGACTGAAGCCAAAAATTTGGCGACCAGATTGATTTGAAGACATATTCACCGTGAAAGGCGCTCAACGTACTCTCCTAATCGATTGCGCTATGATTGGGTCGGAAAGTTTTCAGAATTGTGTCGTGAACATTAAGAAATTCTTAATAAATAAAAGTAATGATCAGAGTACCTCTGTTAGAACTTTATAGATTTACTAGGCTCCACCTTCACCCACCCACCAAGGCCCAAGGCCCAAGGCGCAAGCACCCCTTCCCAACAACCCTGCTCCCGTGATCGAAAGACGATCTGGGCCAGCAACAAACATCAGTAAATTATCCCTGTTAGGCACATCCAAGTCTAAAGCTTGTAACTTTAGAGGCACGTGTTCACAAATTATGTCCAGGTTTTTACTGTGAAAGCCCTTTAAAAAAATTGCCCTGAGCTGCTGGTTAATTTTTAGCTCGAGTTTTTACTCTTGCCACGCCAGGCCAACGATTGTTGGTTTAGCTGATCGAGATTTGCTCGCCCCTCTGCAATATCTTGGCAAAACTTCACTGCACGTCTCGCTTGATCATTCGTCAGATGTTTGTATGCAGGGCGGCCTAAATGTTCGTACCAAACGCCCCCACAAATGGTGTCTAATACAATGCGTTGGAAACAGTGGTCTTCACGAACAGGCCAATGTCGTTCATAGCTGAGTGCCAACTGAGGCAACACCAAGCTTTACCAAAGCACTAATCTCACTCTCAATATCATCAGAGAGTGTTGCGGACCCCGAAGCGACTGAGCGAATGATACTCGTTGAAACGAAGCGGCCTGTTCCGCTAGTCGATATCACCCGTTTAAAGGAGCCATCTACAGTGCTATAAACTGCTATCCCGTTAACCCCACTGCCACCAACAAACACAGACAATTCATCATTGGCGATGTCAACAAAGCCGCTACTCGTAAAGTTATCGTAACCACCAGGCGGTAGCGTGGTAGTGAGGGTGCTTTCGGTGCCATTACTTAAGTCAGTAACTAATATGGTCGGATTCCCGGTTCCTGTAATTGCGGCATACACTTTATTCTCGTCAGCAGCAAAAGCGATAAGGCTCGATGCGTTAGTCGAAAACGAATTTGCTTGCCCAGCATCAAGGTCCAAGACAGACAGCACCTTAGACGTATCATTAGATATAGTATAAATCTTGTTGTTTATGTTGTCGTAGAGTTGGTTGCCTTGAGGATATGCAGAGCCGTTTACCAAAGGCACACCTGTTCTGGTTAGCACGCCAGTATTTGTAAGCAAACCAAATCGTCTTGCTTCCGTTTTGTCTTCACTGAAGTCATCAGTGAGTACAACAAGTGTCCCATCGTCTTTGATACCAAAAACTGACTGAATTTGGTCACCATTAGAGTCTATGGTGACATTAGTAGACGAATTAGCGGCAAAATCGTATTTAATCAATCGGTCAGCTGCGCCATCAAAAATATAACCGTCGTTTGCTGTCGCATCAAAAACTACTTGGCCCTGAGAATAGAAAGTTAAACTCTCGACTGTAGTCTTTGTTCCGTCTGATGTGTTTATCGACTCGATCGCATCGTTGTCAGAATTTATTGCGTAAATGTTGCCAGCATTAGCTGTCACGGAAAACAACGTAAGCGAAAAGGAACAAACAAAACCAATGGCTTTCTTGAACATCATTTTTACTCGACGTTACTTTGCGTGAGTTTCACATTAACACTAAGTATAGAATTTGCTTTTGTTCAACCCCCCCCCGATTTTTTTATAACGTTGTAACATTGTCTAAACGACAACTGATAGTGGTTACCAGTGTCTAAACACAATCTGTGTAACAGCACATGTATAATTCCTACGCAGGTGGGTATGGCTCCTGCCTACCCATCTTGTAGATGCATGTATCTGTAGTAGGTCCTTTCCATTACCAGAAGATTTCTGATTGGGTAGGTCACTGGGTAGGTCATTAATGCATCTTGACTGCACATGTGATGAATGGGATTCTAGGCTCTGTTTAGATTAAGGCATCTAGCTGGTACATATGTGGGGCATCAAACCCTCTCAGCGGGCACCACTTACCGTGTTTCACTTGCCATAAAGCACCTTGTTTCAGGCAGTTAGTGAATCACTGCTTTTCAAGCATGTTCATGTGCTAACAGTTCAGGTGACGTACAGGATGTCTCAACCGATTACAGCTTGGCTATCAATTGGTAGCACCTACAGTTACCTGACAGCACTTCGCATCAATGCCATTCAGCGTGAGATGGGTCTGAGCCTCTTGGTTAGACCTATTTGCGTTGGTGACATAATGAGGTCGATGGACAACATTCCATTTCCACCGTCTAAGAAAACGAAGGTGGATTACATGTGGCGAGATATTGAACGTCGGGCGGATTGGTATGGTTTGCCTAAGCCCAAACTGCCAGCACCTTATCCACTGCAAGAAATCGACCAAGCAAACAAGGTTGGCATCGTCTTGAACCAACAAGGTAGATATCTGGAGTATTTTGAAGAGACCTACCGTCTCTGGTTCGTTTCTGGAATAGAAGCCGGCTCAGAGAAGAATCTGAGACTGGTCTTCAACACCATGCAGTTGGATTATGATGACATCATGCATCAAGCCGAAGATGAAGCCATCCAGCAGATATACGAAGCGAATACTGAGGAAGCCAAGCAACTAGGGGTGTTTGGTGCGCCGTCATTCTCAATCGGCAATGAGATATTCTGGGGCGATGACCGGCTTGAAGATGCCATCAGGTTTGCAGCCAGTCAGTAACACTCCATCATCTTCATCCACTTGGCCAGCACAGGCAGTTCATAGCCTTTTCCATAGGATGAACCCACCGTTGATGATGACCATCCACCTATCTGGTCGATGATATCAGATGGACACTCCACTGCACGTAGCCTGTCTCGCATGGAATGACGAAGGCTATGCACTACGACATCCTCATTTACTCTTGGCTTAAGCCATTTGTTCAGCGCAGCACTGGCTGAGTTGGCGTTACATGTCTGCCCATCGCAGTAGCGTGGAAAGGCGTATGCACCATAATGCTGTTGCAGCCTCTTGGCAGCCCAGAGGCTTGCCCCAACCAGTGGCACCAGCCTTTCACTTCCCTTTGTCTTGAGACGTCTCCACGGATGTGGACGGAGATTGATATGAGGTATGTCTGCATCCAGCACGATATCATCACTGGCCAGTCCTGCAGCTTCTGACAGCCTCATGCCAGTGTCACTGATGAGGGCAAGCAGCCACCTGTTCTCATCATCTACGGTCATGCACTCATGCTGGATACGTCTGATGGCATCTAGAGATATTGGCTGGCGTTCCTCTGGTGTCTCATCAGGCATATATATGCTGGCAAATGGATTACGTCCTTCTATCCCATGCTCTGCCATTGATAGATTGATGATGGCCTTCACAGAACCAAACATCCGCTTGATAGATGTGACTGCTAGTCCTCTGTCCAGCAGCGCATCACGCAGCTTGCCAGCCT
>CACHEI010000066.1 GCA_902578815.1 uncultured SAR116 cluster alpha proteobacterium | reverse complement strand
AAGCCGCGTAAGACTAAGGCTAAGAAGATCGCCACGTTTGTTGTCAAAAAAGGCGTGCAACTCGTCAACGATTACAAATCTTAATCCAGAAAAATAGTTCGGCGCATCGTCATAAGATAGAAGCAAAGCTAGTGATTCTGGCGTGGTCATAAGAAAATCTGGAGGCTTGGTTTTTTGCCGCTGGCGGCGCGAGGATGGCGTGTCACCTGTTCGGGTCTCAAAGCTGACAGGCAGGCCAAGTTCCTCCACCGGTGTGGCGATGTTGCGATGAACATCTATCGCCAACGCTTTTAGAGGCGAAATATAGAGCGTGTGAAGTCTGCCATTAGATTTTCGATCTGCGATATCCAGAAAGGAGGGCAGGAACCCGGCTAGTGTTTTGCCAGCGCCGGTGGGCGCAAAAACAACGACGTCATGCCCATTAAGGGCCGCGTCCGCTGTCTCCCACTGGTGCGCAAACCAAGACCAGCCGCGTTTTGCAAGCCAACTTGTTATTGGATGCGATTGGAGTCTCGAGCTAATGTTCCTATATCTGATATCATGAAGTGGCTGAACCATGAGCTGTATATAGAACCTATCGATTGCTATATCGACCCTGTGCGACCAGTAACGCGCGCAATAATTACGCACGGGCATGCTGACCATGCCCGCGCTGGCCATCGTTATGTGCTGGCCACACAACAAACTATTGATATCATGCAAGCACGCTACGGGGCAAAATGCGCTGGCCACTTTCAGTCTCTACCCTTTGGTGAACCATTAAAAATTGATGATGTCACAGTGACTTTACACCCGGCTGGCCACATCCTTGGCAGTGCGCAGGTTTGTCTCGAATATCGCGGCCAGAGGGCAGTTATAACTGGCGACTATAAAACTCAAGCTGATAGTACTTCTCAACGCTTTGAGTTGGTACAGTGTGATCTGTTTGTCACTGAAGCTACTTTTGGTCTGCCAGTTTTTCAGCATCCCAAACCGCTGGACGAGATTCAGCAATTATTGGCGTCCATTGCCGCAAAGACAGATCGCTGCCACCTAATAGGTGCCTATGCGCTTGGTAAGGCTCAGCGCGTAATCAAGCTGTTACGAGAGTCTGGATATGACGCACCAATCTACCTTCACGGCGCGCAAGAAAAGCTGTGTGCCTATTATGCTTCGCAAGGAGTGCATCTCGGTGATCTGCGTAAAGCACTAGATAGCGTCAAGGACAGCTTTCGTGGTCATGTGGTAATTGCCCCGCCATCGGCCTTGCGCGATCGCTGGTCCCGTCGCCTTCCCGACCCAGTAGTGTGCAATGCCTCTGGTTGGATGACAATTAAACAACGCGCCAAGCAGAGAGGTGTCGAGCTGCCGCTAGTGATTTCCGATCATGCCGACTGGAATGAGTTGACTGAAACAATTATTGCCACTGGAGCGCAGACTATTTGGGTTACCCATGGTCGTGAGGATGCGCTGGTGCATTGGTGCCGGCAGCGCGGGCTCAATGCTGAGCCGCTCTATTTACAGGGGCGCGAGGAAGACAGCACCGAATGAAGCGCTTTGCAAACCTTCTGGAAAAACTGATCTTGAACCCCTCACGCAAAGCTAAAATTGGGGCTTTGGCAGACTATTTTACTAACACGCCTGACCCTGATCGAGGTTACGCGCTTGCGGCCATTACCCGTGACCTAACGTTGAAGAACCTTAAGCCGAGCGCATTGCGAGCGCTTGTAACTGAACGTGTTGATCCTGAGTTATTCGCAATGTCTTATGACTATGTCGGAGATATGGCAGAAACTATTGCACTTATCTGGCCAGAGGATCCGGAGAAGCACCGCGCAGAAACCCTGCCAGGGGTTGCAAATTTTATTTCAACGGTCGAAGCCTGCCCTAAACGTAACCTAGACCATTTAATCTCAAATTGGTTTGATAATGCATCGGCTAAAGAACGCTGGGCAATGATAAAACTGGCCACCGGTGGACTGCGGGTAGGGGTGTCGGCTCGTCTCGCCAAAACCGCCCTTGCACATCATAGCAAACAAGAACTAGAGGAGATTGAGAAGATCTGGCACGGGCTAGATATGCCCTACACTGCTTTGTTTGCCTGGCTTGACGGACATGGTGTCAAACCGGAGATCAAAGCCAATGAAACCTTTCACCCGGTGATGCTGGCCAATCCTCTAGATTGCGAACGTGATTTTAAACGACTCAATTCGGCTTCCTATGACGCCGAATGGAAATGGGATGGTATTCGTGTGCAATTGTTGATTGACAACGAAGAACTCCAGAATACTGATAGGTTTCCAAATCGGATGTTTTCGCGCTCAGGTGATGATATTTCGTCCGCCTTTCCTGATGTAATCGCGACCCTTTCTGGGCGAGCTGTGTTAGATGGAGAATTATTGATTGGCAGGCCTTCAGATCCGCAAATTGAGTCACCGACGACCATGTATCGCGATCCGCAACCATTTAACTATTTGCAGCAACGGCTGAACCGTAAACATGCTGCTAGGAAGCATTTGCTCAATCTTCCGGCCTTTGTTCGAGTGTATGACATGCTGTTTGATAATGACGTAGATATTCGCGACTTGCCACTCACCACTCGCCGGGAACGACTTGTCAGCTTTTTGAAACTTCATGATAATCCACGGCTTGATCTTTCTGAAACACTGGCTTTTGAAAGTTGGACGGATTTAGCGAAGTTACGCACAGAAGGCACCGACGGTTTTGGGCATGAAGGACTGATGATCAAAGACAGAAATAGTGCGTATGTCGCGGGGCGTCCAAAAGGCCCCTGGTTCAAATGGAAGCGAGATCCGCATTTGATCGATACGGTGATAATGTATGCTCAGCGTGGCCACGGTAGGCGTAGTTCCTTCTATTCGGACTTCACCCTTGGTATCTGGAAAGATGATGAGGTTGTGCCAGTTGGAAAGGCTTATTCAGGCATTACTGACAAGGAACTGCAGGAGCTCGACAAATGGGTGCGAGCCAACACGACCAACCGCTTCGGCCCGGTGCGCGAAGTGGAAAAGGTACTTGTAGTAGAATTGGCTTTTGACAGTTTGCACGTCAGTCCGCGCCACAAGTCTGGCGTTGCGTTGCGTTTTCCAAGGATCAACCGTATCCGCTGGGACAAACCAGCCGCCGAAGCTGACACTTTAGAAACGATAAGCAGCTTGATTATTGGGCGGGGCAATGCCTGATTGTTTTGGGCATTATATCGTTTTGCTCTAGACAGATTTTTTCTCAACGAAACATGTGCAAAAGCACCCCTTATTAGAACTCTTATGGCGGTGAGTGCGGCCCCATCGTCATAAGGGCTGCACGCTTCGTAAAAATCTACAACCTAGTTGCATTTTTGGAGATTTGAACTCTGTTTTTTTTAGCCACCCAACCCCTACCGCATTCCAGAGTCAAACTTGGTTCGCATAAAAATTTTAATTCGCGGCCAAAAGGGCCACACAAATCCAGCAACGCATGATCAATTGGCTTTGCAGTTGGTCTGCCCCAAGGGCCAGAAAGCTCATCCTGTAGTAAAACATCCATGCTTTTCATACGACACACATTTGATGTTGTTTAACGTCGTATGTCATTGATATGCTTGCAATGCTCTTTTGATGTGGCTTAGCTTAATGAGTCCATTTAAAAAATTTAATTTTTGGTTTCTCAATAGTAAAGCGGTCCGTTCATAACGCTTCCAATATGATACTTTGGCTCTAAGAAAGATTATTCAGTTCAAAACTTCAAAAGGACATAATAAAGCGTGTTAATCAAGCTGATACTCATAACTGCGATTGCGGCTGGGGCAGCATTTCTGGTGTTCAACCTTGTATTAAGAAAGCTATCCAGTGACTCAAAAACTGACCCCGTTCAAGGCCGCCGACAACCAAATTTTTTAACTTTTGTCATGCTTGGGTTGTTCTGCGCGGTGATAGTTATCTATGTGCTGCCGCGTTTTGGTATTAGCCTAGCAGGATTATTGCAGAAATTTTTGGCGTTTTTCCCCGTGATCCGGAGTCTACTACCTTTCTAGGGCCTGTTCAATTTTTGGGTTGGCCATTTCAACTTTTACTTGAACCACGGACTATGGGAAAAGTGGTGCTTAGTGG
>CACHEI010000065.1 GCA_902578815.1 uncultured SAR116 cluster alpha proteobacterium | reverse complement strand
TTCACTAACGCTTAAGTCAAACCACTCCGGGTCTTCATATAAGTGATCCGGCCGTCCGCCGGTGCGCTTGTTGTAGGAGAAAGTGCCAAAAATCAGACCATAAACCTCATGTTCTTCGATTTCAGGCACATCAAAATCATCAAAATAATAAATTTCCTCCTCGTAATTGCTCAGATAATGAATGTCTTCAGAAGCCAAAGTCAGGCTCGACCCATCAAACAAATATGCCCTGTGATAATCCGCAAATGCCTTGCTACGATTTCCATCTTCATCGACTTGATCAAATACTATATCGCGTATTTTAAAAATAACGTTGGCTGATGGCTCATTATTTGATGGGTCTAAAAGGTCGATTTCAATTTTTTGCAAACCTTGGGGAGTGGGTTTGTAATGCTTCACTCCCGTGATGAGATATGTGGACTGCGTCTGATTAGCTTTCATGTAAAATGGCCGAAGTGTGTCTGTATCCAACCACAAATAATAATTGCCGCGCTTCAGAGATAAGGTTTCTCCATTCGGCAATTTAAATTCTGTTAAATCTGATTCTGGAAACCATGAACCAACACCATAAGCCTCTTTATCTCCAATCCGTTCAAACCAAGACGTTTTCTTTTTCTTGTCACGTTGCATTCTTATTACATGTGTTTCGGCAGCTCGATCATCAGTAAAAAGAGCCCGCGCATTTACTTGTGCCGTTTCTAAATCAGGCGTCCACTCGTTAGTGGCTTCTTCAATGATCCGTGTTATTTCCTGATAATGATCATCCAATTCGACCTGCTCTATCTCAATCTCGCTCAATTTCTCTGCTAGCGACTGGAGTAATGCGCCTTGGATAGAGCTACTTTTCAAAAGAGCGTTATTCACGATTTCTTTTAGTCTGCGATGTTCTTGTTCACCTAACTCTGTCCTGATCGAGATTTCGAGATTATGCATTCCACCTGAAGTGAAGTTTTGACTTCCCATCACCATGGTGTTGCCACGCAACATCAATTTCGCATGCAGTGGCTGATAGGTTCGCAAATCCACGCCAAGCTCTAAGAGGTCTTCAAGAACATCTAGATCAATTGACCCGCTGTGCAACGACTTTGCAGTTAGCGAAGTTATGATCGTGAACTTGGATGCGGTGGATTGCTGCACGAGTTCCTTTAAGACCGGACCGGTTATAAAAGGAGAAAGAATGGTGATCTCGTCACTTGCTTTTTCGTTGACTGCTAGCTCCCTCCAAGCTCCTGACGCGTTGCTTAAAATATCCATTTCAAGACACCCTCAAAAACACTGACCCTGCCCATCTCTTCCCCCTGAACGTAGTGAAGGGGGAAGAGATGGGCTAGGGGAACAGCTTAGCAAAGCCATCCTTTTCCTCAACAAGCAAACGAGGATCAAGTTATGCAAAAGCTCGAGAAGATCATCATAAATTGCCTGACGCAGATTGTAGCAAGCGCAGAATTCAAAAGCCTTGAACGTACAGACGAAATCGCACGACTGATTTGTGCTGCAACTCGACAAGTTTCCCAGCAACCCAACCTACGAAGCTCTAAGCCTTCAGCAAATGAAGGAGAAGTGTAATGTCACCGCTTCTTCAATTGCCCCTAGATGACCGCCTCTTCATGATGAACCTGCGCAAGGGATGGGTCACTGATACTGGCCGTACCACTGAAGTCGAAACTTCACCTTATCGAACCCGCAAACAAGAATCGCATGGCAGCGCACGACAAGAGTGGGTGCTTACTACGTACAGAAATACGCCTTGCTTGCCAGTGTATCGCGTTGACAACTTCAGCACGGCTTTAGCTGCCACGGAATACGTGAAGTGGCACGAGCCACAGACGCCCTTAGCCAGCCTAAATGGGCAGCCGATGTTCAGTGATGATGATGTGGACAAATGGGAGCGCTGGAAAGAGTGGCTCAACCAGCAAGGGCTTGAGAGCTGCCTTACCGGTAAAGTTCATCTCCCACACTGGGCAAAAGGGTGAGCGATGGCTGTTAATGAAGAGTTGTTAGCTTTTGCCGCTGATTTGGCAAACGAGCTTGAGCGCCATGAGGGTCGAGAGAGGACACGATCCGCAGATCAGAAAATCGCATTCGCCAATACGGTGCACGCTCTGCTGCTCAAGGTGCTGCATTCCTCCAGAAATCCACACAAGCATCCGATCCTGCTGAGTCTGCATCAACCGGATTACTTGAGCTCAAACCGATATAGGCCAATGCCCGTATCTTATCGAAACCTAGTTGCGGCATATTGGGGTATGCGGAACAGAGGCTTGCTGCTGCAGCTGGAAAAGGGGTGGTATAGCAAGGAGAAAAAACAGGGGAAAAAGACTGGCTTCGTAGCATCAAAAAAGTTGCAAAGAGAGTTGCAGCGCTTCACCGCCCAAGTGGGTCAACCACCCCAAATCCCAATAGAGACGATCATTCTGAAGGGCACAGTCAATGGACGAAATCAGCAAATAGCCTATTCAGATACGCCAGAAACAATCCGGATGCGTGAAACACTGAAGCGCATCAATTCTTGCTTTGCTAGCCACGAGTTTGGTCTGAGTTTAACGACTGCAGAAATTACTGAACTGGCCAACTTGATGGAAAAGGATCGCTCCAAGGGTCATCTGGATTTGTCCCAAAACAGGTTGAGGCGGATTTTTGCGGCCAGCAGCTTTGAGTTGGGTGGGCGCTTCTATGGAGGATGGTGGCAGCATGTGCCCAAGTTCTACCGTCAGTTCATCACGATCGATGGAGAAAAAACCTGCGAGTACGATTTTGAACAGATGAACCCACACATTGCTTATCTGCATCTTGGTAAAGATCTCGGCAAAGAAGATGCCTACTCCCGCGTCTTTGGCGAAGAGCATCGCGACGTTGCTAAGGTAGCTTTCAATGCAATGTTAAATGCGAGGTCTCAGCTAACCCATAAGCCGAGAAATCTCGATCTTGAGGACAGGCCATTCAGTTGGCCCGAACTACGAAACAAAGTCCTAGAGTCGCATCGACCGATTGAAGAGTTGTTCTTCCAAGGTCTCGGTCTTCGCTTCCAATTCGTCGATAGTCAAATCGCCGAACAAGTCCTGTTATCTTTTCTTCCGGATGATGCTCCGTGTCTACCAATCCACGATAGCTTCATTATGCACCACAGGTATGGCGACGGATCGGGAGGATTAGAAGAAACGATGCGGCAAGTGTTCCGCTCCATCATGGGATCTGACATCGGTGTTAGATGCGAGCTTGTGCAGCCAGTGCAGCATGATCGGTCTGTAAATTCTGAGATGACTGCTGCCTAGCTGTTCCAGTTAATTTTGAGCTTAGAAGAGCTTTTCTCGGTTCTGAGAACTAACGTATGGTTTGTGATCCCCTTGGCAGCTGAAAACTGTTCACCCACGACTTTATAAAATAGTGCAAGTTATCGTGGTTTCCAGGGAACAAATAGATCAAAACAAGCTGTTGGAATGATGTTAGATTCCCTGAGCTGCATATGGAGAGGCTTAGTTGGAGAAAATCTGGAATGTTCGCTTTTACCAAACATGAAAAGTACCGTCGCCAGGAGATCTGGGAGATGGTCAAAGGCAAAGACCAGCGTATGTCCCGCAATTTCCAGCAATCTGGCTATGAAAGGATAGATGAAGATCTTTTTGCCTTCATCAACATCGGCTTTGAGGGAAATGCCGGCAAAATATTCCCTAACAAGTAGGACCGCGATAGCGAAAAGCTGATGTGGTATTGAAAGAAAGAAACCCACTCCAAACAACCGTTGATGCGGAGCATCATTGATGGGTTCACCACAGTCTACTGCTTCGGTAGGTGGAACGAAGATCCTGAGTTCACTTTCCTAGGCATTGGCAAAGTCATCAGCTTTCAGGACAACTTCACAGACGTATACGACAAGGATGGCACTCAGACGTTCTGCTTGGAATTTGAGTTGTCTTGCGCTGATGATGTGCAGAACCCTGCTTTCCTAAGTAATTTTGACCGATCATACGAAGAAGAGACGTCATCCACCGTCGAGGGGCAGGCGAAGTATGTTCGGCACAAAACTAGAGAGCGGGATGACGCAATAGTTCGAGATAAGAAAAGAGACTTTGTAAAGAAGAACGGGCGTCTCTTTTGTGAGGCGTGCGGCTTTGACTTCAAGAACGTATATGGCTCAAGGGGAGCTGGCTTCATCGAATGTCACCATAACGTTCCTTTACATGAAGATGAGGGAGAACGAATTACCCGACTGGAAGATCTGACATTGCTTTGTTCGAATTGTCAT
>CACHEI010000064.1 GCA_902578815.1 uncultured SAR116 cluster alpha proteobacterium | reverse complement strand
AGCTCAACTCCGTCCCTGGCGCCGTTGATCTTGGCAAAATCCGAGCCGTTTTCCAGAAAAAACTCGGTAATCCTCTTGCCACTGACGCCGAAACCGCGGCTGCGGCTGTTTTGCAGATGGCGACAACACGGATGGCCGGGGCAACGCGCATGGTTTCTGTGTCGCTTGGCGAGGACCCGCGTGATTTTTCCCTGTTTGCCTTTGGCGGTGCCGGCCCCATGCATGCGACAGCGCTGGCACGCGAACTCGGTGTTCCCGAGGTGCTGGTACCTGCGCGTCCGGGGATTACCAATGCGCTTGGCTGCATTGTTGCCGATCTCAAACATGATTTTGTCCGCACCGTCAATCGGCCGCTTGACCTGATTGATATCGAACAGGTCACCACCATCATCCATACCCAGCGCGATGAGGGGATGGCGCTGATCCGTCAGGAACCCGTTGCCATTAACGAGATCATGGTGACGCATTCACTCGATATGCAGTTTGTGGGGCAGACCCATATCCTGCAGGTGCCGCTACCTGCCAATCAGGTGAACCGCGCGGCGATTCAGGCCGCGTTTGATGAGGTCTATTTCGCACGTTTCAGGGTCAGCCTGCCTGAAATCCGGGCGCAGATTGTCAATGTCAACACGACGGTGACAGGCCGTCGCCCCAATGTTGATTTGGCGGGGTTGATTGATGATGCCGGACGCGCCCAAACATTGGCCGCCGCACAAACCGGCACCCGGGCCGTCTGGTTCAACGGTGATTGGCAGGAAACGTGCATTTTCGCCCGCGAGGCGCTGCCACTTGACGCCGTGATCACCGGGCCGGCGATACTCGAGCAGATGGACACGATGGTTTTAATTGAACCCGGAGACAGGGCTGTCTTGGACAGCGATGGCAATATTCTGATCACCCTTGGAGAGGGGTCATGAACCTTGACTCGATAACACTCAGCGTCATTCAGGCCGGCCTCCAGCAGGTCTGTGACGAGATGGATCTCAGCTTTTCGCGGGCAGCGTTCTCCCCGGTGATTGCCGAGGCGAATGATCGTTCCGATGGCATCTATGCCGCCGCTGATGGTGCATTGATTGCACAAGGGGCAGGGGGATTACCTGTTTTTGTCGGGACCATGCAATATTCCACTGCCGAATTGATCCGACTTATCGGCGAGGGGGCGGCGACACGACCAGAACCAAATGACATTTACATTGTCAATGACCCCTATCTTGGCGGAACGCATCTTATGGATGTACGTTTTGTACGCCCCTATTTTCGTGGGAGGGAACTGTGGTGCTGGCTGTCTAACACCGGCCACTGGCCTGACACGGGCGGGTCGGTTCCGGGTGGCTTTTCGGCATCGGCCACCGCGGTAGAGCAGGAGGGGCTGCGTCTGCCACCTGTCAAGTTGTTCAAGAAGGGAGTGCTCGATCAGGAAATCTACGCGATAATCTGTTCCAACATTCGCGTCGCTGACCAGCGCATTGGTGATGTCAAGGCGCAGGCGGCGGCATTGGAAGTGGGCGCCGACCGTCTTGATCTCCTGCTTGATCGTTATGGCGATGATACTGTGCAGGCGGCAATTGGTGAATTGCGGGAACGCGCCTCCCGACAGATGCGTCAGATGATCCGCCGGATGCCAGATGGCGTCTGGCAGTCAACGGCCTATGTCGACAGTGATGGCGTCGTTGATGAACCGCTTGTGATCAATCTTCAGGTGACCAAGGATGATGACCGGCTGATCTTTGATTTTGCCGGATCAAGCCCACCCTGTCGCGGCCCGATGAATTCGGTGCTGGCGACAACCCAGAGTTCGGTCTATCTGGCGATGCGGCATATCTTCCCCGAGGTGCCAATCAGTGCTGGTGCCTTTGAACCGCTGGAGATCATTCGACCTGTTGGAACCTTTCTGGATGCACAATATCCCCGTCCTGTTTCCGGTTGTGCCGCCGAGGTAAGCCAGCGGATCGCCGAAGCGGTCTTTGCTGCGCTTGTCGGCGCGCTTCCCGACAGGGTGACAGCAGCACCGGCGGGAACAAGCGGCAATTTTGCGCTTGGCGGGCATGACACTGAGAGGGGGCGTGATTTCGTCATGTATCAACTCTCCGGCGGGGGGTATGGTGGCAATGCCGACAGTGACGGGCTTAGCAATGGATGTTCGACCATTGGAATTTCCAAGGCGCCGCCGGTAGAGATCATGGAACAGGCCTTTCCTGTCCTTTATCATCACTATGCGCTTCATGAGGGATCTGCCGGGGCCGGCCAGATGCGGGGCGGTTTTGGCCTTGATTACGAGCTTGAATTGCGCAATGGCGAGGCGCGTGCCAGCTTTGTCATGGATCATGGCCGCTTTGGTCCACAGGGTGCGCTTGGCGGACGCGATGGTGATGTCAACAAGGTTGTGGTGGTTCGTGATGGTACATCCTATGTGCCGGAACATCTATCAAAGGAACAGGATATTGCGCTCGCTCCGGGCGATCGTGTCTGGGTGCGGACACCGGGTGGTGGTGGCTATGGCGATCCACTGAAACGCTCGCTCGATGGAGTTTTTGAGGATGTCCGCCTGAACCGCTACAGCGCGGCGCAGGCGCGTGATCTGTTCGGCGTGGTAGTTGATGATGAACATCCATCCGGCGTTGATAAGCCAGCCACTAAACGTCTGCGCCAAGAGATGCGACGCCACTCCTAGACGATACCTCACCCTCATGAAAAATTTACCTGACGGGAAGAGACTGGCCGCCAGACCGATATTTCCTGCCTCATTAAATTGTTTCTATATAAATGAAATAATCTGGAGGTACAAAAATGTAAGTATGCAAACAATCCAGCGAGGCAGGCACGAATGAATATCCAGCATAATCTCAGAGATTTTGGTGAATTTGCTATTCCCGATGGTTGTATTGCTGAAACAGTTACGAAGGTTCAGCATTATACTGACCGCCTGTTTCGGTTTCGCACAACGCACCCTGCAAGCCTGCGTTTTCGCTCGGGTGAGTTTGTGATGATTGGCCTGCCTGGCGATCCGCCAGTTCTTCGTGCCTAGTCGATTGCGTCTAGTTTCTGGGACGACACGCTCGAATTTTTCTCGATTAAGGTGATAGTTAGTCCGCTGACAAGCCGGCTGCAGAAAATCCAGCCCGGTGACACGATCCTGATCCGGAAGAAACCCACCGGAACGCTGTTGACAGACGCTTTGCTCCCTGGCAGGCAATTATGGTTGCCTGCTACCGGCACCGGCATTACCCCTTTTGTCTCAATTGTCCGCGACCCGGAAATGTATTAGAAATACCAAAAAATCATTCTCGTGCATGGCACCCAAAAAACGGCTGAAACGCACTATGGAAATGAGATGATGAAAGCCATTCTGGGTGACTTGCTGGTTTGATCAGCAGCGCAAGAAAACCTGATCTTCATCAACGTGACAACGCGCGAGTTCTAGAGGTTTGAGGGGCGACTGACGGATCTGTTTGGCGCTGTGATACCTGAAAAAACTGCGGGGGTGGCGTCCGATCCGGTTTGTACCCACTCGATGATCTGTGGCTCACTCGGTTTTACCAATGACTTTCGGCAGCTGCTGACTGATCGCGGTCTTGTCGAAGGTTCAAACGCGAGAATCGGCAGCTTTGTGTATGAAAAGGCTTTCGTCGGCTGACCGACGAACCATTACATACCCCACATCTGCCTGAAGTTTGGCTTCTTTACACCGTATGCGCATCGCCCAGATTTGGGGCTTTGTGCAAAAGTCTTTTCATCCGACGCAGCGTTGTGCGCGTCGGGTGCCCGAACTAACATGCAATTGAGTTTCATTGTGTGATTGCAGGCTGTGAGTGCAAGATCGCGCGGGTTCAAAAAAGAAGGTTTTGTCTGATGATGGTTTCTGCTGTTTCCCATCCATACCCGCTGGCTTGGCGGCTGGGTCACCATAGGCCAGCTTTTGGATTGTTTGCCATTCTAGCTGTGCCGTGGATTTTGCTGGTTGGAACGCCTGCTCTCTCGCAGGGATATGGGGGACGGACGACGGTGGTGGAGACAGCTTCGGCAGAGCGGGAAATCCTGTCACGTTATACTGATGTTCAGGGCCGCATGGTGGCTGGTATACCCTCCGCCATTACGGCGGTTACCAATGGCGTTGTTGACCTCGAACCGTTGCGGATTGGCGATATGGTCCAAAAGGGACAGCTCATCGCCACGCAGGATAGCAAGACCCTGCACCGTCAGCTTGCCCTTCTTGAAATTCGATTGGACGACGCAAAGCTGCGTCTCGCCGAAGCCGTTCAGGTAGATGAGGATGAGGCTTACCGCCAGCAGCGCCAGCTTGAGACTTTACGCCTGTTGCTGGCCGAGGCAACTGCACGGGTTAATGAGCTGGAAGCCGATTTGCGCCATGAGGCGGATCAGCTCGCCGTAAACAGGCGACAATTGGCGCTTTTCGAGCGGAAATCGCAACGGGCGCAGGATCTGGCTGAGATGAACACATTGCCGGTTGAGGCTGCGGAAACTGCGCTTGGTGCTAGCCTGAATGCGCGTCAGCAGATGCTGGCGCGTGAGGCTACGATCACCCGCAAAACGGCACAGCTTATC
>CACHEI010000063.1 GCA_902578815.1 uncultured SAR116 cluster alpha proteobacterium | reverse complement strand
TCGTCACGGGCCTCAAAGGCACCATCAAGTCCAATAGCTGCGGCAATGGAGTACCAGATGTAGGCCCGTTCGTAGTCGGCCTCGTCTCTCAGCTCGGCATGGAAGCGGGCAAATTGCATGACGGCTGGCTTTTCGCCGTCATCAATGCGCGCACGCAACCGATCGGAAACAGCCTCTCTTGCGGCCTCGATAGAGTTTTCGGGAATGAGATCGAGTAGTTCGTCCGAAAGATCCTCCGCTGCCTCGATCCCACCAAGATATGCTGCCCATGCCCAGGTAAGCGCTTTCAGGAAATCCTGCGGTGCACCTTTACCAGCTTTCAAAAGCACGGCCAGGTAATATTGTGCATCATGCTGGTTGTCTTCAGCCTGGCTCAAAAACAGCTTTACCGCGTGTCCATAGTCCTTATTTTTCACGGCATTTACAGCTTCAATAGAAATCGCATCGCTGTGATTGGTCTGTGCGTTGACTGGTGTGCCGGTGAGTGGTGAAAGAAACAGCGCTAGTGCCACAATCAGGATATTGTGCATAAACGCTCTGCACATCCTACCGACCAGCCATCATCACAAGCTGAAGATAGAAAACACGCAGCTTGAATTTGGAATTTGGCCGAGTTTCATAGACAACTATACGTGGCCTGTCGCTATTAGGTTTCTGAAATTCGATCACCATGTTGTCGGGTAGAAAAATGCCCTGGGATTCTAGCGTTCCCTGTGGGTCGCGGGCAAAGGTGTTATGAAATTCGCGATCAATCCATATAAGCGCAAGCGCCTTGCCAAGAATATCCGGCAACTGGTTTTTTACTTCTTCGCGGCTAGCGAATTTAACATCTTCTGCAGCCAGACGAAAACCGCCAGGCGCCGACTCTTCACGCACCATCGGAGGAGAGTTCTTGCCAGCTGGAACGAGTGCATTTGGCGGGTTGCTGCTCATTGCATGCCCTATTTGCGGTGGAATATGGATATTCAGATTAATAGTAACAGAATGCCTTATTCTGCAGATTTTGCAACTGCTTTGCCAATCTGGCGAGGTTTGCGTGGCCAATTCATGAAGAATTTGCCAATTTTTATCAAAATTACTGCTTCTAGGCTGTTTTGGCATGAAAATTGGAAGACAGGGTGTAGGAAAAAGGAAGGACCAACCATGATACCAACGATCCGCAATGGCCTCGAAGCTGCATCCCACAACCTATCTGTTGTATCGCATAATATCGCAAATGCGGGCTCGAACGGCTTCAAGAAAAGCCGTGCAGATTTCTATGATACCTATGGTGTGGGAATGGGTTCGCTTCCCGGGATTGACCTTGGACAGGGTGCGCGCACTGATGGTCCACGTCGCCAGCATTCGCAGGGTGCTCTTAAGCCAACCGCAAATGAACTTGATTTGGCTGTCTCCGGTCTTGGTATGTTTGTGACAACCAACCCAGATGATGCAAATCCAGTTGTTTTTACCAGGGATGGATCTATGCGGTTAGAGGACGACGGGCGCGTGGTGGCATGGGATGGACGCTCGTTGATCGACTCAGAGGGCCAACCAATCTCCATTCCCATACAAAGATTAAATGCGGACGGCCAACGACAATTGTTAACGGCAGTCAATATATCCCAAGGCGGCGTCATCGAAGCGGTTTATGGCACTGAAGTGGCGAACAAGAGTGCTGCTCCCTCGGAAATTGTTGAAATTGGGACAATTGCACTGGTCAGATTCAGCAATGTTGCTGGTTTAAAATCAATCGGTAGCGGCCAGTTTGTCACCACCGAAAAATCAGGCCTGCCTGCTTTCGGTATTGCAGGAACTGAAAATTTTGGTGACATTCAAAGCGGCAACTTAGAGATGTCAAACATCAACATGACAGATGAATTGACTAAGATGATGCAGGCTCAACAGGCTTATTCCGCTTCATCACGCCTCCTTCAGGCAGCGGTTGATATGTCGAAGCGGCTAATAAGCTAGGCCCGGCCCACCCCTTATTTCATTGAAAAGACGAAACTGGCATCAGCAACCTTTATGCTGGTTTCCTGATCAATGCGCAAATCGCCGGCAATGTTGACAGCCAGAGCATCGGCAAGCGTCACCACGATATTAACTGGGCGGCTGCTGCTGCGCATAACATCTGTGCTCATCTTGGCAAATAAGTCGGGTGCAACGTGCAGAACACCTCGCATAACAGGTCGGTCAACCGGGATATGCAGCATGTTCTCACTTGCCTCATCATTAAGCGTCGGGTGTACTTCTAGCCGGCAGTTGCCGCGGGCGATATTCACTAGGCGGCATGACAGTAGGAGATGTCGCCCGCCAGCGAGGCTTGGGACATGCATTTCCGCACTTTGGACCGTCATGCTGATTTTGTTGGTTTGTTCCCAATTATCGGTCATTCGGTCAACTCGTCCCCATCCACCTGCTGGAGGAAACTGCGCAACTTCCCAATGGCCGCCTTCTTGATCTGCGAGACGCGCCCGGTGGTGACTTCCAGCACTTCGGCAATTTCATACACGTTCAACTCCTCAACATAATAGAGCTGGATGACCAACGCTTCGCGTTCTGGTAACGTCTTTAGGGCGCGTTTCAGCACATCGCGCAACTGGCTGTCATTAATATTTTCCTCAGGCGTGTTCTCTGGCGAGACAAACCAGATCGAAAAATCATCATAGACGCTGTCAAGTGATTGATGGACATTTGCCTGAAATGCCTGCTCCCAGCCCATCATTTCGTCTTCGGTAATGCCAATTTTCCTGGCGATTTCCTCTTTTGACGGAGGGCGGCCAAGCTGTGTCTGTAGCTCACGCTCGGCCCTGTTGGCCTGCTGCTGCATCTGGATTGTGGTGCGGCACAGATTGGAGTTTTTTCGCAGATGATCCACGATGCTTCCACGGATGCGCAGGCTGGCATAGCTGGCAAAAGTTGCCCCTTCTTGCACCGTGTAATTCTGAGCTGCTAGTATAAGACCGTAATAACCTATTTGCACCAGATCATCAATTTCGGTTGACGCGTGTACACGGCCATGCAAATGCCAGGCAATCTGGCGCACCAGCTCCATATGGCTGGTGATCAACTCCTCAACATCGGGTTTCTCTTCAAGATACTGGTTTCTCACTAGGCAGGCTCCGATTCTGCCAGAACGGCGCTGTTAGAAAAGAACTTGACCCCCGCGTGGTCATTCGTTGGCGAGTCCATGATTGCCTTCGAAATCGACTTTAATTTGCGATTCTCTGCCCATTCCTGATCACCAAGCCCTAAGGGCTTTCGTTTGACTACGGATTGCCGCATGCGCTCGGAATAGGGGACATTGCCTACATAGTAGAGATGCACATTTAGGAAACGTGACACGATATCATTGAATTTGTTGAAATGGCCTTTGGCTTCAGTGTCATTGCGTGCCATATTGACGATGACGCAGAAATTGCGAACATTGCCCTCAATATGGGCCGCTTTTATGAGAGCATATGCATCAAGAAAGCTCGTTGGCTCGCCAACTAGAACAACTACCACTCGATCAGCTGCGGTCACAAAGGCAATTGAGCTATCAGAAGCACCAGCCGGTGCGTCTGTCACCAGCAAGTCTGTCTGCGAGCTAATTTCATCCATCATCCGGATTGACTGGTAACGGGTCTTTTCATCAAGATTGAGCATTTCGAGGAGGCCGCTGCCACCAGAGACGAATTTCAGCCCTAGCGGCGCCTCACACATTGCTTCGGCAACGCTGACCTTACCATTCATTGCGTCAATGATATAATGCTCAGGGTTCACTCCGAGCAAGATATGTGCATTGGCCATGCCGAAATCAGCGTCAAGCAGCGCGACGCGCCGTCCAACGCGTGAGAGCGTCAGCCCGAGATTGACTGCGATGCTAGTCTTACCAACGCCGCCCTTGCCACTTGCTACAACAATCGAAGTTGTCATCACCGTGTCTCACATTCTGCGTTATGCATTTTCTCTAAGATACTGCGTCAAGATTTGACTTGTAGCAATTGCAATTCCACCAACAATCGACTTGGTGCCTGTTAACAGGCCAATGCCTGACCCATCCATCGCCAGTGCTGACAACTCGGCTGGCATGGCTTCGCATTCATCTAGCTTGGTCAGAGCAATCATCGGATCGACACTATTATAATGCGCACATTGATGCGAAATCATGGTTGCGCTGCTTCCCCCAGGCAAGGCCTGGACAACGGCAACCTTTCCCGCGCCAAAATCGCGGTAGCAAGCGGTGATAGCGTCGACCGCCTGTTCCGGCGCTGCTGAAATGTCGATAATCATCCGGTTGCTGGTCTCACGCATGCGCACGGCCAGTTCATCAACGCTGAAATTCACCGATTTCATATTCATCAGCCGGGCGAAATCCTTGATCTCGTCATTGGCGTTAACTCCCTTGCCGGTGGCGGCACCAAGCATGATCCGGTCGATGATCGCATGTTCCTTGCAATAGGCGGCAATCTTGCTGGCGAGTGTGGTTTTGCCCGATCCAGAGCTGCCAACTACACAGATGAGCCGCCGTTCAAGCAGGTTGGTGGTATCGGTTCGAACTAGTTTCTGGGCAATTGCGTTGATGAATGCGTCCTTAGCTG
>CACHEI010000062.1 GCA_902578815.1 uncultured SAR116 cluster alpha proteobacterium | reverse complement strand
ACCAGCATAGTGGCTAAAAGGAAGTTTCACATCACCCAAAAGATTAGCAATTTTGAGTTCGCTATAAATCCCTTTTCTGCGCGCCACGTCGAGCATGCTATTTGATATGTCGATGCCCGTTAATTTCTGATACCCTATAAGACTTAAAAGTTCTCCAACTAATCCCGTGCCAACTCCAGCATCAAGTAATGGCGCTTGGAGATCAGGTTGGTGTCGCGCTATCAGTGCAGCACAGACTGCGGGGTGGCGATACCCTCCTTCATTCATATATTGGTCGTATCCATCTGACCAGCGATCGTAAACTGCAGCCAATTGTTCAGATGTTTCTGCAGCATAAACTTCCCCTAGTTCACCCTCCTGCTTCGTTGCGGGCATAAGCTGTTCCTCATAAAATTAGACAATTAATATTACCTGAGTTTGAAATTTTTCTCCTACATGAACCTGACATTTGCTTTTTTACAACCGATCAGACGTGAGTTAAGAATTTATAAAATCAAAAAGCGGTATCACGATCGAGGAAACTAAAATATTACCTGATGCATGGTCTAGACAGCCTCTGCAGCTTCGCACATCACCCTGAGCTTTTCCACTGCAAGCTTGCGGGTCAGCATCCCTAGCCCGCAATCTGGCGCCACGACAAGCCTGTCACGGTCGATATGACCAAGTGCAGCGCGCAATCGTCCGGCAACCTCCTCGACCGTTTCTATGCGGCTTCGCGCCACCGCGACGCTACCGAAGATCACCCTCTTTTTGGCAAATTTTTCCAGAAGCCCGAGTTCATTGCAGCAATGCGCGTCTTCGATCGATATCTCGTCAAAGGTCAGCAGGTCCATTTCGCCGGCGAGGCGGTGATAGGATGATGGGTCAGCTTTTTGGTAGGCCTCGTCATCCAGATAGTGAGGATAGCCACAGCAAATGTGCACAGTCCTTGACACCTCCGGCGGCACCCTGTGGAAGCAGCGTTCGATACCCTCCAGCCCAAAAGCTAGCGCGTCATCGACTTCACGTGCGAAAAGGGGTTCATCAACCTGGATATGGCGGCAGCCGGCATCGACGAGCGCAAGTATCTCGCGGTTGACCGTCGCCGCAAGGTCGGAAGCAAGCCGTGCCCGATCGTTATAATAGCAGTCGGCGGTGGTGTCCATGATCGTCAGAGGTCCTGGAAGCGTGAACTTTACCGGCTTCGGACTGACGGCCTGTGATGCGGTAAAATCATGTTGGCCGTAGGGCACTTTGTCGTGGCTAACGATATCTCGGATCGCTGGAAGATCGGTTTCATAAGCGCCGTCGCGCAATACCCGATGTTCTAGCTCATCAAAATCGAAGCCGGTCAGATGTCGGCAATGATAGTGGATGTAGTTTTCTCGACGTACCTCTCCGTCTGTCGGGATATCAATGCCAGACTTGACCTGTAGGCTGATCACCTCCTCAGCAGCGCGAACGAACAGTACCTCATCGGCGTCCGACGTGACGTAGCCGGAATAGCTACGCGTCACAGCTGGCGAATCCATCGCACCTTTTTCACGCGCCGAGTCGAACCAATCACGGATCGGAACATAATCGGGCTTAGGAAATGAACCAATAACAGTTGTTTGCAATTTTGGCGGCACGGTGAGTCCTTTCTCTCCTTTTGGCCCCTTAGCTTTATTCTCATAGAAATTAAAGCCCAGCTTTTATTTTGTCATAATAGCTAAAACTATCACCCAATCATTTCATAGCAAGACTAACGAATTTTGAATTCGACGATAATTACATTGCAAAAATTACCGGCTGCAGAGGATTTCGCACTTTTCACCGGACTAATTTACCAAAGTCGGAGAACGAACAACAATGGAGGAAAAACTGTGATATTTAGCCGCGTTTTTCAGTTTGCACACCTCAGTCCAACCTGAAAAGCACGCGTCAAATGGCGTCCTCGTAAGCGCAACGGCGGCCATTAGATTCTTATAAAAGGAGGGATTTCAGACCGTGTGAGGATACTAGAGTAACTCTGATTACCTTGAAAACTAGTGGGGTGGTGTTAGGTTCATTTTAACGATGACCTCAACGCAATTCTGACTTATGTCGAGTATTCTAAGAAGGTTGATGATAAGTTGCAATCTTTGCCGATGACAATTGCAGCTGAATAAAGGAGTCTTGGCGATGGTTAAAATCAATAGCCGAATGTCAGAGAAAAGACGCGATATTCTCAACGATGCGCGGGTTAGAGAGTCTATGCACCCGCTTTTGATGCGCCTAGAACAGTCAACAATATCAGTTAGTCACATGCAGTATGCTTTCCTTGAGATTTTGAGAACGCATCAAAGCGATAGTGGTTTTTGGGATAGCCGCCTAAAATTTTGTTCGGACAAAGAAGAAGATTATATTTTCTGGCGCGAGGATTTTGGAGGGAAAGATATAACGGTAAGTCTTCTTTACTTAGAACCTGGTGAAGTGCATCCCCCACATCATCATAACAACGTTATATCTGTGCAATCGGTGGTTTCTGGCCAAATTTGGGCTAGAGAGTACCAAAGAATAAAATGTATGGATGCGGATAATATACTTATTTCCCCTGTTCGAGATCGACTTCTAAAAAAAAATGATGAAATAGTTGCGCATGAATGGCTAAACAATGTCCATTGGTTTGCCGCACCAAAAGACGAACCTGCGGTTATATGGAATTGCAATGTGCGTGGTTTTGAAACCAATTTGTTTTTACACCCGGCCCCCAATTCTTTAGGGCGTATCCTTTTGGATCCACACGTAAAGGTAATAAATGGTTGCCTTTTAGCACAGAAACTTACCGTAGAAGAAGGTTACGAAAAGTTTGGCAATAAACCAATTGCCAACTGGCCAATTCCTGACGAGGTGATTTGGATGGATAAAATTTGACACGACAAATAAAAGGGCCAGAGGTTCCCCTTTAGCCTTCCAATACTACGTGCTGTCGCTAAGCAACCGTTAGCATTCATCCACATCGATGCTCATACCGACACTTGGGATAGCTTCCAGGGATCTAAATTTAATCATGGCGCTCCTTTTCGCAGGGCCCATGAAGAGGGCTTGATTGACTCAACAAAGACCGTGCAAATTGGTATACGAGGCGCACAAAATGTGTCGGAAGGATGGGACTATTCAGAGAATGCTGGCATGCGGGTGATGTTTGTCGAAGAAGTTCAGAAACATGGAGTTGATGAGATCATCAAAGAAGTGCGATGCATTGTCGGTGATGCACCAGTATATTTAAGTTTCGACATTGACAGTCTTGATCCAGCCTTTGCACCAGGTACCGGAACACCAGAAATTGCTGGTCTGACAACCTCCGAAGCGATAGGGCTAATCCGTGGGTTCCGAAATTTGAATTTTGTTGGAGCGGACATTGTTGAAGTTTCACCACCTTTCGATACGGGTGGACTTACATCAATGACAGGTGCAACAGTCATATACGAATTGCTCTGTGTTTTAGCAGAAGCCATTAATACGTCGATTGGCTGAGAAGCATCCTTTTGTGAAAATAAGCTTCAAATCGGCCTTACCGGATATGATTCCATGCCATCTAAATTCTAACAAAGCTGATATTGGAATAACTGCGAATACTAGCCCGAGCCTAATTGGTCGCAAGACTCCAATTTTTGCAGAGGCATTGCACTTGATTGGCCCGTCAAATTCTTTTTTGCAGAGTAGAACAACGGTTGCTCTTGATGATGTCTCAAAACTACCGTTGCTGCTATCCAATGATAGAGGGAACTCGCAAACTATATAATGAAGCCTTTGACAGTATAGGCGTAAGCCCCAATGTCGTGTTTGAAATTGACTCACCAAGTGCGATCTTAGATCTAGTAAAGCAAAAAGAGGGTTACGCTATTTTTAACGTTCGCAATGGTTCATCAACTGGTCAGCGAAAGCGAGGTTACTAGCGCTGTTATTGTGGACCCAACAATTGAGAGAACCTTATATTTGGCTACCCCGACAAACAAGCCGCAAACCTTTCTATGCCGGGCTGTTGAGCGAGAAATAATTGATTTAGCCTCCAAATTTAGCAACAAGGCGCAGTGGCGCTTCATACCGAGCAAATCATTTTGACTTTTGCGCTGGACATCAAAAGAAAGCACATCTCTCTCCTAACAACTATTTCCATAAAAAAGGACCGGCAAAAGCCGGTCCGAGTTTAAGGGAGAAAACATGAAAAATATGTTCACTACCTATAACGACTTTGTGGCTAAAATGTTAGTAAAGCATAGCATTTATAAAAGTTAGATTTGGTGTGTATGTGCGTTTAAGCAAAACCGATACCAACAAAATCTAGCTCAGTACCAAGTATCACCCACCTCAAAGTGGCACCCATCTTACGGTATGACAATACCCTATATTGGGGTATTTCGAATGCTAATTAAAGACAACGTGACCATCGGAGTCGAATGGCGTTTTGGGCCTGGCTGGCCGGGGAAGAGATGCGGCGCCAAGACACGTCGGGGGAACTCGTGCCTGCGTCCTGCCAATAGGAATAATGGCCGCTGCAGGCTCCATGGCGATGCCAGTACTGGTGCAAAGACTGAAGAGGAACGAGCACGCATCTCAGCGGCGAACCTTCGTCTTGGGAAGTTCACCGGGGACAAGCTTGAAAAGCGAAGCAAGAATGCGGCAAAGGAACGGAAAATCCAGAAGGAGCTTAACTGGATGGAACGCGAGTGAGTTACTAATGGTTT
>CACHEI010000061.1 GCA_902578815.1 uncultured SAR116 cluster alpha proteobacterium | reverse complement strand
TTGAGCCACACCAGCTTTGCGGTGCTTTGTACCAGAGTTATAACCAGCGTCAATAGCGTTGATTGTCTTTTTGATAATTTGCGCACCAATTGCCCACCAAACGACTAGCCAGTTAGCCGCTATCCTGCTGGACTTTTGGCGCCTGGCAGTATTCGTTAGCTGTAAGCTGGGGAAAAATCCAAGCAAATCCTTGTATCGGCGCGTGTTTGTAATTTTGCTCACATGTTGTGAGACATTGAATCTCTTCAAATTGGGACGCCCATTTTCTGCTAGCACATCGGGCCATTACGATTGTTGCGAGCAACGCATCGCATATATAATGGCGGTGTCAGCACTAATAAAGGCACTGATGGTCTTGAAACCGGTAAAATTGACAATGGATCGTTATGAAATGACCTCGGTATCTAGTGGGGTCAGGACGGGCTCCTGGAAAATGCAATTTGCATCAAATGAAATTGGCAGGAAACCCGACTCCAGACTTTTTGATTTCGCGCCCTGAACCAGTCAAGCGGTTCAGCTGATAGCAGATTGCCTGTCCCAGCTTGTGGCAATTCCGTTTTAGCGTGATGTTTTGAACGTGTGCGGCAAACCTCGCTTCCAAAAGGCAGGTTTTCATGGAACTCTGCCTGACCCACGTGCTCGGGTCTGCGGCAATGGACTTGGTTAGGACGTTAGGAAAATACGGATAGATGATGTTAAGGGGAATGATGAGTGTGATTTCAACCCTAACCTATTGAAATGGCTGGAAGCTCTTTTCCTCACCATTCAGCACCACAGTGTGGCGAATATATCCCACCAGCTGTTCTCGCTGGTTGGTTAGTACGACCATACTGCCTGCACGTTTCGGCAAGTAATGGTAAAAATTCTGTCCTAAACGTATGGATTGCATCGACACAGCTGATTCTGTCAGATGCAGGTTTTTGGCAGACGACGTTACGCTACCGAGTTTGGTAACCGTTTTAAGTGAATGCAATGTGGTTAGATCGAGTTTCCAATCCATAATACGACAATTTTTGCGGTACCGCATACTTGCTCTTTTTCGTTCTGTGTGGCGTTAACCAGGATCATCAATCTTAGGGGTTGGTTTGATTCATCACAAAATAAAATGGAGAGTTTCACAGAATGTCATTAATCTTTGATACCTTACCTAGTTTCGTTGTTTTGTATATTTGTAATTGAAGGCGCCCTTTTGTTGCGATGTCTCGGTATCGAAATGCGGTGATGCTATGGTTTTCGAGCCGGGCGCTGGCCGATCTCGAAGACGAGAAGCTTTTAGACATCGATTTGACAAATAGAGATTTGCAGCGTTTGACCAAGCGCCCGTGTTGGGCAAATAGAGCACCTAGTTGGGCGTATGAAAATGTGCGGTATGGCGTGACATAGCTGCAGGGGCGGTCTTGCATCAAGTCCGGTTATTTTATTAAGAACAAGGCCTGCTTGCGATTGGCGACCACTTCGTCGCGGTAACCTTGAACGATTACCCCTTTCACTCGCTACGCAACCATTGATTAAATTTTTCCTAGTGGTGGTTAAGTCACTTGATATAAAGCCTGATAAATGTTCACGCCCTCGTGCTTGCTGCATAGAGTGCGATGGCAGCAGCATTTGAGACATTCAAGCTGTCGGCGTCATTATTGATCTCGATCCGCACCAGATGATCACAATGGTTCCGCGTCAAGCGCCGTAGCCCCGGCCCCTCGGCTCCCACCACGACAGCAAGACGAGGAAATTGAGAGAGAGACTGAACCCCCATCGCGCCATCGCTAGCAAGGCCGGCAACAGTTATGTCTGCTGCCTGTAGCTTTTGGATGGCCCTTGACAGATTGACAACACGCACAATCGGTACATGCTCAAGCGCGCCGGTTGCTGTTCGGGCAATTGCGCCACTCTCCTCTGGGGTGTTGCGATGGGTGGCAATTATTGCGGTTACCCCAAAGGCACGCGCTGAACGCATTATTGCACCGACATTGCGTGGATCGGATAGCTGGTCGAGCAGGATCACCTTGAGTGGTTCGCTGCCGGCGGTGGCCAGCACGTCGTCAAGTTGCGGTGGATCCAGCGGCCACACTGCTGCGACCATACCTTGGTGCACGGCTTTATCGCCACTGGATATGATACGATTGAGGCGCTGGAGCTCAGTGATTGCCAATGGTGGCAGGTCGGTACTTCGCCTAGAGGGCAGGGTGGTGATTGCCTTTTGAAGGTCCTCAGCCGCATCAGCTGTCGAATAAAGTGTTGCTACGCGGCGCTCAGGGTTGGCCAGCGCAGCCAGCACCGCATGCCGGCCCCAGATGAAAAATCCATTTGGTGGAGGCTTAGGTGCGTTTCTGTAAGGCTTTGTTACATCATGTTTGTCATGTCCGGCATGCAATTCTTGTCGAGGAGAGCGTGTTCGAGCAGGGCGCTTTTGGGCTTGATGACGCTTTTTACCAGTTTTTAAGGTCATAAAGTGACTTCTTTGTTGACAAACGAACGCTGGCTTTTTAAGCCGCATAAAGTACGTATTTTTGGTGACAATTCTTATAAATTTTTAAAGACAATCAGACGAAAAGGCAATCCGGTGAGGTGGCCGAGTGGTTAAAGGCAGCAGACTGTAAATCTGCCCGCGTAGCGTACGTAGGTTCGAATCCTACCCTCACCACCATGCTAAGCTCCTGTTTCCATTAGGAAACGGGAGCTTTTTTCTAATTCGCATCACAAACGCATCACAAGCAAAAACCTCCCGTGTGTAGTATTTTTCGATTCATACGCTTGTATTTGTCAAAAATTTGCGCGGTTTTTGACCCAACAGGACAATGCTTTTTCAGATTAGGTTTTTGTGAGTGACAATTTACCGCATAAATGACAACATCTAAGTTAAAGTTTTTGCTGCAAAACTTTTGCTCATTAAATCTTATCCACCGCAGCGTGTCAGTTAAGCTAATGAATAAGTTAGTCGAGCTATTTTTTTTGCCTCAACCTCGGCATCCAAAGGAATGGAGGCCGGCTTTCTTTGCAATGCAGTTAGGGTTTATTGCTGGCGGCTTCGGGCTCCTAGGCCGAGATTTGCTGATTTTTCTTTCTGTAGAAAAGTGGGTGCCCATCGTAGGCTGGGAGCTTCTGTTTGCGTTAATAATTGGAGCAGGTTTTATTCTTCATACCATTGGCTTTGCTGCTATTGGAGTCGTAATTGCCTGTGTTGCTGGTGTAGCCTCCGCTACGTGTTTTATCGTCCTTACCGGTTGGGCAACTGCTTTCTACCTCTGGTATGTGAATCTTGCAGTGTTGATACTTGCCGTGCCAATTCGCGGATGGATAAAATGGTTAATTGCGATTTCTTTCATTGCTATTTATTCGATTGCTTATCTTTTTCTCGCAGATAAAGTGGCCTTGATCGAAATTCCAACCCTCACCAAGCAAATACTGGCTGTCAGTAATATTGTTGGAGCTTTGCTAATTCTGGGATTGCCGATGGGGCTTTATTCCAAATTTCTGATCGCGGAGAGGGAGCGCTCGGAGAGATTGCTGCATAACATCATGCCAAAGGAAATAGCTGACCGCTTAAAAGGTGATAAAACAACCATAGCTTTGGAAAATCCTGAAATCACTGTCTTGATGGCTGACATAGTAAACTTCACTGCTTTTTCAGACAAAGTATCGGCTGATGAGGTAGTAAAGTTGCTAGACGGAATTTTCTCACAATTTGATGACGTTGTTGAGAAGGCTGGTGTTGAAAAAATCAAAACCATTGGAGACAGCTACATGATTGTGGCTGGCATACCGCTACATCGGGAGGATCACGCCCGCGTCCTTTATCAATTATCTTTTGAACTGAGAAGGATTGCTGGCGAATTTTTAGATGATGCTAAGAGACCTGTAAAGATCAGGATAGGTTTAAATTCAGGTCCCGCTGTATCCGGTGTGATTGGTAAAACTAAATTTGCTTTTGATGTCTGGGGTGACACTATAAATACGGCAGCGAGGTTAGAGGCGCATGGCGAACCCGGCAAAGTCCATATGTCAGAGTGCACTTACAAATTAATTAAAGATGATTTTGAATTAAACCTTAATCCAAGAGAAGTTTTTATGAAGGGCAAGGGTAATGTGAAAACTTACCTCATCTAAGCGAAATTATTGGCAGACGATACATTATCCTCTACAAAATAATTTAGTGATCACTCATGTGGAAGAGAGGCTCATACTGTTTATAGGTAACGTTAAATTAAAAGATGTGCGGGTGCTATCATTGTCTTTTCCATCTCGACATCCGAAAGATTGAATCAATATTAATGACAGAGTCGTGGGAGCTCCACCACTGTCATTATTATCATTCATTCATTGGTGTTTGAAAGGCACGCTACCCGTTCTGATGGTTGCTGCTGTAGCGAGCGTTTTGTTGGGTGTTGTTGGAACCTACATCGCTGCGTTGATTGGCTACATCATAGACATTCTGCTCGAGTCAAAGGCAAGCTTGCTTGTCGCTAAACATTGGGCGCTGATGTTGGCATTTTCGGTTTTATGACTGCTTACATAAGCACAAATTTGTTAGTCCTGGACCCTGCAAGTAAATATGACAACACGGTCTGGGTGTTTACCGATATCTGCCAGTTGAATGCTCACGATAATTTATGTTGATTCGTTGAGTTACAGAAAACTACAAACAAAAAAATTATCATACCATTGGTTTTTTGAAATAATATTGGATCTTGGGAAAAGTGGGATCGATGGATAAAAATTTTCTTCTGTTTCCAAATAAGAAAGAGAAGTGGTTTCCTTCAAAAACAAACTATCAAAGTCGGTTAGGTTTTAAATAAAGCTTAGAAACAAGATGTAGCCCAAGCTTCGTTATACACGACTGATCATTAAGAACTTAAAACGTTGGGGGAAGCTTCGGTAAATATTGCCAAAGAAGAAAATTACAGATCCAAAAACGAAGTGTCTGAGACGTCCGCGTTCTATACTGACAATAAATCGCTACAACCTCACTGGAAAACTCCTAAATGGACGGTTTTCGTGGATGAATTTTACACCTAAAGCCCAAGAGGAAGTCAGGGTAAGTGCCGCCGAAATCGGAGGAGCACTCGCTGGATTGGCCACTTGACAGATTTCTTGCAGGCGTCATCATTGCCTTATTGATTG
>CACHEI010000060.1 GCA_902578815.1 uncultured SAR116 cluster alpha proteobacterium | reverse complement strand
GAGGCCAGCGCTCATCAACCGCTTTCAGCTCGACCAGTTTCCGGTCATCGTCGGTCTGGAGCATGGCCCGCATCTGCACCGTGTCGGAGAGGGTACCAAAGCGCGCGGCCGCGTCACGAACAGCCCTGCCCGGGGCGGTATGTAGGCTCCGCAATTCGATATCACCACCAAGCAACACCCGTGCATTTTTGGCAATGCCATCACGCATCGCCTCGGCTACCGAGCCGACGGTGCCAATTGCTGCAACGCCAAGAAGCAGGGCCATTAGAAAAATGCGAAAGCGCCTCGCGCTGCCACGCACCTCACGGCGGGCGAATCGCCAGGCAAGTGACCAGTCACTGCGGCCAACTGTGGGTGCGTTTATGTCCTGCTGGCTCATAATGTGACGCTAGCGCTATCGTGGACAAGCAGGCCGTCCTCTATGTGCAGGACACGCGAACAGCGTGCGGCAAGCCCGGCATCATGCGTGACCAAAACAAGCGCAGCATCGGCCGCCTGTGATGCGCCAAACAATGTGTTGATTACGCTATCGCCCGTAGCGCTGTCCAGATTCCCTGTTGGTTCATCAGCAAGCAGGATTTGTGGACGCGGTGCAATGGCTCTGGCGATAGCGACGCGCTGTTGCTCGCCGCCTGATAGCTGTTCTGGCAAATGTGTCAGTCGGTGGCCAAGCCCGACAGACTCCAGCGCCGCCCGCGCTTCTTTCTCCGCCAAGTGGTTGCCGGCCAGCTCCAGAGGCACCGCTACATTCTGGATGGCTGTCATTGACGGGATCAGGCGAAAGGCCTGGAAGACAATGCCAACTTTGTCGCGGCGTAATGCTGCCAGCGCGTCCTCGCCCATGTTGGTGATATCCTGACCAGCTAGTTTAATGGCGCCGCTACTAAGCCCTTCTAGCCCCGCCATGATCATCAGCAGGCTTGTCTTGCCGGCACCGCTAGGGCCGAGGATGCCTACGCTCTCACTGGCAGAGATGGTAAGGGTGATGCCCTTGAGAATGTCGATCATGCCTTCAGCGCTTTTCATTGCCAGCCGGGCATCATTAAGCATAATCACGGGTGGAAGCGCGGTTGGCATCTTTGCGAGATTTGGCATTTTGGGAGTCTCTGGACTGGCTGTAGAGTTGGGCAAAACGAGTTTTGGGTCTGGACTATTTTTAGATCTATTCCCACATCCAAATAAACATACATGTTACTAGAATGCGCGAGTATCACGGTCGATTTTGGATATGATAACGCATATGGGCGTTAACGAGGGGGGGTCAATCACTTGTTGACTGTTTTTTTGTCTTTGTTGCCAAAGCAGCTGCGTTTGCCAAGAAAGATGCGCCTTCCAGCATTTGCCTATCTGCTCGCGTTGCCTTTGTCGGTGATGGCCCTTACCGCATATGGTAATGATGATGCCAGTCCGCGGCTCATGGTATTGGGTGACTCGCTCGTTGCCGGTCATGGTTTGCCGCACGGCGAAGCCTTTCCCGACATTCTGCAGGCGGAGCTTGCCGCCAGAGGCAAGTTCGTTGAGGTGCTGAATGCCGGTGTTTCTGGTGACACAACTGCTGGCGGGCTGGCACGACTTGACTGGTCGCTTAAAGAGGAACCCGATGCCCTGATCATCGTGCTCGGCGGAAATGACTTGCTGCGAGGCCTCGAGCCTGCCGCGACAAAGGCCAATCTTACTGCGATCATTGATCGCGCTGTCAGCGAGAATATTGCAGTAATGCTAGCTGGTATGCAGGCACCACGCAATCTTGGTCAGGATTATGCCAGGGAATTTGATGCCATCTACACCCAGCTTGGCGCGCGTAACGAGGTGATTTTCTATCCTTTTTTTCTTGACGGAGTGGCTCTTGTTCCAGATTTCAACCAGCAGGACGGAATGCACCCCAACCGGGCAGGTGTAGATGAAATCGCTAGACGTATACGGCCATTTGTTGAAGAACTGCTAGCAGCGGTAACTATTGACTAACAACTTGCCGGGTCTTTGGTGTCTTTCTGGCGGTGCTTGCTGCGGAGTGGAGTTGCAAAACTCTTTGAACTGCAGAGCGCGCTGGCCTATAACAGCGTGGTATAGAAAGGCGCTTGGCAACGTTGATTGGCTGCGGCATATTGTTGCCAAAAGACGGACCAAATGGTTGCTTGATTGCGGCTAGGACGGCTGTTGGCAACAATGCTGAATGTGCCTTTTGTAATGAAACTAGAGATAACAACTGGGAATTTTTTGGGAATGATACGCTTAGTGACAAGACTGGCCATGACGGTCTCATTTGCTTTTGGACTTGTTGGGTTTGGCACAGCGATGGCTGTAGCGGCACAGCCTGTCCAGATGTTGGCTGAAAAGGATTGGGTGGCTTACCGTATCGATGAGGATGGTAAGCGGACCTGTTTCATCAGCAGCGTGCCGACCAACAGTGCAGGTGATTATGACCCGGCGAACCGGGGAGAGACGCGTGTTTATGTCTCGCATGGACCCATTCCCGAGGAACGCAATGTTGTGCAGTTTCTGGCGGGTTACAAACACAAGAAACAGACTGATGTAAAGGTGACGATTGATAAAAGCACCTTTACATTATTCACGCTTGAGGGCCGGTCCTATGCCGAAAGCGAGGAAGATGACATTGCGATGATCAAGGCTATGAAGCGCGGCAGTAAGATGAAAGTCGTCGGTATCTCGAGTCGGGGAACCAAAACAACGGACACCTATTCGCTTGCCGGCTTTACAAAAACCAAAAACTTGATCGACAAGACCTGTAAATAAACTGGTTGTGGCCATCATAAGGCCACTCTGGCACTGAACCGGCGCGCTTTCAGGAGCGCTATGAAAGCAAAGCGATGACCCCTCAAGCTGCCCAGATGCCCGTGTTAGAAGCTGTCCCGCTGCAGAAAAATCCAGTGCGTCAGAGCCTGCTTGGCCTGTCACCTGTGGCACTGGAGGATATTGTTTTTTCGTCTGGTCTGCCAAAATTTCGCGCACGCCAGCTTTGGCGCTGGGTCTGGCGCCATGGCCTGACCAATTTTGACGAAATGAGCGACCTTGGCAGAACGGTGCGCGTCCAATTTTCAGAAATGTTCTACGCCGATAGACCGGCTGTAAGTCGCCGCCTGCAATCAACTGACGGCACCATCAAATGGCTACTTCGCTTTCCTGATGGCGATGAGGCTGAGACAGTTTACATTCCAGAGAAGGGGCGGGGTACCCTGTGCATCTCGTCGCAGATTGGCTGTACGCTGACCTGCAGCTTTTGCCACACTGGTACGCAGAAGTTGGTGCGCAATCTAAGCACCGCTGAAATCTGTGGTCAGGTCATGCTGGCGATGGACGAACTGGGGGAGTGGCCAGCAGGGAAGCCAAACCGCCGCCTGACCAATATTGTGCTGATGGGAATGGGTGAGCCGCTGTTCAATTATGAAAATGTGGCGGCGGCAATGCGCATCATTATGAGCGGTGAGGGTGTTGGTTTGTCAAAACGCCGAATTACCCTGTCAACGTCCGGCGTGGTGCCAGAGATCAACCGCGCAGGTAAGGAACTCGGCGTTAATCTGGCGATTTCGCTGCATGCGGTGCGTGATGAGCTACGCGACGAGTTGGTGCCAATCAACCGCAAATACCGGCTTGCCGAATTGATTGATGCCTGTCGGAACTATCCCGGCCTGTCCAATGCGCGTCGGATCACCTGGGAATATGTGATGCTGGATGGTGTGAATGACAGCGATGAGGATTGCCGAAAGCTGTTAGCCTTGATCAAGGGCATTCCCTCAAAAATTAATCTGATCCCGTTCAACTCATGGCCTGGAAGCCCCTATAAATGCTCAAGTCCGGAGCGAATTGAGGCCTTCGCACGAAAGTTACTAAAAGCAGGCTACGCCTCGCCTATCCGCACCCCGCGGGGCGTGGACATCATGGCGGCGTGTGGCCAGCTGAAATCTACATCAGAACGGCAGAGAGGCCAGAAAAAAGGCGTTGCGGGGCAGATTTAAATATCGCTGCAAAGTTCGGCTAAGCTATGTCAATCAGACTTGAACAAAACCTACACAGACATTACATTAGCGATAGTCAATCAGCTATTTAGGGGATACAGAATGGCAGATAATCGTTTTATGAACACAGCAGCAGCAGACGCATCGCAAATTGATGTTGGCCTGCGCTCTTACATGCTTGGCGTATACAACCATATGACAATCGCGCTTTTGTTCAGTGGATTGTTCGCGTTTGGAACAAAGATGCTGACCACAGTGACGGGTCCTGACGGCGGCCTCTATCTTACGTCACTCGGCCAACTGATTTACGCATCACCGCTGAAATGGGTGGTCATGCTGGCACCGCTGGGCATGGTTTTCTGGCTATCGGCTAGGATGAACAGCATGTCGGCGTCAAGGGCCCGTACAATGTTCTATGTCTACAGCGCTTTAATGGGACTGTCGCTCTCATCAATTCTGCTAACCTTCAGCATGCCAAGCGTTGCCCGCGCCTTTTTCGTGACCGCAGGTGCCTTTGCTGCGCTCAGCCTCTACGGTTATACAACCAAGCGGAGCCTGTCTGCGCTTGGATCATTCTTGATGATTGGGCTGTTTGGTCTAATCATTGCCAGCGTTGTGAACATCTTTATGGCATCAACAGCCATGCATTTCATGATTTCCGTTGGTGGTGTCCTGATTTTTGCTGGCCTGACAGCGTATGATACCCAGGACATCAAGAATATGTACCGAGCCGGTGACAGCATTGAGGTGTCAGCGAAGAAATCAATTTTTGGTGCTCTGCGTTTGTATCTTGATTTCATCAACATGTTCCTGTTCATTCTGCAGCTATTCGGCAACCGCGAATAGCCTGTCCAAAGATGAGTGAATGAATAGCCACGCCCGGTGATAATCTTCACCGGGCGTTTTTTTGACAGCGGTGATTATGACCCTGATTTGGCAATACAAAATGACTGACCTTCGCACATACATTTTCGGGCAATCTTCTGGGGAGGCACTCCAGACGGCTACTGGTGAGGCCATTCTCGCGCTTGCCGGCGCTGCCGCCCAGATTGCCACAGTGATCCGTGAGCCAGACGCCTCAGTAGATTTTGCGGCCACCCGGGGCGGCGCGAATGCCGATGGAGACATTCAGAAGGCGTTGGATGTGATCTGTGACGAGATAGTTGCGGCAGCACTTTTGGCGGCTGGAGTCGCCACCTACCTGTCCGAAGA
>CACHEI010000059.1 GCA_902578815.1 uncultured SAR116 cluster alpha proteobacterium | reverse complement strand
CTAGCCCTACAGATATCGAATGAGTTCGGCTTTTCTATCTTTCCATGTCGCGAAAAAACGCAAGGCAACAAAAAGGCAAAGTCTCCCTACACCAACCGTGGTTATAAAGACGCCAGCCGCGATGAAGAGCAGATCCGGTCATGGTGGCGCCATTTTCCAAATGCAATGATTGGCGTTCCTACAGGAAGAGAGAACGGCATCTTTGTTGTTGATATCGATTTTCGTCCAGGGAAGGACGGTGAAGCGTCGTTCAATGAGTTTGGGGTAGGTGATCCACATACGTGTCAAACGATCACAATGTCAGGTGGTCGACACCTTATTTTTACTTACCCAACAGGGCACGATCTTGGCATCAGCAATGGCAAGTATGGCGATGGCATAGATACCAGGGGTAATGGCGGTTACATCATATGGGCTGGCTCCGCCACAACAGAAGGTGCCTATACCTATCGAGAGGGGTTCGGCCCAGAAGTTGGCTTTAACGATCTCCCTTCTGCCCTGCTCAAACAACTGACTGCGAAGGATGGCGGGTCTGCTGCGTTGCCTTTTACAGGCGCAATTCCCAATGGCCAGAGGAACACTACCCTATTCAAAGAAGCTGTCTCTCTGGCTGGCAAACGGGTCGCTCCCGAAGTTATTGCGCAGCATGTCCGCTCTCGGATTCAAGATTGCGGAGGCGATTTCCCGGCCATTGAAGCTGACCAGATTTTGCAGAGCGCGCTAAATAGGGGGGTATCTAATGCCCCACCATTCACTGATCTTGGCAATGCAGAACGGTTTGCAACGGACCATGCAGATGTGGCCCTTTACTGCACAGATCAGCGAGCTTGGTATTGCTGGGACGACGCTAGATGGAGCCCTGATGCTGCTAAGGTGCAGCAACTAGCAAAACAGACAACGCGCAACATGCTGGTGGAGCCTTCATATAGTGACGAGCATCGTTCAAAACTGAAAAAGTGGCAGCACACGTCCGAAAGCAGTAGCAGGCAGAAGGCCATGATCGAACTGGCCGCATCAGAGGAGCGGTTGGTGAAGCAATCGACTGATTTGGATCAACATCTACATCTATTTAATGCGGCGAATGGCACGATAGATTTGCGCAGCGGCGAGGTGAAGGATCCAGACCGGTCTGACCTGATCACTTGCGTTGCTAATGCAAGTGTCAGAACCAATGCCACCTGCCCACGATGGATCCAGTTCATCAATGAAATCATGTGCGGTGACCAGGCACAGATTGCGTATCTGCAGCGACTATGCGGTTACATGATGTTTGGTGACAGGGGCGAGCAGATAATCGTCTACCTGCAAGGTGATGGCGCAAACGGGAAGAGCGTGTTCATTGATGTGTTATCGCACGTCTTTGGTGACTACGCGGGGACTATCAGTGCAAAGGCACTGATTGATCGGGCCAGCGGGGCCATACCAAGTGACATTGCCTCTATCGCTGGCAAGCGCCTCGTGACGATGTCAGAGTTTCCAGAGGGGACATTCATCAACACAACCACTGTGAAGTCAGTGACAGGCGGCGACAGAGTTACCGCGAGGCACCTCTATAAGGATTGGTTTGAGTTCAGACCACAGTTCCAACTCGTATGCGCAATGAATGAACTGCCAAAAGTCACCGAGACGGATGAAGCGTATTTACGGCGGGTGAGAATAATACCGTTCAGGAAGAGTTTCAGTCCGGCTGAGATGGACCGTAATCTTCAGGATAAACTGAAGGCAGAGGCAGACGGCATCTTGCAGTGGTGTCTTGAAGGAGCACGCCTCTATCAACAGCAGGATCTGCAGCCCACTACAAGCATGGTTGAGGAACTAGAAGAATACAGACGCAAATATGACCCAGTTGCTGAATTCATCCGCGAATGCGTCACGGCTGAAGGCGGTGCCATTTTTCGTTCTGTTGCCGACCTTGTCAGTTCTGCCCGCAAGTACATGATGCGAGAGGACATGCCCATTCCGAATGAGGCTGCCATTAAGAAGTCTCTAATAAGGATGCTTGGCGAGACCAAGCAGCACAGAACAGAGAATGGTCGGATAAGGGGTTATTTTGGGCTAGAGGTCTATATGCCTGAGGACGATGACGTGCCGTTCTAATCCAAGTGGCACAGGTGGCTCACCGGAAAACTAACTTTTTATATGTCAGAAAATATAAAAAAAGTTCTCCAACCACTGAGTCACCTGTGCCAGCCTACACGGTGAAGCTACTCCGCCAGTGCTTGTCGAGCAGCCCGCCAGCGATCAACTCGCGTTCCATCTGACGAAGCTCCTTGCGAATCTCTCGTCCCTTGGCAGCGTTCGCCTTCCGCTTCTCAAGCTTGTCCTTGGTGAAGTTCCCATGACGAAGGTTTGCCGCCGAGATCCGCGCTCGACCCTCTTCAGTCTTTGCACCAGTGCTGGCCCCGCCATGTAGTCGGCAACGGCCATTCTTCTTATTGGCAGGACGCTGACACGCGGTCCCCCGACGGGTCTTCGCACCGCATCGCTGCCCCGGCCAGTCAGGCCCATAACGCCATTCGATACCGATGGTCACGTTGTCTTTTGTCAGCATGAACAAAACCCCGCTTATGAGGTGTTATTATACCGCAAATTGATTGGTGCTTCGAGGTGGGTGGAACTTAGTTGCAGAGGAAAGTCCTGAGAAACGCGGGGGCCTTCCCACTTCACCCGTTTCCTCATTTGGGATCAGGCGATCAGGCAGGCCTCGTCAAAACCAAGGCGGTGGCCGCGTCGATGAAGCTGCTTTGCATCTCCGTATCCGATATTCATCAAAAAATCGGCACGCCAGCTTGATCCGCTGAAAAAACTGTCATCAATAGCCACCTTGTCGAAGCCGCTCATCGGTCCGCAATCAAGCCCGAGGGCGCGTGCGGCGGCGATCAGGAACCCGGCCTGAAGCCAGCAGTTCTCAATGGCGACCTGCTCCAGCTTGGCAGCGTCCTGCGCGGCATAGGCAACGGCATCCATATGCGGGGCCAGCGTTTCGATATGCTGATGGAAGCGGGTGTCATGCGCGATGATGGCCACGACCGGCGCGGAGTCAATCTTCTGCCTGTTGCCCGGTGCGGCGGCGTCGATGACCTTCCGGCGCGCATCATCAGAGGTTGCAAAGACGATCCGCATCGGGCAGAGGTTTGACGCTGACGGCGCAAACTTCGCGATGTCGTAAAGGCGGTGCAGGGTCGCGGTCTCAACAGGCTTGTCGAGAAACGCCTTGTGCGTGCGGGCCTCGGTGAAAAGCTGTGCGATCACCTGCTCTTCGATCATATGCGGGCTGGTCATGGTGTTGTCCTCTTTCACATACTCTGGTGGGGAGAGTCAGCGGGCGCGCTGTTTGCCCGGCACTTCGATGATCAGGATTTCAGCATCACTGTCTGCGGCGAGATTGGCATGGCTTTCGCCCGACATGGCGACCCCGTCACCCTTGGTGGCCGCCTTGCCGTTAACCGTCACTTTGCCTTCCGAGACCAGAAGATAGGCCTGGCCGGTGATGGCATGTTTCAGCCTGTCACCCTTTGCAAGTGTGCCAGCGAAAATCCTTGCGTCCTGGTTGATCTGAAGCGGCGCGCTGCCATCACCCGAGACCAGGAGGGGCAGTGTATCGCCAACAGGCTCACGCGGAAACTCGGCGGTGTCCCAGCTTGGCTCGATGCCCTTTGATCGCGGCATGATCCAGATCTGGAAAATGTTGGCTTCCTCGTCCTCGTGATTGTATTCGGAATGCATGATGCCGGTGCCGGCGCTCATAACCTGCACATTGCCGGCCGTGGTGCGGCCCTTGTTGCCGCGGCTGTCCTTGTGGGTGATCGCACCGCGCCGGACATAGGTGATGATTTCCATGTCGCGATGCGGATGGGTGTCGAATCCGGTATGCGGCGCGATACGGTCATCATTGATCACCAACAACTCGCCAAAACTCATCTTCTTCGGATCGTGATAGCTGGCAAAGCTGAAATGGTGCTTGGCATTGAGCCAGCCATGATCGGCGCCGCCAAGACTGTCGAATTTATGATGCTGTAGCATGTCTATCTTTCCCTAGGTTGATCAAATGGCAGGGACAGCATTTCAGTCTGTCCCCACCTGTAAGCAAGGTATTAGCCGCGAACTGGGCTAGGCAGATACGCGTCGAATGGGTTGAATTTCACCTGAAGCCGACTGCCGGGTCCCATCAAAGCGATAGCGATGGCGATCACCGTCAGCGACGCTGGGAATTCCCAACCACCACCTTCAACAGAGAAGAGCCAGCCGTTCCCAAGATGGACGAATGTTGCTCCCAACAAGATCGGCACGGTTAGAATGGAAGCCAGCCGTGTCTGAACACCGAAGATGAGGGCTAGGCCAGCAGCAATTTCACCAAAGATTGTGAGATAGGCCACAATGCTGGGTAAGCCTAAGCTTGCAAAGTACCCAACGGTCCCAGGTATCGTAAAAACCGAAACCTTGAGCAATCCATGAGCAAGCAGAATCACGCCAAAATGAATGCGCAACAAGCTCAACCCCCAGGAAAGAGCGAATGAATGTGATGGTGTGTTTGACATCGATTTCTCCATAAGTGTGTTGACTGATGGAGGATTTAATGTGAATAAAATATATTATAAATACGCTCTAGGTTTAAAGATTATAAAAATATAGTTTATTAAATGTTCATACAGTCCTCTTTCCATATCCTTCGAACTATCCTCCAAGAAGGCAGTTTCACCAAAGCCGCCCAAAAGTTGGACATGTCTGGCGCGGCAGTTGGAAAACATGTTCAAATCCTGGAAAGCAAGATGAAGCTTCGCCTCTTCCACCGCACTACCAGAACAATAACCCCCACAGATGCGGCAATAAAAATCAGCGAAGCGATAAGCCAAAGCGAAGAACATCTCAATAGCGTTTTAGAGGAGCTTGCAGAAGAACAATCAACCCCTATAGGTAGGCTCAAGATCAATGTTCCAATGTCTTATGGTGAATTGTTCCTGGCTAAACCAATGGCTAAATTTGCAGCCGCTTATCCTGATGTCATTGTTGATGTCGATTTTGATGATAAGCGCGTTCATTTGATCGAAGAAGGTTACGATCTTGTAATTAGAATTGGCATCCTTGAAGATTCAGGGCTTATAGCCAAACGCATTTCCGATTTTCCTATTTTGATGTGCGCAGCGCCTAAACTTATTAAAGAATTAGGCTCCCCAAAAACTCCAAAAGAACTCTCAAATTGGCCTCTTATTTGTTATTCAAATGCCACCCATCCCTCTCTCTGGTCATATGAAAGTGAACAAGGAACAAGCAGTTCAGTAAATCTGCGTCCGTCGCTTTACGCTAATAGTGCAAGTATGATGAAAGAGGCTTGTATTGAAGGTGTAGGGGCTGCTCTTCTTCCAAAATTCTGTTGTGAAAGTGAAATTGTGAGTGGGGAGCTAATTCATATTCTGCCCCAACACAAAACTTCTCCTGAGCGCGGTGTCTACGTTGTCTACCCTGACAAAAAGTTTATGCCGCTAAAAGTTAGGAAGTTCATCGATATGCTTCAGGAAAATTGATTTTGTTGTATTGAAGCCTGTACTGGAGCGGCTGTTTGTCAGGGCAAGACTTAGACA
>CACHEI010000058.1 GCA_902578815.1 uncultured SAR116 cluster alpha proteobacterium | reverse complement strand
GATTTCCAGCCTTGGTGTCTGTCTCGGGGTAGTTCTAGCGGCTATTGCACCGGCACTGGCACTGAATATTCTTGGAGGCTATATCACCGTGCCATTGACGTTGTCAATCTATCCAATACCTCTTGCCATCGCCGCGGGGTTTGGGCTTGTCACCTCATTTCTGTTTGCCCTTTGGCCCCTAGCAAAAGCAGAGGAGGTGCGGGCCGCACATCTGTTCCGCAGCCTTGTTGAAATGCCGCAGGGCCAGCCCCGAACAGTTTATCTGATTATGACAGGTGCAGCGCTTGCCACACTGGCACTCCTAGCCTTTCTGGCGACCCGCAGCCTTGCTTTGACCGTCAGCTTTGTCGGTGGGTGCATAGGGGCACTATTTCTTTTAGCAGCTCTTGGCGAAATTTTAATACGGTTGATAAGGAAGGTGCCATCACCGCGCTATGTGCCGGCGCGGCTTGCGCTGTCAGCAGTGACCCGCCCCGGATCACCAGTGCGCGCGGTGATCATAGCCTTCGGACTTGGACTTTCGGTGCTTGTTGCCGTGGCGCTCTCCCAAGCCAATTTGAGTCGCCAGATTGGCATGCGCGTCGCCAAAGAAGCGCCAGCCTGGTTCTTCATCGACATTCAACCCCAACAGATCGACGAATTCCTGCAGATTGCTACGGCAAGTCCCGGTGTGACTGAAATCACCCAAACGCCGATGCTGCGCGGGCGAGTGACCAAAATTGGCGGTAGACCAGCCAGTGATTTCGACCCGCAAAATGGGGCGGCATGGGTATTGCGCGGTGACCGTGCGCTGACCTGGGCTGGAACGCGCCCAGCGGATGCTGAGATATTCGCTGGTGAATGGTGGCCGGCAGACTATCGGGGACCGCCCCTAGTCTCCATGACCCACGACGAAGCCCTCGAGCTTGGCGTCTGGCTTGGTGACACGGTCGGTTTCAATGTACTGGGCCGAAAATTTGACGCGACCATCACAAGCATACGGGATGTTGAGTGGGAGAGTTTTTCGTTGAATTTCGTTTTCATTCTCTCACCCGGAGTTCTGGAGGCCGCGCCACACAGCTGGATGGCAACAACGCATGTCAGCAATGATCTTGCCGCAGACCGCGTCGAAATCGCAATTACTAATAGATTCGCCAACATATCCGCAATTTCGGTTCGCGAGGTGGTGGCCACTGCACAGCGCATCCTTGGTATGCTTGGCAGCGCCGTTCAACTGACGGCGTTCATCACACTAGTTGCTGGCATCGCCGTTCTGGCAGGTACCGTTGCTAGCACTGAGGCGCAGAGGCTGGCAGACTCCGCCATTCTCAAGGTGCTTGGGGCAACCCGAGTGTCGATCATCATCGCTTGGTTCCTTGAATATGCGTTTCTTGGCGTTTTGACCGCAATTGCGGCTGTGCTGATTGGCTCTCTTGCCACTTGGGCGTTAATGACCCAGTTTCTGCAGGCAGAGTTTGTGTTCTATGGCAAGCTGGTGCTCGCCACCAGCTTTGCCGGTGCGGGCGCAACAGCGCTGTTGGGGCTCGCCGGCGCGGCTCGCACACTGGGACGTAAACTCGCCCCACTGTTGCGCGAGGTTTAAGTCGTTAGAAAACAATATTGAATTAATTAAGCGATATATGACCAAAAAATCTACATAAAGCCAAAATGATGGGCCGATACAATAAATTTTTGTTGGAGTGTGCATCTTTCTCTTATTTTACTAGGTAAGATTCCAGACTGTCGTCCATGGCTTCAGTCCAACGGGTATGGTGCATCGGCGCAAGTCTCTTTGTTATTGCTGACTTAAAGCATTGGTCTCGAAAGGTCATAATCCCCTCTTTTTTATGTCCGACGTACTCGATAAAAGCTCTATTAGTCATACCAATTTCAAATCTGGGACAATCGGTCTCATTAATTAACTCAGAGACATAGGCGCCCTGGTAACAAATACCGGCCAAACTATCTTCAAGCCGTTCCTCAGCTTTTTGTCGGGCAGTGATGTCTAGAACTCTAGATCTCTCATCTGGTACAACAATTTTGCCCAAGATTATGTCTCGTACATACCAAGCTTGCGCATCAAACATGTTGAATGTGTACCATTGATCTTGCATGCCGAGGTAGAACATAGCCGAATTTGGATTAAAAACCGTACCTTTATACAAGTCTGAGGTCGCCAGGCGGTTTTCTGTCTTAAGACGCAGATCATCAGGCAAAAAACTGAAATGGTGTTTGTAACCAGTGCACAAAATGATCGCATCAATTTTTTTTGACTGGCCATTCTTGAAATAAGCTTTGCCATCTTTGACAAAAAGTAAAGTTGGCAATTCACTGAAATTCGGTGGCCAATCATAACCAATCGGATTATTTCGATAGGCGATGGTTATCGACGCACTACCATACTTCCAACACTGCGAACCAATATCCTCAGCCGAATAGCTGCTTCCGACAATTAAGATGTCCTGACCTACAAATTCACGCGCATCCCGGAAATCATGAGCATGCAGAATGCGTCCACTAAAATGTTCAAAGCCGTCATAATATGGAACGTTCGGCATCGAAAAATGTCCTGAGGCAACAATAACATGATCATAGTCTTCAACGAATTCTTCATCTTTAAGACAATCTCTTGCGGTAACAGTAAACTTAGCTTTAACAACATTATATCTCACATCACGAACGTTGGTGTTAAATCGAATGTATTTCCCAATGCCAGCTTTTTCAGCGCGCCCATTTATATAGTCCAAGAGGACGGGACGTGGCAGATAGCTGGGAATAGCCTTTTTGAAATGTTGTTCAAAGGTGTAGTCGGCATATTCAAGTCCTTCTTTTGGACCATTCGACCACAAATGCTTGTACATCGAACCGTGACAAGTGTTGCCATGTTCGTCAACACCAGTTCGCCAAGTATAATTCCACAAACCACCCCAAGCTGACTGTTTTTCATAACAAACAATGTGTGGAATTTTGATACCTTTGTTAGCAGCCGACTGGAAAGCATGTAATTGTGAGAGTCCACTTGGCCCCGCCCCAACAATTGCAACTCTCTTCATCATGATTATCTCCACATAATTAAATTACATTATATTGAGGCCCGTTGCTCTTTTAACTCTCAATATCGCGGAACAAGTCAAGCCGAAAGACGAATCAGGCTTGGCCGGAGCACCTCATCCAATTAATGTAAAAACGCTTAGCGCTGCTGACGAATTTTTCGCTATTGCTAGCGCAGGCATCGCGCATTATTCTAGCGCCATTATTCCCCAACGCCAGATCGAGCTCTGCCGCATATTCCGGAATGGCTGCCCAGCTATCAACCGTGTCATTCTCAACCTCGAGATGGAATTGCACGCCATGTGCACGCGTCTGCCAGCTGAACGCCTGAACAGGGCATGCGTCCGTCGTTGCCAAAACCTCGCAGTCCGAGGGCAGCGCCATCACCATTGCGCTGTGCCATTGAAGCGCCATAAACACCGGATCAATGCCGTCAAATAGGATACTTGACGCACCTTCCTTCGTCAGGTTGACTGGTAGGACACCAATCTCCGGTTCGGCCGCAGGCCCGACCGTGCCACCGATGACCTCAGCCAGTAGCTGATGACCGAGGCAAAGACCTAAAAATGGGAAGCCCTCATCTATCACCGCCCGTCGGATGAAGGCCTTTTCACGAACCAGCCAGGGGTTCTCGTCTTCCTGCCAAACATGCATTGGCCCACCAAGCACCCAAAGCGCATCATACCCCGCCATTGACTGGGGCAGCGGATCTCCACGATATAGGTGAAACGTTTTCCAACTGTGCCCGTCCTGATTGAGAAATAAGCGGAAGATGCCGAGGTGTTCTGCCTCGGCATGCTGGAGGACTATAATATTCATAGCGATCGCTTCCTCAGATTGATAGTCGACCTCCCAATCAGCAAGGCCTAGCTGCGCATGCGCTCGAAATTGGCGTCAAAGAGCAGCTGCGGCTGCAAGGTCACGACAAGCTGTGTTTATTTGCCGTTCTTAATTATTCATTTTCTATCGACTCATAATGACGTAACGTGACTTATGACTAAACAGCTCTGGTTTTATAACGTGCTATTCTATTCGTAGATCTTTTATAAAGAGCCTACACAGTAACCGATTTTTAATAAAAAAATATAAAGCACAGGCCTTGAAGATCGTCAAAACTTAATCCAATTCTTCTCTAAGTGTTTATTTGTTTGTCTCGTACGCGACGAAAAAAGAAAATCTATCTATCAAATTACAAACGATGTCGTCGTTTGTCTCGTCATCGTCCTATTTCAGACAAAAAATCTTGGCGGTTATCGTCATTATCAAAGTGCTTGGGGAGCACGCAATGAGAGTGACTGGTAAAAATTCTGGACGATTTTCAGCGCTACGCTTGCTCAAAGAAGCGCTGATTGGCCATCGTGGTTGGAAACCTGGGTGGCGCAACCCAGTGCCAAAAAAAAAATATGACGTCATCATTGTTGGTGGTGGCGGACACGGCTTGGCAACGGCGCATTATCTGGCAAGCAAATTCAACATCACATCGGTCGCAGTAATTGAAAAGGGCTGGATTGGTGGTGGCAATGTCGGCCGCAATACCACAATAATCCGCTCAAACTATCTGCTTGACGGCAACGAGCCATTCTATGAATTCTCGCTGAAGCTTTGGGAAGGGTTAGAAAAGGACGTCAATTACAACGCGATGGTCAGCCAGCGCGGCATTTTGAATTTGATCCACAGTGACGCCCAGCGCGATGCCTATCGCCGCAGGGGCAATGCCATGATGCTGAACGGAGCGGACGCGGAGTTGCTGAATACTGAACAGGTGCGCGCCGAATGCCCCTTTTTGAATTTTGACAACAACCGGTTTCCAATTAAGGGTGGCCTAGCCCAGCGACGCGGCGGCACAGTTCGGCATGATGCTGTGGCCTGGGGCTATGCGCGCTCTGCCGACAGCCATGGCGTCGATATCATCCAGAATTGCGAGGTCACAGGCTTTCGCATCAGAAACGGCAAATGCAGCGGTGTCGAGACATCAAAAGGCTTTATCGGCGCAAAAAAGATTGGCGTTGCAGTTGCAGGCAATTCCGGCAGGCTGATGGGTATGGCGGGCATGAGACTGCCGATCGAGAGCCATGTGTTGCAGGCCTTTGTTTCGGAAGGCCTGAAACCGATCATCCCCGGTGTGATTACGTTCGGCGCCGGCCATTTCTATGTCAGCCAATCAGACAAGGGGGGGCTTGTCTTCGGTGGTGACATCGACGGCTACAATTCCTACGCGCAGCGTGGCAACCTGCCAGTCGTTGAGGATGTCTGCGAAGGGGGCATGGCTCTGATGCCGATGATAGGCCGGGCCCGGCTTTTGCGTATGTGGGGTGGCATCATGGATATGAGCATGGATGGCTCACCCATCATCGATAGGACCGGCATCGAGGGACTCTATTTTAACGGTGGCTGGTGCTATGGCGGGTTCAAGGCGACACCGGGGTCAGGCTGGGTGTTCGCCCATCTGCTGGCAACTGACGAGCCTCACAGGACAGCAACCGAGCTCCGCTTCGATCGATTTCAGCGCGGTTACATGATCGACGAAAAAGGGTCCGGCGCGCAGCCGAATCTTCACTAGACCGAACGGGAGGTGCAGCAGTGATTATTGATCATCCCCTTCTCGGTCCGCGTGACAGCGCTGAATTCACCTATCTCGG
>CACHEI010000057.1 GCA_902578815.1 uncultured SAR116 cluster alpha proteobacterium | reverse complement strand
TGTCCTGAATGGATATTGGTTGTCTTGATTGAGCATTATCATCGTCAGGAAAGTATGTCCTTGCAAAGGCATTTGAGCAATCCAAACCTTCCTCTGCTATTGCAAGGTTAACGATGGCTCTAATGGACGAGAAGACACGTTTGACTGTCTTAATGCCCATACCTTTTTCAATGCACCAGTCACGAAACTGAGCAGCTTCATTGGATGAATACGAGGATATAGGTCTATCACCCAATAGCTTGGTCACATACTGGGTATGTCTATTGGCTGTTCTGGTGAACACCTTGTCTTTACCCACACCTTTGAGCCGAAGGTATAACTCACAGGCCTCAGATAAATACAAAGTTGCATTGTTTGCATCATCACTGGTTCTGACCACCTGAATGGCAGGTATATCCATATTCTGCAGTCGCAAACCAAGCCAATAGTCCTCAAGGCGTTGAGTTTCAGACTTTGAAGTTCGGGTTGCAGCCCTGAGTGATTTAGTCTTTAGGCTGAAGCAGAGCCTTGTTACTAGGTAAACTGGGGCTAAATCATGAGGAATATGACGGACGTAATAGTAAATACCATTACGAATCATCACGTGTTCGGGAGCATATTTCTTTCTCATCCTATTTCACACACAAATCCGTTGCACATAATGTGCTGACATATCAGGTGTTTAGATGAGAGAATGGTGCGGCCGAGAAGACTCGAACTTCCACGGGGGTTAGCCCACAGCGACCTCAACGCTGCGCGTCTACCAATTCCGCCACGGCCGCACTCTTAAATGCGTTCTCTGTATGTCATCATGGCCAGATTTAATCAAGCGATTAATTGGCAGGGTGACAGCCGTCTGATTTCGTCTCTCCTACCGCTTGTGCTATAGATCAGACAAGTCGTTTGCGGCGCCACCTGTTTTTTTTGTGAGAGACAAACACCATGCCGACATCCACCGGATCATCCATGCCCCCAGATAAAGCAAACTCGCCACGCCGCTATTTCGTGCCGACAGGCGGCCTGCCACCACAAAACAGAAAACCCGATGACAAGGCGATTTTCACCACTGCCTATGCACTGATTCCCAAAGAAGTCATGAGCGATATTGTCACAAGCTTTCTGCCACATTGGAAGCAGACCCGGCTGTGGGTGCTGGCACGTCCACTGAGTGGCTTTGCCGAGACCTTCTCGCACTACCTGGTCGAAACCGCACCCTCCGGCGGCAGCACCGCCCCGGATGATGACGCTGGCGCGCAATCCGTGCTCTTTGTCGTGGCTGGCAGCCTGCGCCTGACGCTGGACGGCACCACATATGATCTGGAAGCTGGCGGCTATGCCTATATTCCACCCGGAATAGACTGGCAGACCGTAAATGTCGGCGGTGAACACGTGCGGTTCCATTGGATCCGTAAACGCTATCAGGCGGTGGCAGGAATTGACACTCCCTCTGCCCTTGTAACAAGCGATGCGGCCATCACCCCTAGCGAAATGCCCGATTGTAACGGTTTATGGGTGACAACGCGCTTTGTTGACCCAAACGACTTGCGCCATGATATGCATGTCAATATCGTTACCTTTCAGCCAGGTGGGCGCATTCCCTTTGCCGAGACACATGTCATGGAACATGGGCTATATGTTCTGCAGGGCAAGGGACGCTACCGGCTCAATGACGACTGGGTTGATGTCGAGGCTGGCGACTATATGTGGCTGCGGTCCTTCTGCCCGCAGGCCTGCATTGCCACCGGTGATGAACCCTTTCGCTATCTGCTCTACAAGGATGTGAACCGGCATATGCCACTTGGCGTTGCAGGGTTGCGGCATGGCTGACGGCCTCGCGGACCGGGTGAGCGCACCGAGGTTTCAAAATCTTGCCGGGCCGTGTGACTATGCGTCGACAGTTCAGGCGATGCACAAGCATGTTGCGGCAGTTCGGGCAGAGGGAGCGCCGGAATCTATCTGGCTGCTCGAACACGCACCCGTATATACAGCCGGCACATCAGCCCTGGATGCCGATCTGCTGTATCCAGCCGACATCCCCACTCACAGAACCGGGCGGGGAGGCCAATGGACCTATCACGGGCCGGGCCAGCGGATTGCCTATGTCATGCTTGACCTTCAAAAACGCGGGCCAGATGTGCGCTGCTATATACACAATCTGGAAAGCTGGATCATCGATGTGCTGGCCGAGTTTGGCGTCATTGGCCAGCGGCGCACGGGACTGCCCGGGATTTGGGTGGAAACGGGAAACAGCGTCTCTGGCCTCGACAAAATTGCCGCCATTGGGGTGCGGATTAGCCGCTGGGTCAGCTGGCATGGCATCGCCATTAATAACAATCCAAACCTTGCCGCCTTTGAAGCAATTGTTCCCTGTGGCGTAAATGATGGAGGCGTCACCTCGCTTGCCGCGCTTGGCGTATCCACCAGCATGGAAGAGCTTGACGCCATGCTGAAAAGGCATTTTAACCGCCATTTCCCAGCAGCGCCTTAAGTGCCCAATCAGCTGGCTACATCCAGATCTTCCAAATAATCCAGCAGCGTGGTGATCGCCTTTTCCGCATCTCTCATCAGCCAGTCAGCAGCTGGCGCCTCACCCATCAGACCATCGCTCGGTCCTTCATGATGCAGCAGAAGATTGCGCCGCCCTCGCAGCCAGGACAGCGCCGCCTTGTTGCCAGCATAAGCAAATACCATCCCATCAAGAGAACCAGCAGGCCCAGCATGTTCATTCGCAATAACATCAACAAGCGTTTGCGCCAGAACGATACAGGCAACCGGCAGGCCAGCGCGCACCGCCGCCTGCAACTCATCCGCCACGACCACTGCATGCGGACCTAAATTGCCCTTGTCGAGGCGCGAGAGGCGCCCCATTACAGCGGCACCCAATGGCGGCTGTGCAGCCATTAGCGCACCCCGGCCAGTAGGCTCAAAAATCTGGCAACATCATCCAATTCACCCTGAATAAAACCACGCCTGTCCTCAGCCTCGAAGTCGCTTCCCCATCTCTCCACCTGCCACAGCTCATCTAGGAAGGCCGTTTCGAACAGTTTCCTCTGATCGATCTCACCACGCAGGAACGCCAGACCAAGGACAAGCGAGCCACCCAGCGCAACCGACCGATGCAGCACCCCCAACTCCCAGTCATCATGTTGGCCAAGGACCGCGTCAAACCGGGCCAGAGAGGTGACGGGCTGTGTCACCGGCATAATCCCTGACGCCACCTCCAACGGTGCCCCAAGGATAGTATCTGACCACTCAAGCCACGGCTGCCACTGGCTTGCCTGTCTGCCCGCGAGCTCATCGTCGTCTGCGCGGTAACACAGCAGGTCATTGCCTCCATAGGCAATCATCTCGGCCACCAGATCGGCGCGCTGTGGTGTGACTCTGTCGATCACGGTTACCGCAAGGCTAAACAGCGGCATCGTTGTCAGATCAATTTCATCCTGTTGCGAGTCCCATTCGGCGGCAATGGCACTCGCCAGATGTTCACTTGGCAGGCTACATTCGCGTTTCGCCGGCGAGCGAACCGCCCGCCCATCTAGCAACACGCGATGGCCTGCGCTGCCAGCCTCTGTTGTGACATTCCTGTAGAACCGTTTTTTCATTGTCTCCCGCCTGTAGCAAAATCCGGCATGCTCAACATCCATTCAAAACACATCTGAGGCCTATAATTTTTACCTGTTATCAAAGGGCCAATCACCTACCGGCAGCTGCAGACCCAGATCAAGTAGACTAGTTCGCATATGACCGGTCAAAGGTGCCTCAATCAAGACACCATCACCAAGCCGCAATCGCCAGGCGTGCAGATGCAAACGCTTTGCGACAAGTCCACCAGGATGCGCCTCAGCACCACCATATTTACCATCACCGGCAATCGGGTGACCTTCATGCGCCATATGAACGCGCAATTGGTGCGTTCGCCCTGTCTGCGGCCGCAGCGCCATCAATGCCAGTTTACGGCCCATCACGTCAATGCGCAGAGCCTCAGTATGGGCGGATTGGCCCTGTTGTGTCACGACCATTTTCTCACTGCCTCGCCCAGTCTGTTTTTCCAGCCGGTGCCGAATCTGCGTAACCAGGTTTGGAATGCCCACAACCAGTGCCAGATAGGTCTTGACAATGCGATGGTGATGAAAATCGTCACTCAGACGCCGGGCCGCCGTCCGGTTCTTGGCAACTAGCAAAATGCCTGACGTATCCTTGTCGATACGATGGACAAGCCGCAACCGCGCTTCCTCATTGCCATCTGCCAATGCCATCAACATGCCGTCAATATGCTTCTTGGTGCCGGTGCCACCCTGTACCGCCAATCCGGATGGTTTGTTAAGCGCAAGCCAATCCATTCCCTCAGCAATGACCATCGAATCAAACTGCTTGACCAGCCTATCGTCACGGCGCGGCGTCTTTTTCAGCTTCGACGTCGGACCAGGGCGTCGCGCAACACCCATGCGCAGATGCGGTGGCAGACGCACTTCCTGCCCCGCGGCAATGCGCACAAAGGGTTTGGTCTTGGCCGCATCAAGACGGATCAGCCCAGACCGCAGCATCCGCTCAACATCAACCTGTGGCAGCCCCGGGATTAGTCGCCTCAGAAAACGGTCCAGACGGGTACCATCCTCATCCTCGGGAACAGTCTCAAACCACCAGTGCGGCGCGGTGTTCCGCGCTTTCTCATTTTCTGATGTCACGTCGCTCATGACGGCATCCTGACAAGCCAGCAACAGAAAGCAGAACTGCCAATGGATAGACATAAGGACAGTCCAACATGGAACACTGCCATACCAAGCCCCTGTTTGTGAACAAGAGTGCCAGCATCGAGGGCGAAGCTAAAAAATGCGGTCAGCGCGTCCAACGGGCCGACCACAAATAAGGCACGCCACGCATCCAATAGTATCATACCACCCGCGGCCAGACCGGCGAGCATCCCCTTTACGCAAATGTTAACCACATTGAGGCAGAGCGTGGCAAGGGGGCCATTGACGCCGAAAAAGCCAGCACCTGTAAGCGGCGATGCGCTGTAGCGACGCAACGCCCCAAGCGCAACACTAACAGCCAAGGCTGCATAAATCACAAGGCTCATCTAGCTGTCCTCATCCGGTGATGCCCGTTTTTCTGCCCGCAACCCGTCCCAATAGGCAAGCCGCTTGCCAAGCTCACGTTCAAAGCCCCGTTCGACAGGTTGATAGAAGCGCTGGCGTTCAATGCCGTCAGGAAAACAGTTCTGCCCAGAAAAGCCGTCCGGATTGTTGTGGTCATAGGCATAATTCGTCCCAAAACCAAGGGTCTTCATCAATTTCGTTGGACCATTCAAAATATGCAACGGAGGGCTAAGTGATCCGGTTGCAGCTGCGGCGCGACTAGCGGCTTTGAAGGCGGCATAGGAAGCGTTCGATTTTGGCGCCGTTGCCAGAAAGATCACAAGACCGGCAATGGCCAGATCGCCCTCGGGGCTACCAAGTCGTTCATAAGCCTGCCAGGCAGCAAGGGCCCGAGGCACTGCTTCGGGTTCGGCGAGGCCAATATCCTCTGAGGCAAAGCGTGTCAGCCTGCGCAGAATGTAATGCGGGTCCTCTCCACCAGCCAGCATCCGCGATAGCCAATAGAGGCCGGCATCAGCATCTGAGGCACGCAGCGTTTTGTGCAGCGCCGACATCAGATTGTAATGCTGGTCACCAACCCTGTCAAAGGCCGGGGCCCGGCTTACAACAATCTCTGCAAGCGCTGCTTTATCCAGCGCAGGCTCCGCCGGCAAGCCAGTCAGGAGCGAGGCCATGGTCAGCAGATATCTGCCATCGCCATCCGCCATCGCAATCAGCGCGGTTCGCGCTTCCTCATCTAGTGGCAAGCCTCTACCCAGGTCAGTCTCAACCCGCATCAGCAGCGCCTCAAGCGCCTGCTCGCCGAGACGTTCAAGCACCAGCACCTGCGCCCGCGACAACAGCGCGCCCGTGAGAGCAAAGGATGGGTTTTCAGTGGTGGCGCCTATCAGCGTTACTGTGCCATCCTCAACCCGAGGCAGAAGGCCATCCTGCTGGGGCTTGTTGAACCGATGCACCTCATCAACAAATAATAAGGTTCGTTGGCCGGAGTCCAGACGGTCCTCGGCACGTGAAAACACCTTACGCAAGTCAGCCACCCCGTCAAACACCGCTGAGGCAGCTTCAAACGCCATCTTCGCCTCGGCGGCAAGCAATCTGGCGATCGTCGT
>CACHEI010000056.1 GCA_902578815.1 uncultured SAR116 cluster alpha proteobacterium | reverse complement strand
CCAAACCTCACCATAAGGAATGTCATGCAGCGCCGTGACGATGCCGGACGCCCCAGTCTGCATGATCTCAGGCAGGGTGATCCCATCAAGCGGGCCGAACCAGCGCCATGCCTCCATCATTGCCGCGCACTCCTGTTGTTGCTGTCTACTTCCAGGGCGGCGGCTTCTTTTAGGCAGGCTGCAATGCCATCCGCGTCAATCTGGCGATACCAGCTTGTCACGTTGGTTATCACCATTTCATGACTGGCAATGGCATGGTGAAATACCCCCTTTAGGCCTAGCATCGCCCGCACATAGCTGTCACCGTCATGGGTTGCAGCAATGATCTCTGCAATGGTCTTGGCAAGCGGATCGTGAAGCTGTTGCTGAGATACCTGTATCTGTCTGACAAAGGTCAGCCAGCCAGCAATCACCAGACAAAGGCGGAGCACTGAACGGCCAGCTGAAAGATTTTCGGCAAGCGGCGCCAGAATTCGTGGCTGCAATTTTTGCGAGGTGTCTCTAGCGATCTGCTCTGTCTGGTGCATGATCCGCGGATTAGAAAAACGCTCGCCAAGCGCCCTGCAATAAGCGTTAATATCCTCTCCCTGCGGAACGGTGACGGAAGGAATGATCTCCTGCGTCCACAGGCTATTGATGAAGCCTGCAAGCAGTGGATCCGCAATCGCCGCGCTTACCGACTGTTTGCCATGCAACTGACCCAAAAGGGCTAGTGCTGTATGGCTGCCATTCAGGCAGCGCAACTTCATCGTCTCATAGGGTGTAACATCGGCAACCATCTGAACCCCAACATGGGCAAAATCGGGCCGGCCCATCGGCCCAAAATTATCCTCAAGTACCCATTGCCAGAATGGTTCATGGAACACAGGCGCACGGTCCGTGCCCTCGACAAGACGGGCAACATCGGCGCGATCATCGTCAGTGGTTGCCGGAACAATGCGGTCAACCATACTGACCGGGAAACTGGCCTCCGCCTTGATCCACGCGGCAAGCCCCGGATCGGTCAGGGCTGCAAGCCCAGTGACAACAGCTGACAGCAAATGGCCGTTATTAGTCAGGTTATCGCAAGACATGCAGGTAAATGGCGCTGTTCCGGCGGCACGCCGACGCGCCAAAGCTGCCACGATGAACCCTGGTGCCGAAATAGGTGTCGCTGGATTTTCAACATCATGCATGATATCAGGATGTCTGGCATCGAGCTGGCCATTCTTGTGGCAATATCCCTTTTCGGTGATGGTTAGCGATACAAGACTTACCTCCGGTGCCGCCATCACCGCTAGAATGCGCTCGCGATCCTCTCCCGCAAACCCAACATCCACCAGACATGTAATACGTCTTGCTACATCGGCATCCGGGTTACGTTCGATGGTGTGGTAGGTAAAATCCTGCAGGGCCAACGCATCCCGGATGGCAGGTGAGCGCAAACTCACGCCCATCACCGCATAACGATCCTGTTGCCTCGGCAGCTTCATGTTCAATGCCTCGAAGCATGGCAAAGCGAAGGCACGGAAAAAAGCACCAATGCCAAGATGCACAACACGAATTGGTGGGTCGACGGCGGCTGGCAACATGGCACGGAACTCTACGTTAAGACGGTCAAATTATATTCGCATATGGTCTGGATGTTCAAGCAATGGGTAGCCGCCTGTCCGGTATTATGGATGTTAGTACCAGCGTGAGGTCCTTTCGACTAGCCATGCCCGCATCGACCATGAAAAATAGATACTGTAAATTATGCAAACGTCAGTGCTGGCATTCTAATTTCTGAAACAGAGTTTGATGGCTCAGACCCATTCGGCACGGACTATTGGGGCACACTCATCCGCCATGTAGGTCAATTTTAGTGCCTGGTAAGATTGCTCGTCTACTAGCTGGCGTGCCGCCCATGCAGCCATACCGCGGACCAGCGGGTTATCACTTATCAGATGCGCCGTCACCAGCCCGACAAGCGTGGGATCACTACTGTTGCCAGCGGCCACAAGCACATTACGCATGAAACGCCCATAGCCAGCGCGGCGCACCGGTGTTCCCGCAAAACGGGCGCGAAAGCCAGGGTCATCGAGCACCAGCAGTTCGGCCAGTGGTGGCAGGGTTGAGCTTGGAAGCGCCTGCAATTTCGCTTCGCTGGCGCGCGCGGCGTATTTATTCCAAGGACAGACGGCAAGGCAGTCATCGCAGCCAAAAATGCGATTGCCAATCGCGGCTCGAAATTCGCGCGGGATTTGCCCCTTATGTTCTATCGTTAGATAAGAAATACAGCGCCGTGCGTCGAGGCGATAGGGTGCTGGAAAGGCGTTGGTGGGACAGATATCAAGACATTTCGTGCAGCTACCACAATGGTCGTGCTCGGGCAAGTCATGGACAAGCTCAGCATCGGTGAGTATCACCCCGAGAAACAGCCATGACCCTCCCTGACGAGCGACCAGATTGGTGTGTTTACCCTGCCAGCCAGCCCCAGCCTCGGCTGCTAGCGGCTTTTCCATGAGCGGCGCGGTATCGACAAAGACCTTAACCGCCGCACCTGACTTTGCTGCAAACCGGCCTGCCAACTGTTTGAGCTTTCCTTTGATCACATCATGATAGTCGCGGCTACGCGCATAGACCGATATATTGCCGTGACTGGTCGCGGCAAGATTATCCATAGGATCGTGATCAGGGCCATAGTTCATCACGCAGACAATAGCCGAACGCGCCTCCGGCCACATATGCACGGGCTGGGTTCGTAGATCGGCGCTGTCACGCAACCACGACATATCCCCTTCAAAATTATCGGCAAGAAAGCGGGCAAGACCATGGCCAGCCATGTCCGGCAACCGTGCCGGCGCCAACCGGATGAAGGTAAATCCTTCCTGTTGGGCCACGGAAGCAAGCCAGTCACGAATATCAGGTGAGGCTGCCATCGTCCATTATCCTCTAGCAGGCACCGGTGTGGGAGTCACGCGGCTCGATGTCGCCAAGCGCCTGCATAGCGTGAAAATCAGCCTCAAAGGCGGCAAAATTGCCAGCGTTGATGGCGGCTCGCATCCCGGCCATCAAATCCTGATAATATTGGATATTGTGCCAGCTCAGCAGCATCAGACCCTGTACCTCATCAGCCTTAAACAAATGATGCAGATAGGCCCTGGAAAAACGCGAACAGGCCGGACAGGCGCAGGCCTCATCGAGTGGCCGCTCGTCCTCTGCATGGCGGGCGTTCTTGACGTTGACGGGGCCACGGCGGGTAAATCCTTGCCCCGTGCGCCCGGAACGGGTCGGCAACACGCAGTCAAACATATCAACCCCACGGGCAACGCCACCAACGAGATCGGACGGCTTGCCCACCCCCATCAAATAGCGCGGCCGGTCAGCTCGCATCAGCGGCGTGGTGAATTCGAGCGCCCGAAACATCGCCTCCTGCCCCTCGCCGACGGCAAGGCCGCCAATGGCGTAGCCCTCAAAATCGATCTCTTCCAGTGCGGCGACGGACTCGGCGCGCAATTCAGGAAAGACCGACCCCTGAACGATACCGAACTGACCATAGCCAAGGCGCGGCACGAAGGCATTGCGTGATCGCCGCGCCCAGCGCATCGACAGGCGCATGGATTCGGCCGCCACAGCCTCGGTCGCCGGAAACGGCGTGCATTCGTCAAACGCCATGGTGATCGTCGCATCAAGCAAATGCTGGATTTCGGTCGAGCGTTCCGGCGTCAGTCGATGTTTGCTGCCATCGAGATGTGATTTGAAGGTGACACCATCTTCATCTAATTGACGCAGGGGACCAAGTGACATCACTTGAAAACCACCTGAGTCAGTCAAGAGTGGTCCGTGCCAGCCCATCATTTGACGCACCCCGCCAAGCCGGCCAACGCGTTCAGCCCCTGGACGAAGCATCAGGTGATAGGTATTTGCCAGAATGATACTGGCACCAGTTGATTTGACAGACTCTGGCATCATACCCTTGACCGAGGCTGCGGTGCCTACCGGCATGAAGACCGGCGTTTCGATTTGTCCCCAGGCGGTGGTGACACAGCCGCACCGGGCGGCACCATCAATTGTTTTCAAAGCAAATGAAAAGTCAGGCATCGGGGCCTCTCCTGTACCGATCATCTTGTTAGTCTAGCCGATTTCACGGCCAGAATCTGCCTTGCTGTCCGCGGCGATAGGCAGCAGACAGGCATCGCCATAGGAAAAGAACCTGTAATCATGGGCAATGGCATGGTGATATGCATCACGAATACGCCCGATCCCCGAAAAGGCGCTAACAAGCATCAGCAATGTTGATTTTGGCAGGTGAAAATTGGTCAGCAACATATCGACCACGCGAAACCGGAAGCCGGGCGTGATGAAGATATCGGTCTCGCCAGAAAATGCCGACACTCCGCCATACTGCGCGGCGCAGGCCTCCATGATCCGTAGACTGGTTGTGCCGACGGCAATGACCCTGCCAGCAGCAGCACGGGCGGCGTTGATGCGGGCGGCGGTTTCAGCGCCGATCTGGCCCCATTCACTGTGCATCTGGTGATCAGCAATGTCGTCGACAGTTACTGGCAGAAAGGTGCCAGCGCCGACATGCAGCGTGACCTCGGCAACGCCCACTCCAGCCTGTGCCAGCGCTGCCATCAGCGTATCGGTGAAATGCAGCCCTGCTGTCGGCGCGGCAACCGCTCCCTTCTGGCTGGCGAACATTGTCTGATAATCATCGGCATCAGCGTAGGTTGCACCGTCAGACCGTACAATATAGGGCGGTAGAGGCATGCTGCCATTCGTGGCAAGACGTGCATCCATCTCAACGGCATCTAGATCACGCCCATCATCAGGATTGATGAAGGCCAGTTCGACATCACCGCCGGCGCCACGTCCTAGCACACGCGCTGCAAAATCGGAAGCAAAATGGATGATATCATCGGGCCTGCATTTTTTCGCCGGCTTGGCAAAAACCCGCCAGATATTGGCCGCGCCATCCGTTTTTTCATGCTTGTGCAGAGTGATATTGATCCGCGCCTCGCCACGCCGCCCGCTGAGGCGTGCTGGAATCACCCGGGTATTGTTGACGATCAGGAGATCACCCGCCCGCAACAGGGATGGCAGATCGCGAACATGCCGGTCAACCATGCGGTCACCCAACAAATCCAGCAGGCGGGCAGCATCGCGCGGATTTGCCGGATGCTTCGCGATCGCCTCTGCCGGCAAATCATAATCGAAATCAGAAAGTTTCATCGATTGGTCAGATCATTCAAAAATCTGGATGACACCATCGACATGGCCATCATCACCGGTGACGACAAGACATTGCACCCGTGCCTCGAGCATCTTCGCCTCGGCATCGGCCATCAACAGATCACCAGAAATGGTAAGTGGTGACTTGCTGGCGACCGCGCCGACGGCTGTCGTCGTCAAATCCATGCCGTCAACAAGCAGACGCCGCAGATCACCATCCGTGACAATGCCGTGAAGCGCGCTGGGTTTGCCGACAAGGACGAGGCCGAGGCGGCCTTCGGTCATCGTCATCAGCGCGTCTTGAACGGTCTGCTCAGGCGCGACAAAAGGCAGGTTTTCACTACGCATCTTGTCTCTGACATGCGTGAGAAGCCGCGCCCCAAGGCGCCCACCCGGATGCGTCCTGGCAAAATCCATCTCCTCGAATCCACGTTTTTCCATCAGCGCAACAGACAGCGCATCACCAAGCACTAGCGTATTCAACGCTGATGTTGTCGGCGCAAGATTCAGCGGACAGGCCTCACGGTCAACCGAGATATCAAGCGCCAGCGTGGATTCCCGTACCAGTGTGCTTGTCATGCCCCCGGTGAGCGCAATCAGCCTCGCATCGAGGCGTTTGAGCGCCGGCAACAGACGAAGGATTTCCTCGGTCTCTCCAGAATTGGAGAGAAGCAGCACCACATCACCGCGCCGGACCATGCCAAGGTCGCCATGGATTGCCTCGGCAGGATGCAGGAATAGGGATGGCGTCCCCGTCGAGGCAAGTGTTGCAGCAATCTTACGCCCAATAAGACCGGATTTTCCCATACCGCAAACGACTACATGACCGGTCGTATCCAGCATCATCTGCACGGCATTCTCGAAATTGGCATCAAGCCCCGACCTCAAGCGGGCAAGGGCATCCCGATAGGCATCAAGTAGTTTAGCGGCCGCAGTCACGGCGGATGTTGGTGGTACTGCGGGCGTCATAGGAAAAATCCTCTATGGCTGTTGCTCAAAAAGAATATGGTTCTAGTCTGTTTCAGTGGCGATTTCCAGCGCGATCAGGCGTCCAAAATTTGCCGTGCCAGACCAAAGTCCTCAGGTGCATTCAGGTTCATAAAAGGGTCGGGATCACCCATAAAGGGTACCGTGCGACATTCATATCTGGCGGTAAAATGATCAATCTTACGCATTCCCTCATTAACCAGCGCTGTGCGCAGCGCCGGTGCCAGCGATACC
>CACHEI010000055.1 GCA_902578815.1 uncultured SAR116 cluster alpha proteobacterium | reverse complement strand
GGTCTGCCGCCGACCGGCAGCAGGCCAACAAGCGTCTGCGCTGGCCCGCAATCCCAATCCTGTAGAATCTGCTTGGCACCTGGAAAATTGCCTGCCTCGCGCCGCCGTTTTGACAGCGCAAAGCGTAGCCCGGCTGTCACTGGATTGATCGTCTCATTTAGCTCATGTCCCCACAGAGGAAGCCCGGCTTCCATGCGTAGCGTATCGCGGGCACCAAGTCCGCAGACAAACACGTCATCACGCGCCGCCAGCAGGTTGGCGATTGTCTGGGCGGCCCTGCCAGTCATGGAAATCTCGAAACCATCCTCCCCGGTATAGCCAGACCGGGTGATCACACAGTCAACACCGGCAAGCGAAAAACGCCTGATGTCCATGAAGACGAAGCCGCTGAGATCAAGCCCAAGATCACTCAATATGACCGCCGCACCTGGCCCTTGAAGTGCTAACAAAGCCCGCTCGTCATGCACGGTCATCTGGGTGTCGGCACCAGTCAGATTTGCCTCTAGATGGGCAATATCATGCGTGGCGCGCCCGGCATTGACGACAAGATGCAGGGCGCCCTCGAATCGGGCAATCATCAGATCATCAAGAACACCGCCCGTTTCATTCAAGAACATCGAGTATCTCACCCGCCCGTCCTTGATGGCACCAATATCTGTCGGGGTGAGGCGCTCGAGAACCGCGTCCGCACCAACGCCAGCCAACTCGATCTGCGACATGTGCGACACATCGAAAAGAGCCGCACCGTTGCGGCAGGCGAGATGTTCGGCTTTAATGCCCGTTGGGTATTGAACCGGCATGTCCCATCCCGCAAATGGCACTATGCGGGCGCCATTGGCGATGTGAAAGTCATATAGGGGAGTCCGACGATTTTCCAATTCGATATTACCTCAGTTTCCTCGCAAAAGACAGCATTACCGATTCTTATCAGTAATACCCCCTCTGTCATGGAACCTGAGAGATTAACCGTGGCCCACAACATCAATGGGCCAGGTGTTCCCCGTCGGTGGGCACTGCCGTGCCACTTTCCAGAGTGCTCACATGAATGGGTACTGGAACCTGAGAGTTTATGGGGAATTGCTCCTTCGGTGCCGGTAACAGGACGAACGAAAACGCCTGCCCGGGCTCTCCCCACCCATGTATTGAGCGTTTAGATGTTATGCCTGTTTGAATGACACCGCAAGCGTAAAAGGCATGGCTCTAGCATCGTCTGTGATGCGGCGTCGATCCACGCCTCTGGTTTCTAGTGACAACACAGGGTTTGTGGCTTGCGATTGGCGGTCGCTTTCCCCATATCCGAGTAGAGCCGGAGGTTCCGCAAAACTGTGCTGCTTGCAATTTAGGTACGTTTAGAACAACCGAATTTTGATGAAATGGTGATGCCATGCCTGACAGTAGTCCGATCTGGGATCTGAAAGATTTATATGCCGGCATGGATGACTCGGCTTTGGCCGCAGATCTTGCCTCTGCCCGCAAGGATGCGGCCACGCTTGCCGTCGGTTGGCAGGGAAAACTGGCCACGGCGTCTGGCGCCGAACTGGCGATGGTAATCGCTGAATATGAACGCATCTTCGAATCATTGGGAAAGGTCCAGAGCCATGCCCAGCTGCTGTTTGCCGCGAATACTATTGATGCGGCGATTGCCAAGCACCATCAATCGGTGCGAGAGGCAGGTGCCGAGGTCAACGCAAAATTGTTGTTTGTTGAGCTTGAAATAGCGGTGATGGATGACGCCCATGTTGCTGTTTTGATGCAAACACGTGAATGTGTCCGTTGGCGGCCCTGGCTGCGTCGGGTGCGGGCAATGGCACCGCACCAACTGTCTGCAGACATGGAGCGCATGTTGGCAGAGCGTGCGCCGGCCGGGCGGGGTGCCTGGGTTCGGTTGTTTGACGAAACTGCCGCCGCGATGAAATTTGCCTTTCAGGGGACTGAAGTCACCGAGGCCGAGATCCTCGACAAGCTCTCCAATCCTGATGCCACAATCCGTAAGGAGGCGGGACAATCGCTGTCGGCAACGCTGAAGGCGAATGACCGGCTGCTCTCACTCATCTTGAACACCATCGCCAAGGACAAGGAAGTCGAGGATCGGTGGCGTGGGTTTGCCAGACCTGTTTCCTCGCGCAATCTCGCCAACGACGTCGATGATGAGGTGGTTGACGCGCTGGTATCGGCAGTCAGTAGCCGAAATGCTGATCTCTCGCATCGGTATTACGCGATGAAGGCAGGCTGGATGGACGTCGACCAGCTCGATTGGTGGGATCGCAACGCGCCACTGCCGGGCGATGATGATCGGAAGTTTTCCTGGCCTGAGGCCGAACGTATCGTGCTTGACGCCTTTACTGGGTTTGATCCCGACATGGCAGCAACAGCCCAACCATTTTTTGAACGTAACTGGATCGATGCTGCTCCGCGGCCGGGCAAAAGCTCGGGCGCTTTCTCGCACCCTGTGACGCCCTCGGCTCATCCCTATATCCTGATGAATTTTGCGGGCAAATCACGGGATGTGATGACCCTTGCCCACGAGATGGGACATGGTGTCCACCAATGCCTTGCCGCTGCAAATGGCTATCTGATGGCGGACACGCCCCTAACGCTGGCCGAGACGGCGTCTGTATTTGCTGAAATGCTGGCATTCAGACAGCTGGTTGATAGCGCCGAGGAAGCCAAAACCCGCCGCATCTTGCTGGCCGGCAAGGTCGAGGACATGCTCAACACCGTGGTGCGACAGATTGCTTTTCATAATTTTGAAACAGCCTTCCATACGGCGCGTGGTGAGGGTGAATTGACGGCAGGGGAAATTTCGGATGTCTGGATGGATACACAACGCGCGGCCCTAGGACCTGCCGTTCGCATTGGCGATGATTACCGACCTGTCTGGGGTTATATCCCGCATTTTGTCCATACGCCCTTTTATGTCTATGCCTATGCCTTTGGCGACTGTCTGGTGAATGCACTCTGGCAAAGTTTTCAGACTGCCAGCGCGGCCGGTATGTCGGGCGATTTCGTGACAAGATACAAAAATCTGCTCTGCGGGGGCGGAACCGAACGCTATGACGTTGCGCTGGCCAAATTCGGACTCGATGCGCGCCAGCCCGCTTTCTGGTCTCTGGGCCTTGATATGATTTCTGGGATGATTGATGAGTTGGAAGGTCTTGATTGATGGCATCGCAAAAGGGATCTGAGCGACCCTCGAAAAACACCGGTCAGTTGGGCGGTCGCCTACGCCGCTATGCGCGTGTCACCACCACCATGGGTGGGCTGGCAGCTCGCGTTGCGGGTGAGCGTTATCTCGGTATGGAGATTGACAGGTCAAAACATGCAGCTGATCTGCGGGAGGCATTGGGCGGTCTAAAGGGGCCAATCATGAAAGTGGCGCAGATACTCTCGACGATTCCTGACGCCCTGCCGCCCGAATATGCTGAGGAGCTGGCGGCGCTGCAGGCTGATGCGCCACCTATGGGATGGCTGTTCACCCGCCGCCGCATGGCGTCTGAACTGGGGTCGGATTGGCAGTCGCGTTTCTCATCCTTTAGCCGCGAGGCTGTGTCTGCTGCCTCGCTGGGCCAGGTTCATAAGGCAACCGACAAAGCGGGGAACAGCCTTGCGGTTAAGCTGCAATATCCCGATATGGCCTCGGCCATCGAGGCTGATCTGCGGCAGCTGAAACTGGTTCTGCAGCTCTATGAGCGTTATGACTCGGCGATTTCGACATCCGATGTCTATGATGAGCTTTCGGAGAGGCTCCGCGAAGAGCTGGATTACCAGCGTGAAGCGGTGAATATGCAGCTTTATCATTATATGCTGCGTGATGAAGATTGTGTCAGCCTGCCGGAGTATCGGGTTGATCTGTCAACCAACCGGTTGCTCACTATGAGTTGGCTTGAGGGAAAGCGGGTGATGCCGTTTCTCGGAACGAACCCGAGTCAAGAGTCGCGCAACGACATTGCCAAAAAAATGTTTCGGATCTGGTATGTGCCGTTCTATTTCTATGGAGTGATCCATGGCGACCCGCATCTGGGTAATTATTCGATTGATTCGGAGAACCGGATAAACTTGATGGATTTTGGCTCGATTCGCCTGTTCCGACCGCAATTTGTGGGTGGAGTGATTGATCTGTACAGGGCGCTGCGCGACGAGGACCGCGACCTGGCCGTTCACGCCTATGAAAGTTGGGGTTTTGCCGGGCTTGATAATGAGGCGATTGATGTGCTGAACATGTGGGCTGGCTTCATCTATGCTCCTTTGCTCGAGGATAGGGTGCGGCCCATCCAGCAACTGCGCAATGGCAAGGCAGGCCGCGATCTTGCGGGGCAGGTGCATGCCGAGCTTAAACGTATTGGAGGGATCAAACCGCCGCGTGAATTCGTCCTGATGGACCGAGCAGCGGTGGGTCTCGGCTCCGTCTTCATGCATCTGGGCGCAGAGGTCAACTGGCACACAATGTTCCATGATCTGATCGATGATTTTGATATCGAAAAACTAGCCAATAGACAGGGTGAAGCAGCGCGCGCCGTCGGTATTCCCGATAATCTGTTGCATAAACATGCATAATCTGTCAGCCTCCCGATAAGGTTCTGCATCGAACAGCGGCCAACTACTCGGGGGGAGGGTTGGCCGTTGTCTATTTAAGGGATGTTTTGTGGCTTTAAACGCCAGAAGTTATCACTGATTCAGCTACTGATGCTACCCAATAGCTGGTCGAGTGAAGCTTTGGCATCACCATAAAGCATGCGCGAGTTTTCTTTGAAAAACAGCGGGTTTTCGATGCCTGAATAGCCACGTCCTTGACCACGCTTGAAAATTATCACCTGCCTTGCTTTCCAGACTTCCAGCACTGGCATTCCTGCGATTGGGCTGTTTGGATCATCCTGTGCCGCCGGGTTGACAATGTCATTTGCGCCAAGGATGATCACAATGTCCGTGTTGGGAAAATCAGCGTTGATTTCATCCATCTCCAGAACGATGTCATAAGGCAACTTAGCCTCTGCAAGCAGCACATTCATGTGTCCGGGAAGGCGACCGGCCACTGGGTGAATGGCAAAACGGACTGATTTGCCCTGATCACGAAGGCGGCGGGTTATCTCTGAGACCGCCCCCTGCGCCTGGGCAACCGCCATGCCGTAACCGGGAACAATGATAATGCTTTGCGCATCCTGCATATCAGCGGCAACCGAAGCGACGTCAGTCGCGATCATCTCGCCCTCGACTTCTTGCTGTGCGCCGCTGGCGGTACCCCAGCCACCCAGAATTACTGACAGGAAATTCCGGTTCATCGCGCGGCACATGATATAGGACAAAATAGCGCCGGACGCCCCAACCAGCGCCCCTGTGACAATCAATAGATCATTGCCAAGTAGAAAACCGGTTGCCGCCGCCGCCCATCCCGAATAGGAGTTCAGCATTGATACAACCACTGGCATGTCTGCCCCGCCGATAGCCATGACCAGATGCGCGCCAAAGATGAGGGCAATGGCTGTCATCAAATATAGTGTCCAGATTCCAGCGTGATTCATGAACATGAAACCGAGCCAGATACAGGCACCAACAGCGATTAGATTCATTAGATTACGTGCTGGAAGCGCTAGCGGTTTGCCATCAATTACCCCGGACAGTTTACCAAAGGCAATGACCGAACCGGTTGTCGTGACCGCGCCGATAAAGACGCCAAGGAAGATCTCGACCTCGTGAATAATGATTTCGGCTCCGATCAACCCGGCTGGTGGTGAGAGCTCAGAGTTGATACCGATGAAGACGGCAGCCAGGCCAACGAAGCTGTGCAGGGCGGCCACCAACTGGGGCATGCCGGTCATCTCGACACGCCGCGCAACGACAGCTCCGATTACCGCGCCAACTGCAATCATCGGCACAAGCCACTCATAGCTTGTTACCTGTGGGCCAAAGATGGTGGCAAAAACGGCCAGCGCCATGCCAACGATGCCGAACCAGACGGCGCGCTTCGCACTTTCCTGATTAGATAGACCACCCAAAGACAGAATAAACAGAACGCTGGCGGCGATGTAAATTGCTGTAACGATATTTGAACTCATGATGCGCTATCTTTCTTCGTGGTCAGCTTTTCTGGAACATCGCCAGCATACGGCGTGTCACCATGAAGCCGCCAACGATATTAATGGTGGCAATCAATACCGATATGCTCGCCAAAATCATGACGATCTGGTTACTTGAGCCAATCTGCAGCAAGGCACCCAGAATGATGATCCCCGAGATTGCGTTGGTCACCGCCATCAGCGGCGTGTGCAACGCATGGCTGACATTCCAGATCACCTGAAAGCCGACGAAACAAGCCAGAGCAAAAACAATGAAATGCTGCATGAAACTTGCTGGTGCATAGTTACCGATAAGCAGCATGAACAGCCCTCCGATCGTCAGCAACCCCACCTGTTGCCGTCCTGCTTTGCGCTGGGCTGCCAATTCCTGTGCTTTCTTGTCTTCCGCTGTCAGCTCAACTGGTTTTGGCGCGTTGTCGGCCTTGCCGATTGCCTGCACCTTCGGTGCAGGTGGCGGAAAGGTGATCTCGCCATCATGGACCACGGTGGCACCACGTATCACATCATCATCCATATTTATGTTGATCTGCCCGTTTTTTTCCGGGGTCAGATCAT
>CACHEI010000054.1 GCA_902578815.1 uncultured SAR116 cluster alpha proteobacterium | reverse complement strand
TGTCGCCAACCAGTCGAAGGTCAAGGTCGAAGCCTTGCGCAACAAAAGTTAATACCAGAATGCACACTAACGGAGACGGTATCACAGTCGTGATACGTGGAAGAAGGTAAATTATCAAAAGCCCGAGGATTACCATGCCGTAAGTAAAATTTGTAACCCCAATTAATTCAGGCAGTTGAGCAACAAATATCAAAATTGCCAAAGCATTTACAAAGCCAGTTAGCACTGACTTTGAAACAAATCTCATCAAACTTCCCAAACGAAGCAAGCCCGCTATAATTTGGAAAAAGCCGGCTAGTACTGTGGTTGCTAACAGATATTGTAAACCGTAAGTTTTGACCAAAGTGACCATTAAAACAGCAGTTGCTGCAGTGGCGGCCGAAATCATGCCCGGCCGGCCACCGGCGAAGGCGCTGATAACGGCGATAGAGAAAGAGGCGTATAGCCCGACTTTTGGATCAACCCCTGCGATAATCGAAAATGCAATCGCTTCCGGTATAAGAGCCAATGCTACCACAAGACCAGCTAACACATCGCCACGAACATTTGAAAACCACTCAGTTTTTACTCGAGCAAGGCTAAAATATAACAAAAGTAAGACCTCTGATTATGCAGACTGGCGTTATGGCAAGGCCGAATTAAACAATTAATTTCGACGCTGGGTTTTGCGAATTGAAAACACCAGCAGATATAGGATGACGGCGAAAGTTGTTTACTGGTAATTAATCTCTATTTTTTGAATTCCAAGGCTGCAAGCGGTACGAGGGCTTAATTGTTTTAAGAACTTCGTTTGATTTTTCATTAATAGGAGTCGTATGTACTTAATTCTTTGGAATTTGCCGTTTTAGCACCGTGCTACCTGACAGCATACGGATTACTTGACATATACACTAGGATCACTCAAACGCTACCGTAGCTCTTTAAACCTATGTAACGCGGCTAATTAAAGAGAAAAGCTGAAATGGTGATAGTAGGTGCGTATTGATATTTTGCGCTATCTAATAGAAATATCTTTTTAATGACGCCTGACGATCATTACAACCAGCTTGGCGAGCGAAGATGGGCGATATAGGACATACGTGGTGGAGGGGCAGGTATTTTTTGCTTCAGCAGACAAGTTTTTGGCATCTTTTGACTTTAAGGAAGCCTTAGAAAAAGTGACCATTGACCTCTCAAAAGCACACATATGGGATATTTCTAGCGTATCAGCCTTGGATACGGTCGTAATGAAATTCAAACGTGAGGGTGCAGAGGTGGAAATCATAGGGCTCAATCAAGCTAGTGAAACAATTCTTGATGAATTAGCGCTTCACGATAAACCAGGTGGAATTGAAAAATTAATGTCTAACTAAGAAAGTCAAATTAATGTCCAAAATACTCGCGTTCATTGATGGCTCAATTTATAGCGACAGCGTTTGTGACCATGTCATATGGGCTGCAGCCAGAGATCAAGTTGATGTATCCCTATTCAATGTCATTGAAGGAATTGATTATACCGAAGTACCATCAAATTTTTCTGGAAATCTTGAAGCAGAAATCAAAAATAAATTATTACAAGAACTGTCAGAGCTTGATCAAAAAAGATCTAAACTCACTCAAAGGAAAGCTCGTCTTGTTCTAGACTCAGCAAAGGACAGATTAGTTAAAGGCGGGATAAAAATTGTAGAGACACATTTAAGAAACGGTGATTTTGTAGATACGGTCACTGAATTCCAAGATAACGCCAATATGATTGTGATAGGTAAGCGAGGTGAAGCTGCTGATTTTGCAAAAATGCACCTAGGCTCAAATTTGGAGAGGTTGATTAGGTCAACAAACAAGCCGGTCTTGGTCGCTGCACGTGCATTCAAGCCGATAGAGAGAATATTGTTAGCTTTTGATGGTGGAAAAAGCTCCTTAGGCGCAGTAAAATATCTGACTTCTAACGCGATATACTCAAACCTAGAATGTCATATTGTTATTGCTGGTCAAAATAGTAGCCTAGGGCAAAAAAAATCCTCGAGTGCGGAAAATTTATTGAAAAAAGCCGGTATGCATTACAAGCTTTTTTTTGAACGTGGTGAGCCCGAAAAAGTAATTAGTGACCATGTCGAAAAGCACAGGATCCACCTACTTGTAATGGGCGCTTATGGGCATTCTCGAATTCGTAACCTTATAATTGGTTCCACTACTACACAAATGATCCGGTCGTGTTTAGTGCCGGTTCTGCTTTTTAGGTGATCTTCTTCAACATAATGCAGGTAGATTATGTAGGTAACGCTGCTGAATTTTTTTTTCTTTCCCTATGGAAAAGCCTATATCTTCAACAAAAAAATGTCTGGTCAAACAATGCGCAACGACGACGCCTTTGCTGAGCTTATGCAATTTCAACGTGACACTGAGGCTCTCAAATCAATTGCTGGCCGACTCGCTTGGGATCAAGAAACCATGATGCCGAAAGGCTCCTCAGATCAGCGAGCAACAGAACACGCTGCGATAGTTAGAGTTATACATAAAAGGAATACGGATCCGCGGATAGCAGATTGGTTAAATGAAATTAATCCTGGTAACGATATAGAGGCAGCGAATATCAGGCTCATTAAAAGAAGCTACAAGAAAAGTTGCAAAGTTCCTGCAGAACTTAATGCCTCTATCGCACGAGTTACCTCAAAAGCTCATGGCATTTGGGCCTCAGCACGCGCAAATGAAAATGTAGCCGAATTCATACCAACCCTAGCTGAAATTATTAATTTGAAAATAGAGAAGGGAGAAGCTCTTGCCCAAGGTGAAGATCATTACGATGCCCTTATAGACGAGTACGAACCAAATATTTCTGCAGATGAAATTTCTGAAATGTTCACAAATTTACGCCCCACTTTGGTCGAACTTCGGAAAGAAGTACTTAGTAAGGGAAAGTTGAGAGCATTAACTGGCAATTTTGATGAAAAAATCCAACTCAAACTTGCAAATGAAATAGCAAAAGCGTTTGGCTATGACCTAAACACGGGTCGAATTGACAAAGCTGTGCACCCATTTTCCTCAGGCTCCGGCGATGACGTGCGGATAACTACGCGAACAGATTTGTCTGATCCTTTCAATTGCATTTATTCAACAATTCATGAAGTTGGCCACGCAACATATGAACAGAATATTCCAAAACAATTTATTTTTAGCCCTTTAGGTCGGGGGGTGTCACTTGGAGTTCATGAAAGCCAAAGTCGAATTTATGAAAACCAGCTTGGACGTAGTCGCCCATTCACAACTTTCCTTTTTCATCGTATGAGAGATTTGTTTGGTGACTTTGGTATTGACGACCCTGAAATGTTCTATAAGTGCGTAAATCGCGTGGACTCAGGTTTCATCCGCACTGAGGCGGACGAATTACAATATAATCTTCACGTAATGTTACGGTTTGATCTCGAAAAATCATTGATATCCAGAGATCTACTTGTCAATGAAATTGAAGATGCCTGGAACGCACGATTCGAGTCAGATTTTGGTTACAAAGTAAATAAACCATCGCAAGGAGTCCTTCAAGATGTCCATTGGGCAGCTGGGGCTTTTGGCTATTTTCCTACCTATACATTGGGAAATGTTTATGCTGGGTGCCTGTATGAAAAAATGAGGGAGTCTGTCTCAAATTTGGATGAGTCACTTATGGATGGAGATCCCAGCGGGGCAACTAAATGGTTAGGTGAGAACATTCAAATGCATGGAAGTTTGTTCGAACCTAAAGCGACTATTGAAAAGGCAATTAACAACAAAGTTACCGTATCCCCCCTATTAAATTACCTTAAAAGTAAATACTCAGATTTATACAACCTGAATTAGGTCCAAAATCGCCTGCGGACAACTACTCGCGGCAACGAAACGCGCGCTAAGATCACATGATAAATTGGGCGATATTTTTCGCCCCAAAATTTATTAAGAAAAGTTTATTCTATCTTTTCCAAAAAACAAAATATTGATTTTGTTTGGAAAAATGGTCGGAGCGGCGGGATTCGAACCCACGACCCCTACACCCCCAGTATAGTGCGCTACCAGGCTGCGCTACGCTCCGGATAGCTTTAATTATAGCGGTGACAGGAGGCATGCGCAATCGCAAAATTTGGCATGAGATATTTTGAGATTGAGCGGTTACAAATTAGTTTAGCCACGAAAAACAAAAGCCCCTAGCCTAACTCTAGGCGAGACTCAAAGCACTCCCATCATTGGACACCATTATCGGCTTTACGGCAGAAAATTCAGTAGTTATTTTGAGGAGCCGGAGTCAAGTACCAGTTTTAACATCCGACTCTGATACCGCAAGGCCAGCCTTCATCCTGCCAATATCAGCCTGCGCCTCGTCTAATAATACCAGTGCCTCATGCAGCTTGACATGAATTGCGGCTGTTCCAGCGGTGTGCCGCTCATCGTCATCATCAACAGAAGTGAGCAATTTCTGCGCGCCCTTGATGGTATAGCCATCACGATAGAGGAGGTCCCGAATGCGTACGAGCAAATCAACATCATCAGGGCGATAGTAACGCCGCCCACCATTACGTTTCAACGGCGAGAGAGACTTGAACTTCGATTCCCAGAAACGCAGCACATGCGCAGGAACTTCCAGCATCTTGGATACTTCAGAGATCGTTCTGAAAGCACCTTCCGCCTTCGCTGTCATGACTATTGATCTACTCGGTTTTTCAGGATGTGAGAGGGCCGAAAAGACAGGACGCGGCGCGGAGTGATCTTTGCTTCAACACCAGTCTTTGGGTTCCGGCCAACACGCTCGCGCTTTGACTGTACGGAGAGAGTACCAAAGGATGATAGTTTGACTTCTTCACCAGCCTCAAGACAAACGCACATTTCCTCAAGCACGGATTCAACGAGATCAGCCGACTCGTTACGTGAAAGGCCTATATTGCGGTAAACGGCCTCGGTAAGATCTGCACGTGTAAGTGTTCTTGACATCAGGTGACGCTAATCTTGTTTAACGGTCAAGTCAATTAACTTGGGCAGGAAAATAAAGACAAAATGGCTATTTCTGGGGGCGGCCGTATTTGACCAGCGTCGCACCCCAGACAAGACCTCCGCCAATTGCTTCGAAGGCAACAACCTCCCCATTCTTGATTCGCCCGTCACCAACGGCAACCGAGAGGGCGAGCGGTATTGAGGCGGCCGAGGTGTTGGCATGTTTATCGACGGTGCGGACAACACGGTCGGTTGGTAGTTGCATTTTCTTCTGCATGCCATCAATGATTCGGATATTGGCCTGATGCGGTACAAGCCAGTCAACATCGGAAACGGTCATATTGGCTGCGGCAAGGGCCTCATCCATCGCTGAGGACAGTTTCTCAACCGCATGCCGGAACACCTTGTTGCCTTCCATCCGCACGTGACCAACGGCGGAAGAGCTCGACGGCCCACCATCGACATATAGGATGTCACGATGCGCACCATCAGTGTGCAGAATTGATGATCTGATGCCCCATTCAACCGCATATTCGTCACGCTCAAGAATGACCGCTCCCGCTCCATCACCGAACAACACGCAGGTCGAACGATCCTGCCAGTCTAGTAACTTAGAAAAACTCTCCGCACCAATCACCAGCGCTCGCTTCCCTCGCCCGCTCCGAAGCATCGCATCAGCGATGTCGAGCGCGTAGACGAAGCCAGCGCAAACTGCTTGAACATCAAATGCGACGGCGTAAACAGCGCCCAACTGATGCTGCAGTTTGGCGGCTGTCGAGGGAAAGGTATCATCTGGCGTTGTAGTCGCCACAATGATGAGATCAATGTCAACGCCATCAAGGCCAACGCGCTGCAACGCCTGCAAAGCCGCCTCGCGGGCCATGTCAGAAGTAAGTTCACCGTCCGCAACGATGTGCCGCTGGGTGATCCCGGTCCGTTGCCGTATCCATTCATCATCTGTATCAACAAAAGCGCTTAAATCCTCATTTGTCAGGATTTTCTTCGGCAAATAGGCACCAACAGAGGTCATCAGGACACTGATGTCAGACATTGGCTAGCTTTCTTTTTTCACGAATTGCATTGGCCTTTTCAATAGCATTACTGACATCCGGAATGAAACCATGATCAACCAGCTCTGTGGCCACTCTGATAGCGTTTGAAAAACCGATCTTGTCCGTTCCGCCATGCGATTTCACAGCAATGCCATTGAGCCCTAGAAACACTGCACCATTATATTGGCGCGGGTCCATGTGGCGACGTAATCTATTCAGAGATGGCCGCGCAAACAAATAGCCAAGCTGCGCCATCAGCGAGTTCTTGAAACTGCGTCGCAGCAATGTGGAAAACATACCAGCCACGCCCTCGGCTGTTTTCAGCGCAACATTACCGGAAAAGCCATCAGTAACTACGACGTCAATACTGCCATCAACGAGGCTGGAGCCCTCGACAAAACCCTGATAATTGACACCGAGCTCTGGTTGGGCAAGCTGCTGCGAAGCAAGACGAAGATAATCGTGCCCCTTTTGTTCCTCCTCACCAATGTTTAGCAACGCCACCCGTGGGTTCGCCTTGTTGGTAAGGCTGTGGAAAAACGCTTGTCCCATCAGGGCGAACTGGACCAAATTTTCTTCGTCACATTCTAGGTTAGCGCCCAGATCCAGCATGCACATAATTTCCTTCTCAGTGGGAAAAAAACCAGCAATTGCCGGACGTGTTACCCCTGGCATGGTTCGTAGCTGGAGCTTCGACATTGCCATC
>CACHEI010000053.1 GCA_902578815.1 uncultured SAR116 cluster alpha proteobacterium | reverse complement strand
GCACTTTTTAAGAATAACAAGATCAAGCATATCCTCGTCCGCCATGAGCAGGCGGCCGTCCACGCGGCCGAGGGCTATGCCAGGTCAACCGGCAAGACAGGTGTTGTCCTGGTCACGTCCGGTCCGGGCGCAACCAATGCGGTGACTGGTCTTACTGACGCTCTAATGGACTCCGTGCCCGTTGTCTGTCTAACCGGTCAGGTGCCGACACATCTGATTGGCAATGATGCTTTTCAGGAGGCCGACACAACTGGCATTACACGTGCCTGTACAAAGCATAATTATCTAGTCAAGGATGGAGCAAAGCTTCAAGAGACCGTTATTGAGGCGTTCCATGTTGCCGCCTCGGGACGTCCCGGGCCTGTACTAATTGATTTGCCAAAAGACATTCTGATGGCCGAGATCGTCTATTTGGGTGAACGCGTCCGTCCGCAGGCCGTCGCGCGATATCAGCCAGTGACTGAACCTGCTGCGGAGGGCATCAAGGCGGCTGTTGCCGCGATGAAACGCGCCGAGCGGCCCGTAATCTATGGCGGTGGTGGTATCGTCAATTCCGGCCCCCGCGCGTCTGAGTTGCTGACTGAGCTAACTCACCTGACGGGCTGGCCGACGACACTAACACTGATGGGGCTTGGCGCACTGCCGGCGTCAGACTCACATTTTCTGGGAATGCTTGGCATGCATGGCACCTATGAAGCCAATCTTGCCATGCATGGCTGTGACCTGATGCTCAATATCGGTGCGCGCTTCGATGACCGCGTGACCGGGTTGATTTCTGGGTTTTCACCGAATTCGATGAAGATTCACTGCGATATTGATCCCTCATCGGTGAACAAGAATGTGGCTGTTGATCTGGCAGTCATCGGTGATGCGACACGCATTCTCGAACTGCTGATTGCTGAGCTGAAAGCTCAGAATTTCGAGCCACACAGGCTATCTCTCGATAAATGGTGGAAACAGATCGAGAGCTGGCGCTCGCGTGACTGTCTGAAATTCAGCCAGTCAGGCACAGTCATCAAGCCGCAGCATGCGATTCAACGCCTGTGTCAGATGACGAGAGAGCATGATGTCTATGTCACAACTGAGGTTGGCCAACATCAGATGTGGGCGGCGCAATATTTTGATTTCCAGAAGCCAAACCGCTGGATGACCTCTGGCGGCCTTGGCACCATGGGCTATGGTCTGCCAGCTGCAATGGGTGTTCAAGTAGCGCATCCAAATTCGTTGGTCATTGATATTGCGGGCGAGGCATCCTTCATGATGAACATGCAGGAGCTATCGACGCTGGCGCAATATAATTTGCCGGTCAAGATGTTCATCATCAATAATGAATGGATGGGCATGGTCCGCCAGTGGCAGGAATTGATTCATGGTGGTCGCTATTCGGAGTCCTATAGCGCTTCGCTTCCAGATTTTGTCAAGCTTGCTGATACCTTTGGCATGACCGGTCTTGTCGCACAATCGGTGGATGATCTGGATAGGGTTATTACACGGATGCTCGAGACCCACGGGCCGGTGATAGCCGATATCCGCGTGGCGAAAGAAGAGAACTGCTTCCCTATGATCCCATCGGGCGCAGCGCATAATGACATGCTTCTTGGGCCTGACGATCAGGCAGAAAAGCCAATTTCCGAGGAAGGCATGGTTCTGGTTTAGGACTAGGCGGGGAAAAAGAATTAAAGATGAACAAAATTGACATAATCGAACGCCATATCATCTCTGTTTTGGTGGATAATGAGCCTGGCGTGCTGTCACGGGTTATCGGCCTGTTTTCAGGTCGTGGCTACAATATCGAGAGTCTGACAGTTTCCGAGACTGACAGCGGCCTAAGCATCTCGCGTATTTCAATCGTTACTTCGGGAACGCCAATGGTGATTGAGCAGATCAAGTCCCAACTTCTGCGCCTTGTTCCAATCCATTCGGTCTGTGATCTGACGGAGATGGGGGTGGCCATTGAACGTGAACTTGCGTTGGTGAAGGTCATCAATTCCGGTGAGAAGCGGATAGAGGCGTTGCGCATAGCCGACACTTTCCGAGCAAGAACACTGGACAGCACACTCAATAGTTTTGTATTTGAGGTAACTGGAAATTCTTCAAAGGTGGCGGCCTTTGTCGATCTGATGCGTTCGCTTGGTGAGATAGAGGTTGCAAGGACGGGTGTTTCCGCCATTTCACGAGGCAATCAAATTGATCTGGAGTCCAAATAGGGCGTCGGCCATTTTTGTCTACAATGGCAGCAGGTAATGCGAAGGCCATGACGCCTTTTAATAACAGCGTATTTTTGCAGTCAGTGGACAGATGGTCGTTTTCTTTGAGACGCGGACCAAATGGCCCTTAACGTATCAAGTGGAGAATTAGTTGAAAGGAGAGAAGTCAATGCGTGTGTATTATGATCGCGATGCCGATGTCGGCCTGATCAAGAACAAGAAGGTTGTGATTGTTGGATACGGCAGCCAAGGCCATGCTCATGCGGCTAATTTGAAAGATAGTGGCGTTGTCGAGGTAGCTGTTGCGCTTCGCGCTGACTCAAGCAGCCGCAATAAGGCCAGCGAAGCTGGGTTTGAGGTCATGGATGTTCCTGACGCAGCCAAATGGGGTGATGTGATCATGATGCTGACACCTGACGAATTGCAGGCTGATATTTATTATGCAGACATTGCAGCCAACATGCGCGTTGGCACGGCCATTGCCTTTGCCCATGGCCTTAATGTGCATTTCAATCTGATCGAGCCCCGTAGCGATATTGATGTTTTCATGGTCGCGCCAAAGGGACCTGGCCATACGGTGCGGTCTGAATATGTTCGTGGCGGTGGTGTGCCATGTCTACTTGCGGTACATCAGGACGCGTCGGGCAATGCTCATGATGTTGGTCTGTCCTATGCCTCTGCTGTTGGCGGTGGACGTTCGGGCATCATCGAGACAACCTTTCAGGAAGAATGCGAGACGGATCTGTTCGGTGAACAGGCGGTTCTGTGTGGCGGTCTTGTCGAACTGATCAAAGCAGGTTACGAGACGTTGGTTGAGGCTGGCTATGCGCCGGAAATGGCCTATTTCGAGTGTCTGCATGAGGTCAAGCTGATCGTTGATCTAATCTACGAGGGTGGCATCGCTAATATGAACTACTCAATTTCTAACACCGCTGAATATGGCGAATATGTCACCGGCCCACGGATCATCACGCAGGAAACAAAGACTGAGATGAAACGGGTTCTCGAAGACATTCAATCTGGCCGCTTTACACGCGACTGGATGCTGGAAAACCGCGTACACCAGACCAGCTTCAAGGCAACCCGCCGGCGCAATGCTGAGCATCCGATCGAGCAGGTTGGAGAGCAACTTCGGGGCATGATGCCATGGATTGGTGCTAACCGTCTGGTTGATAAGGCAAAGAACTAGATTTTGCCTTATTTATAATCTAAAGCTAACATGTTGGCTTGAAGGGCCGTTGTCCTTTGTGCTGTCTTTGGGCCATTTTGGCACCAAATCGGGTCCTATAGCGGGGAGTTACAACATGCTTGGTGCTGTCCTTGGTATGTTTTCGGCTGATATTGGTATTGACCTTGGAACGGCGAATACACTGGTTTACGTAAAGGGCCGGGGTGTTGTCCTTGATGAGCCATCTGTAGTTGCAATGGCGGAAGTCCGCGGCAAGACACAGGTGCTTGCCGTTGGTGAGGAAGCCAAGGTTATGCTTGGCAAGACGCCAGGGAACATTCGCGCGATCCGACCAATGGCAGATGGTGTCATTGCCGATTTTGAAGTTGCCGAGGAGATGATTAAACATTTTATCCGTAAGGTGAATGGACGTCTGTCAATTTCTAGCCCGCAGGTGATTATCTGTGTGCCGTCCGGCTCGACCGCGGTGGAGCGCCGGGCCATCCAGGAATCAGCAGAAGCTGCAGGGGCGCGCCGTGTGTTCCTAATTGAGGAACCGATGGCCGCTGCCATTGGCGCGTCACTGCCTGTAACCGAGCCGTCCGGATCAATGGTTGTCGATATTGGGGGCGGCACAACCGAGGTTGCCATTCTGTCGCTTGGCAACATTGTTTTCGCCCACTCGGTGCGCGTTGGCGGCGACAAGATCGACGAAGCGATCATTGCCTACATGCGTCGCACGCATAATTTGCTGATCGGTGAGGCGAGTGCCGAACGGATCAAGAAAAACATCGGCATTGCCCGCAAGCCGGAAAAGAGTTCCGGCAAAAAGATTGAGGTTCGCGGCCGTGACCTTGTCAATGGTGTGCCAAAGGAAATTTCGATTACTGAGGCGCAGGTTGCTGAAGCGATTTCCGATCCTGTCCGTCAGATCGTTGACGGTGTGAAGATGGCGCTTGAGCAGGCACCGCCGGAACTCGCTGCCGATATCGTGGAAAAAGGCATTGTGATGACAGGGGGTGGTGCGCTGCTGCGCGATGTTGATGGGGTGTTGCGTGATGCGACGGGCCTGCCAATTTCGATTGCCGAGGACCCGCTAAGCTGTGTCGCGCTAGGAACTGGCCGCTGTCTTGAAGAGCTGAAAACGCTACGAAACGTGTTGATCGGCGCATAGAGAGGCCCTCAGGATGGCGCGTACATCCGACAAAAGCCGTGCGAGACGCCGCCGTGTCGCCCATTTTCTGCTGATTTTTTTCAGTTTTTCCCTTATGTTTCTCGGCAAGGCTGATATCACTGCCCTACGCAATGCGCATATGGGTACCAGCGATTTCTTGGCACCGCTTGTTGATATTGTCTCAGCGCCGGTACGTGGTATCGATACCATGGTCACTGGCATCCGCACAGTGGCCTCACTTCGGGCGGAAAATGTCCGTCTGCAGGGTGAGAATGATCTGCTCAAACGCTGGCGGCGGCGCGCCGAAATCCTGGAAAGTGAGAACCGTCAGTTGCGCAGTGTGACGGGCGCGGTCGCTCCGGAACGGCGGACGCCCCTGACAGCGCGCGCGGTGACGGCACCCGGCGGCAGCTTTGCCCATACATTGCTGATCGCTGTTGGCTATGAGAGTGATATTCGCGAGGGCAACCCAGTCGTCACTGCCGATGGTCTTGTCGGTCTGGTTGTCAATGTTGGCAAATCATACGCTCGGGTGCTGATGATCTCTGATATAAATGCCCGTGTTCCGGTGATTCTAGCCTCGTCATCTTGGCCCGGTCTGACAGTCGGTCAGAACGGGGTGTTTCTTGAACTTGCCTTTCTGCCAGAAGAGGCCAAACCGCAGATAGGCGAGCTGGTTCTGACCTCTGGGCATGGTGGTGTGCTGCCAGCCGGATTACCCGTTGGCAGAGTCAATCTTGTCCGTGACAATTATGTCCGTGTCCAGCCGGCGGTTGATCTACGCTCCTTGAGCTATGTTTCGGTGCTTACTGGTGGTGTGGACGGCATTGATACACGCGATCTCTCGCTTGGCGATTATTTTACGCCACTGCCGATTGATGATGACTCCCGGCTCCTCGAGGGGTTAAACGCTATGGGTGAACGCCAGTGATGAAGACCGGGCGCTACTTTGCCAAAGCCGAATTCGCCATTGACTGGCCAGTGAAGTTTCTTGTCGGTGTCATCGGTGTGGTCATTGGCTTTTTTGAGGGTGGTCTTGGTCTTTGGTCATTTTTCTACGGGGCAACCCCATTGCTTTCAATGGTTTTCCTGTATTGGATGATGCTTCATAATGAAAAATTCGTGCCGGTTTTTCTGGTGTTTGTGATTGGGTTGATTAGCGATATCCTGTTCTCCGATATTTTAGGTGGACGTGCGACAGCATATGTTCTGGCCTTTTATTATGTCAGCTTAAGACGAGTGAAATTATTGCAGGGTGATTTTATGCAGATATGGCTTGATTTCGCCGTTGTGGTGACCGGCGTTATAGTTTTTCAGTTGATGATTTTCTCGCTTCTGAACTTTGCCATTCCTGCGGTAACGCCGATCCTGTTCCAGCTTGGCTCGACGCTTATCCTGTTTCCGCTTGGGTATTTGACTTTATTCTCTTTGGCCAGCCTGGTTGAAAAGGTCAGGATGCTGTCATGAACAGGAAGGCACGGGAAAGAGAATTCAGGCGCACCATGACCCGGCGCAGCCTGCTGCTTGGTGGCATGCAGCTAGGCATTGCCTCATTCCTTGGCCTACGTCTCTATCAACTTCAGGTGGCACAGAACAGTCAGTACCGGCGACTTTCTGACCGCAATCAATTTGATGTGAAAATTGTCGCGCCACAGCGCGGCCGCGTTTTTGACCGAAAGATGCGCCTACTTGCCGGCAATGCCGAATCCTATCAATTACGGGTTACACCCCTGCACGCGAAAGACCTGTCTCGCGTTCTCGACGATCTGTCTACGATCATCGAATTGAAACCACAGGAGCGGGAAAAAGTAATTGCCGCAGCGACAAAAAATCCATCCTTTCGCCCGATTCTTGTTCGTGGTGATCTGACCCAGCGTGAACTGGCAAGGTTGGCAATCAGGTCGGCCTATCTGCCTGGCGTCACTTTTGAAAAGCTGTTGCGGCGGATATACCCGCAGGGCGCGCTGACTGGACATGTCACTGGCTATGTATCGCCGTTGACAAGCCGCGAGCTGGAATTGAACCCGGCTTTGCAGCAGCTGCCAAATCTTTCAACAGGCAAGATTGGTGTTGAAAACGCCATGGAGAGACAGCTACGTGGCAAGCCAGGCAGCGAGCGTGTCGAGGTCAATGCCCGCGGTCGCCCGATCCGTGTGCTGCGTGATTTTGAGCCGTCTGCAGGGCAGGATGTGCGTTTGGCTCTCGATATCGGTGTCCAGCTGGAGGCGGCTGAAGTGCTGCGCCGCGGA
>CACHEI010000052.1 GCA_902578815.1 uncultured SAR116 cluster alpha proteobacterium | reverse complement strand
GATATCACCTTTCTTCTCGATATGGACGAGGATGACGGGCTAGACCGTGCGGAGGAACGTGGCGGTGAAGAAACCCGTTTTGAGAGCAAGGGGCAGTCTTTTCACGCGGCGGTGCGCCGTGGGTTTCTCGAGTTGGCAGTGAGAGAGCCCGATCGCTTTGTCGTTTTGAATGCGGCAGCTCCAATTGAGGAGATTGCTGCCAAAATCAGAACTTCCATCAGCCAGCGCTTTGCCATTGGCGATTGAGGATTTTTTCGCATGCAGGATCAATCATCCTCAATAATTACTCAGCTTCCTGCCATCTCTGGCCATGCAGGCTTTCAACAAGATTTTGTCAAAGCCATGGTGCAGGGGCGCATGCATCATGCTTGGCTGCTTGCCGGCCCGCGTGGTATTGGCAAGGCTCAGTTAGCATTGCGGGCGGCCGCCTTGTTGCTGGCAGAAAACCAGAGCCAGCCGCAACCGGCTGAGATACCGAAAAGCTTTGAGATTGATCCAGCTGATCCCGGCGTGACACTTGTGCTCAATTGCGCACATCCCGATCTCAAAATTGTGGCTCCACTGGAAAAGGACAATAAATCAGGCCAAATTAAGGTCGAGCAGATAAGGACGCTTTTGCCTTTCATGATGCACACGCCCGGACGCGGCGGATGGCGCATTGCAATCATTGACTCAATGGATGCAGTTAATCGTAATGGTTCAAATGCGTTACTGAAGATACTTGAAGAACCACCGCAAAAAACTGTTCTGTTTTTGATCACCTCACGCCCGGGGCAGTTGCCGGCAACAATCCGTTCACGCTGTCGCGTTGCCCGGATGACAGCGCTGGACCAGGACAGCAGTGCTGCTGTAATTGCTGACATATGGCCAGACGCTGATCTCAGCCAACGGGAATTGTTGACCATTCTCGGTGAAGGTGCACCGGGTAGAGCCATGATGCTGGCCAATAGCGGTGCTGCCGACTTTTACGAGGCGGCTTGCTCGCTTATGGCTGAGGACTGGTTGGACCGTGCCGCGCTTGCCACGCTTTGCAGTAAATGGGGCAATGGTGGCGCTACTGGCAAGCTCAGCCGCGAGAGCGTTATCATGTTACTTGAACGCTTGCTGCGTCTTGCCGCACTTGCTGCATCAAATGTCGAGCTGTCACCTTGTTGTCAATTTGAGCTGAGTGTGATTGCAGCGCTTTGCCGACGCCATTCCGCGGGCAGACTAGCAGAAATGCAGAACGAATTCAGCCAGAATGCGGTGCAGGCAGATGCGCTATATCTGGATTTTGGACAGTTCCTTACCCGTCAGGTGGAGACTTTTCACCGGAAATCCTTGCCCTGAACAGGCGATGATTGTAGACCCTGTGTAGACGGTCAACGGCCGTTTCATATTTGTCTTTTGCGTGAAAGCCAGAAAAAGCTGATGAACAGCCAATACAAACCGAAATATTACCTAACAACACCAATATACTATGTAAACGACCGCCCGCATATTGGCCATGCCTACACAACGCTGGCCTGTGATTTTCTGGCACGATTCAAACGTCTTGATGGGTATGATGTGTGTTTTTTGACCGGCACCGACGAGCATGGCCAGAAAGTGGAGAAGGCAGCACATGATGCTGGCGTGTCGCCGCAGGATTTTACTAACAGTGTCAGCCAAAATTTCCGCGATCTAACAAACAGTCTTAATTTCTCAAATGACGATTTTATCCGGACCACAGAACACCGCCATAAAGCTGCCTGCCAGGCATTGTGGGATCTGCTAAGCGAGCGTGGACATCTTACCCTTGGCAGCTATTCTGGCTGGTACGCCACCCGCGATGAGGCCTTTTACAGCGAGACGGAACTGGTTGATGGCAAGGCCCCAACAGGCGCGCCTGTTGAGTGGGTCGAGGAGCCGTCATATTTCTTCAACCTGTCACATTGGCAGGACAGGCTGCTCGCCTTCTATGAAGCCAACCCAAATTTTGTCGGGCCTGACTCCCGCTTTAACGAGGTAAAGAGCTTTGTTGCTGGAGGACTGCGGGATCTCTCGGTCAGCCGGGCCAGTTTTAAATGGGGCGTTTCGGTACCTAATGATGATGATCATGTAATGTATGTTTGGTTGGATGCGCTAACCAACTACATTACCGCAACGGGTTGGCCGGTCGATGGTGATTTTGGCGATGTTGAAAAATACTCGCACCTCTGGCCGGCTGATCTGCATATGGTTGGCAAGGACATTTTGCGGTTTCACGCGGTTTATTGGCCTGCTTTCCTCATGGCGGCGGATTTGCCGCTCCCGAAACGGATCTTTGCCCATGGCTGGTGGACCAATGAGGGACAAAAGATTTCTAAATCGCTTGGCAATGCCATTGATCCGTTGGCACTTGCAGAGCAATTTGGCCTCGACCAAATACGCTATTTTCTGATGCGTGAGGTGCCTTTTGGTAAGGATGGTGATTACTCCACACAGGCAATGATCCACCGAATTAATGGCGATCTTGCGAATGATCTTGGCAATCTGTCGCAACGTGTTCTTTCAATGGTGTTCAAGAATTTTGGCGGGACTATGCCGGCCTTTCCAGACCAACCAACCGCCAAGGACAGGGTTCTTGTCGCTGCGGCGGATGCTTTGTTGCCGGCAGTACGCGAGCAGATGGACAGGCAGGCCTTTCATGAAGCGCTGCGCCTAATTTGGCAGGTGATTGCCGATGCCAATCGTTATGTTGATGCCGCGGCACCTTGGGAGCTGAAAAAGACCGACCCGTCGCGTATGGCTGAGGTACTTGCGGTGCTTGCAGAAATTATACGTCAGGTGGCCATTTTGGTGCAGCCGCTGATGCCCGCTTCAGCAGAAAAAATGCTTGATCAGCTTGGTGTCGCCTCTGACCAGCGCAGTTTCTTGCAGATCGGCGGTTCTACGAGGCTCGCCCAAGGTCATGTCATCACCAAGCCAGAGCCAGTTTTCCCTCGTTATTCTGAAGAAGGTGCCGTCAAATGCCGCAACCGGTGATCATTGACAGCCACGCGCATTTAGATTATCCGCAACTTGCCGCGGATTTGTCGAAGGTGTTGGCGCGAGCCGAGGGCGCCGGCGTCAGCCAGGTCATCTCGATTGGTGTAAAGCTAAGCAATTGTCATGCCCCACGCGAAATCGCTGAGGCTCATAACAATGTGTGGTTCAGCGCAGGAGTGCATCCGCATGAGGCAGCAAATGAACCACTTTCTTGTGACCGTGATGCCTTCATCACGGCTGCCGACCATCCCAAATGTGTTGCCATCGGTGAGGCCGGGCTTGATTATTTCTATGATTACGCGCCGCGCACCAAACAGGCCGAGAGTTTCCGTGTGCAGATAGGCGTTGCCCGCGAGCTAGGGTTGCCGATTGTTATCCACGCACGTGATGCCGACGATGATATTGCCCAGATCATTGAGGATGAAATGGTCAAGGGCGAATTTTCCGGCGTTCTGCACTGTTTCAGTTCGGGTGCTGCCCTGGCGCGCCGCGCGCTTTCTATTGGTCTCTATATCAGCTTTTCCGGCATCCTGACCTTCAACAAGGCCAAGGAAATTCGCGAGGTTGCTAGATTTGCACCTGCGGACAAGATCCTTGTTGAGACAGATGCCCCTTTCCTTGCGCCAAATCCGCACCGCGGCAAGACCAATGAGCCAGCCTTTACCGCGTATACCTTGGCACGCCTTGCCGAGGTTAGGGGGCTTTCAGCTGCCGAGATGGCAGCGCAAACGACGCAGAATACGCTCCGGCTGTTTTCCAGAATGGAGACAAAGACATGAAAGTGACTATGCTTGGATGTGGTACATCTGTGGGTGTGCCGGCCCTTGGTAAGGCTGGTTGGGGTGCCTGTGATCCGGCGGATCCTCGCAACCGACGGCAGCGTTGTGCGGTGCTGGTGCAGAGTGAGACCACAAATATTCTAGTAGATGCAGGGCCTGATATTCGCAACCAGCTTTTGCCACTCAATCTGGACAGGATTGATGCGCTGCTGATTACCCACACGCATTCCGACCATGTTGCTGGACTGGACGACCTCCGTGTCTTTTTCTTTCCCGACCGGATCGAGCTTCCTATTCATGCAACAGCGCGGCATACGCAGGATATTGTCACAAGGTTCCCCTATTTGTTCGAAAAAGATCCTGAATCGCCAACCTATTTTGTGCCGCCGATGATCACGCGGGAAATCGTTGCGGGCCAGGAACTGCAAATCGGCGACATCGCGATCGAAGTACTGCAACAGGATCATGGCAACACATCATCGCTTGGTTTTCTGTTCAATGGCTGTTTCGGTTATTCGACCGATGTTGTTGCCATGCCCGATCATGTCTTTGACGCGCTTGCTAATATTGATCTGTGGATTGTCGAGGCATTGCGTGAAACACCTCATCAGAGCCATTCACATTTTCAGCAAACTTTTGAATGGATACGGCGCGTCAAGCCGGGTCGGGCTGTGCTGACGCATCTCGGGCTGGAGGCTGATTATGAGGCCGTGGCAGCAATTTGTCCAGACAATACCCAACCCGGCATTGATGGATTAGTGTTCGAACTGGGGTGATTGGGCCTAATATGCCCTCGGTAAAAATTAGCATAATATACATTATGCGACATTAAACAATATAGACACCTGTCCCTGAATATATCGCTACCTACCCCTAAGCCGATAGATTTGCTTGGACTCGTCTGGCTGAATGGCATGACTGCCCAAGTCGTAGGGGATCAAAATTTACAAACTGAATTAACGATTGAGGCTTCTGTCCGGATATCGGTTGCGGTATAGTGTGTTATTCCCTTGGGGTGTTTTGGTGCTATACGCCGGAACTGAGAAAAACCCATTGAACCTGAACCAGGTCATGCTGGCGGAGGAAAGTGGAACCGGACGGCATCTGTCTGATGCCCCCTGACCCAATTCTTACACCGCCCAATATGGCTTACGCTAAATTGGAGTTGTTATGAACATCAAATCCCTTTGTTTCACCCTCATGATAGTGCTGTGCGTTCCGGCAATTGCGGGGGCAAAGCCCATTCTAACTATCTATACCTATGATTCCTTCGCCTCTGAATGGGGCCCCGGACCGGAAATTGAGAAAGCCTTTGAGGAAACCTGCGCCTGTGACCTGCAATTCATTGCTCTTGATTCCTCAATTGGCATTCTTGGTCGCGTTCAACTGGAGGGTGTCACCTCAAAGGCTGATATCGTCCTCGGTCTTGATACCAATCTGATGGCGACAGCCAGACAGACAGGCCTGTTTGCGCCGCATGGCACTAGCGTGACAGGACGTACCGTTCTCCCGACCGCTTTCGAGGATGATGTTTTCGTTCCGTTTGATTGGGGTCATTTCGCTTTTGTCTATGACAGCACCAAACTGACCTCGGTTCCGACATCCCTCGCCGAACTGGTGGCTGCGCCCGATGATCTGCGCATCGTCATTCAGGACCCCCGCACGGCAACTCCGGGCCTTGGTCTTCTGCTTTGGATCAAATCCGTCTATGGCGATGATGCGCCTGGGGCATGGGCCGCCCTTGCTCCGAAAATTGTCACTGTGACAAAGGGATGGTGGGATTCCTACTCAATGTTCCTCGAGGGTGAGGCCGATATGGTCCTCTCCTACTCAACCTCGCCGGCCTATCATATTGTTGCCGATGGCAGCGACCAAATCAAGGCGGCCAGCTTTGCCGAAGGGCATTACATGCAGATCGAGGTAGCGGCGATGCTGAAAGGGGCTCCTGAACCAGAGCTTGCCCGAAACTTCATGAATTTCATCCTGGAGGACGGGTTTCAGGCGGTGATTCCGACGACAAACTGGATGTATCCTGCAGGCAAGGCGGCACTCCCCGACGCCTTTGACGGGCTGATTGTGCCAACAAAATCTCTTTTGTTCAGCCCTGATGAGGTGGCGGCAAACAAAGCTGACTGGGTTGATGAATGGCAGATGGCCCTCACCAGATAGCTAACTATAGATTACACGGCGCCTATGTGCCGCTTGGTATGCTGGGGGCGGCGGGGTTGATCCTGATCGCCTTTGCTGCCCTTGGCGCGCTGCTTGGTGCTGGTGCGCCACGGTCTGACGGGCTAACGGAAGGGGTGCTTTCCGGCAATCTGCAAAGAGTCTGGCGGGTTGCCGGATTCACCTTCTGGCAGGCTTCGCTGTCAGCCTTTCTGTCGCTTCTGGTCGCTCTTCCCGTGGCGATGGCAATTTGGCGCAGAACATCAGCTTGGAGATTGCACCATGTGAATTCTTTGTCATTTCTTGCAATTGTGTTGCCTACAACTGTGGCTGTTTCAGGGCTTTTTGGCGTCTGGGGCCAGAATGGTGCCGTCTCGTTTCTACTCCGCGCCATCGGCGGTGATGGTCTGTCCCCGATCTATGGTCTCGGCGCTGTTTTGCTCGCGCATGTGTTTTTCAATGCGCCGCTGATGCTGCGGGTGTTCATCTCGGGCCTGTCGACGATACCGGCGGCGCAATGGCGTCTTGCCGCGCAATGGGGTCTCAGCGACTGGCAGCGTTTCAGGCTGATTGAATGGCCGGCACTCAAACATCTGATTCCCGGTCTTGTGACGATCGTCTTTTTGCTCTGTTTTACCTCATTCTCGCTGATTCTGATGCTTGGTGGTGGCCCTGCCGTGACCACTCTTGAAGTGTCAATTTATACGGCGCTTAGATTTGATTTTGACCTGCCGATGGCTGCGCTGCTGTCGCTTGTGCAATTGACGATCTGCGCATCGGTGGTCGCCATTCTGGTACGTCTTGATGCTGGTGGCCTAGCGACGGTTGCCCCCTCACCCGGCAAAAGGTTGCGGCAACCGGGTGATGCCCTGATTTGGACAGCTCTGCTTGACGCGGCACTGATTGCTGGATTTCTCCTGCTTGCAGTGGCACCGCTCTGTTCAATTATACTCGAAGGGCTCAGCGACAGCCTGCTTACCGTGATCAAATGG
>CACHEI010000051.1 GCA_902578815.1 uncultured SAR116 cluster alpha proteobacterium | reverse complement strand
ATTTTTCATCTTGGCTTTGGGCAATTATACATCCAGTTACATCTTGCCAAGGTTTGCAAATATGCTCTTTTACCCAGCCCATATATCTTAAGGTCTGGCCTACAACAACATCCGAAGCCCTGTCGCGTTTCAACTCTACTACTAAAAATTTAGATTTGTCTTTGGCTTGCCCAAGAATATCTATGGGGCCAATGTCTGTCCGGAATTGTTTGCCACATTGCTTGCCATTTTGCTCAAAAATATCAAAGTCATCGGCAAGTGGAGTTCTCCGCCAATTTGTAACTAGGAAGTCCTCAAGGTGTTTTTCAAAAAGAAAAATACTTTGGTCATGTTTTGCACTGTCAAAGGCCTTATTAGCGTCGGTTGTTTGATCGGAAAAAAGGATCTCTTGGAGTTCTTCAACGGCAACTTTCATTCGGATACAAGTGTAACCTTGGGGACTAATGTGTCCGTCCTCAAAGTTAATAATTGAGCCTGTGCCTAGAAAGGTGAAAGGTGGGTTTTGATCCCATCTAGCAAAAAAATATGGTTTTAATTGTCCAGTAAATAGTTTTTGAAATAATGGATTACGCGATTTTTTACCAGGTTTACTGAACCAAACAAGCGTGTTGGATTTTTCATCATAGTGATTTTCAAAATTGTGACCTGTCCTGCCAGCAACACCAATACCCATAAAAACAAATAAATCATTTTCTATCCGAGCATATCCAGTATCCCAGTCACCACCTTTTGGGGGATTGTCAGGACGGACAATATTCGCAATCTCTTTTCTCGTGTAGGTTGAACCTCTTTTGAACATCTTTGCTATTCCAATTCTCTTTCCATAAGCTGATCAATTCGTATTCTCTCCCACTCTTTAATGGTCTTCGCATCCATGCCTAAATCAAAACTTTCAAATCGCTCGGCTCTCTCTCCATCGTTAAGTTTTCGGCCAATTTCGGTTTCGTGATAGATCATCTCAAGGGACAATATTGTAAACGCCATTGTCTGGCGCATGTAAACAGCGCCGCCAAAATCCCAAGCCTCCTCGTACATCTTGAACAGGTCCTCTCCAGGGAAAGTAAGAATTTCTCTGACTCTGGCTCCGGGCACACCAAAAACTTTGAAGCAATTGCTCTCAAATTCTGCGTATAGCTTTGCTTTGAATTTATTCATTGGCTTTCTTGGTGCATAATTCTCAAGTCATTTGCTTGACATAGAAACCAAAAGACGCATCGGCCTCAGAAGCTGCATTAGTAATCACAATCTTCTATATTTCAGGATCCCCCCACACCTAATTTAATGATGTTATCCCTAGGCTGTTGAAGCAGTAATTCTTTTGTTGTTTCGTAGGACATATCAGGGTCTGCTTGGAGCATTGCGTTTATTGCATCCTCCAAATTTATATTCCCATCCATATAATCAAAGATGATCTTTAAAGGTTGGAGTAAAGGATCCATTTCAGTCATTGAAGATTCCTTTCCTCACCATAAAATTCGCCGCTTTCACGAGAAGTAGCCTTGAGCATGAAGTTAATATGACGACACATCGGTCTATCGTTTTCGTTAGCAACCTTTTTTAACTTTTCATAAATCTCCACGGGTATACCCAAGGTCATATGTGTCTTTTTCCCTTTTTTAGTTTCTTTTGTTTTTGACATTATTCTCTCCTGTTCAATGAAAATAATTGGTTGTGAAAGTCTTTCCAAATGGAACGGCTGGTGTTGATTTCGTTGTTCGCTTCGTAATTCACTACTCATTGTCGATAATGGGAGTGCCCTTGGCTTCTAAAAAACCATCTTTTTGCCCACTGGAATTTATTCTGTTAAAGAACTCACCGAGGTTGGCTAAGAATCGTTGCTCTTGTGTTTCAGGAACTTCTGCTCTGAAAACCATTCTTCGCTCGTCTGAATCTCTTCTGGTTGTTAACCATGGAATGACTGCTCTTGTGATGGAATAATTTGAGCCACCATTTCGGTCATCTGCGTGGTCTATAATTATATGATTTGTCGAAGAATGCATAAATGTACGGGTTCTCTGACCCTTCTCATCATAAGCAGACAGCCCGTATGTCATAATATGCCTAATCTTCAATTGCTCCGTAACCGGTGGATCTTTTGTCAGTGCTTCAAATAACACCTTTATTTTTATTAGTTCTTCAACCGTCCGCTTTGCACGACCTGTTGGCACAGCCGTTTTTTCTCGGTTGTATTCATCCTGGTGTTCATCAAATATTTCCGCCAACTGAATTAAATCTTTAGTGCGAGTTTGGTCATCAGGCGCCCCAAGTATAATAAAATCACTAATACGCTTGCTTGTAATTAGTCTCGCAAGTCTCTCGCCAGACTTGATTACCCGTCCAAAATAAGTGAAGTCTTCTGGCAAACTCCTCCAAAGCATTGCTGGATGTACGCCAAGCGCCTCTGCGTATTCGTGATTCACACGGCAAGTTGTCCTTACATCTTTGTCACCTTCAATCCTCTGGATAAGCCGGCGTGATTTTCCAAGCGCCAAACCCAACTCATCTTGGGTTAAACCTGAACTTTTTCTAAAAAGTGTGGCCTTGCCGGCGTGAATCAAAACATCTGACATGTCTATAAACTACCACATACGACGGCTGTGTCAACACAAAAAGACCGCAAAAGCACTTGAATGCACGTATATGCACCGCATTAAAAACCAAACCGTTAACTGATAATCTATCCATTGCCCTTTAACTAGTTGTATATAATACATTTTCTCTTGACTTTGGTGTCGTGATTTGCTATAGATTTGTTAAATGGGCTGAGTGCCCAGCGTAGGTCCGCATGTTTAAAGTCCGGGTTTTCTATGGACCCGGCCGATGTTCAGTCATCATTTTTTGCGGTGCGCATTATTATCGGAAACTATAATGAGGAACAAAAACTCACTCGTATGGGCTGATACCCCATGCACAACATTTCGCTATTGCGAACTGGCAACACATCAAAAGACGCCAGTTCAAAATGGCTGGCAGACGAATACCAAGTCGTTTGACGAGGTTTGGGATGCCCATCAAGCAAACAGGTCCAACATTGGACTAGTGCTTGGCAATAAATCAGGTGTGATGGACATAGATTGTGACAGCCTCGAGGCTGTGGCACTAATGCATCATCTGGCTGATGGCTATCTTGGTCACTTCAAGCGAAGCAATGATAGCGCACACTACCTCTTTCTTTGCGAAGGAGGAGGCAAGACAGTTCAATTGGCAAAGCCAAATGGTGGCGTGATTGTCGAACTGCGTGGAGATGGAGGCCAGACAATGGTGCCTCCTTCCATTCATCCTGATGGACAGCAATTGTCCATGAAGGAGTGGTATCCTGACGCCTCACATCATCAATATGAAGGTCTGTATCAGCTGGTGCATCGTGTTGGGGCTTTGGCTCTGCTCATGCGAGGCTGGCATGTCGGCTCACGCCATCAATTAAGCCTGTCCTTTGCTGGTCTCTGCCAGTCATTGGGCATCTCATATGATGATGCATCCGAGATGGTGCAGCTTCTTTGTCATCTCACACATGATTATGATGAGAACGACAGGCTGAACAATGTCCGGCTTACTTACCAGAGGCCAACCGCTAACAACATTGGCTTCACTGGTCTGTGCGAGGTAATTGGCAAAGCCTCAGCAGACAAGGTCTCAGACTGGCTATGCAAAGCCTTTGGACCTCTGCTAGCCAGAACACAGATCACTGTCTCCAGCAATGATGTGATATCGCTTGAGACCATTAGTCGGCCTGAGCATGTCAATGAGGCAAATCTTGCAGCTGCTTATGCATCACAGCTTAAAGACAAGGCCAGATACTGCTTTGACGACAAGCACTGGTATCTTTGGGATGGCACCAGATGGAAGCAGGATAAGAAAAGGCAGCTTCTTCAGCTGACCACTGAGTTTGTCCAGCTTGCAGCAAAATGCGCCATTGAGAATGGTGAGCCTGACGTTGCAAGACGCATCCTCACCTTCCTGTCGGCACAGAAGCTGGAAAACATCGAGAAGCTGGCCCAGCCCAAGCTGGCCATCAGCTTGACTGACTTTGATGCTGACCCAATGCAACTATGTGTTGGCAATGGCGTCATTGATCTTTCATCTGGATCGCTTTTAAAGCCAGAGCCATCAATGCATCACAGTAAGATGGCTGGTGTTTCTTATGATGCTAATGCCTCCTGTCCAAGGTTCATGCAGTTCCTTGCTGACATCTTTCAAGATGATCAGGACCTGCCGGATTATGTGCAGAAGGTAGCTGGCTACAAACTGACTGGCAGCACGAAGGAGCAATGCTTGTTTATGCTGCTGGGAGGTGGTGCCAATGGTAAATCAACATTGGTGAACCTGCTGACAAAGCTAATGGGTGACTATGCTGCTAACACTGCAGCCAGCACCTTGATGGCAAGTAATAGCAATCACCTTGGTGATGATCTGATCAGACTAGCTGGTGCAAGACTTGTTACAGCAGCAGAGACAGAGCATGGACAACGCTTTGCCGAAGCCAAGATCAAGTCATTCACTGGTGGTGATATGGTCAGTGCCAGACCACTCTATGGTGAGTGGGTGGACTTCACGCCAGTGGGCAAGATACTGCTGACGACCAACAACAGGCCTGAAATACGTGGGTCTGATGATGGGATCTGGAGGCGTATTCGGGAGGTGCCATTCAATAGGCAGTTTACAGAAGCAGAGCAGGACAAGGAGTTGATGGCGACATTGACTGAGGAACTGCCGGGTATCTTGAACTGGGCGATTGAAGGCTGTTTGCGTTGGCAATCAGATGGTCTCACTCCGCCAGCATCGGTGACAGCCAGTGTCCTTGAGTATCGTAGCGAAATGGACACAGTAGTGTCTTTCATTGCTGATGAATGCATTGTAGCTGCACATGAACGAACGCCAGTGGCTAGCCTCTACGGGCAGTATGTCAGTTGGTGCAAGTCATCTGGCAAACATCCTCGTAGTAAGGTGCATTTTGGCAAAGCACTGAATAACCAAGGCTATGAGCAGGTGCGTGATAGTACTGGCCGTTACTGGCAAGGTCTGTCAATCAGCATCGTGGGCTAAACAACAAAGCAAAGGCGGGGCAATTTCTTGCCCCGCCTTACATGTAAGATCGCAGAAATTTATCTGTAGTCATGTAACAGCTTACTAATTGCGTTTGAAATGAAAGCTTGTTTATTCTTGCGCATGTTCTTTTCTAATTCATTTTCTGCCTCAGCAGTGGATCGAGCCGCTCACTGGATACGCTTTCTCGATAATTTGGAATTCCTTTTGACTAAAGTGCATGAAGCTGAGCATCAAGATGACTTGCTCCAGTTTTACAGGAATGCGCATTTGGGAATGTTTGACAGCGCCAAAATTGAGTCTGCAAAGCGTTTTGGCCTTTTTCAGAATGGCATTTTTTTGGGAGTTCTAGAGCATTTATTTGATGGCTCCAAAACTGACTTCAAAAAATTTGAAAAAGAAGCGATTATCAAAGCTGGTAATTATGGGTTTGGGGCAAATGTCGGCAAAACTCTCCACAAAGATTATCTCAAAAGCAAATCTCAGTACTCACAATACAAGAATGCAGGAATGGACTGGGCAGAGGAATTTTACATTCCCACAATAATTGAACAGAACCTCAACCTTGAAGACATCGAGGAGCATCTGTATCGCCAGGATGAAGAGAAAAGTACGGATTGGTTAATAGATGACCCAGTCGGTACTGAGGAAAGTGATGAAAATGTAAACGACATTGAGAAAAGCCAAGGTATTAGTGTTCCATATATTGCGGATGAAGATCTGGGTTTCCAGTTAGAAAATAATGAAAAAGAACGTTACGAACTTTATCTAAAAATGTGGGAAATGGAGAAAAGTGGAACTGGTAGAGAAGTTTTTAGCGAGGAATTTTGGAACAAAACTAAAGATCTCAATTTTTACGACTTTGATACCTTCCCTAAGGACCTGAAGCACTGTTGGGATCAACAAAAAATCTACCAAGTTCATACTGACAAACAGCTATTGTTTGCGATACCAAATTTAATATTCGATATACTTGCCTCCGTACATTTTGATGTAGAAATCCTTGTCAGAGTGCCAACTCAACAAAAAAACCAAGAAATGAGTTTTGTTGAGAAAAGCTTTTTTAAATTTAGAGATCTTTGCCTCACAAATAAATTATCGTTCAGTAATTTGGCCTGTGATTTTCCAGAAAATGGAAGATTGTTTGTCGATGGAAACTTGGTTTTCAAAACAGTGATTTCCCTAACGGCAGAGCCAAACTACTCAGAGCATGTATACATACAAGAGTTGACCCCAATGTTGGACAGCCTTGAAAAAACGGACTTTGGAAGAAAAACAAAGAAATTTCTCAAACCGGACAACGATGAGATAGAGGCTTTAATTATTCAAGAATTGTCTTCAATTGAAGAACAGCTAATCTACGATTTTAAGAAAACCCATGATGGTGTGATGAGTTTAAAGGATCGACTTGGAAATAGATTTAATTCTTCGCATCAAAACTACAATGTATTCCAAAAGGCTGAAGCTAAATATCTTCAAAAAAATCCGATGACACGTGAGCAAGCCCTGCACAATTTAAAAAATGCCCATTTAAACATTTATGGATATACAGCTGATGATGATGGACAATATGACAGTGACTTCATGGTCGGATTTAAGCTTAAAGAAACACAGCGAGTTTTCTATGAAAAAACAGGAAGCTATTTTGATACTTTTGACATTTCTGTTCTTAAAAAATTGAACCAATATGGGTTCAAATTGGATGAGAGTTTACTCAAAAAAGGGCTAGGCATTTGCCCTGTTACCGTATCAACGGCACTTAGACTGGAAAGAATTTTAGCGCCATATATCTTGAATCAAGAACAAAAACAGAAGTTTATCAAACTTCGAGAACCTCTCGAAGACAAGTATTCACTTGAATTGGGAGACGCCTTTTGAAATCAAAACTGACCATTAGCAAAGCACGTTCTGCCCTGTACAAAAGTGCCAAAGTCATGGGTGATGTGAGTGCGGTAAAAAATGGAAAGATAACCAAACGAGTAACTAATAGGGTTGTTGGCAACGTCAGTGGCAAATTAGCATCAAGAGTGTCCAAGGGATTTTTGAAATTGTTCAAGTGATTGATGATAAGTTTTTACCAAGAAACGCCCATGTAGAACTCATAGACAACTTAAAATCCACAATACTCTGAGATTTTGACAGTCATTTGCATGCAGATTTATCAACTGACCTTTGCCCACTTA
>CACHEI010000050.1 GCA_902578815.1 uncultured SAR116 cluster alpha proteobacterium | reverse complement strand
TTGCCAATATGCTTGTCGCTCTGCCTTTTGCCTACCGAGTTATCCAGGGAAAAATGGCGTTGCTGGCCCGCTCGCAGGACAGGCTGTGTGCCAGCCTTGATCTGCGCGGCTGGCGGCGATTCCGGCTGGCCACCTTTCCAGCACTGGCGCCCGAGCTTGGTTTTGCTGCCGGTCTCAGCGCGGCGCTTTCGTTGGGTGACATGACCGTAATCGCCCTTTTTGGCAGCCAGCAGTTCCAGACGCTGCCATGGCTGTTGTATCAGACGATGGCACGCTACAGGGCAGAGGATGCGGCGGCATTGGCTTTACTGATGTTTGCGTTGACGCTGCTGCTCTTTGGTGTGTTTGTGAAAGGCGCGGCCCTGCTGCAAGGGAGACGTTACCATGTTACGGATTGAGGGACTCAAGTTTAGCTGGGACGAGGACCTGCATTTCACCTATGATCTCAGCGTCTCCCGCGGTGAAATTCTGGCGGTGCATGGCCCGTCTGGTGTCGGCAAGACAACGCTGCTTGAACTGATTGCTGGCTTTCAGGCTCCAACTGCTGGGAGCCTTAGCTGGGATGGTGATGACCTGCGTCCCCTGCCACCATGGCAGCGACCCGTGACAACGGTTTTTCAGACGGACAATCTGTTTGCCCATCTCAGCTGTCTTGACAATGTAGTGATCGGGCTAGGCCCGGAGGAAAAAGTTACGCCAGCGCGTCTCGTCAAAATTTATGAATTTTTTGTCCAGCTTGGCCTTGAGGGTCTGCAGCACAGAATACCGTCACAAATTTCCGGTGGGCAGCAACAGCGTGTCGCACTTGTTCGTGCATTGATCCGCGCCCGCCCGATCCTGCTCCTTGATGAGAGTTTCAGCGCGCTTGACTGGGAGACGCGCAAAGAGTGCTTTGATGCGCTGAAAAACGTTGTCAACTCGCATGATATGGCGGCCGTGCTGGTCGGCCATGACACCCGTGATGCGGCTTATCTGGGTTGTCGCGAACTGCGCCTCGGCGTCAGCTAGTGCAGCTCAAAGACGCCAGATAGAGTTCCGATTGTGATAAATTGTCGTCACGAGGGCTGTTTAGCCTAGTGTAAATTTTGATTCACAATTTATTAACAAAATATCCTCTAAATTAAGTTTATCGGAACATTGAAAGGTCATGGTGACCTTGTAGAGCAGGGTTCTGAAGCACTCTCGAGGATCAAGCCATGCCTGACATCAAAGTAAGTTTCTTTTGCGACATGAGTTATGATAGCCGCACCCGCCATGTGTTTCTCCTTCACATGGTTGGCGACAGGCTACATATGGTAATATGTCAAATCATGATAGGTGGTGAGTTTTTTGCACGCTATCACCGGCCAGCAGGCGGTGTGTTGGCGCTCGAAAGACAGGGTGTGCGCGTTCAACTCTATCTCTTTCCCGCCCTTTGGAGCGGGCTGAATGCAAAAGCTTTCGGCCGCAGGGTGGGGTTGTTTTACCCTTACAATCGGGTGGTGAGCGCGACAGGATTCGAACCTGTGACCCAGTGATTAAAAGTCACTTGCTCTACCAACTGAGCTACGCGCCCACTCTAGCCACCCTATGGGGTCAAGTGACAAATTAAGACAAAAGTCACTTGCCCTGTATATAGTGATTCCGAGATTCGGTGTCCAGCGTTATTACCCTTTGTATATACTTTATTTTCGTATGTTTTCGGTGTGTTTTCGGTGTGTTGAACAGAGGCAAGTGACCTTTAGATTTGGCTCTGTGATTTGCTATTTCGGCTCAGTGATTAATTGCAAAGCTGTTTCTCTGGTTTTGTCGTTTCGTCTTATCCAGCCTTTGCCAAATGTGTCGAAGGTTCCTAGCGACCGATAGAACGCGTCGCGATAGATAGCCATGCGGTTGATAATTTCTGAGTGTTCGACAAAACCAACATTAGCGAGCGTTAGTGGCCCTATAGATCCATCCATATTCGAGCCTACAGCCCTCTGGAGGAACTTTGCGGCTCTTCCGGTTCCGTGGTTCACACTAGCATCAAACACGGCCCAGTCGACTCCGCTAGGCAGTCTTTCGCAACAACAGCGATACCAATAGTAATCTTTTTAGATTGGGGTGACGTCCTCGACGGTAAGGCTCTTCATCCCCTCCTCGTCCATGTCGACGCCATGGTATTCATCGTAGGTGCGTTTTGTGACGCCCATGTTTGTGATGCCGCCAGGGTCGCCTATTTGATTGCCGTTGACATAGCCGCCCTCGTGCTCGAGAAGCATTTCCATGCATTTATCAAAGTTGATTTTCATTTCTTAAACTGCCCTATGCTCTTGAGGCCAAAGCTGGCAGCGATCGATGCCAATATTCCCCAAGGCAGCCAGTCAGGACAGTCGTCCTTCAGGACACGGAAGCCTTCTTTGATGAATGGCTGTAGATCGGGGATCATTGCTGCGCCGATCAAAAGAATGAAAGCGCACGTCCACAGCTCATCCTTTATGGAGTTAGTTGAGCTATCTATGGCTCGCTCTTCCCGGCTGGCGTCTGATTGAACTTTGGTTACCTGAACCTCGATCTTTGCAACCGCGGGCTTTCTTGGCAGCCGCCTTCTCTTTTCGATTAGCCAGGGAGCCCAAGGCTAAATCAGTGACCGCAGGTATCAGTAGGTTAATCAATGTTGTCTCCCAAGGGTATAACGATGCAAAATTTGTAGCCTATTGCATTTAAATTAACCCTTCATTAATGCAGGAATAAAAGAAACTTTTGGATCGCCATTCAGGTGCTTTACTCCGCGCCCAGAGTGGCCCTAAGCTTGCTCATCAATTAATTCTCGGCCTGATATTTACTGGCTTTTGTCTGATCGATGATTGCTTTTTTAATTAATATTTCCTAACAGTTAGCTGATTGAAGGAAGCTGTTTGACAGCGTTAGAAGCTTTGGTACCCTCGAGTATTAACTCGGTGAAGGTTTTCGTCTCCATTTGCCCTTCGCCACCGTGCGGGTGACACGAACTCCTACAACTTTAGTGAACCACGGATCTTGTTCACGAGTTCGAATAGGCTTTCGATCTTTTTCTCGGCTTAGTGGACTTTTCGCGCAGCTGTGCTGCCACGACGGCGAACACAAATTGCGCAACGATCTGTGGCCAGCAGCCGACGAGTATTTTTTCAAAGTTCATTGGATTTGGTTCTCCAAGGTTTTGATGCTCACCTTAAAATAAAATTAATGTTTAATTTTATAGGGTTATGAATCATTCTTGGATTATAGACTCAAGTAACAGTGTTTTTGTGCTTTGGTACGAGAGTTACGAATTATTTCGGAATTTTATAATTTATACTTGCAACATGTTCTTACGCATCTTTTCGAGGTTATTCAGCCATCCCCGTCTCTCCCTTAATCTAAGATGATAAGGTCGGGGGAATTTGGCCACCGTACAACCAAATCCACAGTGGTCCTCTTTTACTTAGTCGGGCTTGCCATCTCACAATTTCATTTATGTCACTCCGCATCACCTCCAGCTTGCCCCAGTCGAATTGACATTGTGTCTCGGGTTGCTAGAAGCTAAGGCCAGGTTGTTGATGGGAGTACTTATAAAACGCATCTGATGTTGGGAAAGGTAGCCTTAAAGGTGGACTTATGGAAGCGCATATGGTCGTCCGCAGCCGCCAATCCATCTACGCTCGCAGGGTTGCTGGCGTTCAAACTGTTGATGAATGTGCCAGTTTCGAGTGCCATGGAATTGGTTCCTTGTATTTTAGATTGCGGGTGTAAGCGTGGCGTTATGAAAGAAACCCTTCGTCGCCTACTTATTGCGCTGCTCTGGACTGTCGTCGCTTTTGTCTTTGTGTTCGTTCTTTTCTGGTACGGTGACGCCTTCACCAGTGACAGAAAAGCATGGATATGTATTATTTTTGGAGGTGGCGGCTGGGTAGTTCACAAAGTGATCAATTGGATTTTTCAGCACAAAGAGATTTCCTGAGATTGCCCCGCCCTTCAAAAAGTCCTCAACAACAACAACAGCAAAGAGCTTTAGCTGGATTTTGAAATTGACTTGGATTTGCACCTACCAGGGCATCGATCGGCGTCGTATGGGACCCAATCGTGCATCGGCACACACCGATCATGAGTCAACACAATCACTTAGCGGCTCAACCGATGTCCTATCGCTTGAGCTTGAGCGGTCGATTGGTAGACATTAGACTATTATGAGAAATTTGTTGGAACGAGGGTCGATTTCTTAAATTCAAATCGGGACGTCATGACACAGGACGTCTTGCCACAGATCATCCGTGGTGTAACTGGTGTAACCAATGAGATGAGATTTGCGGGGGGCGATCGAGAGTCATGACAGACGAAACAAGAGACAGGATAAGGTTTGCGTTCACTAATGCGAGCACACCGACACTAAAAACCAGAAAGTCCATTGGTCGTTGGCGGTTCTTTGGACTTGTGATTGTGATCATGGGTCTGCTTGTGTTGTTCAATTGAACCCGTGACCTTAGTGACCTTAGTCGACTAGCAGAGACATCAGTAGTGTGATTGAAACATTTATCGTGATGTTTGCCATTGGTGTGGTTGGTGTAAGCCTTTTCTGGATTTTTGGTGATGGCAAACTTAGGCAGCAACAACTTGCCAACATCCTAATTTATCTCTGGATGTTCATGATTGGTGGTTTATTGATTGGGTTCATAAGTTGGCTTTTGTTCTAACGTAAACAATCGCACACCGTATGGATTGCAGCGACGACAACAAACAATAAAAATTTATTGGAAAACTTCAGAGAACTTCTTTGGAAACTTTAATGAAATCTATATGTAGTTTCTGTAAGTAGTCGAAGGTAGTTGACGATAGAGACACTAAAGTAGTCCTCTCTATAGGGTCGACATAATTCCAAACCGTTGGTTTTACTGCGGTTTTTCTTGGGTTTTTAATGTACATTAATGTACACTAATAATTGTTAAAGTTTACACAAATGTCTAAATGTTGTTGACACTTTGGTAACACAAATTCATATTTTTGATTGTTGAGGGAAACTCCTGGATTTTCTTATAAAGGGACGAGAGAAATCTCGTCTCTTTTTCTTTATGCACATTAGTAAATTCCAAAATCACACAAATGACGCTAAATTGTTTGCCTGAATGAAAAACGGGGGCAAACATGGAAATTCAAAAGTGGGAATACAAACGGTACATTAAAAAATTTGACTGGGACGCTGCTGTCTCAAGCCAAGACGAGTTGAGCGCCATTGAACAAGAGTTAAATTCACTTGGCGATGAGGGTTGGGAATTAATAACTGTTGTTCGTGGTTCGACCCCAAAAGAAAACCAAACTTTCTATTTCAAAAGACCCCTACAATCTCCGACGACAGAGTTTGCGTTCACCTCCGAACCAATCGGCTTACAACCAACAAGGTACTAGTCAAAAAAAAAACCAGAGAAATAACTCTGAGATTTTTATATTTTAGAAATGACTTTTCATCATCTCAAGTCTGTCGGCATGAGTTGCCATTTTGTCTACCTCGCCTTGAACAGCTTCCATGACGTCTGAATGTTCTCCAATGCCAGCTGGATTGTTTAGATAAACTTTCACATTCATCTTATGCAACTCGAGGTTGGCCCGGGCGTGTTCCTCGAAGACCTTCAGCATTCTATCGCGCATTATTGACCTTCCTTTGTTAGACGCCACAGCTGCCGCCGTGACCGGTGATGTCGCAAATGTCTTGCGTCTCGACAATCTTCTAACCTTGCCTGTTTGATGCCTCGCTGTAGGGCACGGCAGTCAGCGGCTGCCCTCCTCGGCTGCCATCAGCGTAACAAGTAAAGGCTCTTAGCCTGTGAGCATACTTAGCCAGCATTTGTGCGCATGGCTCGACAGTGTCAGGGTTGTTTAGATCGCTGCCCCAGGCTGGTAGGTTTATCGTCGACGATATCGACATATCGACGTAGTCCTGGACATCTGCTTGGAACTTAATGCGACGCTCAGGATCTCCGGCCAGGTCCAACGCGCTCTCTAATAGCGACTGTAGTGGCGGCCCTACCACATGATTCATAAGTTCGACCTTTACGGCTCGAACCCTTTTCAGGTACGCTGTCGATCGCTGTTGCCCGAAGACAACACCTCCGTTGTTGGTTGCGCCGGTGCGACCCGAGGGCCTCCTGGCGATATTCGCGTATCGGTTACCACGCCGATGCGCCAATGCGTTAGATGCACGAGGTCTCTCCAAGTGCATTTTGTCGGTCTAACACAACCCGTCCTGACAGTGCAAGAACAAATCGTGAATTTCCTATATCGAAAACCTCATACGGCTCTCGACAACAACCGGTATAGTCCTGAATTGTTACAGTTTTATGACAGGCAAAAAAAGAGCCACCGAAGTGGCCCTTTCAGTCACAATAAACTCCCAAGACTAACTTGGCGCAGTTAGTACTAAGGGCTTTTCTATGACCGTGCCGTACCTTGATCGAGACGTCGGCAACTCGCCTCTACATCGCGTCCATCGCGCCAGATGAAGTCGAGTAGGCTCAGTGTATCGAATTAGTTGCTTTTGTGAAAGCCAGCATGGTGTGCGTGAAAGGTTGCGCCCCAAGCGGACAAAGCATCTATGGCATCTTGCTTGGCATTACCTAAACATAGAACACCAGTTATTTCGACTTGCTCCGCAACTTCAGCTGCAATTGGGCTGGCAGCGTGGTTTCCAAGGCGTACCATCATGCCGTCGCTGTCTACATAAGTCTCTATAAGAGTGGCTTCAGTTCCGTCATCAGAAATGTGCCATTCGTAACTGATAGTGTTTTCCTCGTTGAGGTCGTAGACATATTTTGATGCCCTATCTTTAGACCAAGCTTTGAAATCACTAGCGTTTTTAGCCTTGCAGCTAATAATCAGGACCATGCGGTCAGAGTGTGCGTTTAATTCAGCCATTACTTGCTCCGTTATTAAGGTTAGTGGTCCACTTGTGCGCCATCGCAACAAGGCATCACATTCATCTTGCAATGGGCGCATTGGCCGTGACCGTGGACCCAGACAATAGCCTCTGGCTGACCACAGCATGGACAGCGGGGCTGCAACATTGGCTGCTTGCAAGTCTGTTCTTTTTCTTGCTTGTCAGCCATCTTGTTCAATCTCTGGCCGTTTTGGTTTGAAACTCAAATACACCAGAGCAGTCGACACCATTACAATTGTGACAACGAGGAAGGTGCGTATCCACATTAGGAACGTGGTCAACCACAATAAGCCTATGTCAGAAAGCAGCTCTTCAGCCATCTGCCAGCCATTGCAGCCTTACCACACCACGGT
>CACHEI010000049.1 GCA_902578815.1 uncultured SAR116 cluster alpha proteobacterium | reverse complement strand
CTTGCCAAGGATATCACCAATCTTTTTGTTAATGAGAAACAATTGGCACAAATGAGCCAAAACGCGAGCAAGCTAGCAATGCCTAATGCCGCCCGGGCGATTGCTGACTATGCGCTGGCGCTTGCTGACCACAAGGGTCGGCAGCTTGCCCAAAGCTTTTCTGGAGGTCGGTCATGAGCGAACTGCCCCTCTCAATCGGCACCCTCCATTTTACCGGCATTGGCGGCATCGGCATGAGCGGCATAGCCGAAATTCTGTTTGAGATGGGATATCGTGTGCAGGGAAGCGACATGTCGGACAATGCCAACGTGAAACGCTTGCGAGCCAGGGGCATTCCAGTGATGTGCGGCCAAAATGCAGATAATCTTGGGGATGCTTCAATTGTCGTCACCTCCACCGCAATCAGGCCTGATAATCCCGAAGTTATGGCAGCACGCGAGCGCTTTCTGCCCATTGTTCATCGGGCAGAAATGCTTGGCGAATTGATGCGTTTACGCTGGTCGGTTGCGGTTGCCGGTACGCATGGCAAAACAACTACAACCTCACTGGTGGCAACCTTACTTGATAGCGCCGGCATTGACCCCACCGTTATCAATGGCGGCATTATCACCGGCTGGGGCAGTAATGCCCGGCTTGGCAAAGGCCAATGGATGGTCGTCGAAGCGGATGAGTCCGATGGTTCATTTGCTAAGCTCAACCCAACCGTAGCTGTGGTCACCAACATCGACCCGGAACATCTTGATCACCATGGCAGTTATGAGGCGCTAGAAGAGGCTTTCTTGCACTTTGTTTCGTCAATTCCCTTCTATGGCTTTGCCACCCTATGCATCGACCATCCGGCCGTGCAGCGGATGATGGCTGAGATCAAGGATCGTCGGATTATTACTTATGGCTCGGCAGCAAACGCCGATGTTCGAGCGGTGAATGTGCGCTCCGAAGGAGGATCAATGGTTTTTGATGTGCAGCTATCGGACCGGATTTTTAACAGCTGGGATAGGATGAGCGATGTCCGCCTGCCGATGCTTGGCGACCATAATGCACAGAACTGCCTTGCAGCAATCGCCGTGGCACTGGAAATGAATGTTGCTCCTGAGCGCATAATCGAGACCTTGGCGAAATTCGGTGGAGTTGGGCGGCGTTTTGACAAGAAAGGTGTCAGCCAGGGCGTCACAGTGATTGATGATTACGGGCATCACCCTGTGGAAATCAAGGCAGCTTTGCAGGCTGGGCGCATGCTCTGTGCCGAGAACAAGCTGGTCGCCGTCGTCCAACCACATCGCTACAGCCGCCTCTCCAACCTTTTTACTGATTTCTGTGCATGTTTTAATGATGCTGACGAGGTGTTAGTTGCTGATGTCTTCGCGGCCGGTGAGAAACCAATTGAGGGTGCCGACAAGCTAGGCTTGGTAAATGGCTTGCGGGATCATGGCCACAAAGGGTCTACTGCGCTAGAATCACCGGCACATCTTGCGACCGAGATCGCTGCCCGCACTGAACCTGGCGATCTGGTAATGTGCCTTGGCGCCGGAGACATCACCACTTGGGCAGCCGCTTTACCCGAACAGCTTGACGCAATCCACGATTTGGCCACAAGGGAGACAAGCGAATGAGACTCCTTGACCGTCTCCCTAAAGTACGTGGTACCTATGCCGAACAGGCTTCCATGGCCCGCCACACCTGGTTTGGTGTCGGCGGTCCAGCAGATGTCATCTTCTCTCCCGCCGATGCTAGCGATCTTGGCACCTTTCTAGCCGCATGTCCGGCAGACGTACCTTTGTTGGCAGTCGGTGCTGGATCAAATCTTTTAGTTCGCGATGGTGGCGTTGCTGGTGTCGTCATCCGTTTAACCGACAGTCTCACGTCAATCAGCCATGAAGGCAGCATTGTCACCGCTCAATCTGGCGCACTTGATATCGAGGTTGCACGCTATGCGGCGAAAGCCAGCCTTGCTGGCCTGGAATTTCTGATTGGTATTCCAGGCAGCATTGGTGGCGGCCTGCGAATGAATGCCGGTGCCTATGGAGGCGAATTCAAAGATATCGTAATCACTGCCCATGGTTTCGACCGGCAAGGCAATGCCATCACCACAACACCAACCGATTTAAAGATGGCCTACCGTCACACCGACACTCCTGCTGACTGGATATTTACCTCGGCAACCCTGCAGGCAACGCCAGGCGATACGAGCGAGATAAAAGCGCGGATGAAGGAGATTATTGCCAGCCGTGGCGAAGCTCAGCCACGCGGCGTCCGCACAGGGGGGAGCACATTTGCTAATCCGGAAGGTGGTAAGGCATGGCAGGAAATTGACCGTGTTGGATGCCGCGGCCTCTCCGTTGGTGGCGCGCGGGTATCGGAAAAGCACTGCAATTTTCTAATCAATTTAGGTGATGCAACAGCATCCGACATTGAAACGCTCGGCGAAATTGTACGCGCCCGCGTAGCTGCTAGCGGCGGTCCCGATCTGCGCTGGGAAATCCGTCGTGTTGGCCGTCCTGATGGCATTAAAGGAGTGACCCCGTGACCACCAATCGCGTCGCCATTTTAATGGGGGGGTGGACCTCGGAGGCGTCGGTTAGCCGGGTGTCTGCGAGCTTTTGTGGCCAGGCGGCCCGCAATGCGGGCTGGGATGCAATTGACGTTGAGGTTGACCGTGATCTGCCGGAAAAGCTGCGCGAAATCGACCCTGGACGCGTGTTTAACGCGCTACATGGTCAGATTGGCGAAGATGGCAATGTGCAGGGTCTTCTAAACATCATGAATATACCCTACACGCACAGCGGTCTATTAGCGTCAGCAATTGCCATGGACAAAATCATGGCAAAGCGCCTATTGGCAATGGCCGGGATCATGGTGCCTCAGGATGTTCTTTTAGTCGAAGATAGTCGCGTCTACCCACAAGACAAGTCAATGGCACATGTGATCAAGCCACGCAATGAGGGCTCCAGTGTTGGTGTGGTGATCGTAAAGGAAGGTGATGAGGCACCTCAACGCAGCCGTTGGAACCTCGAGACGCAGTTAATCTGCGAGCCTTTCATCCCCGGCCGCGAATTGACCGTGACCGTTCTTGACGGCACTGCACTCTGTGTCACCGAAATCAAGCAGGAAAATGAATTCTATGATTTCGATGCCAAATATGCAGCGGGTGGCTCGCAGCACATTCTGCCAGCCGACATTCCGGAACCAGTAACACTGCAGGCCTGCGATTGGGCTGAACGCGCCTACCGCACTATTGGCTGCCGCGGCGTCATTCGCGCGGATTACCGTTGGGATGAGAAGAGCGGGCAGCTCTTCATGCTGGAGATCAATACCGTTCCTGGAATGACAGCTACTTCGCTCGTTCCTGAACAGGCACGTTTCATCGGAGTCTCAGGAGAAGAACTAATCAACCATTTGTTGGAGATGGCCCAATGCGACGAATAATTTCATCGATAGGCAAAGCCCAACAGATATTAGAGGCTGCGCCAAAGCGACAGCGCCACCTACCCCGGATAAAGCTGTTTTTCGCTGCCATTTTCGTAATCACCTTAGTCATCACCGCCAGCAACGGCATTATGGAACGCGACCAGTTCACCCGTGATCTGGTGCGCATTAGTGGTGAGTTAGGTCTAAACCTCCAATATATTCAGGTTACTGGCCGCTCACATACACCGAGGGAAATGCTGGTTGCGGCAACCAATATCAAGATAGGTCAACCACTACTGGGCATTCCACTGACAGAAGTCCACCGCAATCTCACTCAGATCGGCTGGGTTGAATCTGCGATTGTCAAGCGGCTGATGCCATCGACAATCAAAATCACCATCACGGAACGCGCCCCCCTTGCCCTCCTGCAGACGAAAAATGGTCATGAGTTGATCGACCGCACCGGCACCATCATCCAGGGTGCCGATCCCACCGAATTTTCGCATTTGACTGTAGTTGCCGGATCAGATGCCGCAGCCAATGCCGGCCTTATCCTGGACGTTCTCAAAACGGAGCCTGAGCTATTTGCCGAAGTTTGGGCTGTGACCTATCAATCAGGTCGGAGATGGGATGTGCATCTGCGCAACGGCATTGATATTAGGCTTCCCGAGACCGACCCGAGCACCGCCTGGGCACGTCTTGCCTTTGTTGATCACAAGAAAAAGATTATTGGCCGTGATATAGCGGTAATTGACCTAAGAGTTCCCGACCAGCTGATCGTGGAACCAAACATCCCGGTGCGTGGTGAGGGGCAGAACACATGAACACTCAAGAAAATATAAATGGGAGATCGAAATGAAGCTCCGCCGTAGCCACACCAACCGTCGTCCTTTCGCCGTTCTTGACATCGGTTCGTCAAAGATATGTTGCCTGATCGCAAAGCCTGACCGGCAGGGAGGGCTGCAGCTGCTTGGGCAGGGAACACACGCCTCTGCTGGCATGCGCGGTGGTGAAATTAGTGACCTTGATGCAACCAGCGAGGTGATTGGCAAGACGGTACAGGCTGCCGAACGAGAAGCTGGTTTTACCTTATCCTCAGTAACGGTCGTCCTCCCGGGTGGCAAACCCACCTCGGCAATCCAAACGCAATCAATCACCCTTTCTGACAATACAGTTAACCGCCGAGACATGCGTCGACTCATGGACAAGGGAACCAACCGCCAGACAAAGGGAACGCACCAAGCCATGCAGATGCAGACCCTACAATATGGACTGGACGAGGTGCGCGATATCTCAGACCCCCGAGGCATGCGGGGCAGGATTCTATCAGTCGACTACACCATAGTTTCAGCGGCCAGAACAAGTCTTGCCAATTTTCGTGAGGCGCTAGCGTTGAACCATTTATCAGTAAACCGTTTCATCCACGCCGGTTATGCCGCCGGGATCGCCTGCCTTAGCGAGGAGGAACGTTATCTCGGCAGCACCGTGATCGATTTTGGCGGTGGAACGACGGCAATGGGGACTTTTATGGATGGCAAGCTAATCTATGCCCACAGCATTCCAATTGGCGGGCATCATGTCACTACTGATATTGCCCGCATTCTCTCAGCCCCGATTGCGGATGCCGAGCGGCTAAAGGCTGTTGAGGGATCAATCATGCCAATCGCCAAACTAGCAACCGCTCCAGACACACTCAAAAAGGCTGTCAAAATGGGCCAGACGGACAACATCACCCTGCCAGGTCTTAGCGATATGATCAAGGTCGGCGGCAAGATGATTGAGCGTAATCTGCTGAGCGCGATCATCCGTCCACGGATTGAAGAAATACTTGAGATGCTGATGCGCCAGCTAGAGACTGCGAAAATGCAGTACGCCGCCGGTAGCCGTTTTATTCTAACCGGAGGTGCCAGCCAGCTCACCGGTCTCAATGATTTCTGCTCAAGCAGTCTTGGCAAAACTACAACACTTGGTCTGCCAACAGGTGTGACTGACGTGGCAGACGGCACGATGGGTGCTAGCCACGCTGCGGCGATAGGCGCGCTGATCCACGTAAACCAGCTTGATGATGATGACCCAGCCGAGCGGCAGACCCGAGCCCTGCCGCATGGCCCTATTGAACGTATCAGTGCGTGGCTTCGAGACAACCTTTGAACAAAGACAATTCGGATGACACTACAAATTTTCACAGCGAGCCAAAAGGCTAGCACTTCCAAATTCAATCGCGGGACGCACCAATGTTCCATTGCCCCGCTTCCAACAGACAGGCCGTTCCAGCCAAGCACGCGCGACCTGTCGCCAAGGTCAACCCAAACAGAAGGGAGAACATCATGACCATCAACCTTAGTGTACCACAAACGATGCAGGAGCTTCGTCCACGAATCACCGTTGTCGGTGTTGGGGGAGCCGGGTGCAATGCAGTCAACAACATGATTTCAGCTGATCTGGATGGTGTTGATTTTCTTGTCGCCAACACCGATGGCCAGGCGCTGGCGCATTCGCTGGCTAGCCGCAAGATCCAACTTGGCAGTGCAATCACCCAGGGTCTTGGCGCAGGCTCAAAGCCGGAGATTGGTCGGGCTGCAGCAGAAGAGAGCCTCGAAGATGTAATGGGTGAACTCGCCGACTGCAACATGGTATTTATTACTGCTGGCATGGGAGGCGGCACTGGCACGGGCGCTGCGCCAATCATTGCGAGGGCTGCTCGCGAACGCGGCATTCTGACCGTTGGCGTGATTACCAAACCCTTTGAATTTGAGGGGCAGCGCAGAATGGCACAAGCTGAGGACGGCATTGCAGAACTGCAAGCGCATGTCGACACGCTAATCGTTATTCCCAACCAGAACTTGTTCCGTCTTGCCAATGAACGCACCACCTTTGCCGATGCATTCAATATGGCAGATACTGTTTTGCACCAGGGTGTCTGCGGGGTTACCGATCTGATGATCAAGCCTGGCATGATCAATCTGGATTTTGCCGACATCCGCGCCGTGATGGGAGAAATGGGTAAGGCGATGATGGGAACTGGCGAGTCCTCCGGCGAGAGCAGAGCCATTGATGCCGCAGAAGCGGCAATAAACAATCCGTTGTTGGATGACACAACGATGAAAGGCGCACATGCAGTGCTGATCAATGTGACCGGTGGCATGGACATGACACTTTTCGAGGTTGACGAAGCCGCTAATCGGATTCGCAAGGAAGTTGACCCTGATGCGGTGATTATTTTTGGATCGGCCTTTGATGAAAAGCTAGACGGCATTATGCGGGTGTCTGTTGTGGCCACTGGCATCGACACACAGACCGGTGTCATGGCGCGGCCGGTGCAGGCTTTGCAAAAGGCCACATCAGCTATGCCGCCCCGCACTTCGACCATCATTACCCCACGGACCGTCGAAGCAGGCAGTAACGAGCTTGTCCCAGATGACCATGCGAATGTGACAGGTGACGAACGCCAACTCGAAATCGCTGAGGCCGCAGCAGCGGCTGGTGAAACTAAAAATATGGCGTTAAGCGGAGTGGCAGAGACTCACAGCCGCCAAAATGATAAAGATTCAGTTTTTGAGCCAGAATCCAAGATTTTGGCACCCACAGCGGAGTCAACGGATACCGGTGCGGATATTGCTGCCACCTTTGCCACTGCTAAATTGCAGCCAGAATCGGCGACCGAGGCTAAGGCTGACATCATGGCCAAGCCGCTGATTACCGACAAAGCAGATGACCTGCTGTTGCCAGAGGCACCAAAGAAACAACACTCCTTCATACCGCCAGCCGCTGCAAAAATGCCGGCAGACGAACCAGTTCACACAACAAGTAAAGCAGCCGCTACCCGACCGAGCCTTATTAACAAAATCTCAGATCTTTGGAGCCAGAAGCCGGAAAATGCTGCAAATACCAAGACTACATCGGATCTGGCGATAAAGAAGACTGAAGCTCAAGCGGAGAGGGCCCATTCAATTCTGGATCTCCCACGGGGTGACATGGTGCAGCACGGCAATGACGATAGCACGAAAGCAAGCGAAAAGCCTGAGTCCGCAAGCTGCAAGCAGGGCACTTTCGAGAATGCAGGTGATGACCTTGATATTCCTGCTTTCCTGCGCCGACAGGCCAATTAGGGCAGATAATCACAAGCAGACTGCATTGCTACAATCCGTAACCAAATGTGATTTGCTTGTGATTTGGCCCCCTCATAACATATACACGCAAAGTTTTGAAATCCGCTGAGAGATAGGCTAAGGGTAACCGTATGTAGCCCTAACGTTTATCGTATCTTGAAATGAACATTGGTCGATATTGGCCAAGAGCGAAACACAAATCAAAGGGCCAGCCCTGAATGTTCATCGATCAACCCTTCCAGACGACTTTGACCGACAAGATCCAGCTCGAGGATATCGGCCTGCACTCTGGCCGGTATGTTCACGCGGTGATCTGTCCTGCACCGGCTAACAGTGGCATAAAATTCCGTCGTATTGATGTTGAGGAAAACTTACAAACAGTTCCAGCTCACGCCGAATATGCAACTGAGTCGCGTCTTTGTACCCGGATACAGAATGACGATGGGGTCGGCCTTGAAACTGTTGAGCACTTCATGGCAGCCTTCGCCGGCCTTGGTGTTGACAATGCAATTGTTGACATTGATGCCTGCGAAGCTCCTATTCTGGATGGTAGCTGCAAGCCGCTAGTGGATGCTATCAACCGGGTTGGCCAGACGGTACAGGCTGCCCGCCGCCGCCGCCTTGTCGTAACGAAACCAATCGGGGTACAGCTGGAATTCGGTGCCTGGGCGACAA
>CACHEI010000048.1 GCA_902578815.1 uncultured SAR116 cluster alpha proteobacterium | reverse complement strand
TTTCGCCAGTTGTGAGGCAAGGGCCCATCTCAATCATCTCGTTACCCTCACCAAAATGACGAAATCGACAAAGGATGGCATTGCATTCTTCTCGCCAATTTAAGCATGGCAGCGATTGACTTGATGGCGGCAAAACGGCAAAAAACAGGGCGAATTTCCTGCTCCTAAAGAGGAAGGATGGACAAGATGAGTGGTGATTACAAATTCGATACACTGAGCCTGCATGCGGGCCACATTCCCGATCCAATTCACGGATCACGGGCTGTGCCAATTCACCAGACAACTTCCTATGTCTTCAAGGATAGTGAGCACGCTGCTTCCCTATACAATATGGAACTTGGCGGGCACTTATATACGCGGATCTCAAACCCCACCGTTGCTGTGTTGGAGCAGCGTATCGCTGCACTTGACGGCGGCGTTGCAGCGACAGCAACCGCATCTGGAATGGCAGCATTGACAACGGCTGTAATGACTATTTGTTCTTCTGGTGATCATATTGTTGCCTCGTCGCGTATGTATGGGGCTAATATCAATTTGCTAGAAAACACCTTGCCCAGGTTCGGCATCACCACTACTTTTGTCGCGCCAGATGATTTGGCAGCAATAGAAGCGGCCATTCAGCCGAACACCAAAATTGTCTTTGGCGAGGTTATCGGCAATCCGGGTCTCGATGTTATGGATGTTGAGGCAGTGGTAAAAATCACTGCCAAGGCTAGCGTACCGTTGATGCTCGACTGTACCTTCAACACACCCTGGCTGCTCAAGCCAATCGAATTCGGGGCTAATATCATCATTCACTCCCTGACAAAATGGATGGGTGGACATGGCATTGCCATCGGCGGTGCGGTAGTTGACGGTGGCAATTTCAATTGGGACCAGAATGACAAATTCCCGACGATCGCCGGCCCCCATTATGCGATGAACGAAATCAATTTCTTCGAGGAATTTGGCCCGGCCGCCTTCACCGCAAAATTTCGCGCCGAGGGCATGTATAATTTTGGCCCTTCGATGTCTCCAACCAATGCTTTCCATATTCTGCAGGGTCTTGAAACCCTGCCGTTGCGGATGCAAAAACATATGGACAATACAGCAGAGCTGCTTGCGTTCCTAAACGGCCACGACGCAGTGGCCTGGGTCCGTCACCCAACCCTTGTAGATCATCCGAGCTATGAATTAGCCAAAAAGATGCTACCACGTGGCGCTGGTTCCATCATCGTGTTTGGTCTTAGAGGCGGACGTGATGCTGGAAAGGCTTTCATTGAAGCCCTCAACTTAGCCTCGCACTTGGCCAATGTCGGTGACGCAAAAACTCTCGTCATACATCCTGCCAGCACGACACACTCGCATATCTCAGCAGACGCAATGATTGAGGGCGGCCTGTCGGATGACATGATTAGACTGTCAGTTGGGCTGGAAGATATAAACGACATTATGGCAGATTTTGAAAAAGGCTTCAAAGCTGCAGCCAGAAGCACCCAGTGATAACGTTAGTTGAAGGGAGCACCTGCGATGAAGTATAAATTCCGCGATGAATCAATTCATATCGCCACTGGCGGTCGCGCCTTTGACTCATCTGGAAAAGTAATAACGCTCATACATGGCAGTGGCCAAAACCATCTTACTTGGATTTTGCAAAGCCGATATTTAGCGCACAGGGGGTTTTCTGTACTGGCGCCCGACTTTCCTGGCCATGGACTATCTTCGGGCGAACCGTTGAAGTCTATTGAAGCCCAAGCGGAATGGATTATTGAATTACTAGCGAGCTTATCTGTCAGTCAATACAATCTGGTGGGACATTCTCAGGGAGCCCTTGTATCCCTTGAAATTGCTGCCCTTGTCCCAAAAAAAATACAGTCCATTTGTTTGATCGCTGGCGCTATGTCGATCCCAGTGAGTGACGACTTAATCGAAGCTTCTGAAAAAGCCTTGCAAAAGGCTGTCAATCTGATGACCAGTTGGGGGCATGGAAGTGGCGCGCATATGTACGATAATACAATGCCTGGGCACTCATTCCTCGAATATGGAAGACGCATCATGGCCTCAAACAACAGGAAGGCCCTTTTGACCGATTTAATCGCTTGCAATAATTACAAAAACGGTAAATACGCTGCAAGCCAAATTTACCAGCCAACGCTTTGCATACTAGCAGAGGAGGATAAAATGACTCCAATAAAGTTTGGCAAGGCCATGGCGAAGCAAATCAAAAATTCAGAAGTGATAGTAATTGAAAAAGCTGGGCACATTTTACCCGCAGAGAAGCCATTTGAAGTAAATAAGGCTTTACACTCATTTTTGCACGGTAGCCTAGGCTGACTCTCCCATGATATCTTCGCTTTATAAAATCGAAGGAGCGAACTGTTGATCAAAAAAATAGCCGTTATTGGTGCGGGCACCATGGGAAGTGGGATTGCAGCTCAAATTGCCAATGCGGGAAACAATGTCCTGCTGCTTGATCTTCCAGCCGAGGGTGATGGGGAGCAGTCTCCTGCCGAAATTGCTATTGAGAGGCTGGTAGTTTCGGATCCGCCACAACTCATGCACAAAAAAAACACCTCGCTGATCACAACGGGGACAATTAATGACGATTTTCACAAATTATCCAAATGCGACTGGATCATCGAAGCAGTTGTCGAACGCCTTGATATCAAGAAGGCACTATATAAACGTCTATATGAAACCATCCACGCAGCTTGCATTGTTAGTTCCAACACATCGACTATTCCAATCAGCCTCCTTGTCGAGGATATGCCGATAGATTTCCAGCAGCGCTTCGCAATCACACATTATTTTAATCCAGTCCGATACATGCGCCTTCTCGAACTAGTAAAAGGTAAGGAAACAAGCACTGAGGTGATCAACAAGCTTGCAGATTACAATGATCATGTCCTCGGTAAAGGTGTCGTCAGATGCGCTGATACTCCGGGTTTTCTTGGGAACCGTGTTGGCGTCTTTGCCCTTCAGGTCGGCATCGATGAAGCATTTAAATGTGGCCTGACAATCGAGGAGGCTGACGCCCTTATGGGGCGTCCGATGGGGATTCCTAAGACTGGGGTTTTTGGCCTCTATGATTTGATTGGCATTGATTTGATGGTCGATGTGGTCACCTCACTTCGTTCAATTTTGCCTGAGGGTGATGCCTTTCACGCCGTCGGTGGTGAAAATGATATGATTACCAAAATGATTGATGAGGGTTACACTGGCGATAAGGGAAAGGGTGGCTTTTATCTAACCGGCGCTAACGGGGTGCGCATGGCGCGCCCATTAACAGGCATTGGTGAGGCCCTTGCAAATTATCGTGTGGCGTCGACGAGCCTGCCCAAATCCGCCGCAAAAGCGGCCGAGGCGACAGCACGGCGAAAGGAACCACTTGATGCAATTCTAACTGGCGATGACGCTTATTCTAAATTCAGCTGCAGTGTTCTCGCGCGTGTGCTTGCCTATGCCGCCAGCCTAATTCCGGATGTTACATCGACTCCTCAAGACATTGACGATGCTATGAAACTTGGGTTCAACTGGCAACGTGGTCCGTTCGAATTAATCGATGCCATTGGACAGACACGACTAGTCGAGCTACTAAATCATCTAAACATTACGATCCCACCAATTTTGGAAAATGATCAGCCTTTTTATGCTCTATCAGGCAGTAGTTTAACGGTGCGACAAGCTGACAATACATACAGTCCTATTAACCTCCCAAAAGGTGTGATCCGGTTTCATTTGAAACGGAAGTCATTAACACCAATTCTGGAGAACAATGATGCAAGTCTTTTTGTTCTAGATGGCTTCGCCCAGGGTGTAAACGATTTACGCTTAATTGAATTCCACTCAAAAGCCAACGCACTCACAGATGCTTCAATGGAAATTGTTTCAGCGGCAGCAAAAGATCACGGAAGTGGAATAATCATTCACAATGACGCCCAGCATTTTTCTGCAGGTGTTGACTTGAACGCATTTCGGAAATTCATCGAAAATAGCGATTGGAATGGTATTGACCGCTTCTTGTCGCGCTTTCAAAAGGCAGTTTGCGCGCTAAAATACACCCCAGTCCCAGTCATTGGAGCCCCCTCAGGCCTTGCTGCTGGGGGTGGTTACGAGGTTCTGGCGCATTGTGACAAGCTGGTGGTCCACACAAATTCGGTGATGGGTCTAGTTGAAGCCGGTGTTGGAGTTGTTCCCGGCGGCGGCGGTATTAAAGAAACTTTTTTGCGTTGGCAAAAAGTAAAAAGATCCTGGGAAGATGCAGCGTGGCAAACCTGGATGAATCTTGGATATGGGCTGACTGGTTCATCGCCACAGCTCTCTGCACGCCTTCAATATTTTCTCGAGGGACACGATGAAACCATCATGAATCGTGATAGGTTGCTGACCCGAGCGATCGAATTGGCGGGAAAAATGCAGGACGACTATATTGCACCTACACCCCCAATAGCAAAATTGGCACACTGGAAATTGTATGAAAAGATGGACAAATTCATGACAGAAGGGATCGAAAGGGGTGACTTCATGCCACATGATAGAACCGTGGCAATGACAATCGCCGAGGTAATGCTCCGCGCCAATGGCGACCCAGAAAATGTTGATGAGCAGGCAATCTATGCCCGTGAACGACGCGCCTTCATTTCATTGGCACAAACCCGTGAAACGTACGCCCGGATCAGTTCGATGCTTGATAACGGCGCTGCTGTTCGCAATTAGTCACACCTATCAGACCCCACCGTGCAAACGCCCTGTCTAGAGCCAGTCAGGGTTCATTGTAGCCAGAGCGTCCGGACCTTTATTCATTTTTGCTGCCAGCTTGTCAACCTCGGGAAGGCAATAAGCCATATAGGCTTTTGTTGTCGCCTGTTTGGCACGCATGAATTCAGGCGCACCTTCGCCAATGGCCAGCGCCCTGCCTGCCGCGGCACCAGCCCGTGCCATTTGCCAACCACCAGCCAGATAGCCAAGCAGCATGGTGAAATCGACGCCGGCAGACGCTGCATCACGCGGTGAATTTGCCCGCGCAAGTAGAGCATCAAGCGCGGCTTCCGCGGTTTTTGTTGCCTCATTCATTGCTGTTACAACTGTCGCCAAATTCTCACCGGCAGAGGCAACATCATCCATATCTGTGCGTATTTCGGTCAATAGCCTGCGGACCGCCTTGCCGTTGTCACGTAATGTCTTGCGGAAGACCAAATCATTTGCCTGGATTGCTGTCGTACCCTCATAAATTGGCAGAATGCGCGCATCGCGATAATGTTGAGCAGCGCCAGTTTCCTCGATAAAGCCCATGCCACCATGCACCTGCACCGCATCAGAAGTCAAAACAAGCGAACGCTCGGTCATCCAGCCCTTGATAATGGGGATCAGCAGATTTGCGCGCTCCTGCAAGAAACCATCATCATCTGCAGCACCACCATGCGCCAGATCAATCGCGCCACCACCAACAAGCAGCAATGCGCGCATTGCCTCAATTTCGGCCTTCATCGTCGTCATCAACCGCAGAACATCCGGATGATACAGAATCGGTTGGCCCTTCTCGCCCTGTAGTGGAGTTCCCTGAACCCGGTCGCGGGCATAGGCAAGCGCATGCTGATAGGCACGATCCGAAATGGCCAAACCCTGTAGGCCAACATCATACCGAGCGCTGTTCATCATCAGGAACATACAGTCCAGGCCCTTTTGTTCTTCTCCCAGCAGGTACCCGATGGCACCATCATTCTGGCCATATTGTAAAACGGCGGTTGGTGAGGATTTAATTCCTAGTTTCTTCTCGATCGAGAGACAATGCACATCATTGCGTTCGCCCCGGCTACCATCCGCATTGACCAGATATTTTGGAACAATAAACAGTGAAATGCCCCTCACCCCAGCCGGGGCATCAGGGGTCCGTGCAAGCACCAGATGAACAATATTCTCGCTCATATCATGGTCACCATAGGTGATATATATTTTCTGGCCCTTGATGCGGTAATGATCTCCCTCTGGGGTGGCCATGGTGCGCAGTGCCGCCAAATCAGTGCCAGCCTGGGGTTCCGTCAAATTCATGGTGCCTGTCCATTCACCACTGTTAAGCTTCGGTAGATAGGTTGCCTTCTGCTCCTCATTACCCACCACCTCAAGGGCATGAATGGCACCCTGGGTCAAAAGCTGACACAGCGCGAACCCCATATTGGATGCGTGCCACATTTCATTGACAGCCGCGCTGACACATTGAGGCAGTCCCTGGCCACCATAGTCAGGCGAGGCGTTAAGCCCAATCCAGCCACCCTCAGCCATCGCTTTCCAGGCATGGACAAATCCGTCTGGCACAGTGACAGTGCCATCATCATTGCGGTGCGACCCAGCAATGTCCCCGGCGTGATTGAGTGGCGCAAGAACATCTCCCGCCAGCTTGCCAGCTTCTTCCAGCACGGCATCAACCAGATCCTCCGAAACCATGTCCATTCCGGGGATAGCTGCGACCCGGTCAAGCCCCACGAGATGGCGTAGGGTAAACTTCATATCCTCAACAGGTGCATGATACATTTCAACTATCCTTCGCTACGTCACGTTAATCCAGCAACCCAGCTTTTCGCCTCGCCAACTGCACTTCCTCCTCATCCCAATAACCGATATAGATACCGGCTTTCAGTTGGAGGTGACTTTCATTATAGTCCTCTATCAACCTGTTCGATTTGGTAACGCGATGCTTTCGGGACAAGGCCCAGTCGAGTAGCATTTTCTGCAAACGCTGAATTTCACTGACGTAGCGTGGATCACCCCCGCGATCAAAAAACTCTTCCGGGTCTTCCGCCAGATCGAACAGAATTGGCCGGTATCCATCAATTTGAACCAGTTTTAATCGCCCATCAAAGATCATGGTCATGCCAGTTTCACCGGGTTTCTTTCCCAATTCCCTAATCATCGGCTGATGCGCGTAATCATACTCGCTGAAAACCGCCTCGCGCCAGCCTGCAGGCGTCCCACCAGCAAGCAATGGCGCAAGTGAACGTCCTTCAAGGACATACTCCCTGATTTCGCCTCCACACGCTTCAACCAAGGTTGGAAGCAGATCAATGCCCTCGACGAGATGTTCATTTACTAGGCCCCGCGTGGCATCGGCACTACCGCGTGGATCATAGATGATAAGTGGCACCCTGATTGATTGCTGGTGGAACATGTCCTTTTCCCCCATCCAATGATCACCAAGATAATCACCGTGATCAGAGGAAAAAACAATCATCGTATTTTCCAACAATCCCTTTGCCTCAAGAGAGGCAATCAAAAGACCCATCTGATCATCAATCTGTTTGATCAAGCCCATGTAGGCTGGAAGGACATGATCGCGCACACCATCGCGTGAAAACACCTGCGATGCACGCTGGTTAATGAATGCCTTATAGACTGGGTGGGGATTCTGGCGCTCAATGTCATGACGCATCACTGGCAAAAGATGTTTATGGTCATACATCGCGTGATAAGGTGCAGGAACAATATAGGGCCAATGCGGTTTGATGAATGACAGATGGCAACACCAGCGTTGATTTGCAGCCTCGGCCTCATCAATAAACTGCATCGCTCGTCGTGTCATATACGGTGTTTCGCTGTCTTCCTCTGCTGCGCGTGCAGGCTTGTCGGCATGCGCCAAAAGCCAGCCGGAGAGAATTTTTCCAGTATTATCTTCGGCAGCATTGGCCCAGTCATGCCATGGATTTTCACCATCATAGCCCTTGGCAGCCATGTATTTATTGTAGGCAAGGTCATGTGTGGATGGCTTTTCATGGGGATTGAGACCGTCGTCACGCTCATAGGGCTCGAAACCACATTGCGAAACGTGAACACCGATGCGCGAGCCAATATCAATGCCAAGACGGTCCATCGCCTCCCTATGTGGCTGCATATGCGTCTTGCCAACAAGAACCGTTCGCATACCAAGCTCACCCAGGTAATCACCAAGCGTCAATTCATCAACGCGCAGCGGCACATTATTCCAGACGGCACCAGTTGAGCGGCAATATCGGCCGGTGTAATAGCTCATCCGAGATGACCCACATGTCGGCGACTGGACGTAGGCCTGGTCAAAATACACACCCCGCGCTGCCAGCGCATCAATGTTCGGGGTATGTAGATGTGGATGGCCGGAGCAGGACAGATAGTCAAACCGTAGCTGGTCTGCCATGATCCACAGCACATTGCGAACCGTCTCACTCACTTCCACTGTCTCCTTTCAATCAGGCCTTGTTGGTGTTACAGATCACGTTCCAGACTATTGGCAGGGCGTGTCTCAGCCAAGCCTAATGTCGTAACGGCTGCGCAATGTCTGGTCGAGTTCGACCGAAATGTGCTGGGGATGAAATTCTGAGAGAATTTGCTGCTTTCGCTTGATTGCCTCCTCGACCAGGATCGGCTTGCCCAGCTCTTCCCATTCCTTTGGACTGGATCTATCGCCTAAAGCTGGATAGACATATTCAGTCTGCATCAGGCCAATCGTCTGATTATGGCCGAGGTAATGACCCGGGCCACCTATGCAGACATCCTTCATGACGTCAATACTAAGCGTCTGTTCATTCACCTCAACGCCCCTGACACAGCGCATGCATTGACCCAGCATATCATTATCGATAATCAGGCTCTCCAGACAGAAACCGAGAAGCGAGGCTTGCATGCCAGCAGCCTCATAGACCATATTGAGACCAGCCAGTCCTGCCAGAACAGCTGTGCTTCCTTTTTCATAGCCTGACTGCGCATCCGGCATCTTTGAATCGGCCATCCCTGATGCAGCGCCGCTCGGCAAATCAAAATGACGCAACATCTGAG
>CACHEI010000047.1 GCA_902578815.1 uncultured SAR116 cluster alpha proteobacterium | reverse complement strand
CACGTTTTTTCTGTATAACCCACCAAAGTGACCTGGATGTCGCTTTGCTGTCTCGAATACACCTACAGTGATAAAAACACCAGCAAGTAGAATTGTGTGAACTATTGCGCTGAAGCCAAAGACCGCTATGGATCCCATCCACATAGAGAATACAATGCACCACATCCACGCTAGCATTTGCATGACAAGGTGACGTGTGGAGGTGTCTGGTATGTGAGCCAGAGGGTTGTAGCGGCTATCCATCACCAGATGATAAAGTTTGATCATTGGAATTTGCCTTCCGTTCCGGATGTCGGATAGCGTTCTCTCAACCTTTAGGAAGAGTACAAGCATTGCTATCGCCAGATTGGTCAAAATACGGATCATCTAACAACTCTCTCTGAGTCTTCTGTGATATCTTTTTACATATTGCTTCAGAGTAAAGAAAGGCCACTGTTCTAAAATCAATTTTCCTAAATTAGCAAATATCAAATTTGAATGATAAGACTTAACCTTTAGTCAACGCCTGTTTTCTAGTCTCCTCATTCCTTCGAGGCTAGTCTCGCTCAAAGTTGCCAAAGTTAAAAACGGGCCGGCAGAATTTTTCTCAACACATCACCAACCGCGTGATCAAATTACACCGCTCCAAACCTGCAGCACCAGCTTAAATTTGCGCTTCTATAATTCCTTCAGCAGACGATTCTTTGGCCCTCTAGAGAGCCGTTATGGACCTAGGTCGACCAGCGTTAAACGCCCAGTCGACCACTACCCCGCCAACACTTAAAGGCAGTTCATAACACTTACATTTTAGCCAGTAGCATTTTAGCCAGTAGTTTTCTTTGTGAATTGGTTCTACATCACACGTATTCAGCTGCCTATTGCCTTCTCGTCCAAGCTTGCATCTTCCTGCCAGCCCGGACCGAACCGCCACTCAATACCGATGGTCACATGATCTACCATAAGAATTTAAATACCCCAATAAAGGGTAATATTAAATAGTGATAAGGGTGGTGGTTCAAGGCAAGTGGAAATTATTTGCAGAGGGAAGTCCCGCGGTTCGCGAGAAGCGGAACTAGAAGCTTTGCAATCAACAAAGGTCAGCTTTAGTCATTTATATTGTCTGTGACAAACAAATGGCGTTCGATGGTTTGACTGCAACTAATCATAGCATCATGATTTATATAATACGGTCATTAGGTTCATCGACTCTTTACGACCACGAATTGCAAAAGGCTCTACTTTATTCATAGGCTCAAAAGCCCTTATCTGATCGTAAAAGTCCGAACTGATAACGAAGTCTGTTTGCAGAGTTTTACCTGCCTCACAAATCCGGCTAACGACATTGACCGCATCGCCAATCACAGCAAATTCAGTCCTTTGTTCCGACCCTGTGTTGCCGACAACACAAGCACCAAAATGAATGCCAATGCGATGATGTACTTCGAGAAGTCCAGCAGTCCGGCGCTCAACATTCCACGCTGCGACCTTCTTATGCATTTCCAGCGCACAATTGTAGGGTTTTGCGCATCATTACTATGTGACCTGGGCGTTCCAAAATTGGCCATGACAGCGTCGCCAATAAATTTGTCCACGGTGCCACTATGCGCAAAAATGGAGCTAACCATCATTGATTGATATGTGGAGAGCAACCTCATCACATTTCTCGGGTCCATTTTTTCTGAGAGCTTTGTGAAACCAGCGATGTCAGTAAATAAAATAGCCACTAATTGTTCCTTTGGTTCCTGCTCTGTTAGATCAAGGTCGGATGCTTCAATTTCCTCACGAACATCAGGCGCGAAATAACGGCCAAGTAACGCGTTGGATCTTTCAATCTTTTGGGCCATCCCAAGCGCATAATTATTGAAGAAAACTAAGCCGATGGTTGCCACGACAGCAATAGTTAAAACGACACTCATGCCTCCCAAAAACCCCGCGTCAATCGCAGATGGCTGCGAAAGGTTCTCGATGCCTCTGGCGAGAGTTGTATTAGGGTGTTGGATTATCCAAATCACTTTGAGCAAATTCGGCGTGATAGACAGCGCCATGAAAAGAAGCACGGCCCATACGCGAAGATGTAGTAACGCAAAAACCAGAATTATCAGCAAGATCAGGAAGGTGTAGTAAAACTGGCGACCAAGGCTTTCAAGATACTTCGGATCTTCTGGTTGAATTATTGGTGGATGCGTTAAATGAAAATTAACAAACAGGAAATAATTGATCAAAACGATCTAAATCAACAGTGCGAACGGATAATATTTGGCTTCTGCCCGCGGGTTCTCGAAGAAAACCCAATGGACAAATATTGAGGAATAGAAAAGAAAACCGGCTGTATAGGCAGTGTAGTCAAATGCTAAATGCCACCACTCATCTTTTGCAAAATCTTCAAGATTCTTAATCACCATGAACAAGAACAAACCGGTAAAGACGACTGATGCAACCTTGCCAAGTCGAAGCTCCCAAACCGACGCTTCCTGAAACATCAAAAACTCCTTGACAAAAAGCCGTTCGTAACTCAAAGCGCAGCAATCTGGAGAAGCAATATCAAAATAAATTGGAGTGTTTGACTTGCTCCAATGTCATTGTTTCTATCTTCAATAACCAAATGAAATTAGGCTTGAACGCCGCCACCCATCCATAAGCCACCCTTGGTCCGAGCCGCAAGCACCCGGGGGATGCTCTCCACCCTCAAACCAATTCGACGAAAATCAAGCAACCGGTCCCAGTCCCCCGGTCCGTAGAGCGTGATTCTCGGACCATGGGCTATAGACATGGTTGTAGATAAACTTTGTGCTTTGATCCGCATGTCCTACCCACATCCAATCAAAACAAACAACAACACTGCAGTTACATGTGTTAATACATGATATGATGGAGAAAGTGGTGCCCAGAGGCAGAAGTTCGGTGCCTAACCTAAACGCCAATTCTTGACTGAATCGAGCTATATCAATAGCTTATCAGTTCTCCACATATGATCAACTATCAAAACCTTACCTGCAACCTTGCCTGAACAAAGGTTTGAGGTTCGAGAAACTCCGGTCCACGCACGCTCCACGGACCGGGGTTACTGTTGCAGGTTCTCGGCTCAGATCGTTTTTCGATTGGATTGAGCAGGATTGTTGGGTGGGCGTGATTGTGTCTTGCGCCCTTGATCCGACGCGGTCAAATTCCTAGGCGTCAGTTTCAACCATCAAGGCTAATAAATGGGCTGCCCGCGCCAATTATTTCTTTGGTGGGGCATAGTTCGCTCTGACATAGTCCTCGACAAACCCAGCTTTTTGAATGTTTGAATAGGAGTGCTGTGGATCGCCTGGTACTGCTTCACCAGTACAGGTAAACATACGCGTACAACCTCGCTCTAGGGCAAACTGAACGCGGTGACGGAGCAGTGAAGACTGGCTGCCTCGGCGGCGAAACTGAGGTGAGGTTGCGCCAAAGTCCATCCATGCTGTTTCACCATCTATGAACACTGCACCGGTCCCCGCTGCAGTATCGCCGTCATATGCCATGAAAACATGCCATCCCGGAAAATTCGGCAACAGGGCGATCCACGGGCGCGCTTCATCGCCAAGGTCAAATGCGTCACAGAGTATACTGGCTATATCGTTGCCTGCAGTAGCGTTAATTTTACGAATTGAGAGATCGGTGCTGATCGGGGCAACCGCCTCTTGACCACGGCAAAACTTTTGCCAACTGCGGGTCTTCTCCAGCCCTTTATCAATCAGCCATTCACCTATTTCTCTTGGTTCAGCGTCAGGGTGGATGTGAATGAAATACCGCTCGACGCCAGCCTCCTGGTAGGCTTCAACAAGTTCAGCGATTGTTTCCTTAGATTCTGGTGTTCCGTGTCCGACGCCGATCGTTCGGTTGAGGACAATCGCAGATGACGGTAAGGCGCTGACGATCGATGCAAACCCCGCGCCAATGTTTTTCCCGCTGATACCAAGGCTTAAACAAATTCCCTCTGGGATATTTTTGTGCAGGGCTTCTAGGGCTTTACGTTCGATGTCGATGATCGCTGTGTTCACTTTGGGGCTCCTTAACATCTCCAGATGCGATATGATGTAGCGTTCTAGCAGCTGGCGGCTTTATGGTAAGTCGTTGTTGGATTATGGCACAAGCCTGATAAGGATGCATCCAGGGATGAAATCGTTATCATTTTTTCCATCCACGATGGTTCGCTGCATGCCGCGTGGGTTCATCGTGACGCCAAACTTGGGTGAAGCGTTCACACTTTGCAGCGGCAAATTCATTGATTTATTTTGGACGTCTTTAAAAGACACACCCTCTTGTTTAACTAAGTCATCTATTGAATGGATGGGCTCACTCCAACTAGGGAACAACACCAGATAGATTAGACCCAGAGGTATGATGGAAAGGATATGAAACCTTATTAAGTAAAATTGGAGTTAGATTTTTAAAAATTAAATCACACTACCTACGAATGGTATTAAAATAATTGCTATGGTGTATGTCATTATGCCTGACCTTACCACAGCGGCTGTTTTTAAGTTATAAATAGAAGCAAACACTAATCCCATTACACCAATGGGTGTTGCGGCGAGCATTAAAGTTGTTTTTGCATCTCTGAAAGTGATACCTAACAACCAAACAATTAAAGTTAATATTATCAAGTAACCAAATAATTTTAAAAATGTAATTAAAATAGATAGGTGTATTTGTGTTGCATCTGTCCTGTAAGATAGTAAGATGCCCATTGCTATCAAGGTTAATGGAACACCTGAAGCACATATAAAGTTTACTAATCTATTAGCACTCTCTGGAAGATTCACAGAACTATGATAAACCATTAAACCGAGTGCCAATCCTAAAAAAGCAGGATTTTTTATCTGTTTTAAAATTGTTTTCTTCACATCCATTTTTTGTTGAGTAGTAAAATCTAAAGCAAATACGCTTAGACCGACTGTTATAAAATCAGCAGCAATAGCTGTTTCAATGGGCACAATATCTTTACTTGTAAAATCAACCAATAATATAGGATACAAAAAAAAGAGATGATTTCCAAAAGATGCTGTCATTCCAATTATGATACATTCTGGATTTTCCCTTTTAAAAACTTTTTTTGATATGATAAATCCAAGAAAATATATTATTCCTTGTGCTAGAAGGTAGGAAAAATATAGTTTCCAACTTATGAACTCATAATTAAAGCCTCCTATTATTTTAACCCCAAAAGCAGGCACAACAACTACTGCAACAAGTTTAGCAAATACTCTTGCCTCAGTATCATTGAATATAGAAAGCTTTCCTAAAGCGTAACCAATGAAAACTAGACCAAAAAGAGGTAGAGTTGAGAAAAATAGATGTAAAAACATTGATTAAACTCAAAAGACTATTCTATTTATAGATTTAGAATTGGTGCAACCGAGAGGTAAATGGTACCCTCGGTACAGCAACAATGACCCATCCACGGTAGGCATTTACAAAGGGTCACGTATCACTGAGTCACTGTCAACAGGCACATTCTGTGCGTCAGTTTGTACATCATTAATCCTTGACGTTTCTAGTATAGAGCAAGTTTGCATGTAGATGACCGATGCGGACCTCTAGGAGTCCACGTAAGTGCGACATCTAAATGCCTTATCAATCTCCATACGACACGTAATAATCATCACATACCTGACCCCATGAATCTGCCAGTGGTATTGAGTGGGCAGTATATTGTTGGTTAGGGACACAATTAAGATGCGTATCTTGGCAACCACGATCACCCGTCCTTAATTGCAATTGCAGGGATCACTTACATGCTAATTTTCACGCGCTGTTTTTGTCAGTGCTTAAAACAGAAAGGGTATTAAATTCTCTATTTCCATCGAATAAAAGAAATCACAGAAATGATAAAGAGACTGAAAAGTCACCCATGAAGACATTAGCCATAGGTTTATAAAAACACTGCCATTATTGTCGTTTGTTTGATTGGGAGGGGGTGAATACAGGTCAGCCTATGTTTTTGATTGCCTATGTAAACAGGGGACGATCTCTGTCTATCAAATCAACTCAAAACAATCCAGTGGGCAAAAAATTTGGAGATTGATGACAAACCCTAACTCTTTTTTTTGCCCTGCAAACCGACACCTTCAAGTTGCCTTAACCCAGATGTAATCATCATCCTGATAAACTTCGATGGTGTTGAGGGGTATGCAGTCCTCTAATTTTTTGTCAGTGGACTGGCCAACCCAACTGCGCACTTCGCCAGTTTTAAAGCAAAACTCACTTGCGTGGTAAGGGCAAAGGATTGTGTCTTTTTCAGTTATCTGTCCAACATCCAACGGTAAATCGAGGTGTGGACACAGGTTCTCAATGGCAAAAACATTACCTTGATTGATCAGAAGAATCTCTTTGTCTTTTATTTGGTATTTTTTCTTTTCGCCCAACTGTAATTCGCTGTTTGGCAATGTCCTAAACCAGACTTTGTCTCCAATACGTTTTTCAGTCTCTGGTGCGTCAAAATTCATCGCCTTAGCATTCACATCACTTACTTCGTGCAAAGTGATCAAATTGCTCGTTCCCCGTAATTTAAGCCTCAGATAGTTGCACACCCTTACGTCACCTTTGACGAGTTCATAAACCGTTTCAGAAATCAAAAGCCTCGTACCAGCATCTTTGTTTATGGCTTCGATCCTACTCGCAACATTTACGGTATCACCAATTACGGTTACTTTTTTGTCATCTCCAAGACCAATCGAACCCGAAATGACCTCGCCATAATGAATTTCAACTCGGATATCGAAATCCCTCCCGTATGCCATCTTTAGGTAGGACTTGAATTCATCCATCGCGCGGGTCATCTCCACACCAGCACTCACGGCCCTAAGCGCTTGCTGTTTAGACTCTTTTAATCCAAAAATGGCCATGATTGCATCGCCAATGTAATTATTGATCTCTCCACCATGCTCGATGACAACTTCGCGCATTATTGAAATATAACGGTTTAAAATGAAAATCACGTCATAGGCTGATAGCGATTCTGAGAAGGGGGTAAAGCCCTTGATGTCACAAAATAAAATTGTCAAATTCCGCAGGGTGCCAACCGCTTCTAACTTTTGCTCCGAAACTTGATTGTTTAGCTCAACATCCCTTTTATCCAGCAGCAAACGCTTATATTTAACATCACCTCTTAACTTGGTTTGACAACCCAGCCTGATGTTTTTGGGTAAGTTAAGCTTTGCAGCCAATTTCTGTTCCAGATCATTTCTAGGGTAACAATTTTCTAAGCCATCAATGATCTCCACACGGCAAGTGGAGCATTTCCCCGTTCCGCCACAGGCGCTGAGATGAGATATATTATTACGCAATGACGCCGTTAGAATTGACTCCTCCTCGCCAATGTCGATTGCAATATCATCTGGTTGAACATCAGCCAAGAATGACTTTTTGACAATCTTGGGTGTGGCCATATTTTGATGACTTCCATCACAAAACGGGCTGTTCTTAGTTTCTTTACAACCGCATAAAAAAACAGTTTCTGTTTTTTTTGCTGTTAATTTTTGCGGGAGAAACTCGGAACCCACATGGCTACCATCACAAAAAGGCTGATTTTCGCTTTCCCCACATGTGCACCAATAATAATCTGAGCCAATTGTCACATCGACGGGAAACGGTCTATTTTTCTTCATAAAATCTTCCTTGGATAGTCTTTTGAGGAGCTAAAACGGCTAGCTTATATCGGGTATACATTGATGTTAATTACTTAAGTTTAGGCCATGCGTTGCGTTGAATTAATCAACTTTTACCAACCCAGCATTTAGCGCATTTTGCGTCAAGGTTTTAGATGTTTCCAATCTCTAGCTATTTCTAAGCCAATCACTGATATACCACCTGCGAAGAACGAAGTGCTTTGGCACAGGTTCGGGTGTTCAGAGCAAGCACGATGCGCCGTTTAGCATGGCAATGCGGTACTTCTTTTGGCACACGGCGAGAGAAGTAATAGAAGCCAAGCTACTAGTAAATGTAAGTGCTAAAATGGTCTACCCACATCTAATCAAAGCGAACAACGACGCTTCAATTACAATGTGTTAATACATGATGTGTTGGGGAAAGTGGTGCCCAGGGGCCGAGTTCGGTGCCTGATTGGGGCAAGGCCGAGTCTAAAAACTCCCGCCACCTGGCTAGTTTATAAGATTATATTAGACAATCAAAGCACAAAGCTTGTCTACAACCTTGTCTACAGCCCAAGGTCCAAGCACCACGCTCCACGGACCGGGGTTACTGATGCTGTTTGCTGGCCCAGACCGCCTTTGGATCAGAGGGGGCGGGCTTGTTGGATAGGGGTGCTTGCGCCTTGAGCTGTTAGCCAAGACAAATTTGGCTCAACAAGCACAAAAAATGCATTGGTCTAGGCATTAATTGTCTTTGACGTTTCCAGCATTTGAAAAGTGGGCAGTTGATTGATCTCAGAGTTTAATTCGGTAAAAAGTTATCGGAAGAGCAGAACAATGGCGAAACTATCGGTAGACCAAACTCTCTCAAGAGCAAAGGTCCATGCAAAACAGGGCGACCTTGAAGAGGCTCAGCACTTGTATCAACTTGTTTCGCAGTCTTTCCCTAAAAACAAGCGAGCACAGCAAGGGCTAGCAGCATTGAATGAATCTGAACCAAAAGCTGCCAGTAAAAGTTTGCCCCGTGACTCAATTAATCAATTACTTAATCTATATAATCAGGGACAAATGACATCAGTTGTCGAGCAAGCGAAAGAGCTTTCTGAACGGTATTCTGATGATTTCGTTCTCTGGAATATTTTGGGTGCTGCAAATAAAGAATTAGGCAAGACAGCAGACGCAGAGCAAGCATTTATAAATGTCAAAGAATTAAACCCCAATTATGCGGATGGCTCTAATTACCTAGGTTTCATTCTTAAAGAGCAAGGCAAGCTGGCAGAAGCGGTGGGGGCTTACAAGATGGCATTATCATTAAAGCCTGATTACGCTGAAGCCTATGATAATGCCTTCTCCACATAACTATTTATGTTCATCATAACATAATGACCAGCTTCCTCCCTGCTCAAACACCTCCCGTCAACAAATTTTCTTACTAACGGGTCAGCCTCAATAAAGGCCCACATATGAATATCTGTGCACGTAGTGTTCAATTATCAGCCGCTTTGTCTCAAGTATCATTATCAAGTCTTTTTACTTTGACCCATACATGGGCCAGTAGGGGTTCTAGATAAT
>CACHEI010000046.1 GCA_902578815.1 uncultured SAR116 cluster alpha proteobacterium | reverse complement strand
AAGCTACACCATCATACGCTAAGAATGAAAACTCTCAAGAAACTTTTTTTCTTACAGGTAGATTCTTTGGCAATATATCGCTGATGTTATGTTGAGATAAGACAGATAAGTATTATCGGATGACAAACCGCAATTTCATTAGGTGCGGTGCATATGTAGCGTTACAGCCTATTTTTATGAGGGCGTACTATTTGACGCGAGGATATGAGATCACGGATATGAATTTTGCGGGTAATTGAACAAGTATTTCGGGACCATGGGGCGCATCTGCTTCAAAAAACAGTGTATCTCCGGGTTCCAGCCTGAACAGTTCGTCATCATGTCTGTATTCGACGATACCCTCGAGCATGTAGATAGTTTCCACTCCATCATGCTGAAAAGTTGGAAATTTATCTGACTTTTCGGTTAGCGTGATCATATATGGCTCAACAACGACGCCGCTTGAAACTGATTTGAGATGTCCAAGAAGCTTATATTGGTGCCCAGCTCTTGTGCCAGCTCCATTCGTTTCCACACCATCACCCGATTTTGTGTGGACGGCATATCGGGTTTCTTCAAACACACGCAAAAAACTGGTCAGGGGGACACTAAGTGCAATAGCAAGACTTTGAAGTGTCGAGAGTGAGGGTGAAATATTGCCATTCTCTATCTTCGATAACATGCCTTTAGACAGGCCAGTGCGCTTGGCCAGGTCGCTAACGGTGATTCCTTGCTGCAGGCGAAACAGCTTAGTAGCGCGACCAATGGCAATTTCCAGGACCTTTTCACGTGCTGGAGTTGGTTGATGGGGGTTTTGTTCTAGTGTCAATGTGGGCTCTTTGAGACTATTTGTTATTGTAACAAAACCATACACTCACTTGTATAAAATGACTACATCTACTGATTGTAAATGATGATCCATTCATTATTTAGGTATCAAGCGCCAGACAATTTATGTTGGGCTAGTAAAGAAGTTAAAAAAGATGCCTTCCTTGGCGCAAGTGCAATCAGGAATGGCAAATATTTATGGTGTTTTTGATTTCACTTTTTCTCCGTTTGTGGGCGAGTCCCTCAGTAGCCCTCTTGATGGCAGCGATGATGTGGGGCGGCCATACTATAGTTGCTCGTGCCTCTGTAGGAGAAGTCTCACCAATGCTGATGATGGCGCTTAGGTGGCTCCTTTGCTTGGCAATATTACTGTTTTTTTATGGACGGGATCTCAAGCAACAATGGAGTAGCATTAGCCAAAACATCTCGTGGATGGCATTGATGGGTGGCGTATTTTTGGCCGGCTTTACCATTTTTTTCATTTTAGGTGCACAGTATACCAGCGCAACCAATCTAGGAATCATGCAAAGCTCCATACCCGGCATTGTGGTATTTCTTGGCTTTCTTTTTTTGAGACAAAAGTTCAGATTTTTCCAAATTTGCGGATTGTCTCTCTCGATGACTGGCGTTGTATACTTGATTTGTAAGGGATCATTGCTTTCGCTGATGACTATGGCTGTTAATCTAGGTGACCTCTTGATGCTGGTGGCTTGTATTTGTTATGCAGGTTTCACTGTTGGTCTGACAAAAAAAATGCCTGTGAATACCTTTTTGCTTCTCACTGTTTTTTCTTTTTTTGCAGCTATTACATTGGCTATTGGCACCATATTTGAGTATTTAGAGGGGGATTTGGTTCTGCCCAGTCCTTTTGGGTTTTTTGCGATTTTTTACAGTGGTGTGATGGCATCTTTGGTTGGTCAGCTCCTTTTTGTTAGGGGTGTGAGGGCTATTGGCTCAAACAGAGCAGGACTTTATCTGAACATGGTGCCTGTCTTCGGCGCTATGATGGCAGTTATATTTTTAGGAGAAAATCTGCAGCTCTTTCATTTTATTTCAGCTTTATTTGTGCTTTCGGGCATCTATTTGGTTGAAAGATTTAAACTAAACTAATACGTGTTTTTCATAGTCACTTCTCGGAGGGCAGTCATGCTTAACCAACGTAATTTCTACATCAATGGTGCATGGGTTAGGCCAATTGATGGCGCTGATTTTCCTGTTCTGAACCCTGCAACAGAAGAGGCCTATGCAATGATTTCGCTGGGTGGTGCAGCTGATGCCGAAGCTGCGATAAAGGCGGCGCGTGAAACATTTCCGTCCTGGTCGATGACCACCCCGCAGGAGCGCACGGAATATCTGAAAGCACTGCTTTCCGTTTATGAAGCGAGATCAGAAGAAATGGCCCATAGTATTTCCAACGAAATGGGAGCGCCGATTGACATGTCTATTGCAGATCAGGCAAGTGCCGGCAGATCGCACTTGAAGGCATTTTTGAGGGCGCTTGATAATTTTGAATGGTCGAGGCCGATCCGCCCGGGAATCGAGGGGCAGGACCTGGTGCATGAACCGGCTGGTGTTGCGGCTTTGATCACGCCATGGAATTGGCCGATGAACCAGGTGGTGCTGAAAGTTGGCGCGGCGCTGGCGGCGGGATGCACCATGGTGCTTAAACCATCTGAAATCGCCCCGATGTCGAGTGTGCTGTTCGCCGAGATGGTGCATGAGGCGGGACTTCCTGCTGGCGTGTTCAACATGGTCAATGGTGATGGCGCTGGTGTCGGTACGATACTGTCTTCGCATCCAGAAATTGATATTGTTTCCTTCACTGGGTCGACAAGAGCCGGCATCCTGATTAGCAAGGCTGCTGCCGATACCGTGAAGACGGTGTCATTGGAGCTTGGCGGCAAGTCGCCCAATCTGGTGTTTGATGATACTGACATCGAGGCGGCGGTAGCCCGTGGTGCGAGTTTCTGCTTCGCGAATACAGGCCAGTCCTGTAACGCGGCAACCCGGATGCTGGTTGAGCGCAGCGCCTATGATAAGGCTGTTGAGGTGGCGGCGGCGACAGCCACGGCAACTAGGATTGATATGCCAAGCAAGCATGGTGATCACATCGGGCCAGTTGTTTCAGAGGCACAATTTGATAAAGTGCAGACTTTAATCCAGGCGGGCATTGATGAAAACGCACGCCTTGTTGCTGGTGGTATTGGCCGGCCCGAGGGGCTCAATCGCGGCTGGTTTGTTAAGCCAACGGTTTTTGCCGATGCTACCCCCGACATGACCATCATGCGTGAGGAGATTTTTGGCCCAGTTCTGGCAATGATGCCCTTTGACACTGAGGAAGAGGCCATCGAGCTTGCGAATGACACGCCGTATGGCTTAGCCGCCTATATTCAGACTGGCAGCAATGAACGTGCCCGCCGCGTTGCTTCGAAGTTGCGGGCTGGCATGATTCAGGTGAACGGGTCCAGCCGCGCCTCTGGTAGCCCCTTTGGTGGCTACAAACAGTCGGGTGTTGGCCGCGAGGGTGGTGTCTGGGGAATCGAGGAGTTTCTGGAGGTTAAGTCGATCAGCGGCATCGTTGGCGACTGAGCCGTGTGCCGAGGAAAAGCCATAACGGAGCGGCATTGATGTCTGAGAATGATGAGAGGGCCGTCAGCCTACTAAAAGGGGCTTATGCACTCAATTCACCGGCCGATAATCGCAGCTACTACCAAGATTTTGCCAGTCATTACGACAGTTCGTTTGCTGCCGCGCTTGGCTATGTGTATCCGGGCGCTGTTGCCCGCGCCTTTCTGGCTTGGCAGCGCTCAGATGGCCCGGTACTTGATGTTGGATGCGGCACGGGCCTCGTCGGTGCTGAACTTCGGAAGACGCAGCCTGATCTTTTGATTGATGGGGTTGATATTTCGCCGGAAATGCTAGCGGTGGCCGCACGAAAGGGTCTTTATGACAAGCTGTTTGAGGTTGATCTGACAGATGATATTTCAGTGCTGAAAAATGGCTTCGCTGATAGTGGTGGCTATGCCGGTTTGATCAGCGCCGGCACTTTCACCCATGGCCATCTGGGGCCAGAGCCGATTGCCGTTTTGATCTCCTGCTGCCGCAGCGGGGCGCAGGCGGTGATTGGGGTCAATGCGGCGCATCATCAGGCTTATAATTTCGCGCCGTTTATGGATCAGCTTGTTGCCAACGGTCGCATCAAAGCGCCCGACTATGACGAGGTGATGATTTATGATGGCAGCGATCAGGATTATGCGGGTGACACCGCCCTGATCATGCGGTTTGTGATAGCGTGATCATTGGTATTCAGTCATTGTCATTTAGGCCGGCACCAGCCCCCGCCAAGCGCGATGCCTCGGTCGCAGGTGCATAGGTTTTGTGCGCAAAACGGGTGAGGGTAGCCATACATTCACTTGCCGTCGAGTCGACCCTCTCTCCAATTTGCTTAATTCCATGTCTGTTAGCAGGTCCAAAAACTATGTTGCACTCCGCCTTGCTGACAAGTAGTGCCGTTTCGACCATATTCGCCGAAAATACATTGGTCGAAATGATGATGCGTATTGCCCCCATTTCCAAGACAACTGAGTGGCTGTCAGTTGCGTGATTCGCTAAAAAGGGTAGCAGCAGAAGTGGTTCACGGACATTGGGTTGTTTAAGCGGCAGGGCGATGCCGCCGTCTGAAATGGCGGTTCCGAGGCGCAGAGGACAGATCCAGTCACGCGCGGTCTCTGGCGGGCGATCAGCCCCGCTTATTTTCAATGCGTCCTGATAAGCAGATAGATATCGGCACAGGGCGGTTACGCCGGGAGCGCCGCTTTGTGTCAGCCATCGCAGGGCAAAGCCGGCTTCTTCGGCGATACCCCATGGCATGCCAACGCCACGCGCTGCTTTGATGGCGAGCGAGCTTGCCTCACTCACAGACCAGCTCCCCGCGGGGCTGATCATGGCGCCTCACTATCAGGCAGAGGTGGGTAAACAAGGTCGTCCGGGTCGAGGTCACTCAGTTCGTCTGGAAACGGGGCACCTTGGAACATAGTGATCCGCAGCCACCTATCCGATCGCGGATCAAATTTCGTCGCGCCAAAGAACGACAATTTGCACCGTAACAGATCGATTGGCAGCATTTCGGCAGCAATCGTATTGTCACGTATCTCGCTATAGGGACAATGGCTGACGAGCTGTGCACGCCTTACTATATGGCGGTGTTCGGGATGCTCCATCAAAAAGGATGCAATTGTGTCACTGGCAGCGAATGCACCAAGGTCTGATATTGCCAGCCGCGCATCACGTCCGGGAGCCAACGGCTGTTCGTAATCAGCAATTGGCTCCTCGAAACGTTCACCAAGCCGTGGCTCTAGTTTTTCCTCAGACACGTACCACACGCGGGCCTGTGCCGAACGACTTTCATAGTCGATGTCATTCGTCCAGTTATAGGCCTCCTTTAGGATAGCGCGCAAAGCACTAATTTTCATTGTGCCATCGATGCGGAACTGATGCGCCTCATCAGCCGCCATGTTCGCCGCCAGATCATCAACCAGTCGGGGATAGAGCTCTAGTAGCAGCGAGACAAGCTGTTCCTGTCCCTCAATGCTAAGCGTTTCTTCTGCCCAGCGGTAAATTTTGTCCCAGACATGGTCGCCGCTCAGATCAGCCGACGAGAGATATTCTACCGTGGTTTTCAGATCGTCGCGCAAACCGGCTATCTTCCTTGCTTGATAGGTATGCTCGACATGCCAGTCCTCGGCATTGATCAGGGCGCGCTGGACGAGCTCGATGAAAAGATCAAGTTCCCGTTGGCTGGCCTGTTTGACCGAACGAACACGGGCAAGTGCGGTCTCCCGCGACTTGATCCAGGAATGGATCAGAGCCGGATGATTGATCAAAAATGGCGCCATGCCAAGCCCGGTTGAATTGCCGACACCAATGCGCCGCCGGATGGCTGGGTCGAGCCTTATTGCCGTCTTGGGTGCGCGCATCCGTGCCATATGCTCGACCATATCAATGGTAAAGGCGCGTATCAGCCAGACTGATAAAAGTTCGGGTTGGAATGAGCCGACAAATTCTGGTCGGTCAGCCCAAAGATCGCGGTCTGCGGCGCCAAATTTGCCTGAGCCATAGACTGCTGTAGTTCGCATGAGATAGCCAACAGGCTCGATCTTTGCAACATCGGGCTGAGTGCCGGCAGCAAGGCAGGTGGCAACATAATCGAATAGCCTAACCGATTTATTGGCCCGCGACAGTGTTAACTCGGCTTCTGTAATGCGGCCTGCCTCCTGATTGGGAACATTGCTGCCAAGTCGCTCAATATCGGCCTCGTTAATATCGCCATCATGCAAAGTGAAAGTCGCATCCCAAGCCTCGGCGATGACCCTGTCTGAGCGCAGATCATCCGGCAAATCATGGGCGAAGGCCACCAATGTGTAGCTGCGTTCCGGTCCACTTGCACGGTAGGTGGCAACACCGACCCCCTTTCCATTGATCCGCCATACGGGGCGGTCAAATACCCAGCCATTTACTTTTAGCCGGCGCAGCAAAACCCGCATAAAGCTGAGGCGGCTTTGATGCAGTGAACCCATCCGGGCAAGACGCATGACTTCGCTAGCCGGCCGCAGGGGGACAACATTGCTGTGTTCAGTTTGTATTGACTGCTCTTCCATTGATCTATCCATGTGCTGGTCGGAAATTATTATCATAAAACCGCAGCCAGTTTTCTCCCATCACGGCGGCGGTGTCCGCTTCGCTGAACCCATATTCTAGGAGGCCGGTGGCAATATTGCCAAAATTCCGGTTGTCCTTAAACCATTCTGGCATTGGTGGGAAGCCGGCATCGTTTGCGGAGCCCTCACCGTAATCTTTTTGTTTAGACCAGCGGCCCATCCGCATCCACTCAACTACACTGTCTGGCTGGTCCTGACAGAGATCGGAACCAAGGCCGATATTGTTAACACCCATCAGATCGGCAGTGCGTGCAATCATCTCGCAAAAACTAGCCAATGTACAATCGCTCTTGTCTTTGAGATGATGCGGATACATCGAAAAGCCAAGCATACCGCCTGCTTGCGCAAGGGCTCTGAGGACTTCGTTGGATTTGTTGCGCCGCGCCGGGTGCCAGAAGGCGGGGTTGGCATGGGTGATGGCAATCGGACGCTCTGAAATTTCAATAGCCTCAAGGGTTGAACGTTCAGCCGAATGGCTCATGTCAACGACCAGCCCGACGCGGTTCATTTCCCTAATCACCTGCCGACCCATGCGCGTTACGCCTTGATCCTCAGCCTCATAGCAGCCGGTCGCCAGCAGTGACTGATTATTGTATGTCAATTGCATGAAACGCGCACCGAGACTGTGCCAGATTTCGACAAGGCCGATATCATCCTCAATAGGCGAGGGGTTCTGGAACCCAAAAAAAATCGCGGTGCGCCCCTCAGTCTTGGCGCGTCGAACATCATCGCCCGTGCGGCCATGGAAAATCAGCTCGGGAAACCTCTCAAACCAGCGGTTCCAGGTCTCAACATTGGCGACTGTTTCACGAAACGTCTCGTGATAGGCGATTGTGACATGCACCGCGGTGACGCCACCTTCCTGCATCTGCCGGAATATCTTTTCAGACCAATTGGCATATTGAAGATTGTCGATCAGATGCATGGGCTTTCTCGCTACCACATGTTTGTCTCAGCGTTTATGCTAGCGTCTATGAAGGCATTCCAGAGCTGATATAGGCCGTTTTGATGGTGGTATAGAAATCTTCAGCATAACCACCCTGTTCGCGGGGACCATAGGACGAACTGCCACGCCCACCAAACGGCACATGATAGTCGGTGCCGGCTGTTGGCAGATTGACCATCACACAGCCGGTTCTGGCGTTTCGGCGAAAATGTGATGCACGTGCTAGATCCCGCGTGATAATGCCGGAGGTCAGGCCAAAATGTGTGTCATTGACCAGATGCAGCGCCTCGTCATAGCTGTCAGCCTTAATAACACAGGCGATCGGCGCGAACATTTCTTCCCGGTTTACGCGCCAATCATTACTAGTTCCGGCAACAACTGCTGGCGTCATGTAGTAGCCATCCGTGTCTCGATTGACCCGCTCACCACCGCAGATTACCTCGCCGCCTTCAGCTCGGGCCAATTCCATATAGGCCATGTTTTCATCAAGCTGGCTCTGGCTGACAACGGGACCAATCTGGGTACCATCTATAAGCGCATTGTCGACCACCATTGAAGCTGCACCAGCGGCCAGTTTCTCTACAAACTCATCATGAATCGCGCTATGAACAATCAGGCGTGACGAGGCCGTGCATTTCTGGCCCGTACCGCCGAAAGCGCCGCCAAGCGCCGCTGCCACAGCGATGTCCATATTGCCATCATCCATTACCGCAAGCGCGTTCTTTGATCCCATTTCCATCTGTAATTTGGTCAGATTACCGATCGCTGATTGCGCGATCTGTTTTCCGACCTCGACTGATCCAGTAAAACTGATCGCGTCAATCTCTGGGCTTTCGATCAGCTGCTGCCCTATGCTGCCGCCAGCACCCATGACAAGGTTGAACAGGCCGGCGGGCAGGTTCTGACGTGACATGATTTCGGCTAGCGCAAACGCTGAGGCGGGAACGAGATTGGCCGGTTTCCAGATCACAGCATTGCCAAAGGCAAGCGCGGGTGCAATTTTCCACACTGCGGTTGCGGTAGGGAAGTTCCATGGACTGACAATGGCAACGGTACCGACTGGTTCACGGCGAACATCAATTTCGATGTTGGGGCGCACGCTGTCTGCGGTGTCGCCAATCTGGCGCAATACCTCGGCGGCATAATAGGTGAAGAACTGGCCAGCACGGTAAATCTCGCCCTTGCCCTCGGCCAGAGGTTTTCCTTCTTCACGGCTCAGCAATGTACCAAGCTCGACGCTTCTTTCAATCAATTCATTGCCGATATTCATTAGCACCGTCTGGCGCGTCTCAAGCCCTGTCGCCGCCCAGATTTTCTGCGCATTACGGGCGGCGTCTAGCGCTTTGTTGAGCTGTGTGCGGCTTGCCTGTGTGAAATGTCCGATGATATCCGATAGATCAGACGGGTTACGGTTTTCAATGCTGGTGTCACCAGCCAGCCATTCACCAGCAATGAAATTGTTTTTGGTCTCGGTCATTGTCTTTTCCATTCTATAAGGCGGGTTCCAGCCAGTGTTGCAATCCTGTGGTATTGCTTTAAGTTTGTTAATGAAGTCAGACCAGCCAATCAGCGCTTGAGATGTCTGTATTACACCACAATCCAGCTAGTGGGACCGTGCTCACCATTATCGATTATTTACGCGGCTTTCAAGTGTCTGGCACCACACTTATTTTAAAAGCCAAGCAACCGGCGCATTATCAAACTGTCTTGGATCAAGCCCGTCAATGCAGCATGAATTAAGCCATATGCAGGTTTGCTGCGCCGCCAGTGAAAGCCATTGAATTCACAAGCCGGAAGAAATAATGCTGAGCGGTTTTGGGTTTTCTTGGTGGAGGCTGAGATGCGCCTCGCCGGCGTCAGGGCGGGATACCTCCTCGGCGGCGGCTCGCATCACTACGGCCTCGCGCCG
>CACHEI010000045.1 GCA_902578815.1 uncultured SAR116 cluster alpha proteobacterium | reverse complement strand
CATTGCCTCAGATGGCATCATATGCATGTGATTTGCTGAGCAACCAGCCATGCAGTCTGCTGGCATGGCTTCCATCATCGTCGCATCCATGCCAGCCATCGCATGGGGTGGCATTGCTTCCATATCCGCAGCAGTCATATTTGCCATACCCTGCGGGGGCATTTCAGACATCATTTCTGAAGTCATCGTGTTTGGTGGTATTTCTCCATTAATTCCCAGGGGCATATCGTTTCCTTTCTGACTTCTGTTTCTCTAAAGTATTGTATTCAGAGCAGCTTCTTTTGTCTGCCTAACCACCCGAGAAATGAGTTTCTTAAACTTGACTAGTGTACCATTAGATAAAAATAATGTTCCCTGGCCAAGGCGAAGGGCGCAACTAACAATGCACCTTTTTTTAGATTCCAGCAAGAGGACCAATTTCAGGTAATTGCAAGATCGTAGAGTATTGAAAAAAGATGGATTTTATTTCGTTTTCGTGGACTCAGAAACATTGATGGAGCGTTGTTTTTTAATTTTGACGGAGAAAAGTTGAAACTTATGCCCTTTCGCATTATCACGTGCACTATCATGGGTGCCGTCTCTTGCATAGTTGCTGTATCTTAACTCGCTTAATCAAAACATCACCATATCACCGAATCTTCAAGGGTCGTTGAGAGAAACTTATGAATGAGATCAACCAAAACGCCGCTCGCCAAAATATGGTCGATTGTCAACTTAGACCAATGAAGGTCGTTGATCCATGTGTTCTTGCTGCTTTTAGCAGTGTTCCAAGAGAAAAGTTTGTTGGGAAAAATCAGCGAACAATTGCATATGCCGATGAGGATTTACCTCTTGGTGGTGGTAGATGGCTCATTGAGCCGATGGTCTTAGCGAGAATGATACAAGCACTCAACGTTAGAGCAGATGATCATACAATGGTTGTGGGCTGTGCAACAGGATATGGCACCGCAATAATGGCCGGACTGGCCGTGTCTGTCATTTCAGTGGAGAGCAGGTTGAGCCTGGTGGAAAAGGCCCAAGAGCTTCTTGTAGCTATCGGCGCTGACAATGCTGCAGTTGTTAAGTCAAAATTAGTGGATGGCTTCGAACAAGAGGGCCCTTATGATAGAATTTTAGTAGAGGGCGCTGTGGGGTTTATGCCAGAAAAATTACTAGGGCAGTTGACGCCTAAGGGAGTTTTGGTGTCAGTATGGCGGCCAAATGGCTCTTCGGGCGGCGTGGCAAGTCTTTGGTCTAGGTCTGGAAATTCCTTCGTGAGAACGTCATTGTTTGACGCGCAAATACCAGTTTTCGATGAGTTCAAACCCAAACCAGGGTTTAATTTCTAAGAATTTTATTAAGACAAATATTGGTTATTTTCAAAGCTAGTGGACGTAAATACTGAGTGAGGTATTTGATGGTGATAAAATCTGTGTTTATTGGCATATCATGCCTCATTAGTACTAGTTTCTTCACGATTGGCGCATACGCTTACGATTTAGAGACGACCCTTCAACAGGTTTTGAACAACAGTGATGTTATTGGTTCAACCCGGCAAAATTGGATTGCCGCTCGCGAAAATGTAGCAACAAAAAATGCTACAAAAGAGTGGTCGGCTGACGTCAGCCTGACTGGTAAACACTCACAAACCGAAACGTCAAATAGTTCAAGTTTCTCGGGTAACAATACGGGCACAATATCTGCAACTTTATCAAAAAATATTTATGATGGTGGGCAAGCAAAAGAAAATACCGCCGTGGAGAAAATAAATCTGGATATAGAAACCGCTAACTATTACAAAACTGAGCAAGAGGTATTGCTGGGCGCGATAAAAAGCCACCTTGCAGTCATCAAATCGCAAAAAGAACTCAAGCTGAAACAAAATAATTTCGAGCGGATGTTAGCTCATGTTGAGGCCGCTAAAATCAAAGCCTCCGCAGGTGCAGCAACGCCAACTAGATTAGCGGAAGCTGAATCCAGAGCGGCGAAGGCTAGGTCAAGCTTATTACTAGCTAAAAATGCTTTAGAAAACGCCTATGACGATTACAATTCACTAACTGGGTTGGATCCGTCTGAATTAAGCTTACCCAAATTTAATTACCCTCTACCTTCTTCGCTTAGCGAAGCAGAAATAATAGGTCAAAAAGAACACCCTGAAATGCTCGCTGCTCGGTCAAAAGAAGAGTTAGCTAAAAAAAGTTTTGATACCTTGATTGCATCAGTAAGTCCCAGCTTGTCCCTCGATTTTTCGGCCAGTGACACTTTTGCGAATGGAACTGCCAATGATAAAACAGTATTTTCCGCACAACTAAAATTCTCGTCGCCTTTAATGGTTACTCCCGCAACCAGAGCAAAATCACGTAATTTGTCCGCGAAATTGAATTCTTCAAAATTAGATGCAAAGGAAACTGCTCGTAGTGTGAAGCTAAATATTCGAAAATCATTCCGCCTTCTCGAGACCGCCAAAGCGAACATCGGCGCGGTTGATGCAGAGGTAGCGGCATCTCGGATGTTGGCTGAGGGAGTAAAAAATGAATTTGAGTTTGGTAAGAAAACAATTCTAGACCTTCAAGATGCTGAACAGGATTTAAATGACGCAGAACTTCGTTATGTAATAGCCCAACACGATCTTCTTGTTAGTTCTTATGAGTTTCAGGCATCAATAGGCAGGCTGACCTCAGACACCCTCGGGCTAAGCGATGTTTTAGGTCGCCTTGAAAACGCACCCAAACCTGATGATTTTATCCGGGGCGGGTTTGCCATTTTAGGTGAATAGCTAACATATCGCCTTTTAACACAGCCTAAAGGTTAATCGCTGTCAATTTACGTTACCAATTACAACCCATTCGATAATGGCATAAGATCCATTGCACGATTTGGGGTAGTGTCGTAAAACCTCCGCGAAATAAAGACAGTGATCTCTTCCGCATAGCTGGACAAGGGCATGGCAAATTCAACCTTACCGAAGACTTATGATCCCAAATTAATCGAGGCCGATTGGTATAAAAGCTGGGAGGAAGCCGGGCATTTTGCCGCCGATCCAGCCTCTTGGAAGACGCCGTATACCATAATGATGCCTCCGCCAAATGTCACTGGCAGCCTGCATATGGGGCATGCGCTGACCTTTACACTGCAAGACCTATTAATCCGTTATCACCGAATGGTGGGACGTGATGCGCTGTGGCAGCCCGGACAAGATCATGCTGGCATTGCCACGCAGATGGTTGTTGAGCGCCAGCTTGCCGAGCAAAAAATTGACCGCCGTGATATCGGCCGTGAGGCCTTTATCAATAAAGTTTGGGAATGGAAGGCTGAGTCAGGTGGAACTATTCAGCGCCAGTTGCGCCGCATTGGCGCGTCACCCGATTGGGAACGCAATCGCTTCACGCTTGATGAGGGATTGTCGAAGGCAGTAGCGAAAATATTTGTTCAGATGCACCGTGACGGACTAATTTATCGAGATAAACGACTTGTTAACTGGGATCCAAAACTACTGACCGCAATATCCGACCTCGAGGTCGAGCAGCGCGAGCAGGAAAGTTCAATGTGGCACCTTAAATATCGTATTGAGGGGACAACTGACCAATTTATTTCGATTGCAACAACCCGACCAGAAACAATGCTTGGTGATGGTGCTGTGGCCGTGCATCCCGATGATGACCGTTACCAGCACCTTGTTGGCAAAAATGCCATTCTGCCACTGTCGAACCGACCCATCCCAATCATCGCTGACAAATATCCTGACCCGGAAAAAGGTTCAGGCGCTGTGAAAATCACACCCGCCCACGATTTCAATGATTTTGAAGTTGGCCGCCGACATGGTCTGCCATTGATAAATTTGATGACAGAAACCGCAGCAATGGCGGTAATCTCCGAAATTCCAAAAAAATATCAAGGCATGGACCGCTATGAAGCACGCAAACATATTTTGGCAGACATGGCGGCAGAGGGTTTGGTTGATTTTGAGGAGAAAGTGCAGAACTCAGTCCCGCATGGCGATCGCTCGGGCGTTGTTATCGAGCCATGGTTGATGGACCAGTGGTATGTCAACGCCGCCGAACTAGCAAAACCGGCTATCAGCGCTGTCGAGGAGGGGCGGACCAAATTCGTTCCTGAACGCTGGTCAAAAACGTATTTTGACTGGATGCGCAACATTCAGCCCTGGTGCATCTCACGGCAATTGTGGTGGGGCCATCGGATCCCGGCATGGTACGGGCCGGATGGACGAATCTTTGTAGAGGAAACTGAAGATGAGGCAGTAGTGGCGGCACGAGTGCATTATGGCCAAAGCGTGGAGTTGACACGTGACAATGATGTTCTGGATACATGGTTTTCCAGCGGATTATGGCCATTCTCGACGCTTGGTTGGCCGGAAAATAACGCCGCAGTAAAGCATGACCTTGCCCGCTATTATCCGAGTGAAGTTTTGGTCACCGGCTTTGACATTATCTTTTTCTGGGTTGCCCGGATGATGATGATGAGCATGTACGTGATGGATGGCAAGGTGCCGTTCAAACAGGTATATATACACGCTCTCGTACGCGATGAAAAAGGCCAGAAGATGTCAAAGTCCAAGGGTAATGTGATGGACCCGCTGGATTTGATCAACCAGTATGGCGCAGATCCTCTGCGCTTTACACTTGCGGCCATGGCCGCGCAGGGACGTGATATCAAAATGTCGACGACGCGGCTTGAGACCTATCGCAACTTCGCAACCAAAATCTGGAATGCTTGCCGCTTTCTCGAGATGAATGGCTGTACCACCGGTGCAAGAAATATCGACCTTATGAACGTCAGCGAGCCAGTTAATAAATGGATTATTTCAGAATATAATAACGCTATTACAAAGACATCTTCAGCAATTGAGAGCTATCGCTTCAACGAGGCGGCAGACGCGCTTTATCAATTTATCTGGCACAGTTACTGCGACTGGTATGTTGAGCTGATCAAACCGCAGCTTACCCGTGAGTCGCGTGAAACACGGGCCGTTGCGGCAACCATTCTGGCCGGTGCATTGAAATTGCTACATCCCTTCATGCCATATCTGACCGAGGAGCTGAACCGAAAGATTTTTGGCAGCTTTGATCTTATAATTGCGGCTGCTTGGCCAGCACCTGTGGTGCAAGCTGATGGTGACGCGGTTGAGGATCTGCGGTTTGTGATTAGGTTGATTTCTGATATCCGCTATCTGCGTGCGGAAATGAATGTACCGTTATCGGCAAAACCGGTGTTGCATATTCGCGCGCCGGTCGCCGCTCAGCAGCGCGCGATCGAAGGCCAGATGCCAGCACTGTTACGCCTTGCCCGCATTGAGGGCGTGGCTGAGGTAAAAAAATTTGATAAAGGCAGCGCCCGCAGCAGTGTCGATGGGTTGGAAATCGGCCTGCCGTTGGCTGGCATTATCGACTTGGAAGCCGAGGCGACGCGCCTTAAAAAAGAGATTGGCGCCGTCAGTGCTGAAGTAAAAAAGATTTCTGCGAAGCTCGGTAACTCCGGTTTTCTCGCAAAAGCCCCGGAAGCTGTGGTTGCGGAAAACCGTCGCCGGCTTGATGAGGAAGAAACTCGGATGGCAGCGCTGGAAGCGGCCTTGAACCGCCTGTCTTGACACCCGCCAAAGGGATTGGCTGATCGAATTGTGGCAGTGCGTGCTTGACATGATGACATATCAGGCAACATATTGTATTTCTTAATTGTATTTCGATTTCTGTTTTGCGCATTATGCAGGCAGACAATTATGATAGAGGGAGGCAATACATGCCTGATAGCGTGAAGCCAGTAGATAAAAGCAAAATGCCAAGCCGCCATGTTTCGGTAGGTCCAGAAAAGGCTCCACACAGGTCATATTATTACGCGATGGGTATGACAGAGGAAGAGATTGCGCAGCCGCTGGTTGGTGTCGTCTCGACGTGGAATGAGGCGGCACCCTGTAATATTGCACTAGCGCGCCAGGCGCAGGCCGCCAAACGCGGCGTTCGCGAACATGCTGGCACACCTCGCGAATTCACCACGATTACTGTGACTGATGGAATCGCCATGGGCCATGCTGGCATGAAATCATCGCTGGTCAGCCGCGAAGTTATTGCCGATTCAATCGAGCTTACAGTGCGTGGCCATTGCTATGATGCTGTTGTTGGGCTTGCCGGCTGTGACAAGTCACTTCCCGGAGTGATGATGGCGATGGCGCGGCTGAATGTTCCCTCGGTGTTCATGTATGGCGGCTCGATACTGCCAGGTCGATACCAAGGCAAGGATGTGACCGTTCAGGATGTGTTCGAGGCAGTAGGAGCGCATGCTGCTGGCAATATGTCAGATGAAGATCTGCACGAACTAGAATGCGTCGCCTGCCCGAGCGCCGGATCGTGTGGTGGCCAGTTCACCGCCAACACAATGGCCTGTGTTTCGGAGGCCATCGGCCTTGCTATTCCAGGATCAGCCGGCGCACCGGCACCCTATGAGACACGCGATGAATATGCTTACCATTCTGGGCGGATGGTTATGGAATTGATCAAGTCCAATCTACGGCCTCGTGACATTATTACCCGAAAATCACTTGAAAATGCAGCGACGATTGTTGCTGCCTCTGGTGGCTCAACCAATGCCGGGCTGCATTTGCCGGCAATCGCCTCAGAATGTGGCATTGAATTCGATCTCCATGATGTGGCTGACATTTTCAAGAAGACGCCTTACGTTGCCGATTTAAAACCGGGTGGACGCTATGTTGCGCGTGACATGTATGAGATAGGTGGCGTGCCAGTCTTGTTAAAAGTGCTACTCGATGGAGGCTATATTCATGGAGACTGCATCACCGTAACCGGTAAGTCGATGGCGGATAATTTGGTTGGGGTTAAGTTCCCCAAAAATCAGGATGTGATACGGACAACTGCAGATCCACTATCACCAACCGGAGGTGTTGTGGGGTTACGCGGCAATCTCGCCCCGGAAGGCGCACTGGTCAAAGTAGCAGGAATGAAAACTCTTAAATTTATAGGGACAGCTCGTTGTTTCGACTGCGAGGAAGACGCCTTTGCCGCCGTCGAACGGCGGGACTACAAGGACGGCGATGTGTTGGTAATCCGATATGAAGGGCCGAAGGGTGGCCCTGGCATGCGCGAAATGCTCTCAACAACGGCCGCACTTTATGGACAGGGTGCCGGTGAGAAGGTAGCGTTGATAACAGATGGTCGGTTCTCCGGAGCAACTCGCGGATTCTGCGTCGGCCATATCGGACCGGAGGCCGCAGTTGGCGGCCCGATAGGTTTGCTCAAAGACGGTGACAGGATTACCATCGACGCTGAGAACGGTGAGATCAATGTTGATCTAAAAGATGAGGAGCTGGCCGCACGCAAGGCTGAATGGAGCACCCGTGGTACCGATTACAATGCCGGGGCCATCTGGAAATATGCACAGACTGTGGGATCAGCTGAGAAGGGCGCAGTAACTCATCCAGGCGCAGCCGCCGAAACGCATGTCTATGCCGATATCTAGCGATTCAGCAAAAGCCTACCCAGCGGTCAACCTAACAGCATGCCGACAACATATCAAAACGGGTGGGGTTTACCCCGACTTATTCCTGAGACGCTGTTCCTCAAGGGTCTGCATACGGCTTTTTGGTAAAGACCCAATGAATCTTGGCTTTATACAGTCACCCGGCGTGGGTGTGCCTGTCTGACAAGTCACACCAGATGGGCGTGTGATCGGATGGTTTTTCTAATCCGCGCGGCGTCTTGTCAATGCCGACGGCAACAAGTCTGTCACCGGCCTCGGGCGAGAGCAGTAGATGGTCAATTCGGACACCATTGTCGTGCTGCCAGGCGCCGGCCTGATAATCCCAATAGGTGTAATGAACACCACAGGGATGGAGGGCTCGCAGCGCATCCATATAGCCGCCATAGCAAATTTTGAAGAAAGCCGCACGGCTTTCGATACGGGTCAGTGCATCACCAATCCAGCCAGATGGATCATAACAGTCGATATCCTGAGGAATAACGTTGAAATCACCGCCAAGAACAACTGGAACTTCATTCTCTAGCAACTGCTGGGAGCGGGAGTAAAGCCGTTCCATCCAGGCCAACTTATAGTCGAATTTCGGCCCCGGCGCAGGATTGCCGTTGGGCAGATAGATACTGGCTACACGTATGCCGGCGATCATTGCCTCGATATATCGCGCCTGTTCATCATCCGGATCGCCAGGCAGACCGCACATCACCTCCTCGATGGGGTGGCGGCTAATGATAGCAACGCCATTGTAGCTTTTTTGGCCATGGACAGCAACATGCCAACCTTTGTCGACGAAAAGATCGCGTGGAAAATTCTCGGTCTGTGACTTGATTTCCTGAAGCAGAAGCACATCGGCGCTGTCAGCGGCGAGCCAGTCATTTATATGATCAAGCCTCGCGTTGGCCGAATTGACATTCCAGCTGGCAATCCGCATCACGTTATACAGAAAAGGAGGTACCGCAACCACAGGAGGCGGTGGCGTTTGGATTGGTGACGGCAAAATAGGACCCAATTAGATCCTGTACATAGTCAAGCTCAGCATTATCGACCAGCTCCAACGACATTTCATCAATTACCACTTCGACGCCGTGGCTGGTAAAAGTCAGATCATTATCCTGCCGGTGGGTGTCGATGCTGAATTCGTACTGAAACCCAGAACACCCACCTCCATTGACAGCAACGCGGAAAAAGCTGTCAACAGCCTCACTAGCAAGCATCATGGTGATCCGCCTGGCGGCGTCTTCGGTAAGGCTAAATTTGCTGGAAGCAAATGCTGGCATTATAGTCCCAGCTGTGATTTGGTCTTCGTTCTTCATCAGTCCTGCCTTTCCCCAATGTCGCGTTGCAATATGACCGTTTAGAAACGTCAAATCAAGCCATCAGGGCTACCAAAGCGTGTTGAAAACATTGTTGCCGGCTAAATTTCACACTACTAATCGGTGCTGTAAGTGAGTATTCTGATAGAAATCAAATCAGTCACTGACATAGGTTATCGTGACCATTACAAGCGCCGCATCATCCGGAGAAGACCGGAGCCTAGCGCCCTACGCCTGCCAGGGTCCGGCGTCGCGTGGGCGTCAATTCCATGAGAGTGATGGAAATAATGGTATTGGCAGCCGCACCGCCTTTCAGCGTGACCGCGACAGGGTGTTACACTCCGGGGCCTTTCGCCGCCTAAAGCATAAGACACAGGTGTTTGTCTATCATGAGGGTGATTATTTTCGCACAAGGCTAACGCACTCGCTCGAGGTGGCACAGATCGCACGCTCGATGGCACGGGCGCTGGGACTGAATGATGATCTGGCCGAGGCGGTCGCGCTGGCGCATGATCTGGGGCACACGCCCTTTGGACATGCCGGTGAAGAGGCGCTGGCTCTGTGCATGGCGGAGTATGGCGGGTTCGAGCATAATGAACAGACGATCCGCATTCTGACAATGCTCGAACACCGCTATGCGAGTTTCAATGGGCTGAATCTGAGCTGGGAAACGCTTGAGGGGGTCGTTAAGCACAATGGCCCAATCATCGGCAAGGCA
>CACHEI010000044.1 GCA_902578815.1 uncultured SAR116 cluster alpha proteobacterium | reverse complement strand
GCACTCACGCCTGATCTTAGCTATTACACGTGAGCGGGTGTCCTTGTCAGTGATGCCAGCACACTCCCAGTGCTTTCGGGTTAGCTTGATCCTTGATCTTTCTTCGATGTTAGCAAACGCTCGTGCGAACAGTATCAGCCGTGACGTCGCATCGGGTATATGGCTGCACATCCAATTAAAGGTGACTGGTACTTTCAGGAACAGCTGGTCCCGCGCTTTCTGGCGGGCAGCATGTCGTCGCTGCGAAGCAAAACTAAGGCGCTCTTTGATCTCCTCTGCCATCATGCTGCCTCTTCACCAAGGCGGGACTGGATGAACGACCACATGTCGACGCCGCGCCCATCGATGTAGCGATCCGGCTAGCGCACGATCTCGGCATCCACTCGGCAATGTCTGCCACGCCCCAACACCCATCCGCTTGCCTTCTGCATATGGTGGGTGGCGCTTGCAACATGCTGATCGATCTCGTTGAGAGGTGCTTCTATCAGGATGGCGTCATGTACAGGCGCACATATGCCGATGCCTTCTTCTTCCATTGCGATGCAGGCCAAGCGGAGCATCTCGGCACCATTTGCCTGCATGGGCCAATTGAGGAAGGTGTTCTCTTTAACATCCCGTCCTTTGCCTGCACGGATCTTCCAGCCAAAGACAGTATGAAGCTCTACCCCTGCGAGACCTGCATTAACGTTCTGCTCTGCCCACTTCCAGAAGATGTGGTAGACATCCTTGTGGCGCTGTATTAGGTCCTCGGCCTCAAGAACATGCAAGCTGGCTTTTTTGCCCATGCCATAGGCCGACATGCCATATTGGACGCCCAGCTCTTGTGAGTGAAATCGTTCCATTCGGAGTGACTCAAAATATCTCTCCAACCTGTCAGACAAAGCCATCGCCGACTTCTTCGCTCTTGCTACTGAGCGCGTATGTAATGAGACGACAACACGCTCCTTATTGAACCGCGACTTTAGGTCTGATGGTACATTGCGTGTAAAGTAATAAATGCCGTTTCGGCGGTAAAGATAGTCCGGTGAGCTTGTATACACCATTGTCTACAGTCCTTTGAGTTCCTCAAACATGAATTAAAGGAATTCAGAGACTTGGACCTTGAAACACGGACCATGGACGTTGGAAATGGTGCCCAGGGGCGGAGTGCGTTCCCTTTTATAGGCACCAGCCCATCACTTAACTGAAGCTATACATAGAATCTCACGTGTCATTGCACTCGTCAATGCACTGTTATGGTCTACCCAAACTTATTCACACACGTGACCCCACCTGCGTGGGCCACCCCCCTGCTGCACGTAAATATACTCATGCAATTTCACAGATATGGCACTGACAGTGTTAACCACTAACAGTTGCCTTTTCGGTCATTTAAGTGAGTTACCTAAATGCTCATAAACGTGTTTCGGCGAAGCCGGTGCTTAAAACGGGGGAGGTATATTTAATTCTCTATTCCCGTTGAATGACAGGAATGACAGAAATGACAAAGAAACTGAAAAGTCGCCCATGAGGATAATTGCCAGAGGTTTATAAAAACACTGTCATTCTTGTCATTCTTGTCATGAGGCTGAAGAAAACCCGCATAGCCAGATTGTTCTTGGCTTTCAGCAGTTTTGCATTACAGCCAAAAAACTAGACTAAAGTCTGAATAGAAACATTGAAGCAGAATAGTGCTAACCCGTTCGCCTGAGTGCTGGTAAGTTTATTTTATGACAACTAACGCTAATCGGCTTGTGATTGACAGGTACTTAACCGGCCTTAAAACGCCGAGCCTTTTTTATGGCCTCGCCAGTTTGTCGGCTCTCGTGCTCAACCTATTCTTTCCATTTTCTGAAAACAATGAGTCTGTTAGGGCGTTCCAACTCACTCTTTTTGTCGCCGCTGCTTTTCATTTTTTAATTTGTTTTCTCAGCAATGTGGGTAATTACCGCATATTGCTGTTTGCCCTGATATCCACAGTGCTGATCCAGGGTGCTGTGATGAATAAGATTAACGCTTCGGATATGGCTTATTTTTAGTCACATCAGATCAAAGTGTTGGCGGCCGCGTCATCGATCTGATGTTCTGGGCACCGACGATGTTTTTGATTGTCAGCATTTTGTTCTTCAGGCTCAAAATTTTCCTTTTTTTCGTTGTTGTTTACTCGATTGTTCTGGCGATGAATCTGATACCAGTTCTGCGGACCGAAGGCATATATTTCGCGATCTCCAAAGCGGACATCTTTTTTGATAACAACGCTATCAACAGAACCACATTCATGCGTAGCATCCTGACCTTCGGCATGGTTGTTGGCGTTGGGCTGGCCATTCTGTGGCAGGCAAACCGTCATGTATTAGCAGCTGCGGAATTTGAGAAGAACAACGCCGCACTCAGCAAGTATTTTTCTCCTGATGTAAAAAAGGAGGTCGAAAAGGCAGGGCTTGATGTGAGCGCTCTCGAACCACGCAACATGCCGGTCGCCGTGCTTTTCACAGATATAGAGGGCTTCACCAAGCTTGCGGAGCCAATGCGCTCACGCGAAGTTCTCTCTCTGCTGTCGGAATATCAGTCGCTTATGGTAAACGCTATTTTTGACCATCGTGGAACTGTCGATAAATTCATTGGTGATGCTGTAATGGCAAATTTTGGAACACCACAATCACATGGAAATGATGCTCAAAATGCCTTTGACTGCGCGGTGTCGATGCACCGGCAAATGCAAGCCTGGAATAAAGATCGGGTGAAGACGGGGCTGCCAGAAATAAGACATCGCGTCGGCATTCACTACGGGAATTGTGTTGTCGGCAATGTGGGGAGTGAACAGCAGCTAGAATACACCGTCATTGGTGATACTGTGAATGTGGCAAGCCGCATCTGTGACCTATGTAAGGATGTTGATACCAATTTCATGGTTAGTCGGGATTTGCACGACAGGACTACCCATTCAGAGCAGTCGGCACCCTTAAATCAGCAAGCCATCAGAGGCAAGCGCACCAGAATTGATCTTGTCAAAATATACCTGCCGTGACCTGTCAATAGAATTTGCCTATACTGCACGCCTGCCAGAGGTTTATGAAAACACTGTCATTCTTGTCATTGGGTAATTTAATAGATTTGGGTGCTCAGTTATTTTTTCAATTCTCCATTTGCCTAGGCTTAGTTTGTGGAGTTCATTACCTCAATGTCAAAATCAAACCACCATAATTACTTGAAACAGGTTGGTGATCGGCATGAACTTCTACGCCCGATTGGCAATCCCCCAAAGAAATACGATGTCCTTAATTTCAAGCGCTACAAATACTCCAGTGCCTCTGCATTGGAAGTCAGTGCAAAAATAAAAGACAAATTGAACTTTTCACTTATTTCTCACGACATCAGGATTAAATATCCTAAGGGCCACCCACGTTGGAAAAGGTGTTTATTTGGATATTGTGTGCCAGCAACATTCTCGCTGTTGTTTTTCATGGATACCAAAAGCCTTCATCCCTTTACTGGTTCAGACCCAGATGGAGAAAAACATTGGTGGCTTGAGGACCAATTTACTAGGGAACGATTTGACGTCACAAGTTGCCAGTACAATAAAGAGGAATTGGCCTTTGTATATTCCAATGGCAAACCCACAAGACTGTATTCATCTTTTGGAAAACCACAATCAAGGTTCATGGATTTGATGCAGGCTGTCCAACCTAACACCAACAGATTTGAAGTAACAGCCAACAGAAGTAGATGAGAAAATGAATCTAAAAAAGACCGCCATTGGACTAAATGTCCTACTCGTATTCCTATGTGTGGGTTTCTTCATTGGCCATGGATTGCCTCAAAGCATAATGCTCTGGGCTTCAGCAATTCTGTGGTTGGGCGCGCCTGTAGTGAACCTGCTCTACATTCGCAGAACCTCGTGAACACGGAATCTAAATCGCACTTATGACTTCACTATGAACCAGAGAATTGCTATTAAATATTTAGGTATTTAATCACCAACTTGTGCGCCTTGGCATCCCGCCAAAAGCACTAAAGCGGAGGCAATCATGACAAATGTGATCCCATTTCCACGAAAAGAAAAACGTCTATCACCGTCGCCAAGACAGCGAGTGTTTTACATCGGCTATTGGTATGTCGGGCCAGTGTTATGCCAAGAGGTCCAGACGCATAGCCAGCCACTTCTCTAATCGCTGACATATGACCTGTGAGTAACGAAGCGCTTTGGCACGGCTTCGGGTATTCAGAGCAAGCACGATGCGCTTTTTACCATGGCAATGTTGTACCTCTTTAGGCACACGGCGAGAGAAGTAATAGAAGCCACGCTTCTGGTAAATGTAAGTGCTAAATTGGTCTACCATATGGTCTACCCACATCAAATCAAAACGAACAACAACGCTTCAGTTACAATGTGTTAACACATGATGTGATGGGGAAAGTGGTGCCCAGGGGCGGAGGTTCGATGCCTAACTTGAGCGCCATTCAGTGACTGAATCCAGCTATATCAACAGCTTAGCAAACCTCGCCCACAGGTCAACTATCAAAACCTTACCTGCAACCTTGCCTGAACCAAGACCCGGGGTTTGACGCCCATAGTCCGAGCCCCACACTCCACGGACCGGGGTTACTGATGCAGGTTGACAGCCCTGACGGTCTTTAGATTCGAGATCCGTTATCTAATGAATAAAGTATTATGGATTTACAATATCTGCATTTCATAGTTCTTTAAATTTTGAATTTTAAAATCATCTCGGGTTGGCAAAAGGAGTAACTACGTGAACACAGAAGAGATTGATAATTTGGCCAAAATTTTACAGCTTTCTCATAGTATTGATATTGCTGACGTTGGGGCAGCTTTTATAAATCAGAAACCACTTTACGAAGATTTAGTGATGAACTCCTCAATGACGAATCTTCATTTATTTGATGGGGATAAACGTCAAATATCAGCTTTAGAAAAAAGATATTCTGACAAAGCTAACGTATACGATGTCTTCTTAGGTGACGGTAGAAAACATGATCTTTATTTGTGTGAGCCTGCGTCTGGGATGACGTCTTTGTTCAAGCCAAACGAAGTAGTTTTGAAGTTTTTCAATGGGTTTGAAAAATTTGGGTCTGTGCTTGATGTGGAATCGATTTCCACCATTAAGTTAGATGATTTGAAAGCTATCGAGAATATAGATTTTCTTAAAATGGACATTCAAGGTTCGGAAAAAAGCGTTATTGAGAATGGTCTTGGAAAGTTAGGTAACTGTGTAGCTATCCAACTAGAGGTGTCATTTATACCCCTTTACGAAAATCAGCCTACAATTGGAGAAATTGATACCTTTATGAGAGAAATCGGCTTTGTGCCGCATGGATTTACCGAATTGAAACGCTGGTCGATAGCGCCAACTATTCGTGACAACAATTTCAGAAAGCCATTTAACCAGCTACTAGAAGGAGACATGCTCTATGTTCGAAATCCGTTTAATTCAGAATTAGACTCTGAGCGTAGATTAAAAACACTCGCGTTTTTATCCCATTGCTTATTTGGTAGCCCAGATTTGGCTGTTTATTCTATGCTAAGGCTCGTTGAAAAAGGGGTGATAGAAAGAGAAGCGATAGAGAATTACTTCAGAATGTTTACTGCGCCTGAGAGAAATCAACAGGCCTGAGGTAAAAAATTTTCAAAAATCTTACGCAAAATGCAACTAAATAATGCGTGTATTCATTTGCGTTAAATTTTGAGTTAAATCCTTAAAACCATACTTAGGTTTGTTCGACAGTTCTAACAAATTTTTCAAGACGTTTATTTTTGAATAAACAATCGAATGGAATATCCAAAATTAGACCACATATAAATCTTTAACATTTACAAAGTCCCAAAAATTGCAAGATTGACTGAAATCAAAAGTGAAAACTGTGTCGTAAGCTATATCTGGTTTCCTTTAATGACGGCGTTAGGTCAATGAGTTCGGTAAGCTTCTACCTGTATCATTTCAGACTGCCTTGCCTTTGCCGGGCCACCCTGTTCACCTGCCGCTATGGACTCAATAATTCGATTATTTTGGAACAAAAATCACGTCGTTCTCCTCCCCATCAAAATACCTTTGGTATGCAATTTGATATCCTTGCTCCAAACACTTTGTGTATTCCTTAGTATTAAAAAGTGGTTGTGACGAACGATTTTTAAGTAATTTTTCCTTGATTTTTGCAAGCATTTGGGGATTTTCATATAAATTCATTATCAATGCTTCATATTGTTGTTCACTTTTTGTAATTAATTCGGGAAGGCCCGCAGCACTCAAAAGACTGCTTGCAACACGGGCTGCAAATGCCTCACCAGTCTTGGTTACAACAGGGAGCCCTGCCCACAAAGCATCACTGGCCGTTGTGTGGGCGTTATAATTGAAGGTATCCAAAAATAAATCTGCCAATCTATGTCTTGCCAAATGTTCCTCTTGAGGCAAATTGTTGGCAAAGATCAGGCGATCCGCGCTTACACCTCGAGATTCGGCTTCTTGCTTTAGGTTATGCTCTGACCATTTGTTAGATTTTAGGAGCCACAAAATACTTCCCTGTGCTTTGGTTAACAATCTCATCCAAATGTCAAATTCTCTGGCTGATATTTTGTAATTATTGTTGAAGCAACAGAATACGAAACAGTCACTCGGTAATCCCTCGTCTTTTCTTGTCATTAGCTTTTCGGAGATGAGCCTAGTGCTGTCAGTAGGTTGATAGGTATTTGGGAGATAGATGATTTTCTCAGAATAATGGTGTCTCTTATCGTTGGGTATGACAACTGGATCAGCCACTATGTAATCAATAAACTCAGCGCCAGTTGTTCCGGGATAACCTAAATAGCTAATTTGGATCGGCGCCATACCATACGCAAAAGGAGTCAGGCGTGTATTTTGCGTGAAACCTTTTAGGTCTATCGCAATATGCAAATCCTCTTTTCTTGCAAGTTCAACAATTTCTATATCGGTCATCGCACGAACATCATGAAAAATATCTACGGATTTTACCAACCTGTCACGCATTTCATCTTGTCTGTCAGGTCCATATGAATACGCAAAAATCTTAAAGCATGATTTATCGTGCTCTTCAAAAATCTGAGCCATAAGATACATGGTCGCATGATTGTGAAAGTCAGCACTGAAGTAACCAATTCGGAGACGCTTAGGTTTCCGGGAGATCCGATGACGTACATATGTCGATTTATAAGGATAGGTTTTTTTTGCGTATATCTCTGATCGTTGTCGGTGCCTATATGGTGCGTCCTCAATTGCAAGCATTGCGAAAGGTGTCACGCTCCCGCCCTTGATGCCTAAATCCTCAAAATATATCTCATCCGCCTCCATTGCTGACCAATCACAAATATGCGCTTGTTGATGCAATTTTTGCACTCGAGCTAATGAATACTCAGGGTTTAGAGATAAAGCTTTTTCATATGATGCTATCGCGTCAGAGAGGCCCCCTTGTTTTTTAAAAATATTTCCCAGATTATAATGAGCCTCGGCATAATCAGGTTTTAGTGAGACCGTTTTAAGCAAAGCGTCTTTTGCCTCATCAAGTTTTCCAATTTCGCTCAACGCATTACCTAAGTTGTGATGAGCTTCTATGAAGCCAGGAGATAAATAAAGCGTCTTATTGAATGCCTCTATCGCCTCATTAAGATTTCCACAGTCTTGGAGTGCCAGGCCCAAATTGTTCCTCGCCTCCACAAAATCTGGCCTCATCGATAAAGCTTTGTCATAGGCTTGTATTGCTTCATTGAGGCTGCCTCTACTTTTGAGAGCATTACCCAAGTTATTATAGGCCTCAATGTAATTTGGCTTCAATGTTAGTGCTTTTGAGTGACATTTCACTGCCTCATCTAAATTTCCAAGCATTTGGAGAATAAGACCTATGTTGTTGTGGGCTTCAGCATAATTTGGGTTAATAGATAACGCTTTTTTGAAGGATGTCAGAGCCTCCTCAAACTTTCTAAGTTCTCGAGCAACTAAACCTATGTTGTTATGAGCTTCCGCATAATCTGGTTTAAGTGATAAAGCTGTATTAAGAGATAGCAGTGCCTCTTCATACTTCCCTAAATCTTGGAGTGTAATACCAAGATTATTGTGACCATCAGCATAGGTTGGATTTATCAGGGTGACCTTCTTAAAAGCTTGAAAAGCCTCTTCGATGCGCCCGAGGCCCTTATTTGCTGCTCCAAGAATGTTCCAAATAAAAAAAGCATCTGGATACTGTTCTGTTGCAGCCAATGCTTGGTCGGCGACAACTCCTAATTTGCCTTTATTGAATAGGTCTAAGAGATGGTTAATCACTTCTTGCTGGGTGCTTTTTGTGCCGGGTGTCGAACTCAATTTGTTGAGCGCAGCAAGCCCTTCTTGCGCTCGTCTATTTTCAGCAAATACTTCCAGGACAGCCAAATACAATTTCCGCGCTTCTTCAAACTCACCTCTCTTCGCATGGGATTTCGCTCTCGAAAGAGTTTGGTCCACGGATAGTTTTGCCATTTCTGTGCCGATGCCTGGTTAAATTTCATCTGAAAACAATATGCAGCTTGGAAACCCTCGCAATCTATACCCACATTCTAAAATGTTGCACAACACTAAAAGATTCCCATGAAAAACGTAAGTTTAAGTTATCTAAAAATTTTCTTGCAAGAGTCGCCAGCCTTCTTACCCATTAAACCTGCCCCCTCCGTTTGAAAGACAATCTGAGCCAGCAGACAGCATCAGTAAACCCGGTCCGTGGAGCGTGGTGCTCGAACAATCGGCTGTCAACAAGACAAGTTTAAGTCAACAGGCACGAAAATGCATTGGTCTGGGCATTAATGGTCTGTGACGTTTTCAGCAAAGGCGCCATGTTAGCGTAACTCGACCTCCAGTTTTTAACCATTAGCCAATCGATACTGTCTATTTTTTCCTGCTGAGTTTGCCCCCAAATAATCGGCTCGGGGGTAAATCGACCACAACCAAATTTACGGGACTAGACATGAAGACTTTACTCAAAATGCGCTCGCGCTGAACTTGTACAAGGGTAGTCCGCTTAAATACCGTGAAGCTGCATACAAAATTGCGGAATTAGAGAAAACACTGATAGCAGAGACCGCCTGCCAACGTCAAAATTAGTCAGCGCATCTCTAGTGAGTCTTTGCGTGTTTTCAAACAAAATGGAGTTAAGAATGATTAGAAGCGTTATCGTAGCAATGTTGTTAATTTTTAGTGTGGTAAGTCAACCCGCTATCGCCAGCAATTGTGACAAACACAGTATGAGTATAGCAGGCCAAGCCGCCAGCGCAGGGATATTTAACACCCTCTTAGCCGCTGCAAAAGCTACCAATCTAACAGACACGCTTTATAATGATGGGCCATTCACCATTTTTGCGCCCACGGACGAAGCATTTAGTAAATTACCTGTTGGTACGGTGGAGAGCCTTCTCAAAAACCCAACTGAACTTACAAAAGTTCTTAAATACCATCTTGTAAAGGGCAACATATTCTCGGGTGATCTGAATAATGGATCATCGGTTCTGACGGTGTTGGGTTCACCAGTCAGCATAGACACCTCTAATGGAGTGCTAGTGAATAACGCTAAGGTAGTCACAGCAGATTTAGAGGCAACAAATGGTGTAATCCACGTCATCGACAAGGTTCTGTTACCGACGACCTAACGCCAATTTGGTTCCCAGACTGGGTCATATTCGCCGGTCTGGGACTTCATCAATATTCCATAGCAATCGTGCATCCTGATACCAATTGCGGCTCAGTCAAAGCTCGATTATCAAGAAGAAATGATAACAAAAGGTTCTAT
>CACHEI010000043.1 GCA_902578815.1 uncultured SAR116 cluster alpha proteobacterium | reverse complement strand
TATTTTCTGCGCCGCAACGGGTTGTTGCCACCCGGTTTGCGATACGGCTTTTTGCTGGAGGTTCTGCGGTCGGGCCTGGCAGCAGGGCGGCCATCGGCATGCCGATCAGGCGTGGTAACGGACGTGGATTTAGCGAATGGATTAGCGCCAAAGTTCTTGGCAGATGTGGGTTTGCTACCTTTTTTAGGCTGTGCCTTTCTTTTTTTATGGGCAGGCCGGTCATCACGTTGGGGCCGTTCATCACGGCTAGGTCGTTCGTTATCCTGCAGTCTGTCATCGCGCTGAGGCCTATTAGCCCATTTTGACCGGCGCTCATTAGTTGCTCTGGCTTTCTCAGCAGGCTTCCTTTTGAATTTGCCGCTGCCCTTTCTGGCCTCCTGGTCAAAAGGCTTGCCTGCTGGTTTGCTGTCTTTTCGATATCGCCGTTTGGCGTTTCCAGACGGGCGTGACGATTTGTCGAGAGGCCGCGCCTCAGCACCGCCATTCTCGTTGCTCACGGGTGTCCAGCCTGCTGCAGCCGTCGCCATAGACGGTATGCCAACCTTCCAGCTGCGCTTGGCCTGATCTCCATCTGTCTGTTTTTTGTCTCGGCGTTGATGAGGGCCAGTGCTCTGTTCGCTCCTGCCGCTGTTCTGTCTGGCACGCGGCGGTCGTCCGCGTTTGCGTGGGGCCGGTTTTGACTGGAAATTGCTAATGAGTTCACCTGCAAGGTCAAACAACTCAACTCGGGCACCGACCACCGAAACGATGGCGGCAAGCCGTTGTTCCTCCGATGGTGAGCAGAAGGAAATAGCGAGACCACCAAGGCCGGCGCGTCCTGTTCGGCCAATTCGGTGGACATAGGCCTCGGGCGTATCTGTCAGATCAAAATTAACCACATGGCTGAGGCCGGCGACATCAATGCCACGTGCTGCCACATCGGTAGCAATTAGCGCCTGCAGTTTTCCATCACGGAAATTGCGCAGCACTTTTTGTCGCAGGCCTTGGCGCATGTCGCCGTGCAGCGCATCAATCGCAAAACCACGAGTCTGCATGAATTTGGCTAGCGCATCGGCGCGGCGCTTCGTTCGAACGAAAACGAGACACTGGCCGGTATTCTCGTCATTCAACACATCGCAGAGCCGGTCGCGTTTCTCACTTTCCGGCATCAGAGTGACATGCTGGGCAATCTTGTCGGCCGTGATGCCAGTCTGTGGAGCTTTGACCCTGATAGGGTCAATAAGGAATTGCTGGCCCAGCTGTTCAATCTGCGGTGGCATTGTCGCCGAGAACAGCATCGTCTGCCGGTCCCTTGGCAGTTCACGCACAATTTTCTTGATTGGCTCGAAAAAACCAAGATCAAGCATGTGATCCGCCTCATCCAGCACCAGATGCGATATGCCCGATGGGTCAAAGGCGCCCCTGTCCATCAGGTCAATAAGGCGGCCGGGTGTTGCAACGACAACATCTACCCCGCGGCGCAGCCCCTTGATCTGGGTGTCATAGCGAGCCCCGCCAAAAATGGTGATGTGGCGGATGTTCATGTCGCGGGCCAGGCGGCTGAGATTTTTTGAAATCTGATTGGCAAGCTCGCGCGTCGGTGCCAGCACCAGCGCCTTGGGAGGCTGCCCTGCGCGCACAGCTGAGGCATAGCTGAGTCTTGTCAGCACTGGCAGCAAAAAGGCAGCCGTTTTGCCAGTGCCTGTCTGTGCAAGACCGATTAGATCCTCACCCCTTAGTAGCGCTGGAATTGACATCTGCTGGATAGGTGTTGGCTCAATCAGCCCTTCAAGAAATAGTGTTGCTTGCAACGCATCTGGAAGTCCAAAGTCGGCAAAGGCACTGTTAAGTTTAGTGCCAGTGACACCGCCATCAGCAGTGCCACCCGATGCATCGCTGGATATAGAAATATCGTCTCTTGTCATAAAATTTTCTAGCTGTGCTGCTGGCGCGGAGTAGGCGTGTCGCTCACCGCCCATATGCGGTGGTTATGCTTCACTCGTTTGCGAAAGTCAATCAGAGTGGTTGGTGGTCTATTGCCTGTGAGCGGTAACATGATGATCTGGGTGAAACGCGTTTCCAATCCCACAATTAATCTGGTGGCGGCTGACGAATGGTTGTAAACTGCAAAAATGGTCCCGTAGCTCATCAGGATAGAGCGACAGATTCCTAATCTGTAGGTAGGGGGTTCGAGTCCCTCCGGGATCACCATTTCAGTCAAAACTTTCAAAGAAAAATGATTTGCCCTATCGCTTGGCCCAACCGCAGGACATGCCGGGAATGGTTGCATTTTCTGAATGGCGAAAACGGGTTGCAAGTCTTGCAAAAGAGACGGAACAGCGATTAGGGTTTAGTTTCAAGTTGCGTCTGTAATGTTTAGCCAAGGCGGCCAAAGAAGGTCATGCGTGCGGCTTCGGACAGGGCGATGCCAGGTTCAGCATTATAGGCAAGCACAACAAGAATGCGGGTCGTTCTGCTGATGGTGGGGGTGACGCGGTGCATTGCATTGCGCCCTCGGAACAGCATCAATGTCCCCTGTGTCACCGTTGGCCGCTCGATCACCGCTTCACCGTCGAGAACAGCGGCAACGCTGGCAAAATTCATCTCACCAGCTTCTGCAGCACGCAAATCACGGACATATTCGAATTGCCCGCCAGACTGCGGCGCCTTTAATAGCAAAGTAATGGCAAACTCTGAATTGTCAAAATGCCAGCCCAGCTCCTGACCCTCATCAGCGTAGTGCACATTGATCGATGACAATGGATCGGCATATTCATAAAGTGCCGGCTCACCGACGATCGTTGCGATGAATTTCCGAAATTCCGGGGCATCATAGATGATTTTCAGGCTGGATTGTTCCGGCACCTGATCAGTCGTGATACAGCCCTTTGAGGATATGATCTGGCGATTGAACACATGACTGGCATCAAGATCTGGACGCGGTTCAGACAGGTAGACGTTATGTGAGGAGGTGGTGAAAAATGCGTTATGTTTCTGAGCCTCAGCCTCGGCAACCAATGTATCAATTGCCCTTGCCCGCAAAAAACCGGGAAGTGTGAGAATGCCGTCGCTTGCCAGACGGGCGGCGCATTGGCGGGCGAAAAGCGGGTTGGAAACCGGGCAGGCAGAAAAATCAATGATGTCAGACAGCGTCGTGGTCATCGCCTATTTGACATCCCCAAGAGCAATATTGTCAATCAACCTCACACCCCCCAGATGCACGGCACCAAGCAGTCTAGACTCGGCGGTGACGGCCTCGGTTGGCTGCAAATTCATCGGGTTACACAGCTGCAGATAATCAATGCCGGTAAAGCCTGAACGGCGCAGCAGATCTCGGCCATCGGCCAACGCTGTTTTCGGCCTCGTTCCGGCCAGCAGCTGTTGCGCCGTTCTGCGCAAAATGGTTTGGAGTTGCGGGGCAATGGCACGATGTTTGGCGGCCATGTGGATGTTGCGTGATGAGAGCGCAAGGCCGTCAGCCTCACGTACAGTTGGGTGGTCGAGTATCTCAACCGGCAAATCAAGATCGCGCACAAGCTGCCGAACAACCGCAAGCTGCTGGTAATCCTTCTGGCCAAAAATGGCGGAGTCCGTTGGCAACTGATTCAGCAGTTTCAGCACAACGGTGGCAACGCCGGTGAAGAAATGCGGCCTGAACTCACTTTCCAGTCCAAGCGCGGCACCGGCTGGGTTGACCTGCGTCGCATGCGATGGATGATAGAGGTCGACAGGAGCATAGACCATGTCTGCCCGTTGTCCGATAGAGGCCATATCTGCTTCCAAGCCACGCGGATAGCTGTCAAAATCCTCATTGGCGGCAAATTGTGTTGGGTTCACATAGATGCTGACTACAACCCTGTCGGCAACCGCGCGAGCCCGCTCCATCAGCGCCAGATGACCGCCATGTATGCCGCCCATTGTTGGCACGAGACAGCTTGTCAGGCCTTTGCCGCGCCATTCGGCGATGCGTATTCTGGCGTCTTGCCTGTCCTGCACGACCTGCGTCATCACGTCTTCTTTTCGCCCTCCAGATAATAGAGATGGTCGGCTTCGGGAAAATCACCGCTTATGACCGCCTGTTGGTAGGCTATGGCCGCTGCCGTGATATCCGGTTGTAGGGTGGCAAATTTTCGCACGAATTTCGGTATATAGGCGTCAAACATGCCTAGCATGTCCTCAGTAACGAGAATCTGGCCGTCACAGTTTGGCGAGGCGCCAATACCGATGCTTGGCACCGGGCAGGTGGCGGCAACCGTGCTGGCAACTGGTTCAATCATTCCCTCCATGACTATGCTGAAAACGCCCGCTTTGGCCAGCGCCTCGCAATCTCGCATCAACTGCGAGGCCTCTTCGTCCGTCTTTCCGGTAATCCGGAACTTTTTGACTGAGGCCGCGTGCTGCGGCAACAGACCGATATGGCCCATTACCGGAATACCGGAACTGCAAATGGCCTGCACATGAGCCTGCATGGCGACACCACCTTCGAGTTTGACGCCATGAGCCCCGGTCTCATCAATCACGCGGCGGGCGCTGGCGAGCGCCTGTTGTGGACTGTCCTCGTAGCTGCCGGCTGGCAGATCAATCACCACAAGGGCTTTCTCCCGCTGCCGCATCACGGCCTTGCCATGGCGGATCATCGTATCGAGATCAATGTCGCGAGTGTTGTCCATGCCATAGACAACCATCGCCAGCGAGTCTCCGACCAACATCAGATCACAATGCGGGTCAAGAGCCGCCGCCATCGGGGCGGTATAGGCCGTCAGGCAGACAATCTTACGCTGACCCTTCAATGCGCGAAAGGCGGAAACAGGATCTTGATCGAGCATTGCCAACTCTTGTCCATGACAGGTTAATATCTGGGCGGTTTACCACATGCGAGGGTTATGGTTAAGCGTTTTTGGGGCCGGCGGATGGTCTGAGATGTACCACATCAATAGCCAATTGCGCATCCATCCTTGCGGGGGTCTGAACCGCCGGTCAGGATGCCCTGCTCCCAATCGATCCAGATCGCTTGTGATCCGCCGATTGGACGCTGTGCGGGGACAATGTTATGCCCCATTTCAATCAGCCTTTGCCTCGTTGCATCGGGGACCGGACTCTCAACCTCAATTTTGTTCTCAAAGGGATCGGGAAAATATCTGGCAATATCCTGTGCCATCTGGATGTCCAGACCATAGTCGAACATGCGGGTCAGCAGCTGCATATGGCCGAAAGCCTGATATTCACCGCCCATGACGCCAAACGGCATGACGGCTCGGTTCTCGCGCGTTGCCATTGCAGGAATGATTGTATGTAATGGGCGTTTGCCAGGTTCAACGCGATTTGGATGAGCTGTATCAACGACAAAACCCATGCCACGATTCTGCAGCAAAACACCTGAGTTTGGTGCCATGATTCCGGACCCAAAGCCGTAATAGAGCGTATTGATGAAGCTGCAGGCATTGCGATCACTGTCAACCACAGTGATATACACGGTGCTTTTATGCGCAGGTAGTGGTGAGGGTGGCAGCACATCAAGCGCGCGTTCAGGATTGATCATGGCCCGCAGATTGGTGGCATAGTCCGTGTTGATTATGGTCTCTACGGGCACTTGATGAAAAGCTGGGTCGGCGAGGCAGGTGCCACGGTCACGATAGGCAAGGCGTCCTGCCTCAATTTCATGATGCATCCTGTCTGGACCTAGAGGGTCATCACCAAAAAGGTCAATGTCTGACATGATGTTTAACAGCTGCAGGGCAATCATCCCCTGTCCGTTTGGCGGGCATTCCCAGATGTCATAGCCCCGGAACGCTGTTTTGATCGGTGTCACATACTCACCGACGGCAGTGGTAAAATCATCCTCGGTATGCAGCCCTCCAACGGCGCGCAGCTTTGCCAGAATGTCATCGGCAACCGGCCCCTTATAGAATCCGTCGCGTCCATTTCTGGCGATATGTTCCATGGTTCTGGCGAGCGCTGGCTGGCTATGCTGCTCTCCCATTGCCGGCGGCCTGCCCTGCTTCAGAAAAACAGCTGCCCCATCGCTGTCCAGAACATCGCAGCCAGCCACAAAGTCGCTGGCAATACGCTGGGTTATTGGATAGCCGTCACGAGCATAGGTGATGGCGGGTACCAGAATGTCCGCAAGCGAGAGCTGACCATAATCATTGTTCAATTGTACCCAGGCGTCCACCGCCCCTGGAATGGTGACGGAATGTGGCGATTGCTGGGTGATTTTGGATATGCCGCGCGACAATAGCCAATCGCTGCTGAGACCGAGAGGTGCGCGCCCCGACCCATTGAAGGCGATCGGTCTGCAAGCACCGGCGGGAGAGTAGAGACAAAAGCAATCACCGCCAATGCTTGTCGAACCGGGTTCGACAACTGCCTGCACGGCTGCCGCCGCGATAGCAGCGTCAATGGCATTGCCACCGGTCTGCAGAATGCTGATTGCTGTCTGCGATGACAGCGGATGAGAAGTGCTTGCCATCGCGGTTGGTGCAGCTACTGGCGAGCGTCCAGGGCTCTGAAGGTCTCTCATGGGTCATTGTCCGCTTAAATAATTGAACACAATGAAATCATGAGGATGGCATTTTTACAAAATTGTCCACTCCTTTTCTTCCTCCCATTCATCAATTGACGGACAGGAGCAGATGAGATTGCGGTCGCCATAAGCGTTATCAACTCGGCCCACTGACGGCCAAAATTTATTAGCCTGTGAATTACCCTCAGGATTAGCTGCTTGTCTCCGGCTATAGGGATGCGTCCAATCATCGGCAAGGATGTCGTCACTTGTATGAGGAGCGTTGACCAGGGGGTTGTCATCGGCTGGCCAAGTGCCTTCAGCAACTCGTTCAATCTCTTTGGCAATGGCCAGCATGGCATCACAGAAGCGATCAATTTCTGCTAGTGGTTCGGACTCTGTCGGTTCAATCATCAGCGTACCCGCAACTGGAAATGACATGGTTGGCGCATGAAAGCCGAAATCAATCAATCGTTTTGCAATATCTTCGTTGCTGATACCGGATCGCTCCTGAATGCCGCGGATATCAAGAATACACTCATGGGCAACACGGCCTTTGCTGCCGCTGTATAGAACTGGAAAAAAATCACCGAGCCGCGCCGCGATGTAATTTGCTGACAGAATTGCCGTACTTGTTGCTCTAGTTAGACCGTCGGGCCCCATCATCCTGATATATGCGTAGGTGATTGGTAGAATGCTTGCTGAACCAAAGGGTGCAGCACTAACCGCATTGTCACTAGTGAGCGGTGATCCCGGTAGAAAGGGCGCAAGATGCGCCGCAACGCCAATGGGGCCAATGCCTGGCCCGCCGCCACCATGCGGAATGCAGAAGGTCTTGTGCAAATTCAGGTGGCTGACATCAGCGCCAAACTGAGGCGGTGCACAATGTCCAACAAGGGCATTCAGATTCGCTCCGTCGACATAGACCTGTCCACCTGCCTCGTGGATCACCTCGCACAGTTCGGCAATGGACTCCTCGAAAACACCGTGGGTCGATGGGTAGGTTACCATGATTGCTGCGAGTTTATTTCGATGTTGGTCAATTTTCGCACGAAGGTCAACCATGTCAACATTTCCATTTTCATCGCATTTGATCACTACAACCTTCATCCCAGCCATCGCGGCTGATGCCGGGTTGGTGCCATGCGCTGAGGAAGGGATGAGGCAGATGTTACGATGACTTTCGCCTTTCGCCTCATGATATTTGGCGATCGCTAGCAGGCCGGCAAACTCACCTTGAGAACCAGCATTTGGCTGCAATGAAATAGCTGCATAGCCGGTTGCAGTGGCGAGCAGTTTTTCCAATCTGTCAATCATTTCCAGATAGCCGGCCGCCTGATCATCTGGGGCGAAGGGATGGATGTTAGCAAATGCGGGCCAGGTCACCGGCATCATCTCGGCCGCCGCATTCAGCTTCATCGTACAGGATCCAAGCGGTATCATGCAGCGGTCAAGTGCCAGATCACGATCCGCAAGACTGCGCATATAACGCATCATTTCAGTTTCTGACCTGTGCTGGTGAAAAACTGGCTGCTGCATGAAATCAGTCGTCCGCAAACTTGATTGTGGCAGGCTGGAGATTGCATCGTCACTTGCTGGCATATAGGCATTCAGCGCCGCTAGCAAAGTTTCCAGCTGCGCCGTGGTTGTTGTTTCATCAAAGCTGGCTGCAAATGCTCCCTCAAGCCGTCGCAGATTAAAGCCTGCCTTAAGTGCCGTGGCGATCAGCGCATCTCGATTGCCAGTTGTCTGAACCGTGACGGTGTCAAAAAACCTGTCATGCCGGACCATATGGCCTGCACGCCGCATTGCTGCGGCAAAGCGGCAGGCCATGTCATGGGCATGGTTAGCAATGCGCATCAGCCCCTCTGGCCCATGCCAAATGGCATAAAATCCGGCTATGACAGCCAGCAGAACCTGCGCCGTACAGATATTCGATGTGGCCTTTTCACGGCGGATATGCTGCTCCCGTGTCTGCAGTGCAAGGCGATAGGCCTGCCTGCCAAGGGCATCCTGGCTGACTCCGACAAGACGCCCAGGGATTGACCGTTGATGGGCTTCCTTCGTGGCAAAAAAGGCGGCATGCGGGCCACCATAACCAAAGGGAACGCCGAAACGCTGGGCCGAGCCAAGCACAATGTCGGCACCTAGTGCGCCGGGAGATTCAAGAATGCATAAGGCCAGCAGGTCGCTAGCCACAATGGCCATACCGCCTGCTGCTTGAACGGCGTCAATTTCCGACTTGATGTCACGCACTTCGCCGGTACTGCCTGGATAACTCAGCAGAGCACCAAAACAACCAGCGCCGTAAGGGCTCTCGATAGGCGTGATTTCGAGTGTGATGCCAATCGGAGCAGCCCTTGTTTTGAGCACACTAATCGTTTGCGGATGGGTGTCAGGGTCGACACGGAAGATTTTACCTTTGCCACGATGCGCCCTGAAGGCCATTGCCATCGCTTCAGCTGCTGCTGTTGCCTCGTCAAGAAGCGAGCCATTGGCAATGTCCATGCCGGTGAGGTCTGCTACCATTGTTTGAAAATTCAGGATGGCCTCGAGGCGGCCCTGCGAAATTTCCGGCTGATAAGGCGTATAGGCGGTGTACCAAGCTGGATTTTCAAGGATGTTGCGTTGGATCACCGGTGGCGTGTGGCAGCCATAATAACCCATGCCAATCAGAGATGTCTGAATACTGTTCTTGCTAGCTAATGCCGCCATGTCGGCAAGCACCTCGGCCTCCGATAGTGCCTTTGGAATATCCATCTGGTCGACGCGCAGAATATTTGCCGGAATAACCTCACCAAGCAATGTTTCAACCGACTTTGCGCCAACATGCGTCAGCATTTTTTTGATATCCTGCGCATTAAGACCGATATGGCGGGCCGCAAATGGTGCCTGGGGTGCGGCTGCAGGGATGCAGTGTGTGTTGTCCAATGGTGACATGGGTTACTCCTTTTCTTTTACTTCGCCTTTCCTTAATGGTCATGGCCGGGCTGGTGATGCGGTGTCTGATATGGGTGGACACCGCACCGCACAGGTATCAGCTGATCATTGCGGCATAGGCTGCCTCATCCATCATCTCGTCCAGTTCGCTGGTGTCGCTGACCTTGACTTTGAACAGCCAGCTCTCGGTTGCCCGGTCTGGCGTAATGCTTGTCAGATCATCCAGCATCGCCTCATTTACCGCTGTAATTTCACCCGAGGCTGGGCTGTAAATGTCTGATGCTGCCTTGACTGACTCAAAAACCGCCACGGCATCTCCCTTGCTAACAGTTGCGCCGGCTTCTGGAAGCTCGACAAAAACGATATCACCAAGCTGTTCAATGGCATGGGGGGAAATGCCAACTGTACCGATATCGCCGTCCAATTGAATCCATTCATGGTCCTCTGAGTAACGTAACATAATTTTCTCCTTCAGATTTTGCGGCTCTTCCGGCCGCTTGGCGCAGGTTTATGACCCACGAACATAACAAT
>CACHEI010000042.1 GCA_902578815.1 uncultured SAR116 cluster alpha proteobacterium | reverse complement strand
CGCTGACCTTTTCGCGCCGGCGAATCGCTGGTGATGTGACAAAAGCGCTTCAGTCAGCCGTCGCCAATGCTGAGAACAATCACTCTCTGGATGTTGACAGGCTGTATGTCAAAGAGGCGCATGTTGGCAAAGCGATCGTTATGAAGCGTTTCAAGGCCCGTGCCCGTGGTCGTGGTGCCCGTATTTTAAAGCCATTTTCGCACCTGACAATCATTGTTGGTGAAAAGGGAGAGCAGTAAATGGGTCAGAAAGTTAAACCAATTGGTCTGCGTGTTGGTATTAATCGCACATGGGACTCACGTTGGTATGCTGGCCGTAATTACGGCACGCTGCTGCATCAGGACATTCAGCTTCGTAACCATTTAATGGAACGACTCAAGCAGGCTGCAATCAGTCGGGTTGTTATAGAACGTCCTGCTGGTCGTGCTCGTGTGACCATTCACGCTGGTCGGCCGGGCTTGATCATCGGTAAGAAGGGGCAGGACATCGAAAAGTTGCGTCTTGACCTCTCTAAGCGCCTTGGAGGTGATGTCAGCCTGAATATTGTCGAGGTTCGTAAGCCTGAGATTGACGCCAAATTGGTTGCCGAAAATATTGCCCAGCAGCTTGAGCGCCGTGTCGGTTTTCGCCGTGCTATGAAACGCGCCGTCCAGTCAGCAATGCGACTTGGCGCACTCGGTGTCCGGATCAATTGCGCTGGCCGTCTCGGTGGTGCTGAAATCGCCCGCACCGAATGGTACCGCGAGGGCCGTGTGCCACTACACACGTTGCGTGCTGAGGTTGATTATGGCGAGGCCACCGCCTTCACCACATATGGTACCTGCGGCATTAAGGTGTGGGTTTTCAAAGGCGAGGTGATGGTCCATGACCCAATGGCAGAGGACAGGCGTCTAGCTGAACAGCAAGGCGGTCCCGCGCCGCGTGCCAACGGTTAGGACGAAGGAGACAAATTGATGCTTTCACCAAAGCGTACCAAATTCCGCAAGACTCACAAGGGTCGCATCCATGGTGCTGCGAAGGGGGGAACACAACTCAATTTTGGCGCCTATGGCCTCAAGGCAGTAACGCCGGAGCGCGTGACAGCGCGCCAGATTGAGGCCGCCCGTCGGGCAATCACCCGCCACCTGCGTCGTGCTGGTCGCGTATGGATTCGGATCTTTCCTGACGTGCCTGTTTCATCAAAGCCTGCTGAGGTGCGGATGGGTAAAGGCAAGGGTAATCCGGAGTATTGGGTTGCCAAGGTCAAGCCCGGGCGCATTATGTTCGAGATTGACGGTGTTTCGTGGGTACTGGCACAGGAGGCGCTTTGCCTTGCTGCAGCAAAATTACCACTTGATACCCGTATTGTTCGTCGTCTTGGCGACACTGACTAAGGGAGTTTGTGATTATGGGAACCGTCAAAGCTGAAGAGCTCCGTGCCAAAACAAGTGATGAGTTGAAAACGCGGCTGGTGGATTTAAAACAGGAGCAGTTTAATCTGCGTTTTCAGACAGCTAATGGGCAGAATGAAAACCCGTCACGTGCACGTATCGTGCGCCGCGAAATCGCCCGCATCAAGACTGTTCTCGGCCAGAAGGCTAGGACAGCAGATGCCGCAACGTAAGGGAAGTGAGTCATGCCAAAGCGTACCATGCAGGGCACAGTTGTAAGCGATAAGGCAGACAAGACTGTAACAGTCCGTGTCGAGCGTCGGATCATGCATCCTGTCTACAAAAAATTCATCACCCGATCCAAGAAGTTCGCGGCACATGACGCCGAGAACCGTTACAAAGAGGGTGACTTAGTGCGCATTCGGGAATGTGCTCCCGTTTCAAGGTCTAAGACCTACGAAGTGGTCTATGACGAATCAACCAAAGCTTAGGGGAGACTAGCATGATTCAGATGCAGTCCAATCTTGAAGTTGCTGACAATTCTGGCGCCCGCCGTGTCCAGTGTATCAAGGTGCTTGGTGGCTCAGGCCGTAAGGTTGCTGGTGTTGGTGATGTCATTGTTGTTTCCGTGAAGGAGGCCATTCCACGTGGCAAGGTTAAAAAGGGTGATGTACATCGCGCGGTTATTGTTCGCACCGCCAAGGAAATCCGTCGCGCTGATGGTAGTGCTATTCGTTTCGACCGCAATGCCGCTGTGTTGCTGAACAAGCAGGACGAGCCAATTGGCACGCGTATTTTTGGACCTGTGACCCGCGAGTTGCGTAGCCGTAAATTTATGAAAATCGTTTCACTGGCACCGGAGGTGCTTTAATGGCGCAGAAATTCAAGATTAAAAAGGGGGATCGCGTTGTGGTGACAACCGGTCGCGACAAGGGCAAGACAGGCGAGGTTTTGGAAGTCCTTCGTGCCGAGTCACGGGTGCGTGTGCAGGGCTGCAATATGGTGAAGCGGCACACCCGGCCAACTCAGACCAATTCAGGGGGCATCATAAGCAAGGAAGCTACGTTGCATATTTCGAATGTTGCCCATATTGACCCTGAAAGCGGCAAGCCTACCCGCGTTGGTTTTAAGATTAAGGACGGTGCAAAGATCCGGATCGCTCGTCGTTCCGGCGAGGCCCTGAGCTAGGTGGGTTGAGGAGAAAAAGCTGAGATGAAGACGCGTTTAGAAGAACATTATCTTACTGCAGTTCGCCCGGCTCTTGTAGATAAGTTTGGCTATAAAAACGTTATGCAGGTTCCAAAGTTGGAAAAGGTGGTGATCAACATGGGTGTTGGTGAAGCCGTTCGAGATTCAAAAAAAGTTGAGAACGCCACTCGTGAACTGGTGGCTATTACTGGTCAGAAGCCTGTTGTGACCCGCGCCAAGAAAGCCAATGCCGCTTTCAAACTACGCGAAGGCATGGCAATTGGATGCAAGGTAACTTTGCGCCGCGAGCAGATGTACGAGTTTCTCGATCGTTTGGTTAACATTGCGTTACCACGTGTTCGCGATTTTCGGGGGCTGAATGGGAAGAGCTTTGATGGCCGTGGCAACTACGCCATGGGCATCAAAGAGCAGATCGTTTTTCCAGAGATTGATTATGACCAGGTCGATGTGGTCCGCGGAATGGACATCATCGTTGTAACCTCCGCACGTTCGGATGACGAAGCCCGTGAGTTGCTCACCGGTTTTGAATTTCCGTTCGTCAAAGCGTAAGGTCAAAGGGGTTTGTAATGGCTAAGAAAAGTGCTGTTGAAAAGAACAATAAGCGTAAGCGTATAGTTGAGCGCCGGGGTGCTCGCCGAGAGGCGCTCAAGGCGATGATCAAAGAGAAGTCGCTATCTATGGAGGAGCGGTTTCAGGCTGTCATGAAGCTCTCGAAGGAGCCACGCAACAGCTCAAAAATCCGCATTCGCAACCGCTGTGAGATCTCTGGTCGTCCGCGTGGATATGACAGAAAGCTCAGAATGTCACGGATTGCGCTGCGTGATTTGGCCTCAATGGGTCAGGTGCCTGGTGTTGTGAAGTCAAGCTGGTAGAAAGAGGAGAAATAAAATGTCCATTAGTGATCCTCTCGGTGACATGCTGACACGCATACGTAACGGCCAGCATGCCCGTAAGACCGTTGTCTCCAGCCCATCATCACGGTTTCGTACTAATGTGCTGGAGGTGTTGAAGCGTGAAGGCTACATCCGCAATTATTCTAGTGTCGATGTGCGTCCTGGTATCAAGGAACTACAGATTGAGCTGAAATATCATGAAGGCGAACCCGTGATTTCTGAAATCAAGCGGGTGTCCCGGCCCGGCCGCCGCGTTTATTATGGCATTCGCGATCTGCCGCGCGTCTACAACGGGCTTGGCATCGCCATTCTGTCGACGCCGCGTGGTGTTCTGTCTGACAATGAGGCGCGCACTGCGAAGGTTGGCGGTGAAGTCCTTTGTCACGTGTTTTAGGGAGCAATTGGGATGTCTCGTGTCGGAAGCAATGCGATTACCATACCTGCTGATGTGACGCTGTCACATGAGGGCGGATCTGTCATCGTAAAAGGAAAGAATGGCGAGTTGAGTGCGCCGTTGCACAGTGATGTGTCGCTGTTAATTGAAGACAATGTAATAACTTTGAAGCCAAAGCGTGAAACACGTCAGGCAAAAGCACTATGGGGAACTATGCGGGCCACGATCAACAATATGGTTGTTGGGGTCTCGGCTGGATTTAAGCGAAGTTTGCAGATTAATGGTGTTGGTTACAGAGCGGCGATGCAGGGGAACAAGCTGGTTTTGAACCTTGGTTTTAGCCATCCCGTGGAAATGGAAGTGCCAGCTGGTCTAACAGTTGTGGTTGAAAACAACACAACGGTTTTGATCAGTGGTGCAGATAAGCAGTTGCTCGGTCAGTTCGCGTCTGAGGTGCGTGCTAAGCGCCCACCAGAGCCGTTCAAGGGTAAGGGTGTGAAATACGCCGAAGAGCATATTGTCCGCAAAGAAGGTAAAAAGAAGTAGGGTCAGTTCAATGAAAACATCAAGAGAACTTTTCGCACGGCGTAGAAGTCGTAACAGAGTGGCCCTTCGGAAGACGTCATCGGGTCGTCCAAGACTTTCTGTCCATCGCACATTGCAGCATACCTATGCGCAAGTGATTGATGATGCGCAAGGACATACATTGGCCGCGGCTTCGACGTTGGACGCTGACATCAAAAAAGCTTTTAAATCCACCGGCAACAGTGCTGCTGCAGCTGAGGTAGGCAAGCTGGTTGCCGAGCGGGCAAAGGCTAATGGTGTTGATGCCGTTGTATTTGACCGTGGTGGTTTTATTTTCCATGGCCGTGTGAAAGCACTCGCTGATGCCGCGCGCGATGCCGGCCTGAAATTCTAGGGAGTACCGATTAATGGCACGCAATAATGACAGGCACGACCGCAACGCTCAACGTGATGAGCCAGAAATGCTCGAAAAGCTGGTTGGTATTAACCGTGTGGCCAAAGTTGTAAAGGGTGGACGTAGGTTTGGTTTTGCCGCTTTGGTTGTGGTTGGTGACGGAAAGGGCCGTGCGGGCTTCGGCACTGGTAAGGCCCGCGAGGTTCCCGAGGCAATCCGCAAGGCGACCGAAGGGGCAAAGCGCAGCATGGTTCGCGTGCCGCTGCGCGATGGTCGAACGCTGCATCACGACATAAAAGGTACCTATGGCGCCGGCCGCGTTCTTTTGCGCGCCGCGTCGGCTGGTACGGGTATCATTGCCGGTGGCCCAATGCGCGCTGTCTTCGAGGTGCTTGGCATCCAGGATGTTGTTGCCAAATCAATTGGCAGCTCAAATCCGCATAACATGATCAAGGCGACCTTCTCGGCATTGAACCAAATGCAGGCGCCCCGTTCAGTTGCGCAAAAGCGCGGCAAGCGTGTTGCAGATATTCTAATGAAACGTGCTGAGAAAAGCGGCAAAAAACAAGCTGCTGCGTCTTAAAAGGAGAAGTTAAGATGGCTGCCAAAAAAACGCTACGCGTAATGCAAACGAGAAGTGGCATTGGCCGACTTTACGACCAGCGTCAGACATTAATTGGCCTCGGTCTTAACAAGATTGGCCGCACGCGTGAACTAGAGGACACCCCTTCGGTGCGCGGCATGATTTATAAGGTAAAGCATCTCGTCCGCGTTGAGGGCGAATAGATTTTTGGAATTAGGGCGGGGCTCAACTTTCCGTTGGGAGAAAGAAATGAAACTGAACGAAGTCAAAGACAATCCCGGCGCGACCAAGAAGCGTAAACGAGTTGGCCGTGGTATTGGGTCAGGTACTGGCAAAACATCAGGGAGTGGTCACAAGGGCCAGAAAGCGCGTTCCGGCGTGTCGATTAATGGCTTTGAAGGGGGTCAGATGCCAATCCACCGCCGCCTGCCCAAGCGTGGCTTTACGAATATTTTCCGCAAGAAATATGTCGAGGTTAACCTTGGTCGCTTGCAGGCAGCCATTGACTCCGGACGGCTAGATGCAGGCAAACCTGTTAATGCCGCCGCGCTTGTTGGCGCCGGTGTGATCTCAAAGGCGCGTGATGGTGTGCGGATTCTTGCCAATGGCGAGTTCACGGCAAAGAAGATCGAAATCCACGCAGCTGGCGCGTCAAAGGCTGCTTTTGCCATAGTTGAGGGCGCAGGTGGCAAGATTGTTACACCGACTGTGGCTGCCGAGTAGCGGCCGTCGTCAACGAGACAGAATTAGGGTAAAAGTTGGTAATGGCATTAGCATCAGATCGCATGGCAGCAGGGGTAGGGTTAGGCGCATTTGCGAAAGCCGATGAGCTAAAAAAGCGCCTGCTATTCACTCTTGGTGCCCTGATAATATATCGACTTGGCACCTACATTCCTCTCCCAGGAATCAATCCGGGCGCTCTGGCGGATGTGTTCTCACAGCAATCTAGTGGCATTCTGGGCATGTTCGACATGTTCTCCGGTGGCGCACTCGGTCGCATGACAATTTTTGCGCTGAACATCATGCCTTATATCACGGCCTCGATCATCATGCAGTTGATGACCGCTATTGTGCCGACGCTCGAAGCGCTGAAAAAGGATGGGGAGGCTGGTCGCAAGCAGATCAACCAATATACGCGTTATCTTACAGTGCTGTTGGCGACCGTGCAGGGTTATGGCATTGCTGTTGGCCTTGAATCTGCTTCTGGTGTTGTATCTGATCCGGGTATGTTTTTTCGTGTGACAACCGTAGTGACGCTTGTTGGTGGCACCTTGTTTCTGATGTGGCTTGGTGAACAGATCACGAGCCGGGGTGTTGGAAACGGCATTTCCCTGATCATTTTTTCCGGGATTGTTGCGGAATTGCCAACGGCCCTGGCAGGGACGCTCGAGCTGGGCCGGACAGGCGCGCTGTCTGTCGTGCTGATCTTAGGTCTGTTTTTGATGGCGGCCGCGGTAATAGCCTTTATCGTTTTCATTGAAAGATCGGTCCGCAAGATCATTGTACAATATCCAAAGCGCCAACATGGCAACAAGGTGTTTGGTGGTGATCAGTCGTTTCTACCCTTGAAAATTAATGTTCCAGGCGTGATCCCCCCGATTTTTGCTTCATCGTTGCTACTGATGCCGGTCTCAATCATCAATCTCAGTGGTGGCCAGGATGGGGGTGCTGAATGGCTGGTAACGCTGAACGCGCTGCTTGGCCGTGGCCAGCCCCTTTATTTGGCAATCTACATAGGGCTGATAGTATTCTTTGCCTTTTTCTACACAGCGATTGTTTTCAACCCCGAGGACACTGCGGAAAATCTGCGCAAATATGGTGGGTATATACCTGGCATTCGTCCGGGCAAGACAACTGCTGACTATTTGGACTCTATCCTTACACGCTTGACAGTACTAGGGGCTGCCTATTTAGCGGCGGTTTGTATTCTGCCAGAGATATTAATCAGCAAATATTCAGTACCCTTTTATTTTGGGGGCACGTCGTTGCTGATTGTTGTTACGGTGACGCTTGATACCGTTAGTCAGGTGCAATCTCATCTGCTAGCCCATCAATATGAAGGGCTAGTAAAAAAATCACGAATTAAGGGACGTGGCCGATGATATTGATTTTATTCGGTGCGCCTGGGTGTGGAAAAGGGACGCAGGCTTTACGACTTGTAGAGGAGCGTGGGTTGGTTCAGTTGTCATCAGGTGAGATGCTTCGTAGTGCCATTGCAGCCGGGAGTGAACTTGGATTGCGTGCCAAGGAAATCATGGATCGGGGGGATTTGATGTCTGATGACATTATTGTTGGAATGGTTGCCGAACGATTGGATGCGCCTGATTGTGCAAATGGTGTTATTCTTGATGGATTCCCTCGCACGGTTGCACAGGCAAAGGCGCTTGACAAAATGCTGGGCGCTCGCGGCACCGGTATTGACCATGTGATTGAGATCAAAGTTGATGAAGCCTCGCTTTTTGCGCGCATTGAAAATCGCGCTGTCGAGAGTGGCGGTGCAAGAAGTGATGATAATGCTGATACTTTGCGTAACCGATTGGCTGTTTATCATGAGAATACCGCACCGCTCTTGCCCTACTACGAGGCACAGGGTTTGCTGCGTAGTGTAGATGGGATGGCGTCTGTTGAGGGTGTTGCATGTCGCGTTGCGGAGGTCGTTGGGTGAAGTGGAAGAAACCTATTTTGATGAAGTTGATAAACTTCGATTAGGACAAGCGTTGAGGTTGACTGTATAGAGGAAGAGCCTATACTTCGCCTCCCTCTCTAAATTTAGCAGTAGCGTAATTGGACTTGTCCAGGGAGAAAACCCAGACAGCCATTAATATAAAGGAGCCAGACTGTGGCAAGAATCGCTGGTGTAAACATTCCGACTAAAAAACGGGTTGAGATCGCACTGACCTACATTCATGGAATCGGCACAACAAGTGCCAAATCAATTTGCGCTAAAGCTGGTGTCCCTGACGAGCGTCGCGTAGCTGATCTCTCGGAAGACGAGTTGACTAACCTGCGTGACATTATTGACGCGGATTTTCTCGTAGAAGGTGATCTTCGCCGCCAGACGTCAATGAATATCAAACGCTATCTAGACCTTGGGTGTCTTCGAGGGCTACGGCATCGTCGTAATCTGCCTGTTCGTGGACAGCGTACCCATACAAATGCCCGTACCCGCAAAGGCCCTGCCAAGGCCATTGCCGGTAAGAAGAAATAACAGCGAAAGACGAGGAGTCAGAATATGGCAAAACAACCAAGCCTAGGCCGTGTTCGTCGTCGCGAGCGCAAAAACATTACCAGTGGTGTTGCGCATGTGAACTCGACCTTTAACAACACAATGATAACAATTACTGATGTACAAGGTAACACTATCGCGTGGGCATCAGCCGGTGGTATGGGTTTTAAAGGGTCGCGTAAATCTACACCATTTGCAGCGCAGATGGCGGCTGAAGACGCAGGTAGGAAAGCGGCAGAGCATGGGATGAAGGCGCTTGATGTGCAGGTGCGTGGCCCCGGCTCTGGACGTGAGTCGGCACTTCGCGCCTTGCAGTCAGTCGGGTTTAACGTAACATCAATCCGTGATGTTACACCGATTCCACATAATGGATGCCGCCCGCGCAAACGTCGTCGCGTCTAATACTGCGTCGCAAACTTTGCCATACACCACTGGCGCTTTTGAGCCAGATAGCTGTTTAAAAAATTTTTGCCTTAATTGAAGGGACATCGCCGATGATTGAGAAGAACTGGCTGGATCTGAAAAAACCTGACGAACTTGAAGTCAAAGTTTCTGAATACAACCCTAGTCAGGCCGTAGTCGCGGTTGGTCCTTTTGAACGCGGATTTGGCGTAACTATAGGCAACGCGTTGCGTCGCGTTCTGCTGTCCTCACTTCAGGGTTCGGCTATTACTGCTGTTCAGATCCAGGGTGTTGTACATGAATTCTCATCGATTCCTGGTGTTCGTGAGGATGTTACGGATCTGGTGCTGAACCTCAAAGGTGTTGCCATTCGTTTAGATGATGAGGCGCCTAAGCGACTTCGCCTGTCAATTGAAGGTCCAACAACCGTAACCGCTGGAATGATCACTGAAAGCGCCGGTGTCGAAATTATGAATCCTGACCATGTTTTGTGTCATCTTGACAAAGGCGGCAATTTATCCATTGAGCTTACAGTGGCGTCGGGAAAGGGTTACGTGCCGGCCAGTTCTCACCGCACAGAGGACTCGCCCATCGGCCTAATCCCGATAGACTCGATTTTCAGCCCTGTCAGACAGGTTGCTTATAAGGTAGAAAACGCACGCGTTGGGCAGATTACCGACTATGACAAGTTGTTGCTGACTATTGAGACCGACGGGTCAGTAACACCGGAGGATGCGGTAGCCTATGCCGCAAGGATCCTTCAGGAACAGTTGCAAACCTTCATCAATTTTGAAGAGCCGAAGGACCAGAGTCCAGTTGATGAGGCTGAGGACCTGCCTTTCAGCCGAAATCTGTTGCGTAAGGTTGACGAGCTTGAGCTGTCAGTACGGTCGGCCAACTGTCTGAAGAATGACAACATCGTCTATATCGGTGATCTGGTTCTTAAGACAGAGTATGAAATGTTGCGCACACCAAATTTTGGCCGCAAGTCACTGAATGAGATCAAAGAAGTGCTGAAAGGCATGAATCTTGAGCTGGGGATGGATATCACTAA
>CACHEI010000041.1 GCA_902578815.1 uncultured SAR116 cluster alpha proteobacterium | reverse complement strand
GGTGGGCAGGTAGGTGGCAGTGTTACAATGAGTGGTGATATGGCGTTGAGGGAGATCAGTGTCGATCTTGCCGCGCAAATGCGCAACGCTTCGGTCAATTTACCAGAAATCTCATGGGCAAAATTGCCCTCAGAAAATGGGCATGCCCGACTGACTTTTCTGCTGCGCGATGGGCGCGTTGACTCACTGCAGGACGTCAATATCTCGCTTGGCAGTCTATCCGTTCTGGGTCAGGTTGCGCTCGGGCCGGGTGGTTCGGTGCAAGGCGCGCTTCTTGAACGCATTAAATGGCCGGGCAATGATCTGCGCGATGTGATCATTGAGAACAGTGGCGAGGGTGTAAAAGTCAGCGCGACAGCACGTATTATCGATTTAGTGCCGCTTCGGCGTAATAGCGGCATCGGTGCCGATCGCAAAATCAGTTTTGATCTGACAGCCAACCAGTTTGTTATTGGTGATGGACTCACGCTTGCTGGGCATCTTATTGGAAACAAATACAGCACGGGGGGAGGCAAGGCCGTCCTAAATGGTGATCTCATGTTTCAGGGCAGGCCTCTGATCGAGGAGGCGGACCTGACAGTAATCTATGGTGAGAGGGGTGAATTTCTGCGCGGAACTGGCCTTGTTGGTGGGGCTGAGACAAGCATCAAATTCTCTGATGGTGAAAACACTCCGCCAAAGCTCGAATTGACCTCGACAAATGCCGGCAGAATGCTTGCCGGTCTCAATGTCACCAATACAATCCGCTCAGGCAGCATCGAACTAGTCAATATTTACACACCAGACAATTTCTCTGAATTTGATACACAGATAAGAATTCGTGAATTCAATGTTGTTGAGGTGCCAAGAGCGGTTCGGGCCTTTTCAGTTCTTGGGCCGATTGGTCTGCTCAGTCTTGTCAAGGGTGACGGCACACGTTTTGAGTGGGGCGAGGCTGAGTTTCGCAAGCGTGGCTCGCTCGTCGATATCATGCAAATGCGCGGAGGTGGTGTTGATATCGCACTGTCGTTGGTCGGTCGCTACGACACCTTGACGCGCAATGTCGATGTCAGTGGTAATCTTGTTCCGGCCAATTTACTAAATCAGGTGATTGGGGCTATTCCGCTTCTGGGCAATATTCTGACTGGGGTGGAGAAGGGTGGTCTATTTGTTACACAATTTTCCATCACAGGCTCGATTGATGAGCCGAAAACAACAACAAATGGCGCGTCTTTAATCCCAGGCATTCTGCGCGATGTCGTTAGCCCTGATTGGCTGAAGCGAGAAAGCGCAAGGATACTGGGCATTGAAGACAAGGCAGACGGGTTAGCAACTAACCAGTAGTTCAGCCGAGCACCAGTAGCGCATGCCTTTTCTTGCCAGCTGAGATCTTAATCTTGTCACCAATAAAATCATCAGGTGACAGGCGTTTTGACTCATTATTGATTTGGGTGTCGTTCAACCGCGCACCCCCTCCGCGGATGAGTCGTCTTGCCTCGCCGTTTGAGGCGGCAAATCCCACTTTTTTTAGTGCGGTGATCATATCCATGCCGTAGGCTTCATCTGTACTAACCTCGGTCCGTGGCAGGCCATCTGAGACACCGCCGCCTGAGACAAAGGTCTGCTGTGCGGTTTGCATCGCCTCTCGGGCCGCGTCGGCACCATGACACAGTGTAGTCGCCTCATTGGCCAGAATGATTTTCGCCTCATTGATTTTGGCACCCTTAAGTGCGCTAAGGCGGTTTACCTCATCCATCGGCAGCTCGGTAAACAGTGCAAGGAAGCGGCCGACATCGGCATCCTCAGTGTTGCGCCAGAACTGCCAGAAATGGAATGGCGAGAGTTTTTCAGCATTTAGCCAGACCGCACCATCGGCTGATTTGCCCATCTTTACTCCAGAAGAGGTGGTGATCAAAGGCGAGGTCAACCCAAAAATTTCCTGCGAATCGACCCTTCGTGTCAGATCTATCCCGCTGACGATATTACCCCATTGATCAGAACCGCCAAGCTGCAACAAACAGCCATAGCGTCGGCGCAGCTCCAAAAAGTCATAAGCCTGCAGGATGGCGTAGTTGAATTCCAGGAAAGACATCGGCTGTTCTCGTTCAAGTCGCAATTTGACCGACTCCATCGCCATCATCCGGTTGATTGAAAAATGCGGTCCGTAATCTCGCAGAAATCGCACATAGGCAAGATCGTCCAGCCAGTCAGCATTATCGACCATCACCGCGTCAGTTGGACCATCGCCAAAGATCAAATATTTCTCGAAGACCTTCTTGATGCCTTGTTTATTTTGTTCGATTTCTAGATCCGAAAGAAAAGGGCGTGCCGTATCTTTGCCCGAGGGATCACCGACCTTGGTCGTGCCGCCCCCCATAAGAACGATCGGCTTGTGCCCGGATTTCTGGACAATGCGCAGCATCATGATCTGCAGCAACGAGCCTACATGCAAGCTGTCCGCTGTGCAGTCAAAACCAATATAGGTCGGCACAATCTGCTGTGTGGCAGTCTCGTCCAACCCATCGAGGTTGGTGGCCTGGTGCAGGTAGCCACGTTCGGTGAATTTGTGAATAAGGTCTGATTTATGATTCATGAAAATCACCTGATTTTAAGTCCGCCCACTTGGGCTGTTTGCTGAGCGAGGGTAAACAAAGATTTGCTTTGTTCCACGCAGTACCAATTTGTCTTTCATCGCGACAATGTCATGCTAGCGGATCAAAATCCGGAGTTGTGAGTGCCGTGTCCAGATAGCCACCAATGCGGGCTATCAACTCATCGAGATGCTCGGCAAAAAAATGGTTGGCTCCTGGCACCAGGTCAACGCTGATTTTTACGCCCTTTTGGATGGAAATGCGCTCGATTAGCTTGTGCACCGCATCAGCAGGCACAACCGTGTCATCCTCGCCGTGGATGATCAGACCAGATGCCGGGCAAGGGGCAAGAAAAGAGAAATCATGCGTTGTTGCTGGTGGAGCTACCGAGACAAAGCCTCTGATCTCGGGGCGACGCATCATCAACTGCATGCCGACCCATGAACCGAACGAAAAGCCAGCAATCCAGCATTGGCTTGATGCTGGATTCTGCGCCTGCAGCCAATCCATCGCCGTCGCTGCATCAGAAAGTTCGCCTTCACCATTGTCATATTGACCCTGGCTGCGGCCAACGCCACGAAAATTGAACCGCATAACCGAAAAACCACGAGTCTGAAAATGCTTATAAAGCGAGTAGGTAACGCGATTATTCATGGTGCCACCCTTGTCGGGCTCAGGATGCAGGATCAACGCAGTTGGCGCATCGAGCGCGTCGGCAGGCATGTAGCGACATTCTATCCGCCCCTCGGGGCCGTTGATAATCACCTCAGGCATATTTTTTCCGATCGTCTTGTGATACCATGACCAGCGCTTATATCCGAATTATGGTGCGACGCCAAGCTGGCTTAGGCACTCATGGAATATTATACCATCGCTAATGGTTGATATTATTACGCCGACTGAAAACCTAAACGAGAGCAAGAACAAATGTTTGCCAAGTTGAGCCGAGATCTGAACGCCATTATGAATCGTGATCCCGCAGCCAGTTCAAGGCTTGCGGCAGTGTTTCTCTATCCCAGTTTTCAGGTAATGTTTGCCTATCGCCTGGCCCATCCGTTGTGGCGGGCAGGGTTTAAATTTATCTCCCGCTTCATAATGCAGTTTGCTCGCATGATTACCAATATTGAAATTCATCCCGGCGCAACTATCGGCTGTGGTTTTTTTGTCGATCATGGGGCTGGTGTTGTTATCGGAGAAACGTCGGTTATTGGCCGCGATGTAACTCTGTATCAGGGGGTAACGCTTGGCGGCGTCCTGCCTGCTGTTGATGCGAGCTCACAGCGGTCTGTCAAACGCCATCCAACAATCGGTGACAACGTGATTATAGGCTCTGGTGCCCAAGTGCTTGGCAACATCACTGTCAATGCGTGGGCGCGTGTAGGTGGCAATTCCGTTGTGACCAGAGATGTCCCCGAAGGAGCTACCGTTGTTGGCGTGCCAGCGCGGCAGGTGGCGGTCAAGGCCGTTTCTAGCAAGGTTGACGACAGGTTTCAGGCCTATGCAGTTGCTAACCCGGGGGAGGTTGACCCGCGTGAGCGAACGATTTCCGCGCTTGTGGACGAGGTACAATCGCTGCGTGCCCGCTTGAATGATATGGAAGACCGAATGGTACCGACGCCAATGCATGATGATGCGGGAAAGTCGCCGCGCGATATTGACCCGGCCACTGGCTACGCTAGGCGCAAGCCAACTGAAGGTTAAGTTAGTATCTTAAAACGTAATGCTTGGTCATTTCAATGCCACTCGCTGACCCTATATATCTGGACAATAACGCTACCGCGCCGTTGCGTGCCGAGGCTGTTGCCGCAATCCATCAGGCGATGGGACCGCCCGCCAACCCCTCCTCGGTGCATGAGTTTGGCCGCCGGGCGCGGCTGCTTGTCGAGAATGCGCGTCAGTCTCTTGGCCTTTTGATCGGGTGCCGTGCGCAGGATGTGGTCTTCACCAGTGGCGGTACCGAGGCGAATAATCTCGCTCTGTCTGGCTTTTCGAATGTGATTACCAGTGCGATTGAACATGATTCTGTTTTGCGGGCTGCTCCGCAAGCTAGCCTGCTACCGGTGACAGACGACGGCCTGGTTGATCTTCCGGCACTCAAACAGATGGTTTCGGCGCTTCCGGTGGATCAGCGGGACCAAACAATTGTGTCGGTGATGGCTGCTAACAATGAAACCGGCGTGATCCAGCCGCTTGAGGGGATCGTTGAGGTTGCCCGTCATGCTGGTTTGGCGACGCATAGCGACATGGTGCAAATGCTCGGAAAAATACATATCGATTTGCCAGCGCTAGGGCTCGATTTTGCCAGCTTTTCCGCGCACAAGATTGGCGGTCCGACAGGTGTAGGGGCGCTTTTTGTCCGCCCAGGAATGAGTCTATCAAGTCTGCTACGCGGTGGTGGTCAGGAACAGGGTCGGCGGTCCGGAACGGAAAATATTCTGGGCATTACTGGCTTTGGCGCGGCAGCCACCGCTGCCTTTGGTGACGTTGCGCATTTTCGTGATATGGCGGGTTGGCGAGATACCTTTGAGGCTGAGGTTGCTGCGGCGCATCCGGATGTTGCTCTGTTTGGAGCCGCCGCGCCCCGTCTTGGCAACATCTCCTGTCTTGCGGTTGGTGGAAAATCCTCAGAGACCTTGGTCATGGCCCTTGATATTGCCGGTGTTGCCGTCAGCGCGGGTTCAGCCTGTTCCTCGGGCAAGGTAACAGCCAGCCATGTCCTGACCGCGATGGGTGCTGGTGAAAAGGCGGCTCAGGCGATCCGCGTTTCCGGTGGGTGGAAGACCCGAAAGGAAGATTTTGAGAGGCTTGCGCAAGTGTTGGCCGGGTTGTAAAAGCCTCGCCGTAGTCCTAAGTACATCCGATGTTATTGGATGGATCATCAGCGCCTTTTCGTGGGCATCGTTCGATGGAGTGAATAGACCATGCCAACAATTATTTTTACCACGCCGGATGGCAAGCAGCATAATGTGAGCGTTGATGATGGTGTCACGGTCATGGAGGCTGGCCGTGATGCCAATTTGGGGATCGAGGGTACCTGCGGTGGCTGCCTGTCCTGTGCGACTTGCCATGTCATTGTCGATCCAGATTGGTTTGCGAAAACCGGTGGCCCCAGTGAGGATGAGGAAGACATGCTGGATCTGGCTTTTGGCCTTACCGAGACCTCGCGCCTTGGATGCCAGATTGAAATGTCGGATGCGCTTGATGGGCTTCGTCTGACCGTACCCGAGGATATGTAAGGAAGCGTGATCTATGGGGTCGACACCTACATCACAATCGATATCGTCTGCCTTAACGGCCAGCAATTCGCTCGGCTTTGCCAAGCCGGAGGCCGAGACACGTGTCGTTGTTGCCATGTCTGGCGGTGTCGACAGTTCGGTGACGGCAGCACTCCTGCATGAGCAGGGCTATGAGGTCATCGGCATTACCCTGCAGCTCTATGATCATGGCGTCGCCGTTCGGGCGAAGGGAGCGTGCTGTGCCGGGGTCGATATCCATGATGCCCGCACGGTGGCCGCGCGCCTTGGCATCCCACATTATGTTCTTGACTATGAAAGCCGTTTCCACGATCAGGTGATGCAGGAGTTTGCTGACAGCTATCTGCGTGGTGAGACACCCGTTCCCTGTGTCAGATGCAACCAGACGGTGAAATTTTCCGATTTGCTGACAACCGCCCGTGAATTGGGGGCGGATTGTCTTGCAACCGGTCACTATGTCCAGCGTTTCGATACCGCTTCTGGCCCGGTTCTTCATCGCGGGGCTGACGCCAGCAAGGATCAGTCTTATTTTCTGTTTGCGACAACGGCGGACCAGCTTGACTATCTGCGCTTTCCCCTTGGCGGGTTGAGCAAAACGGAAACTCGTTATCTGGCCCAAAGGCACGGCCTCAGCGTGGCCGACAAGCTGGACAGTCAGGATATATGTTTTGTTCCTAATGGTCGTTATGGCGATGTGGTCCGGAGTTTGCGGCCGGGCGCGGTGGAGGCTGGAGATATTATTCATATTGATGGCAAGGTGCTTGGCCGGCATAATGGCATTATTGACTACACCATCGGCCAGCGGCGTGGCCTTGGCATTGGCGGTCGCAAGGATGCCGACGAAACTGATGGTCCGCTCTATGTCGTAAGCATTGATCCGGAAACGCATCGGGTCATTGTCGGTCCACAAACTGCGCTTGCCTGTGAACAGGTGCATCTTGGTGAAACCAGCTGGGTGGCGCGCGATGGTCCGCCCCCGCTGGGTTGTGCAGTCCTAGCGCGGCTTCGTAACACGGCACCGGCGATGCCGGCCATCATCGAGTCCGTAGATGACCAGGGTGCTGTCATCCTGTTGCAGGAGCCGCAATTTGGTATTGCCGCAGGGCAAGTAGCGGCAATCTATGACGCCGATGACAGCCAACATCTGCTCGGTGGGGGCTGGATTACTGCCGCACCGCTCGCGGCGCTTGCTGTCTGATCCGCACGCTGTCAACAATGCTGGTTGCCGATGTCAGGTGCCGATGAAATGTCTTGCAATGGGCGGGTCTGCTGTTAGATTTTTACTGGTAGAGGCCATGCCCGCCGGTGCTGTATGAACGCTGATTTTTCACTTCTTATTAAAACTCTGCTTACAGCGCCTTTGCAGACGGCGCCGAATCAGCAAATCATCAGCGATGGCCTCGGCCTTTTCACCTATCGCGACTTTGTCTGCAGGCTGCACCGATTGGCAGGCGCACTCTCCCATGAAGGCGTCAGCCAGGGGGATGTGGTCGGTGTGATGGATTGGGACACGCACCGTTATTTGGAATGTTTCTTTGCCGTGCCGATGATGGGCGCAGTACTTCATACGATCAATATCCGCCTGTCACCAGCTCAGATCGCCTATACGATCGACCATGCTGAGGATGATGTTATTCTGGTGCACGTTGATTTTCTGCCACTTCTAGAAGAGGCCATGGCCATGGTCGACCGTTCGGTGCGGCTTTTTGTGATGCGTGATGCGCCTACCGACCAGGTGGAAATCAGTAAGCTTGACATCGAAGGCATTGTCAGTTCAATGATGGCGGCGGCACCGCCGGTATTCGACTTTCCCGATTTTGATGAAAATCTCCGCGCTACTTGTTTCTACACCACTGGCACCACCAGTGATCCGAAAGGGGTTGTTTATTCGCATCGCCAGCTGGTGCTGCATACGATGGGCATTCTGTCGACATTCGGGCCGATGGCGGCGGGCAATCGCTTGCACAACCATGATGTCTATATGCCAATTACGCCGATGTTCCATGTGCATGGCTGGGGCTTTCCATATGCTGCGACAATGCTTGGGCTTAGGCAGATCTATCCGGGGCGCTACCAGCCGGACAAGCTCGTCCAGCTCATCGACCGACATGGTGTCACCTTCTCGCATTGCGTGCCGACCATTCTGCATATGCTGCTGACCTGTGATGCGGCGGCTGAGGTAAAGCTCGCCAAGTGGAAGGTTGTGATCGGCGGTTCGGCGTTGCCGCGTGGTCTAGCTGAGGCGGCGCTGGCCAGGGGGATCAACGTGTTTTCCGCCTATGGCCTATCTGAGACCTGTCCGCTACTAACAACGGCGCATCTTGATCCTGCCAATGAGTCCGATGTTGCGGCGCGGCTGAAAGCAGGGCGGCCAGCGGCGATGGTCGAGCTGCGTGTTGTCGATAGTCAAATGCGGGATGTTCCACGCGATGGTGTTTCCACTGGCGAAGTTGTGGTGCGCGCACCCTGGCTCACCGAGGCTTACTTGAAAAATGCTGACGCCACCGCCGCCCTGTGGCATGGCGGTTACATGCACACTGGCGACGTTGGTCGGATCGAAGCGGATGGCTCGCTGATGATTACTGACCGATTGAAGGATGTGATCAAATCCGGTGGTGAGTGGATTTCTTCGCTTACGCTGGAGAGCATTGCTTCCGCTGTTGATGGTGTCGCTGAGGTTGCGGCTATTGGCATTCCTCACCCGAAATGGGGTGAACGGCCGCGGTTGCTGGTGGTGCCACTGGAGGACGCCGATGCAGAGCGTCTACCAGCCTTTATCACCGCCGCGCTTGAGGCTGAGATTGCCGCGGGGGCGCTGTCGAAATGGGCACTGCCAGAACGGATCGACATCGTGGCGGAGCTTGCCAGGACAAGCGTTGGCAAGATCGACAAGAAACGCCTACGTGCACAGGTGACGCAAAGCTAGACCGGCTATCTGTCCGGCTTTTTGCTCCGCAATCCAGCCTTTTGGAATGGCCTTTATCTGTCTCGGCGGTTTATTGAACAGCCCTTTTGGCGGCACTTCGGCGACGCTTTGGCGCGCTAAGGTCGTGCCATTCATAATGGCCCATCAGATCCGAGATATGTGCGTCAACCGCCAAATTAGCCATCTGGGGTTCTATGGTGAAGCCGTCCATCGCAAGTAACGTCAGAATGATCAAGCTGAAAAACAATCAGCGCCGACAGCATTAGCGTCCAGATCGATAGCGCAATATCTATGATACGCAAAGCCCAAAGAACACCATGATCAGCATCGCTGCTGCCGTTGCCTCGACGGCGTTGCAGATTTTCGCCCTCTTATCCCGTGCCGTTGTGACCGCTAGAAAAATGGGGGCGGTGCCAATCGGGCTGATGATTACAAAACAGACAACAAAAGCAGTTAGAAAGTTCTCAATCACATCGTTTGTCTGTGTTGGAGATGACGCTAGCTCGGTGGACAAGAATGCGCCGAGCGGAATTTTTACAGCGCTCTCGATATGGGCTTGACGATCGTACCCCTAAAGTCTTAAAACGGCGACAGATAACGCCAAATTGACTGTTTCGTTGCAAGTCGGCCCGGTTTTGGCGGAGTAGCTCAGCTGGTTAGAGCAGCGGAATCATAATCCGCGTGTCGGGGGTTCAAGTCCCTCCTCCGCTACCATTCCTCACTTAGTTTTCACATTTAAAATCAACGCTTTGTCTACGGTCACTACCTCAATGTGATTGCCTTAGATTCTAGCGATTCAGGCACTTTTGTCAAAGCGTGTGTGACTGAGGTGTGACCAGCGTGTGACCGAGGTTGGTTCGCGTGAGCCTCATAGGCGACAAATACGACCCCGGGTGGGTCTGGTTAAGCAGTGACTTCAAAAAGTGGACTAAAGGGATTGTTGGTTGTTATTGTCTGACCTTTTAAGACAGCGAACGCAATAAAATGCAGGTTTAGAAGAGAAGGCGATCGGCAGCTAAGCCACTGGACATTAAGGGCAGGTTCAGAGACTATCCAGAAATCATGTGGCGCATATGCCGCTGTGAATGGGATCAGTTGCCTGGCGTCGGACTTTCTTAGCATAAGACCAACAGGGTCACCGTTATTTTCGGCGGCCCTTTTTTTCAAGCCCCAAGACACCACCTGATTCACGCCAGTCAAAGGAGAATTTTATGTCAGAGACTGAAGGTAAAAAGAAAACGCCCAAAGTGGGCCTTTATGTCGTCGACCCTGAGCGTAAAGGGGCAGCACCAAGCAAACCAAAGGACGCGAAGGACAATGAAAGCCAGAAGGCTTACTACACCCGAAAGTACATGGAAATCCATGCCGCCAAAAAATCCACCGATTAAACTTGGTCACTCTTTTTCTGTCGCTTGATATCAAGGTAACTAATATTGAGTTTATTTAATAATATTCAATGTTTTCAGCGTACTAAAATTGCTAATATGTCGCACTTAAACCCTTTGAAACCGAGTAATTAAAGGCTTACCTTTTAAATGCAGAAGCAATAGGAGAGCCAAATGGGCGACGAAGCTGGGAGTGGTGGAAGCTCCAATTTAGAGTTTTGGTACAGGTTAGCTGGATTGAAACGCCAGTGATATGGGGAATAGAGAATGGGGTCACACAATGGTGGCCCTTTTTTTGTTAGATTCGCAGCAACGACATGAGCAGAAAGCCAGCAGCAATCATAGTCGTCCAATAGATGACTTTCGGCACATTCTTTCGCTTCGCCATTCGGCTGTACCATATAATCGCACCGAGTACGACAAGGGGCGCAAGGTAATGCAGAAGGTCACTCAAAGTATGTCTTTCATTTGGCTGCAATTGTCTTTGGCATAGTTTGCAACCTCTCATCAACCTTCTTGGAATACACGGCATAAGTCGTGATTGCGTTGTGGTGTCATCGCTAAAGTAGCCCAACAGC
>CACHEI010000040.1 GCA_902578815.1 uncultured SAR116 cluster alpha proteobacterium | reverse complement strand
ATTGCCTGTTTTGAACCTGGACAGTAGGTATCGACTTGACTGTGTGCGCTATTTCGGCCATCGCAGCATTTATCTCAATCTCTTTCTCTTTCAAAAAAATTGGGTTGATTTTGTCTGGGGCGAGCTGATCACCGATGAGCTCCCGGTTATCCTTTGTGGCTAATTCGTATAATTCGGATATCCTTTTTCCGATGCGGATGCTTTTTTCAGATGCTGCATTTACTTGCTTTGTTACCGATGCCAACTTTTTTATTTCTTCGTTCGATTTCGTTTCTGAGCTGTTTATGCTCAAACTTTTTTTGACAGAACGAATTGCATGCACGGTTTGTATAGTTGTGCTCCTTAATTCTGTCTGGTTCAGGTCAGCACTATACAAATCCAAACCAACGATTGGTTTGTGGCCCTCTAGTTCGGCCTCGGCCTGCTGAAAAAGCGCATCAATCGCGTCTAATTTCTCTTGAGAAGTCATTTCACGTGGCGACCAAACTATCGTGTGAACAACATAAATTTAAAGTTAGACAACATTACATGATGTTTAGAAAATCACAACATGTAGCGTGTCACGAGTTTAAACTTGGAACAATTTGATGTTGTTAAGCTGCGCTCATAGCCATCCGGAATTATTAGATTTTTTTTTTCAAGTGGCTTGGATTGATCGCCTTGGAACATTAAATATGCATGGTTGGACGATACTGTTCAAAGTCGCTCGCTTTGGGTTGCGTTTGGGGAAAATAATGGTTGAAGATGAAGACCAGAAAATAGAGAGCTCAGGAGGGGATCGCCTTGACAGCTCAAAGTGTGAAGACGGACTAAAGACTCCTGTCGACACAGAAATTGATGAACAAGCTCAGGAGAATCAAATTCAAGGTGAAAACCTTGCAGATGAACTTATTGCTGAACGGGACCAACTGAAGGATCAGCTTCTCCGTGCCTTGGCTGAAACGGAAAACATGCGTCGCCGCACCGAACGGGAGATGCAGTCTGCCCGCAAATATGGCCATACAAACTTCGCGCGTGATCTGGTTGGTGCGATCGACAATCTGGCGCGCGCAATTGAGGCCACCGGTAGAAGTGATGCTGAAGAGAGTACTTTCGATGAGGCGCTGCAGGGCCTGATCAAGGGGATTGAGCTAAGCTGGACGGAAATTCAAGCGGTGATAGAAAAGCATGGGATCAAGCGGATTGACCCCGTTGGTGAAAAATTTGATTACAATTTGCATCAGGCGATGTTTGAGCTGCCAACAGATGAGCATGAGGCAGGCATGGTCGTTGAGGTAATTCAGCACGGCTATGTGCTGCACGATAGACTGCTGCGGCCAGCTATGGTGGGAGTCTCGAAGGCGCCTGATAGTCCACCCAAGGAAGTAGATGCACAGGCATGATATCCGGATGGATAACAAGGCCTTGCAAGATGAGTTTGCAGCCCTATATGAGAATCAGAAAATGAAGAGCATGACTGGATTGTGCGGTGCCAAAAGCACGTTCGGTCAAAATGCCATAGGATGCGCAGCTACCCCAAAAGTTGGTTGTTTCTGTGCAGTAGGAAAGGAACATGAAAATGGGTAAAGTAATTGGTATTGATCTTGGGACAACAAATTCATGCGTAGCCGTTATGGACGGTTCTGAGCCCCGCGTTATCGAAAACGCTGAAGGTGCCCGAACTACACCATCGATGGTCGCTTTTGCCGACGAGGAAGAACGACTAGTCGGCCAGCCAGCCAAGCGCCAAGCGGTAACCAACCCCGAAAAGACGTTGTTTGCTATTAAGAGACTGATAGGGCGTCGCTTTACCGACAAGGCAACAAAGAATTTTGCAAAGCTCGTCCCATACGAGCTTATTGGCGCAAAGAACGGAGATGCGTGGGTGAAGGTTGATGGTGAGGAGTTTTCACCAAGCCAAATTTCCAGCTTCGTCCTGCGGAAGTTGAAAGAGGACGCCGAGGCTTTTTTGGGTGAAAGCGTCACCCAAGCTGTGATCACGGTGCCAGCCTATTTCAATGACGCTCAACGACAGGCCACTAAGGATGCTGGCAAGATTGCTGGTCTCGAAGTTCTAAGAATTATCAATGAGCCAACAGCGGCCGCACTTGCCTACGGTCTCGATCGGAAAGAGTCAGGGCTGATTGTTGTTTATGACCTTGGCGGAGGCACTTTTGATGTATCGGTGCTAGAGGTGGGCGATGGTGTATTTGAGGTGAAATCCACCAACGGAGATACGTTCTTAGGAGGTGAGGATTTTGACCACCAAGTCATAGAATTTTTGGCCGATGACTTCAAATCGTCTGATGGTATTGATCTGCGCAGCGATAAACTGGCACTCCAGCGTCTGAAGGAAGCTGCCGAAAAGGCTAAAATCGAACTGTCTGCTTCGTTACAAACGGAAATTAATTTGCCGTTCATCACGGCTGATGCCAATGGACCAAAACATCTAAATATCAAGCTGACACGTGCCAAGTTGGAACAGCTTGCTGAAAAGCTGGTTGAGCGGACAATTATTCCCTGCAAGTCCGCTCTAAAAGATGCGGGTGTTAAGGCCTCTGACATTGACGAAGTAATCCTAGTTGGTGGAATGACAAGAATGCCGAAGATCATCGAAACGGTTAAAGATTTCTTTGGCACAGATCCACACCGAGGCGTGAACCCAGACGAAGTTGTGGCATCTGGCGCAGCCATTCAGGCAGGCGTGCTGACTGGTGATGTCAAGGACGTTCTGCTGCTTGATGTGACGCCATTGTCGCTTGGTATCGAGACACTGGGCGGCGTGTTTACCCGGCTGATCGATCGGAACACGACCATTCCAACGAAAAAAAGCCAAGTGTTCTCAACAGCTGATGACAATCAGTCTGCCGTCACTATTTCCGTCTATCAGGGAGAGCGTGAAATGGCTGCTGACAACAAACATCTGGGCCAGTTCAACCTTGAGGGAATTGCCCCTGCCCCACGTGGTGTACCTCAGATTGAAGTAGCTTTTGACATTGATGCTAATGGAATCGTTAAAGTAAGCGCTAAGGACAAGGCTACAGGTAAGGAACAGGAAATTAAAATCCAGGCATCTGGTGGTTTGGATGATTCAGACATTGAAAGAATGGTCGAGGAAGCTGAGGCGCACGCGGAAGATGACAAAAAGCGCCGTGAGTCGGTTGAGACTCGCAATCAAGGCGAAGCACTTGTCCACGGAGCTCGGAAGGCCATCGATGATCTTGGTGATAAGGCTGATCCGAACGCCAGGGCCGAGGTTGAGACCGGCATCGAGACCTTGCAGACCGCGCTCGACGGTGAAGATATGGAAGACATCAAAGCCAAATCCGCCGAGTTGTCACAGTCAATGATGAAGATGGGTGAGGCTGCGTATCAGGCAGGACAGGAGGCCTCCGGTGACACAGGGACTGGGGACTCCCAGACCTCGGACGACACGGTTGTCGATGCTGAGTTTGAGGAAGTCGATGGCGATGCAGGGGTCGATGACAAAAAATGAAATCAAGTCAAAGAAAAACACCGGGGCAGATAATTTGTCCCGGTGTTTTTTTGATGACGGATGGCAGGCATAATGAGCAAACGTGATTTCTATGAAGTGCTTGGCGTTCCACGTGATGCTGATGATAAGGCGCTTAAATCAGCTTATCGCAAGCTTGCCATGCAGAATCATCCCGACCGCAACCCCGACGATGAGGCAGCAGCTGAACGGTTTCGTGAAGCGTCGGAAGCTTATGATATATTGAAAGAACCCCAGAAACGCGCTGCGTACGACCAGCTTGGTCATGCGGCGTTTGAGAACGCCAGTGCTGGTACGGGTGGTGGTTTTGGCAGCGGGGGGTTCAGTGGTGGTGGTTTTGCTGATATTTTTGACCAGATGTTTTCAGAATTTTCCGGTGGCGCCCGTGGCGGTCAGGGGCAAGACCGTTCAGGCAATGATCTGCGGTACGACATGAGTGTCTCGCTTGAGGAAGCCTATTCGGGTTTGCAAAAGGACATTACGATTAATGTTCCAGCCTCATGCGGTAAATGTGATGGCTCTGGAGCTGCTGGTGGTAGCAAGCCCAGCACCTGTGGCACCTGTGGTGGTGCCGGCAGGGTGCGCGCCCAACAGGGTTTTTTTGCTGTGGAGCGGACCTGCCATGCCTGTCAGGGCATGGGTCAGGTGATATCTAATCCATGCAGGGAATGCGGCGGTGATGGCCGTGTGCAACAAAGTAAGGTGCTTTCGGTTTCTATTCCAGCGGGCGTCGATACCGGAACCAGAATCAGACTGTCGGGCAAGGGTGAGGCTGGGGTTCGCGGCGGCGCATCTGGTGATCTGTATATTTTTGTATCGGTGAATTCACATCCAATTTTCACTCGGGACGGAGCCAGCATTATGACCAAAATTCCCGTGCCGATGACATTGGCGGCACTTGGTGGAACAATTGACGTGCCAACAGTTGAGGGCAAAATGGCGCGTCTGACTGTCGAGGCAGGCACACAGTCTGGTCGGCGTTTCAGAATGCGTGGCAAGGGTATGCCAGTGCTGCGCCGTAGCACAAATGGCGACCAGATCGTTGAGATCCAGGTTGAAACACCGACGAATCTGACCAAAAAGCAGAAAGAGCTTCTGCAGACTTTTTCCGAGGTCGGAAACAACAGTCCGGAAACCTCTAGCTTTCTTGACCGAGTAAAACGTATCTGGGCTGATAATTGACGCCAATTCTGCCATCCATACTGATCTGCCATTGATGCACAAACGCATTTTATGACTTGCCGGTCGTACCCAGCCGAATATAGTCTCGCGTGACGGTAGATAAAACAGAAAGTCAAATCAATGAGCAACGCCACAGTGAAAATTGGCATCTCAGGCGCTGGCGGTCGCATGGGTGGCATGTTGATCAGTGAAATTGCTGCAACTGAGGATCTACAGCTCGTTGCGGCGACGGACCGTTCGGGTGGTCCGGCCATTGGCGAGGATGCGGGTCTGTTTGCGGGCCTACGCGAAAACGGTGTGATCATTGGTGACCACCCTAAGACACTATTTGAAACAGCTGATGTGGTGATCGATTTTTCCAGCCCAGCAGCCTGTCGTTCGCACGCTGATCTTGCCGCCGAGACAGGCATTGCGCTGGTTGTTGGCACTACTGGCCTCACACAGGAAGATGAAGCAACATTAGAAAAGGCCGGTCAGAAGGCGGCGCTTGTCTATTGTGCCAATACTTCGGTTGGTGTAACTTTGCTTGGTCAGATCGTGGAACAGGTTGCAGCGCAGCTCACTGATGACTGGGATATCGAGATTGTCGAAGCGCACCACCACTACAAGGTTGATGCGCCCTCGGGAACAGCGCTAGCGCTTGGCAAAGCTGCGGCGCGTGGCCGCGGTGTTGAGCTGGAAGCCGTTGCCGATATGGTGCGTAAAGGCCAGACAGGCGCCAGGAAACAGGGTGATATCGGTTTTGCCGTATTGCGGGGCGGCGATGTCATTGGGGAACATTCGGTGATTTTCTTCGGCCAGTCCGAGCGTGTCGAAATCTCCCACAAAGCCACTGACCGGGTTATTTTTGCGCGCGGTGCGTTGCGCGCAGCCAGGTTCGCAGCTAATGAAAAGCCGGGGTTCTATATTATGGCAGACGTGCTTAATAGCTAGGACATGGCGGCACGCCAATGGTAGCGGCACAGCGAGATATATTTTTCGTTGCCGCCAATCTCGACTTGTGCACCGTCCCTGATTACGTTGCCAGCCTCATCCTGGCGGATCACCATGGTGGCCTTGCGTCCACAATGACAAATCGTACGAATCTCTCGCAGATTGTCAGCTATGGCCAACAGCCTGGCGCTGCCAGGAAACATATTGCCCTGAAAATCAGTGCGCAGACCATAGCACATGACTGGAATTTCTAGTTCATCAACAATCTGTGCCAGCTGCCATACCTGACCATCAGAGAGAAACTGTGCCTCGTCGACAAGAACGCAATCAATGGCCATCCGGTCGTAGTGGTCTAAGACCAGCCTCGCCATGTCTGTTGTGGCTGAGAAAACGATGGCATCAGCGCCAAGGCCAATCCGTGAGCTGATGCGGCCTTTGCCATGGCGCCCGTCCAGTGCGGCTGTCAGCAACAGGGTTTTCATTCCCCGCTCCTGATAATTATGTGAAGCCTGTAGCAATATGGTTGATTTGCCGGCATTCATCGCTGAGTAAGAAAAATACAACTTGGCCATCAGAATCTATTCCATGTCAACCCGACCCTATTCTGATAGTAATTCCACTTTTTGTTAACGAAAATTCCTGTTCAAGATGGAAAAATCACCATATTCGCGATAGGTTTCTTCGAATCGTTGCGATCGGGAATTTTGTTATGTCAGGTTACAACCAAAAAAATGTTTACGTTCTTGAACATCCACTTGTGTCGCACAAGCTGGCGATCCTGCGGGCACGGGAAACGCCACCTCATCATTTCCGGCAAACCCTGCACGAACTGTCCTGGTTGCTCGCCTTTCCAGCATTGCAGAATGTGCGGATGACGCCGGCAGAGATTGAAACGCCACTGGAAAAAATGACAGCGGCAACGATGTGTGACCCGAAGCCATGTCTGGTTTCAATTTTGCGGGCGGGTAATGGGCTGATTGACGGCTTCAGCCAAATCTGTCCTGAGGCCAGTGTCGGGCATCTAGGCCTCTACCGTGATCATGATACGGCAAAGCCGATTTCCTATTATTCTAGCCTTCCTGATCAAATGGAAAAACGTCAGGTGATTTTGGGTGATCCGATGCTGGCAACTGGCGGCAGTGCGGTGATGGCAATTGAAACGCTCCAGGCAATGGGTGTGAGTGATATCGTCTTCGCCTGTCTTGTTGCTGCGCCAGAAGGTGTGGCCACTGTTCATTGCAAATTTCCTGATGTGCCTATTGTGACAGCTGCGCTCGATCGAGAACTGAACGAGTTGAGCTATATTCTTCCCGGATTGGGTGATGCAGGTGACCGCATCTATGGAACTGTGCGGTCCTAACCCAGATTTTCCGGTCCAAAGCTGTGCGGCAACAGGGCGCCGAGTGTGAGATCGGCCTGTAGACTGTTGCCGTCGCAGATCAGAACTGGCGTCGCGTCCGTGGCAAACTCCCGGATGCGCTGCCGGCACCCACCGCAGGGTGTACATAGCTGGTTTCCATCACCACCGGAAACGGCAATCTTGATGATCCTTGTTCCGCCCTGCTGGATCATCATCGCAATGGCCGCTGTCTCGGCACAGATTCCATTCGGATAGGCAGCATTTTCCACGTTCTGACCGGTGTGGATGCGCCCGTTCTCATCGAGAAGTGCTGCACCAACCTTGAAGCCTGAATAGGGAGCATAGGCTCTTTTACGGGCATCGGTTGCCGCTGTGATCAGGGTGTCATCAGTCACTGTCAGCGTTCCTTTACATAAGGTTCGCCGATGGCGCGGGGCGGCATGGCCTTTCCGACAAAGCCGGCGAGCAGGATTACAGTCAAGAGATATGGAAGTGCCAGAATCAAATCAACTGGCGCCTCGCCAATCAACGGCACGTCAACACCCTGCATGCGCGAGGCAACAGCCTCCAGAAAACCAAAGAGAAGACAGGCGAGCAATGCACCGCGTGGCTGCCATTTGCCGAAAATCATTGCCGCAAGTGCGATATAGCCTTTTCCGGCGGTCATCTCTCGGACAAAACCACTACCATGTGCTGTCGACAGATAGGCGCCCGCCATGCCGCACAGCACGCCAGCGATAATCAATGCCAAGTACCGTGTCCTGGCCACGGAAACACCAGCACTGTCCAAAGCCTCAGGCTTTTCACCCACGGCCCGCAGGCGCAGACCAAAGCGTGTGCGTGTTAGGATGAAGGCGGTAAACAGAACGGCGGTGAGTGCGACCCATACAAGAATATTATGTCCAGAAATTACTTCGCGATAAATCGGGCCAATAAGAGGCAGGCTGCCAAGCTGTTCTGCCAGCGGCAGCTCGATTGGTCGAAACCGCTCGGCGCGGGCAAGGTTGGGGGTTTGTCCGCCCTGCCGAAACATCGCGATGCCGATGGTGACGGTCAGCCCTGATGCCAGAATGTTGATCGCAAGGCCGCTGATCACCTGGTTGCCACGCAGCGTGATTGAGGCCAGCCCGTGCAACAGACCCAGCAGCATGGAAACGCCGATTGCCACCATCAGACCGGCAAGCGCCGAAGAGGTCATTGCTGCCACTGCGGCAGCGGCAAACGCCGACATCAGCATTTTGCCCTCAAGTGAAATATCAATTACCCCGGATTTTTCCGAGAAAATGCCTGCCATCGCACACAGGATTAGTGGTGTTGCCACGCGCAGTGAGGCGTCGATGGTGAGCAGAAACTGCAGCCACAAATCAGCCATTCTGCCCTCCCTTGGCGCTGCGTGGTGCCAGCAGCAAACCCAGAAGATGCGCCAATGGCTGGTTGAACATATAGGCAAGTCCGCCGGAGAACAGGATGATCAGACCCTGAATCAGCAAAACCATTTCTCGTGTGATCGTTGAAAATTCGAAATCAAGCTCAGCTCCACCTTGATAGAGCGCGCCAAAAAGTAGGCTTGCAAGGATGATTCCGATGGGATGGTTGCGCCCCATCAGTGCAACGGCAATTCCGGTGAAACCATAGCCCGAGGTAAAGCCAAGAATCGTGCGATGCTGAACGCCAAGAATTTCGTTGATGGCCATCATGCCCGCAAGCCCTCCGGAAATGGCCATCGTGATAATGATGACGGTGCTTACTGGAATGCCCGCATATTCGGCGGCACCTGTGCTGTGGCCCGTCGCCCGAATGGCATAGCCAAGGCGCGAGCGCCAGATCAGCACCCACACCCCAACGCAGGCAAGCAAGGCCACAACAAAGGACAGATTTAGCGGCGAACGCGCCATTTCCACGCCAAAGGCATTGATAATATCATGAATGAATGGCAGTTCGGCATTCGCCGAGAAGGAGCGTGTCTCCGGTGACATCTGCCCTGGCGCCTTTAACCGGCCAGCTAGCAGCCAGACCATTATTGAGGCCGCCAGAAAATTAAACATGATGGTGGTGATGACAATATGACTGCCGCGTTTGGCCTGCAGATAGCCTGGAATAGCGCCCCAGACAGCACCAAAACTAGCCGATGCCATGATCGCCAACGGTACGAGGAAAAGCGCGGGAAACATGCTGTCGAACATTAGACAGGTTAGGCCAGCCCCTAAACCGCCAAGATAGGCCTGCCCCTCGCCACCGATGTTGAACAACATGGCATGAAAGGCGACGGCAACGGCAAGACCAGTGAAAATGAAATTTGTTGCGTAATAGAGTGTGTAGCCAAGCGAACCTTTATAGACAAATGCACCCTTGATCATCACCATCATCGCCTCGAACGGGTTCTCACCGATGACGGCGACGACGATACCTGAGACGACCAGCGCAGCAAGGACATTGATCAGCGGGATCAATCCAACATCCGCCCAGCGCGGCAAGGCAGGAGGCGGGGTCATGATTTGGCTCCCATCTGTAATGCGGTCACGCCATCGTCGGCACCAATGCCAGCCATCATTAGGCCAAGCCTTTGCTCGTCAGCCTCATCACGCGCCAGCTCGCCAACCATCTGGCCATTATTCATCACCAGAATTCGATCAGACAGACTCATGATCTCGTCAAGCTCAACCGAAACCAGAAGAATAGCGCAGCCCTTGTTGCGCAGGGCAATCAACTGTTTGTGGATGAACTCGATCGCGCCGATATCGACGCCGCGTGTTGGTTGGCCGACCAGAAGTAGTTTTGGCTGCGTGGAAATCTCGCGTGCCAGAACGATCTTCTGTTGATTGCCGCCGGAAAAATTGGCGCTTGCCAGTTTGGGAAGAGGTGGGCGAATGTCAAAATCCTGCATCCGGTCGGCACAATTTGTCTCAAGTTCCGACGGGCTTAACCACCATCCTCCGTTTTTCTTATCGCCACTGCTATAGCCAAGAATCATCGATTCAGCTGCTGAAAAGGGCAGGACGATCCCGCATTTGTGGCGGTCCTCGGGAACATGGGCTACCCCAAGACTGCGCAGCTGTGCCGGATCGGACGGCTGTTGTGCGGTGATCTCGCTTATACCTACCCGAAAAGAACCACCTGTTGGCGCAGTAATTCCAGAGAGCACATCCAGCAATTCGGATTGCCCATTGCCCGAAACCCCGGCAATGCCGACAATCTCACCTTCCCGCAGGGTCAGGGAAATGTCCGTCAGCTGATCAATGCCATTTGCTGTCGTCAGACATAGGTTCTGTGCCTGCAGAACAGGCACACCTGGCTTTGCCAGCGTGTGATCGACCTCCAGCAGTACCTTGCGGCCAACCATCAATTCGGCCAGCTCGGCTGGAGATGTCCGGGCGGTTTCTATATGCGCTACCATCTCGCCGTCACGCATCACCGAAACATCATCGGTAATTGCCATGATCTCTTTCAGCTTATGGGTGATTAGCAGGATTGTGACACCCTGTTCGCGCAGCGCGCGCAGGATCTCGAAAAGCTGTTCGGTTTCCTGTGGGGTCAGGACACCTGTAGGTTCGTCGAGGATCAGAATTTCAGCACCGCGGAAGAGCGCTTTCAGAATCTCGACGCGTTGTTGCAGACCGACAGGCAGATTTTCGACAATCATGTCGGGGTCCACCGCCAGACCAAAATCCTCGGATAGTTTGTTTAATGTGCTTCGGGCTTTCTGGGCGCCGGCTTCAACGCTCAGGCTACCCTCATGGCCGAGCATGACATTTTCCAGAACGGTAAAATTGGGTACCAGCATGAAATGCTGATGAACCATTCCGATTCCCCAGCCAATGGCATCAGCCGAATGGCGAACCGTAGTGGTTTGGCCGTTAATGCTGATCAGGCCGCTATCGGCGGCGTAGAATCCATAGAGAATGCTGACAAGAGTAGATTTTCCAGCACCATTTTCCCCGATGATACCGTGAATATGGCCAGACACGACCTTCAGGTTGACGTCCTTATTTGCATGAACGCCACCGAAACTTTTATTAATAGCGGATAATTCAATAGCCAACGGCGGGGTTGGGTCGCCGTTGGCCATTTGTGACGAATGGGTCATCACATGATTACAAGGGATGAAGCCTTAGTATGGGCAGCTCTCATCACTGAAATAATCATGAACCTTCACCTTGCCTGAGATGATGTCGGCCCGCGCTGACTCAAT
>CACHEI010000039.1 GCA_902578815.1 uncultured SAR116 cluster alpha proteobacterium | reverse complement strand
CCTTGCTGAAATGCTCGCAGGCTTTCACCAAATCTTCAGGGTCCTCCTATGGCACTTTGATGGCCCTGGCGATGATGGCGATGGCCAAACAGATCAAGGGTCAGAAGATGGTTGCACCGTCTGACCTGAATGGCCTTGTTGTGGTCGCCCGTGACCAGATCCAAACCCGTGGCAAAGCCGAACTCGGTGGCAAGACGGTGCTTGATAGTCTGGACGCCATTGTGCAGCACACTTCTGGCAAGACCGATCTGGAGGATATATGTACTGCAGCTACAGAGGCGGTTGATGAGGCGCTGTCCGCTTTTCGAGGCAAGCCCGCCACCATCGGGCGCGCGCGCATGTTTGGCAAGAAAAGTATGGGCCTTGATGATCCGGGCATGCTGGCGATGAAATTCATCGTCTATGCAATAGCCGGCAAGAACGTCTAGAGCGACCAGGCGGTTTCGCACATAAGAGCAAAATTAGATTAAAGGGTCATCCCCACCATAATGCCGGTCAGGGTAACTGTCATGAAGCGCCTCGTCGGCATGGCCAAAGCGCGACAGCGCAAAATTATGCTGGTGCCAGTATGGATAGATAAGTGGCAGCCTGCTGACATCATTCAGCTTGCTCAGGTCTTCCTCTGTCAATGTCAGGAACAGAGCGCCAAAATTCTCGTTGAACTGGGCCTCGGTCCGCCCGCCGACAACAAGCGAGCTGATCGCCGGGCGGGTCAGTAGCCAGGCTAGTGCCACCTGTGCGGGCGTCGCGCCATGTGCATCCGCGATCTCGACCAGGCAATCGACAATCTTCCACAGCCGTTCCATGTCTCTGATCGGTGGCTCGTTCCACCCGGCGGCCTGACGACTGTCTTTTGGCGCCGCTCCGCCGCGTCGGTGCTTGCCGGTCAGAAGGCCTGCAGCCAGCGGGCTCCAGACCTGAACGCCGAGATTTTGATCGACCGCAAGAGGCAGCAGTTCATATTCAGCCTCACGGGCCTCGAGTGTGTAATGGATCTGCTGTGTCACAAATTTTACACCACCGGCTTGCTGCGCCGCCATCTGTGATTTCATGATGTGCCAGGCTGAATAGTTCGAACAGCCGACATAGCGCACCTTGCCCTGCTGCACGAGCGTATCGAGCGCCGCCATTTTCTCTTCGACCGCGGTGGTACCGTCCCATTCATGCATATAGTAGATGTCGATATGCTCACGCTGCAGCCGTTTGAGCGAGCGTTCACATTCACGAATCAGATGCCAGCGTGATACCCCCTCATCATTTGGTCCTTCGCCAATGCGCATACGGGCTTTTGATGTCAGCAGGATATCATCTGATTTATCACCCAGAACCTCTCCCACAATTTCCTCGGATAGGCCGGTCGAATACATATTTGCGGTGTCGAACAGATTAACACCATGGTCGATGCAAAGATCGGTCAGGCGCTTTGCATCTTTCACCCCCTGGCTGGCAACAAGCCCGAAGGGCCCTTTGCCGCCAAAGCTGAACGTCCCCATCGTAATCGCGGAAACTTTCAAGCCAGTATTCCCAAGATCGTTGTATTTCATATCGTCAAATACTCCCTGACATCGCAATTCATCGACTCATTTATGGCATAAAAAAGAGCTGGGCTTAACACCACCCCGGATTTGCATGACAATACCTGACCTTTATAAAATTCGATCGCCGTTATCGGCGGTTGCGTGCCCCCGCAACCAAAGAAATTCTGCCAAAACCAACGTCCTTTTGGATGGTGGTTTTGGTCTTCAGGGCGTTGTTGTTGGCATCTCCATCTCTTCAAGCAGGACCGCAAAAGATGCACCATGCATGTCTGTGTCCGCCGCGGTGCCCTGTATTTTTGGTCGAGGCATACTAATCTTGATAACATTTAGCTGCGACATTTCAAAGCGTTGGATCATGCTTTCCTCGATATTAAACAAATCTGCGATTCGGGTGTTTTGTAGGCCTTCGCAGACATGGATGAAGTTTGTTTTGTCTTCGCAGAAGATATCGATCGTGAGCCAGAAAGGGCCGGCATTCTTCGACCTTATTTTTCTAACAATGCTTCCAAGGCTGGCCATGGCGTCAGCTTTCTATAGTGTCCAGCCAAAAGGCTGACATTGGGTCATCGAGAGTCAGCGTGTGATGAAGGCAAAACTCGTATAGGGCGCCCCGCTCCATCTCCGGTGGAGAAAAGGGAAAGGCAAAAGTAGGCATCGGTTCATGTGGGGTTAGCGGCAGATGTAACAAGTCTGGGTTCAGTAGTTTGGCTGCCTCAGTAGATCTGCTCTGTGATGGGCTGGTAAAGATGGCCATCACTCCTACCTCGCAACCGCTGGCTGAGGCGTTCTCCAGTTCGGCAAGCGTGGCGCTGTGACCGATAATGCGAATTTCAAGATGTACATTCTCAAGCCGCCGCGCCGCAGCTTTTCTCACGAATGAGGCTTCTAACGCTACGACCCAATCCGCGATATGGGCGCGGTAATGCCCATCGCGCACCATAACTATGGAAACGGTCTGGTACCCGACGCGTCGCGCTGCCTCGAGCTTCACCGTATAGGGCAGAGTGTCATACCACCTACTTCCCTCGACCCGCACAATCCGTTCGTCAAGTGCGGTATAGTGCGCTTCCGAAACATCGAGGTAACCACCAGGCTCGTGAAGGATGAATGGGTCGGCATTCTCGTACAGCATATGTGCAGAAACGGTGTAAGGGGTTGCTGCGGCGTCCTCGGCCATCGGTTCGATGACAAATCCAGTTTTGTCAAAACTCATCAGGGTCACGCCTGAATTTGGATTTGTGGTTGCTAAGGCTCCGCATTCAGCAACTTTTGCACCATGCCAGGCTGCACCCTTGTGACAACCTCTAGAAATTGGCAGTGCCGCGATCAAGGCAGTATCTGTCGTCCGACCAGCAATGACAATATCCGCCCCGGTGTTGAGGGCAGCCTGTATCTGCTCGATGCCGGCAAGAGCAACAATGTTTGTGCAATCTTTAATAGTTGATCTGCTGATGGCTGGTGCCGCATGGAGCGCTTTAATTTTGCCGGCATCGAGCGCTGTCGTCACCCGATTGCGATCTTGTCCTGATTTCAGTGTTGTAATCTTCAGGTGCTCGCCACGCTCTCTTGTGATTTCCAGCGTCATATCCAGCATCCAGTCAACAGCGCTGTCAGAACCACAGGTGCCAACGGAGCCAATTAAAAGAGGAACGCCGGCCGTTGCTCGTGCTGCCATTAGTTCAGCCCAGTCGGCTTTGGTGGCGCTGCGCGAATATTTGCTTGTGCCAGTGCCAAGGTAATATGGCCCACTGTCAGTGGACCCACCATCGATTGCAATAAGGTCGGGGCTAGCTTCCAGCCCCTTTGCTAGAGCGGTCCGATCATAGGGGATTCCGAGCGCCCCTGCTGGAATAAGAACCTTGGTTTCAATAGTCGACACAATTAGCCTCTGATAATTTTTTGCTTGCAGTACAGCATAACTGCTCACAAGCTTGAACGCTAATTTCCGTTAGTTTCTTAGGGAGGAAAAAATGAAAACATGGACAATTGCACGGCGCGCATTCATTGTGGCATCGCTGGCAACCAGCATCGCTGGAACTGCTTTAGCTGGGGGTCACCAGGTTGTAGATTCGATCCACTTTCTGATCCCAGGTGGTGCAGGTGGTGGCTGGGATGGAACAGCCCGCGGCACGGGTGAAGCGCTAACAAAGGCTGGCCTCGTTGGCAAGGCATCCTATGAAAATATGTCTGGCGGCGGCGGCGGTAAGGCCATTGGTTACTTGATCGAGAACGCTGCTAGCAACCATGGCACGCTGATGGTGAATTCCACACCGATTGTTATTCGCTCGTTGACAGGTGTTTTTCCGCACAATTTTCGTGATCTGACACTCGTATCTGGCACCATCGGTGACTATGCAGCGCTCGTTGTTCCGGCAAATTCCAACATCAAGTCGATGGGTGATCTGGTTTCGGCCTACAAGGCCAACCCGTCCGGTGTCGCTATTGGTGGCGGTTCCGTACCTGGCGGTATGGACCACCTCGTTGCTGCAATGGTTATGCAGGCAGCAGGCGCCAACCCGACAGAGGTGAAGTATGTAGCTTATGACGCGGGTGGTAAGGCTATGGCGGCACTGCTTTCCGGTGAGATCAAGGCTTTGTCAACTGGCTTTTCTGAGGCTGTCGCAATGGCTAAGGCTGGTGAAGCCAACATTATCGGTGTGACGTCGAACGATCGTGTTGGTGCATTCCCGGATGCACAGACCATGAAGGAGCAGGGTATTAACACCTATTTCGTGAACTGGCGCGGTTTCTTTGCTGCACCGGGCCTGCCGCAGGACAAACTCGATGCTTACCAGAAGGCAATTGCCAAGATGTATGACACACCTGAGTGGGAAGAAGTACGGGCACGCAACGGTTGGGAAAACATCCATAACCCGGGTTCCGACTTTATGACTTTTCTTGAGGGGCAGGAAAAGGAGATCGGTGATCTGATGAAGAAGCTGGGCTTCCTCTAGTATCTGCGTGACGAAACACGCTGCCCAGCTGTTTTGGCTGGGTAGCACTATTTGCTGATTTTCCTGAGGATCGCATGGCACTGGACAGATGGATCGCGCTGATCATCGCGCTGGTGTTCCTTATTTATGGACATACCGCCTTTTTTGGCATGGATGATTTGTTGCCACCGATCCTGAAGCGCAATCCGATCTGGCCTTCGACCTTTCCCAAGATTCTATCGGTTGTTGGCGTTCTAGCGGCCATTGTGGTGATATTGAATGTTGAAAAGTCAGCCAAGCAGGTTGGCGATGACATGGATATTTCCAAATGGCGAGACTACAGGCTATCTGATGCAGTGGTGCTCATCGTAGGTATGATGGCCTATGCGCTGAGCCTTCGTTCACTTGGATTTCTTGCTGCTACATTCCTGTTTCTAGCGCTTGGCGGGTTGCTTCTCGGTGAGCGTCGCTTTTGGTTGTTGGTTCCAGTCGCAAGCGTTGCAAGCTATGGAATTTGGTATCTCGTTGATTCGATCCTCGGCATTTACATGACGCCATACCCCGCGTTTCTTGGTCGCTAGAGGGATACGCTGATGATCGAAGGATTGTTGCTTGGCATCCATACGGCGCTCTCGCTGAAAAACATGCTGATGATTTTTGGCGGCTGTATTGTAGGCACCTTCATAGGCATGCTGCCTGGCCTTGGGCCGATGTCGATCATCGCGATTATGATCCCGGTGGCGATCTCGCTTGGTGATCCGGCAGCGGCACTGATACTTCTAGCGGGCGTCTACTATGGCGCGATTTTTGGTGGTTCGACCTCATCAATCCTGATTAATGCGCCGGGTGTTGCCTCGACTGTGGCAACAAGCTTTGACGGCTACCCGCTAACCCGTCAGGGCAAGGCCGGCAAGGCGCTGACTATTGCCGCAATTTCATCTTTTGCTGGTGGTACGATTGGTGCGATTCTGCTTTTGTTCTTTGCGCCCACGCTTGCCTCTGTAGCATTGCTTTTCCATTCTTCTGAATATTTTGCTCTGATGGTGGTTGGACTATCGGCAATCGCTGCCTTTGCTGGATCGGGACAGGTGTTCAAGGCTTTGCTGATGACGATCGCCGGACTAGTGCTTGCTACTATCGGTGAGGGTGCACAGTTCAACATGCCGCGCTTTACCATGGGGATCATGGATTTGCAGTCTGGCATTGGGTTCATCACGCTAGCGATGGCGATGTTTGCGATACCAGAAACACTGTTCCTCGTTCTTGATCCGGCACGCTCCGGCAAGGCTAGCGATAAGCAGTCGGAGATCAGCAACCTTCGCATCACGAGAGAGGAAGCCAAAAAAATTGCTCCCGTTGTTGGACGCCAGTCGATACAAGGATTCCTCATCGGGGTCATGCCGGGTGCTGGTGCCACCATCGCTTCCTTCCTCGGCTATGCAGTGGAGCGCAACATCGCCCAAAAGGATGAACGGGAGGAGTTTGGCAAAGGATCTGTAAAGGGTCTCGCCGCGCCGGAAAGCGCTAACAATGCTGCCTGTACAGGGTCGTTTGTGCCGCTTTTGACCCTTGGCATTCCAGGTTCCGGTACAACAGCAATTCTCCTTGGCGCCCTGATTGCTCTGAATGTTTCGCCCGGGCCGCGGCTGATGCAGGACCAGCCTGACATTTTCTGGTCTGTGATTATCTCAATGTATATTGGCAATGTCGTGCTCCTGATCCTGAACCTGCCTCTGATTCCATATATTGCCAAGGTTCTGACGGTTCCGCGGACCTTCCTGATCCCTTTCATCCTATTTTTTACCCTGATGGGGGCATACATCGGCCAGAATAACGCTACAGAACTACTTTTTCTTGTGGGCATGGGCGTTGCAGCGACTATTCTTCGCTTTGCCTCCTATCCTCTGGCGCCGCTTCTCATTGGATTCATTCTGGGGCCAATGCTGGAGGATAATTTCTCCCGCGCAACTCAGCTTCATGATGGCATCGGCTTTATCTGGGAGCGACCCATGACGGCGGTTCTTCTTTTGGCAGCCATTATTCTGATTGTACTTCCACCGTTGCGTTCCCGCGCAAAACAAAAGAGCTAGACGCTGATGATCTCCGGTATTCGTGTCCTTGATATAACTAATGTGCTTGCTGGGCCGTTCTGTTGTCATCAGCTTGCCCATATGGGTGCCGAAGTCATTAAGATTGAGCCTGTTGGCCGAGGTGATCTAGCGCGCCAACTCGGAGCTGACAAAGATCTGGCAATCCGCAAGATGGGCATTTCTTTTCTTGCGCAGAATGCCGGTAAGAAATCGATGACACTCGATCTTAAATCGGAAGACGGCAAGGCTATTTTCCAACAGCTTCTGGAGAGCGCAGATGTTCTTGTTGAAAATTTCCGTCCTGGGGTCATGGCAAGACTCGGCCTGGACTACGAACGTCTGAAGCACAGCTACCCGCAGCTAATTTATTGCGCGATCTCCGGATTTGGTCAGACCGGTCCAATGAGCAAGCGGCCTGCCTATGACCAGATAATTCAGGGTCTGTCCGGTGTCATGAGCATCACCGGCAATCCAGATGATGGTCCGCTTCGGGTGGGATACCCGCTTGCTGATACTATTGGTGGACTGACGGCTGCTATGGCGATATCAGCAGCCCTGAACAGCACACCACGTGGACAGTTTATCGACGTCTCGATGCTGGATTCTGTACTCACCACGATGGGTTGGGTTGTGTCCAACTACCTGATTGGAGGTGTCGAGCCAGCAAAGAATGGAAACGAGAATGTCACCTCTGCGCCATCGGGCACCTTTTGCACCGGGGATGGTTTGTTGAACATTGCTGCTAACGAAGAGCGCCAGTGGAGGTCACTGATATCCCACCTTGGCTGCGAACATCTTGCTAAAGATGCGCGGTTTAAGACACGTAATGACCGCATGGCGCACAGGGCCCAACTGACCAGTGAGCTTGAGATATGGCTGGCTGGTAAGTCAGCCGTGCAATGGGAGAGTGAACTCACATCTCTTGGCGTACCTGCAGGTGTTGTAATGAGCGTCCCTGATATTCTTGAAAACGAGCATACAAGGCATCGTGGCTTGCTTGCAGATTTTGAGAATGTCGCTGGGGTTGATCGGGATATTTCTGTTGTACGCGCAGGCTTCCAGGCTGATGGTAAGCCAATGAAAGTTGACAGCCCGCCCCCGACCCTCGGACAACACAATGAAGACTTGCTTCGCGAACTAGGGTATGACGATGATGCGATCGACAGGTTCCGGATGGGGGGCGTGATATGAGTGACGTGGCAGACTGGTGGCAGACTTCCATAATTAACATGGAGCCTGGCCGCATTTTTATTAGAGGCGAGGAAATTGAGGAACTCATAGGTAATCTGTCCTTCGCCGAGATGATCTGGTTGATGATCTGTGGGACAAAGCCTCATCCGGGTCAGGTCAGATTGTTGGAAGCTGCGCTAGTCGCCTCTGTGGATCATGGTCCGCAGGCCCCGTCGATTGCTGCTGCCCGCATGGCGGTGACCTGTGGTCTAGGGCTCAACGGCGCGATGGGGACGGCTGTTCATATGCTTGATGATGTTCATGGTGGTGCTGGCGAACAGCTTGTCGAATGGCTTCACCAATTGGTAGACGGCGGAATTGAGGGTGATTTAGATGAAGAGATTAGCGCCTATCAGGCAAATGTGAACAACTTTATTCCTGGCTTTGGGCACCGATTCCACAAGCCCGTTGACCCACGTGCTCCACGTCTGATGGCGCTTGTCGCCGAAGCACGGAACAACAGCGTTGTGTCTGGCAAATTCATGGAGCTAGCATTATCTATTGAAAGTCGCCTCGCTGATAGGAAGGGAAGGCCCGTCCCGATGAATATTGATGGTGCCACCGCGGTAGTTTTTGCCGAGCTTGGACTTGCGCCACCACTCGCAAGAGGGCTTTTTTGCCTGTCGCGCTCGGTTGGCGCGATGGCGCATGGCTATGAACAGATGCAGCAGGGAGGACGTAACAAGGGCCCAACACCGCCACACTATCGGTGGCATTACTCGGGCAAGGATTAGGTTTCCGCGGAGTGGAGGGAAAGTTCTGCCGACTTAACGATTTCGTACCCACATTTTAATTACAGAGCCTTGAGTAAATTTTGTGCCCGCAACCAATTTATGGCGTTGTATAACAGATCCCTGAACATCTCAGAGTCGAGTTTTTATATTTTGATGCATTGCGTTTTTAAAGATAGTTTAACGTTAGCTCATAAGTTCGTCGATTTTTAGCCTGTCTCGCACAAATTCATTAAAATTTTAATGGGACCCAATTTCAAGTTTTGCGCTCTAAAGCCCCAGGTTTAGCAGCTATTTACCTCGGACCCAGTAGGCCGTATCTGCCGCCATCTCTAGCAAGCCTGGAATAATCTACTTCATAAATGTACCGCTTAGAGCGATTGAATAAACTTATGCAAATGCTTGGCCACGTCTTCCCCGGCTTCAAGCAATAAAGAATGTTTGTAACCCGGCAGAATCTGCAACTGTGATACTGGCAATGTCGCAGCAATTAATTTATTTAGCCTTGGGTTACAACCATCATCATTTTCACCCGTCAGCACCAAAGACGGCGCGGTGACCTCATGCAGCCATGGCGCCATTTCGGTGGTAGAATAAATTCTAAAGACATTCAAAAACACATCAGGGTCTGTGCTGATCACTTGGTCAAGCCGCTGCCGTACCACATCCCCATGGGTTTGGATAAAAACATCGGTAAACCAACGGTTGGTCAGGGTTTCCAATACATTGGGGATGCCGCGGTCTTCCATTGCGTTAACCACCGCCAGCACTTTTTGGCGGTCTTCTCTTGTTCGGAAGGCGGCGGTGGATAACAAGCCCAGAGACAACACTCGATCTGGAAAAGCATACGCATAAGCAGGGCCAATCATCCCCCCTAGCGAATGCCCCGCGACGTGCGCCTTCTCAAACCCTGTCTTGATCCGGATCGCTTCCATATCGGCCACCAATTCATCAAGGCCAAATTCACCCTCGGGCAAAGGCGAGATGCCATGCCCCCTTAAATCATAGGTCACAACCGTGTAGTACGAAGTTAATAAGGGCATCAATTTAGCCCACGTGTTGCGAGCTGCCCCAATGCCATGGATCAAGAAAAGCGGCGGGCCTTCTCCGGCAACCGAATAGGCACAATCAATGGCTTCTGCCGTCATCACTCCGCCTTTCTTTCGACTTCCTGTAACTCTGTCCGTCATTCCGCCGCTATATCAGGTTTGGTCGCAAAATGAGGCATCACCTCTTCGGCAAAAGCTGCAATCGCATCAAGCGTGTCACAAGCATCAAGGCCAAAATTGGGATTCAGGATCACCCGATCAATTCCCAATTCAGCATAGGGGGCAAGTTTGTCAATCATCTCCTGCGGAGTGCCGATCAACAGGCTTTCTCCTAATTCTTCAATAGGGGTTTTGCAAGGTAGGGGTTTGATCATGCCATTTTCAACAACGCCCGGGCCGGTAAAGACATTATCAAAACGGCCATAATACTGGTGGGCGGCTTTAATCTTCCGCTGTTTTTCGGCAGAATTAGACGCCATATGCGCTACCCGCGATAACGTCAGCGTAACTTCACCTTTTTTTGCCCTCATCTCCTCTTTTGCACGGTTGAAGGCAGAGACTTGATCAAGCAGCAATTGATGATTTCCTGAAAGAGGCGTTGTTTGAATATGAAACCCGCGCTTGGTGCAATGATAAATGCCTTCAGGGTTCATCACCGCCATCATCATCGGTGGCCCACCTTTGCGAACAGGACGAGGCATAATAGTCAACGGTTCAAACTGATAATACTCGCCATCCCATGACACGTCTTCTTCAGATAACAACGCCTGCAGGACATCAAGCGACTCATTAAATCGAGCTTGAGTTTCTGCCATCGGTACGCCAAGACGTTCCATTTCATATTCAAACGCCCCGCGCCCAACCCCAAGAAGCAAACGGCCTTCGGTGAAAATATCAGCACAGACCACTTCACCGGCATAAATGCGCATATCGTGAAGCGGCAACACCACGATTGACGTTATGATCTGAATATTTGTTGTCATGGTGGCAATTTTAACGGCGAATTGCAGCGGCGCGGGCATCATCAAACAATTCATCAAATGATGTTCGGTGATGGAAACAGCATCAAAACAAAATTGGTCTGCTATGACAGCTTGGTCTAGCATATCGCCATAGACTCGGTCACCCCCATAATCTTTGGCGGGGTAATCCGCGGATAGTTGAATACTAAACAACATCGCTCGCTCTCAAAAGAATTTAGGATAATGAAAAATCTATGAGGAGCGACTGTCAATCAGTTTCAATATTAACGCCATTCTTTATTTGACGGAAAACAATGGTCGGAGAGCATCCACCCTTGCTTTTCGCAACTACATCTTCGCTTATCTTTCAATCGAAGACGCCTAATTAAGGAGCTCGTACAATCCATCAAGTAAAGTTGCAAGTACATGCATCGCATCAAACCCATTTTTTAATTGTAAGGCCTTTAGCAAATCGAACTTCCGCAACCAAAAACTATTTCTTTACGTCAGATACATAGCCGCCTTGAATTTGAGGTGGTTTTTGTCTGCTAAATTATTACCGCGTTCATTGCTGCTTTGCGAAAAGGCATAATGTTCGGCTCTAGTATTAGCTAAAGCTTTGCCTGTCTCGAACTTGATTTATCGAAGTCCTGCTTGGACCAAGTGCCAGGTACCCAGGGCCATAGTCCAAGCACCACGTTCCTCGGCCCAGGATTATTGGCACATGTTGATTTTAGTGCTGGTTGGGAAGGACGA
>CACHEI010000038.1 GCA_902578815.1 uncultured SAR116 cluster alpha proteobacterium | reverse complement strand
TTCTCCACGAAAGCCACTCAGGGCAGTCGTCCTCTGTAAGACAGAAGTATCAACAACAACCGACGACCCCTTTAGCCCACTTTTTGAAATCACTGATTATCCAGACCCACCCGGGGTCTTGTTTGTCGTCCATGGGACCCACGCGAACCAACCTCAGCCACACGCCGGTCACACCTCAGTCACACAAGCTTTGACAAAAGTGCCTGAATCATTAGAATCCATGGAAATCACATTGAGGTGTGAGGCTACTGTAGGCCACTGTTTTCATTGTGGAAAATGGTGCCCAGGGGCTGAGGTTCGATGCCTAACTTGAGCGCCAGTTCGTGACTGAATCCAGCTATATCAACAGCTTAGCAAACCTCGCCTACAGGTCAACTATCAAAACCTTACCTGCAACCTTGCCTGAACCAAGGACCGGGGTTCGAGGGCCATAGTCCGAGCACCACGCTCCGGGAGCCCCGGATCAAGCGCCGGGGTTACTGATGCTGTTTGCTGGCCCAGATCGTCATTCGATTGGAGGGGCAGGGTTATTGGATGGGGGTGCTTGGGCCTTGGGCCTTGGGTCTTGATGGGTTGGCTAGGGTGATTTCCCACAATTAACTTAAAGTAGTTAATACCGAGGGCTTTTCTATTACCCTGCCGCCTTTCACAAACTTCCAGTTTCTCTTGATTTTTGGGTTTCGAACACCAGCAGAGCGCCAAGTATGATTGCGAAGCCAATCCATTCGGAAAATGTTAGGAACTGCCCAAGGAACAGAATGGCGATGACCGCCGCAAACAAAGGGTCGACAAGCGTCAGAATTGACGCTCTGGTCACACCGATAATCCTGCATCCTTCAAAGAAGAGCCAGAAACCGAGCATATAAAAGGTGCCGTTGGAGAGGATCGCGATCCACCCGGTCGTCGTTTGTGGCAGGGTAATGTCCTGCCCTAGCGGCAGAAGCACTGCGAGGCTTAGGATCGCCACACTCCAGATATTGGTTTGCAGGTTGACTAGAGCTGATCCGAGGCTGTCTGTAAGGTCACTGGACATAGTGGTGTAAATCATCGCGCAGACCATAGAACCAAAGCATAGCAGCAGCCCGCTGACGCTGCCGACCCTAACGGTGTCAAGCATCAGCAGCACAAGGCCAGCCAAAAGTCCAGCAACGGACCCCCATTGCACCATGTTCACCTTCTGTCTGCCACTGAAATGTGACCAGATCGCGATGCCAAGCGGGAACATGTAGAGAATCAGCACTGCAAGGCCGACATCAACGAATTGAACAGCGCTGTAGAGGCAGCCGATCATCCCAACATTGAAGAAGGTGGCAATAATAGTCTTAGCAAGCAACGCCCGTGGAATAAGAAGTCTTGTTCGCTGCATCAAAGTAATTGGGAAGAGAAGCACTGCGCCAATGAGGCACCGAGAGATGAGAAGCGCTATTATTGAAGCGCCTTCATTTATGGAAATCTTGGCAGAGCTCGGCACGAAAGCAATGCATAGCGAAGAGAGCACGACGATAGCCACTCCAACCGCGTCACGCGTAACTTTTTTGTTCACGTTGTGCCAAATCATCCGGGACATTCAGCGGCTGTTAAAGCCGCAAGGTCACTATTCTCCAGGTAATCTCTTGTGACCATGCGAAACCTTTTTGATCCCAAGGTAACATTCAACTCGATCGAAGGACCAAATCAACTTGCGCTGAGCACCTGACCCACCTCTTCGTCAGTCATCACGGGTACTATGCTGATGTCGCAGAGGTCGGTCCATTGATTAGAATATTTACCAAGCGATACGGCATCTTCAGCTTCGACAACCATAAACCCTTTGTTGCCGGCCTCATGCCATCTTCCAATCAGTTTCACCCCATCCCATTTCTCTTCCATTGTACCAAAGCGTTCCTGAGCGGCAGTGACGTTTTGTACTGGCATTGAGTAGTCCACGCGAAAAATCATAGCGATCTCCATTTCCACAAATTTTTTTTGAATTTCATAGTTACGTAATTGTCGCCCAAAGGAATAGAGCCATGTTTGATCTGAGCCACTGCATTTTTTGCACCGTAACAATGTACTAGCTAACCAGCCAATCCTCAAACAACTCCCACAATCTTGCGTGAACCAAGGTTTGAGGTTCGAGGACTTCCAGTCTGAACACCGTGCTCCACGGACCGGGATTACTGATGCTGTTTGGTGGATCTGGATCGAATTGGTTAGAGGGGTGGGGGCTGTGGCTGCGCGGAATGCGACTCGCGGACCGCGGCCCTATGATGGGTTGGCAGTTAAAGCGGCGATCGATTAACCTGTCTGAGCAATTAGCGGGTAATGCGTTATTTTAGGAGAACGGGATATGGAGCAGGATACGAAGCCCATTTACACGTGGGACGCTAAGCCGTCGCGTCGCAACTTAACTGCTGCCGATATACGGTCCTGCAAAGGTGTCCGTAAATTGACGCAGACAACCGCTAACACCGTCGAGGAGGCGGCGGCGGCAGCTGATTCTGGGATCGATATGCTGATCTGTGGGGCTGCTAATGTGGACCTCGTGCGCCGGGGTGCGCCGCATCATTTCCTGACGGCGGCATTGACGATACCAGATTATCCAACAGATGAGGATATACTTCGAGGAGCTTTGGCAGCTCTGAAGAATGGAGCGGATTCGGTGATGACAGCACGCCGACTGGCTGTTGTTGAAATGCTGGCGAATGAAGACATCCCGGTTATGGGACATCTTGGACTGGTGCCTCGGAAATCGACCTGGCGGGGCGGCCTTCGCGCCGTTGGCCGCACCGCCGACGAGGCGTTGGCGCTGATGCAGGATTTCCGCGATCTGGAAAATGCAGGGGCTTTCTCTGTCGAGGCTGAGGTGATCCCAGCGGATGTCATGGCCGCGATCAGCCCCCGCACCGGCCTCATCACTGTGTCGCTCGGCTCGGGGCCAGGCGGCGACGTCATGTATCTGTTCCAGAATGACATCTGTGGCGAAAATCCACTGCCACGGCACTCCCGCGCCTTTGGCAATCTCGCCGCGCTCGCCGATCAAATGGCCTCCGAACGCCGGGCCGCGCTAGCCGCCTTTCGGGACGCATCACTTGACGGCAGTTTCCCGGGGCCAGCCGAGAACGCTAGAATCCCCGCCAAAGAACTTGAGGCTTTTCTTGCCAAACTTAATAAGTGAGATCAGTCATAAGGAGGAAAGGACATTTGGTTAGGTCAGCGTAATCATAATTGGCATGTCAAGGATTCAAGCCCCCACCGCCACTGACTCTCTTTATTACATAAATATATTGTAGTGTATTCAAAATGCTGAGACCATCATAAACACCATGGGCAGAACGGTCTCAATCGATATCCTGCCAATCATCATGACGCATGTTGAGGGCATGGGCTCGGCTGTCACCACCAACCAGATCATGCAAGTCAAACTTCGGTGAGGTGTTGGTGAAATTATGGACATGGGAGATGATCTGTTGATCATCCACCAGAACAACACCATAGGCCGGCTCTGTCAGATCGCCTCTGATGATCCTGTCATCCCCATCGAGATCAAGCCGACATTGGTGGTTTAGCCCGCGCATGAATGAAAAAGAAAAGCCATGCCAGTTGCCACTGATGACACGGTGAACATGACCGAATAACATATGCCTGATCTTGTCGCGGTGGCGTTCCAGCACAGGCAGCAATTTTTCACCATCCCTGTTCCTGATTCGGTCAAGGCTAGCAATACCAACATCAAAAGGCGGGTGATGCATGAACAATAGCCCGGGTAGCTTAAGGCTGGATAGGGTTTTGTTGAGCCAATCGAGACGCTTTTCGCAATATTCGCCATGATGACCCTTCGGGGCCTTGGTATCGGTCAGGATGAATGGCCCGACAGGGGTCTCCAATTTCTGCTGAAGATAGCCGTATTCGTCAAATTCCATCTTGTTGAAGGCCTGATTCATGACTCCCATGTCATCATGGTTGCCCATCATCAGGTAATAGGGCATGGGCAATCCATTTATGCGATCGTAAAACGCATTATAAGCTGTTTGGTCTCCCCAATGCGTCAGATCACCCGTAATCACTACAAAGGCGGCATCAGCGTGCTCCGTGGCGATGCTCTCAACAGCCAGTTCAAGACGCCTTCGGGGGTTCGCCCCAAAAAGCAAGTCGTCACCACCGATGACATGGGTGTCGGTTAAATGTATAAATTTGAACATGGCTATACTCCAGAAAAAAGGGGGAGAAGGGATAACTCCTCCCCCGCCGAGTGTGATGGTTATTTAGCGTGGCATCAGGTCGCCGGCTTCTTCGGCAATTTCCTTTTGCAGTTCAGCAACATCGGTTGCCTCACCGGTTGCCAGTCTTTCCATGCCGTCATAGATAACCTGGGTGATGGCAAGCCCGTTTTCACCAGGGTAGGCGAGCCAGTCACGCAGAAGGGGCAGCTGGTCAACGGCGGTCTGCTTGTTCGGGTTTGCCTTGTAGAAATCAGCCAAGATGATTTCATTGGCAGCCTTATTTGGCGGCATGTAACCGGTAGTCTTGGCAACCTCGGCAGCGCCTTCGCCTGAGGTAATGAACTTGAGCCAGGCCCACGCCGCTTCACGGACCTTGGGGTCATCGGAAGTGGAGGTCATCATGGCGGCGTTACCTCCCGCCGGAAGGCCGATAGGCTTACCGTTGTTGACACCCGGGATACCCGGGAAAGGACCAGTTTTGAGAGCGAATTCACCCTTGGTGCGCTCAACCGTGCCGAGGGCGGAGGTTGACCAGTACATCATGCCGATTTCACCGGCTGCGAAGGAAGCCAGGGCTTCTTTCCATGACAAGTTCTGCATTTCGCATTCACGGAAAATCCGGTTCATGGTTTTCAGTGCAAGCGTGGCTTCCTTGCTATCAAGGTTGATGGTGTTGCCATCGACAATGGCCTTGTCCTGCGACCAAAGCATAGCCTGCATGAACCAGTTACCGGTGATGTTCCAGCCCCAGAAAATTGGGTTCTTGATGCCGTTAGATTTCATAACCTTGCAGGCCTGGATGACTTCGTCCCAGTTTGTTGGCAGTGAATTGATGCCACCCTCTTTCAGGATATCCATGTTGTAATATCCAACCGGCAGGGAGATGGAAAACGGGAGGCCATGGACGTTGCCGTCAAACTTGGACAGGTTCAGCATCGCCTGATGGTAGCCGTCCTTTTCGAAATTGGACTCCTTGGCAATGTAGGGTTCCAGTGACTTGGCAATACCCTTTTCCACCAGAATGGCCTGGCGGTTAAGGCCCTGCATGGTCACGTCAGGCAGGTTGCCGGATGTTGCTTCGCGCAGGATGGTGTTGGTACCATCCTCGTAGCTTTCATATGTTGCACGGAATTTGATTTCGATGTTAGGGTGCTTTTCCTTGAAGGAAGGCATCATGGCCTCATAGGTCACATCGAAAAGGTGAGGATAAGGATAGCCGAATTCAACAACAACCTTGTCAGCATGACTTCCTGAAAACGCGGAAGACACAGAGGCTACTGCAAGAACCGCAGCTGAGATGAGGGTCTTTTTCATAAGTCAACTCCATTGCTGTGTAGAGCCCCCTGAGCAATTGCCGTTGCTTGGGGGGCTTGCTTTTCCGCCGCACCATGCGGAGGAATTTCGTGGGGGGATCACTTCATTCCAGTGAGTGTAATCCCCTCAATAAATCGTTTCTGTGCCAGCAGGAATGCCACGATCAACGGCGTAACAATCACGGTGGCGGTGGCCATCATCGGCCCATAAAAACTGCCATCGGCATCACCCTTGAATTCCCTTAACCCAAGCGGTGGTGTGAACAGGCTGCGGTCACCGGTAATGACAATGCGCGGCCAGAAATAATCGTTCCAGTGCGCCACCACGGAAAAAATCGCAAAGGCGAGCAGGGCAGGAATGGCGGTTGGCAACATCACCCGCCAGACAATGGCGTATTCGGACATGCCATCCATTCGGGCAGCGTCTATTAGATCATCCGGCACGGTCATGAAAAACTGCCGCATCAGGAAAATACCGAAAACCGAAATTGTCCAAGGCACAATGAGCGCGGCATATGTGTTGATCAGTTCAACCTTGGCGAGCATGATATAGAGCGGAAGAGCAATGGCATGGACTGGGATCAGCAGTCCGAGGATCACCATGGTAAAGACAGTCTCCCGACCCCAGAAACGCAGTTTCGACAGGGCGAAGGCCGCAGGTAATGCCACAACAATCTGGATTAGGAAAATAGAGACGGTAACAATAACGCCGTTGAGCAGGTAGCGGAGCAGCGGGGCTTGTGAAAACGCCTTGCTATAATTGAAGACCACCGGGATCATTGAGCAATCCTGTTCAACCTCGGCCATAAATGCTTTGCGGACACCATCATCATCCAGCCCCGGAAAACGTGGCCTGAGGGCGATCACCTCATCCTTGTTGGGGTCTTGCAGCTTAACGCAGCGTTCATCAACCATCAGTTCCTGCGAGCCGAAGAAACCGCCGGTATTGCGTTCGATCTCACCCGGGCTTTTGAACGAGTAGCTGACCATCATGTAAAACGGCACCAGCACGATCAGTGCGCCGACTAACAGCACCCCGTGTTTGATGGTTGAGGACAGGAAGAAGGCGTTGATCATGTGTAATGCGTCTTTCGGTCAATGAACCAGCGCTGGATCAGGGTTACCACAATCACAAACATCAGGAAGATGACGGTAATGGCAGCCCCTGTGCCGAGCAGGTTCTGTTTGATGCCCTTCTCATAAATGGCGAACATCATCACATAGGCTGTTTTGCCGGGGCCTCCGCTATCGGGGAAGATAGCCTCAACAGTATCGAAAACCTGAAAGGACCGAATCACTGTGATGGTCACCACAAAGACCGTGGTTGGCCCCAGCATCGGCCAGGTGATCAGCCGGAACCGTTCCCATGCGCTGGATGCCCCATCCATCTCGGCAGCGTGATAAAGATCCCTTGGCACCGATGTCAACCCGGCCAGATACAGCACCATGTTGAACCCGAAGGATTGCCAGATGCCGATGAAACAAATTGTCCAGAGAGCATAGTCACGGTCCCCCAGCCAGAGCGGGAAGCCATTGGCACACTGATCACCATACCACGATGCCAGCGGGTCGGCGCCAAACCATGACCCGGTGAGGAGACCATGAATAATTGCGCTGTCACAGCCGCCTTGCAGGGTTTCGTTCAGCACGCCGATGGTCGGGTGGAGCATAAATTCCCAGACAATCGCCATGGCCAGCAGGGATGCCATTACCGGCAGGAAATAGATGGTTTTATAAAATTCCCGGCCGCGCCGAACAGATTGGATTAGCAAGGCGGCACCCAGCCCGAGGCCTACGGAAAAAGGAACGACAACAATGACATAAAGAACGGTTGCGGTGAACATTTTTTTGAAGGTGGAGCGGGTGAAAATACGTTCGTAATTTTCTAGCCCGACAAAATCGACGCTCTTCACCCCTAGCCCGTAATCCGTGAACGACAACCCAAACGCGATCAGGATGGGCAGGATCAGAATCACCATCATCAGGATCAGCGCGGGTGATAGCATTATCCATGCTGAAAGTGTCTGGCGTTGGTGGTTGAGGGCTGCGGTCATGTTGAATCGTTGAGCGTTTTAAAGAATTGTCGGGTCTTATGCGGTGAAAGGCGAACACCCCTGTCATTAAAGAGATGGCAATCAACCTCATCAAAGCCGAACTGGGTCGTGCTGCCGATCGTGAGGCTGCCTGCGGATTTGGGGTCAAGCCGGGTGTGGAACAGGGTGTCAATGCCGGGAAGCGTGAACTGGACCTGAATTTCTGGGCCAAGGTTTTCCAGATGACTGATAACGGCCTTGAGCCTGAATTTTCCATTTTTCTGTTTTAGGTATTCTGGCCTGACACCGATCTGGAACCTAGTCCCCTGATCAGGGCTTATCAACTCCACCGGAAAGATGTTGATCTTCGGGGAGCCGATGAACTCAGCCACATGGATGGATGCTGGCTTGCTATAGATGTTTTCCGGTGTGTCGTATTGCAGGATTTCACCATCCATCATGACGGCAATGCGGTCCGCCATGGTCATGGCTTCAACTTGGTCATGGGTAACATAAACGAAGGTAGCGTCGAGCTGGCGATGCAGCTGGGTGATTTCGGCGCGTGTCTGAACCCTCAATTTCGCGTCGAGGTTGGAAAGCGGCTCATCGAGTAGGAAGGCCTCGGGGTCGCGAACCAGTGCACGGCCAAGCGCAACACGTTGGCGTTGACCGCCCGAAAGCTGGCCTGGCTTTCGGTCGAGCAGATGGCCGATATCCAGCATATCGGTGGCTGTGTTGATTTTGTCGGTAATCTCCTTTTTGGCGGTGGCAGGGGTGATCATACTGCCGATAAGGGGCAGACGCTGGGAGGGGTTCAACTGCCTCATGCGCAGGGGAACGGCGATGTTTTCACGCACCGTCAGATGCGGGTAGAGCGCATAAGACTGAAAAACCATGGAGAGATTACGATCCGAGGCGCGAACACCGGAAACATCTCTGCCGTCTATGCTGACGGTGCCGTTATCGAGATCTTCAAGCCCGGCAAGAATTCTCAATAAAGTGGATTTTCCGCATCCTGATGGCCCGACCAGTGCGGTGAACTCGCCATCGTTGATTTCAAGACTAACGTTTTTCAACACCCTTGTAGGGCCAAATGATTTGAAAATATTTTTAAGGTGAATTGAGCCCAAACTGTCCTCCCGTCAGACAGGCGAACATTAAAGGCAGAAAATGTTTCAATTTTTTTTCACGAAAATGACAATTCCTCAAATACTGGTTATTTTGGCGCCATCAGAACCCCATTTTCGCGGGGTTTTAACGAATTAACCTAGCCCTCATCAAGCTAAGGAAACGTCAAGCCTTGATGACGAATGCGGAAATAGAAAGAGTTCTTTCTTCGCTCATCGACCGGTGAGAAATTTTGCCCACTCCCCCATCAGCGCTCTTCGCTGATCAATCATATCTGTTCGGTTGTAGCTACGCTCCACGATTGACCCCGTTTGATGCGCGATAATTATCTCTGCCACCTCGGGGCTTGCTTGCTGGCTTTCTGTCAGCCAGGTCCTCAGAGTTGATCGAAAGCCATGTGGCCGCGCCTCAAGGCCTCTCCGTTCCATGAGCCGCGCCATCGAGGCATCAGAGATAACCCCGCGCTTAACACCGGGGAATATGTAGCCATCTCGCTGCTGCTGAATAGCAAGCTCGATGACTTGGAGGGCCTCCGGTGTAAGGGGCACCCTAAAGCTTGGTGTCTTACCTTTTAGGCCCTTCATTTTCTCGCCAGGGATTGTCCAGATATCGCCATCGATCTCATCCAAGTGAGCATGCCTAACCGGGTAGCTCCTAAGACCGGTAAGCATGAGTAATCTCAGGGCCAGCTGCGGCCGGGACCTGTCATCTAATGATTGATAGAAAGCTGGCGCCTCTTGCCATGGCATTGATGGAATATGCTTCACCACATGCCGTGTCTTGCCAAGGAGTAGCTTTGTCTTCTCGGCAAGGCCGATATCTACATCCAAGCCAAGAGCCGCTGCGTGCCTAATGACGATGTTTGTTCGATTAAGGGCTTTGCGCGCTGTGTCCGCTTTTTCATGCCAGAGCGGACCTATACAGTCACGAAGATCCCGCGAGGTTAGCTCTTCTACAGGTACTGATCCCAGCTTTGGCAGGACATGCAATGCCAGAGGCGTAAACCAGCGGCCATTTTTGCCATCGCCCTTCAGCTCTGATTTGCGGGCCTCGAAGGCTTCATGAGCCAGATGCGCAAAGCTATTGGCAGACTGCAACGCTTCACGCTTCAGCCTCCGACGCTCCTTAACAGGATCAATACCAGCAGCTAGCTGTGATCTTGCCAACTCTGCCGACTCACGTGCTTGCTTCAAGCTTACACGGGGGAAGCCCCCAAGCCCCATCTCACAGCGCTTGCCAAAACGGTCAAAACGTAGGAACCATTGAGCACCACCATCTGAGCGTTTATGAAGCCACAGGCCAGCACCATCACAATGCTTGCCTGGTTTTGCAGACTTGATAAATGCTGCTGAAAGGCGATCACGTGGTGCCATATCTATCCACCTAATTATCCACCTTTATGTTTGGTATCTTGTGAAACACTATGAAACACTATGAAACACAAAAATCTGTTAACATGATGAATAATAACAGATAAAAATAGTATTTGAAACCTTATGAAACACACTGAAATACGTGTTCAGTGCCGCCCCTGGGCACCACTTTCCAAGCTTCAAGGTCCGTGGACCGTGGTTCAAGTGACTGTTTCCATAGATCACGGTTCTTGAATCTTGGTCGTTAGCCTCTCCATCCATCCATGCATGACGGTAAGGCTATGCCCTTTGCCATATTGATGGCCAACGCCTTCGGTGGCCCAACCACCTATGGCATCGATGATGTCGGCTGGGCATTCAATGGCACGGAGGCGGTCACGCAAGCTGTGTCGGAAGGAGTGGATGACACATCCATCCGGCACCCGTGGTTTCAGCCATTTATTGAGCGCCGCACTTGCAGAGTTGGCATTGCACTTGGCCTCACTGCAGTATTTGGGGAAGGCGAAGGCGGAGCCTGCATCCTTGATCCTCTGCGCTGCCCAGAGTGACGCTCCCACCAGTGGCACCTGTCTGCTGCTGGATGATGTCTTCAGCCTCCGCCAGGGATGCTCGACAAGATCGATATAGGTCGTGTCGCCATCAAGGTGGATATCACAAGCCTGCAAGCCGCAGGCCTCTGACAGGCGCATGCCGGTGTCGCTGATCAGAGCAATGAGCCAGCGTGGCTCATCATCCAGTGCCATGCATTCCTGCTGGATCTTAACCAGATCTTTAGCAGGGATCGGCAACCGCTTCTTCTTCACCTCATCATCCGGGATGAAGGTGCCGCTGAAGACATTGGTCACCGACAACCCATGTTCTCTAATCGCAAGGTTGATGACGGCCCTTACAGAAGAGAAGACACGCTTCACGGATGATGAGGACATGCCGCGTTCAAACAGGTAATCCCTGAACCGTCCTGCGTCTGACACCTCGAGTGATGTCAGGCTGTCATGCCCTAGGCATTCAATCAGGTAGCGAATGCTTCGCTCTGATGATTCAAAGAACAGACTGGTCTTCCCCACACCCTTCAGACGGTGATAGAGCGCTAGCGCATCAGTTAAGCTGAAACTGTCAGCCGCCACCGTCCTGCTTTCTGGCAGAACTGTCAGCCCAAGCTCCTTCGAATAGATCATCTCCATACGAAGGCTGTCCCAGTATCGCTCTAACCTGTCGGACAGGGCAGCAGCAGATCTGGCAGCTTTGGATTCTGATTTTGTACGAAGAGAAACCTCGATCTTCCGCTTGGGAAAGCGATGACGAAGATCAGAGGGAACAGCACGAGAGAAGTAGTACGTGCCGTTGCGATTGTAAAAGTATACCGGAGACCTTACCCACACCATGGAAACACAAGCTCCTGTTCCAGAACGTTAATCGTTT
>CACHEI010000037.1 GCA_902578815.1 uncultured SAR116 cluster alpha proteobacterium | reverse complement strand
AAGTCATTGCGTACCAGATGCCGGACTACTGCCATCACAACTGCCGGCCCAATCCTGAAGGCAAAGGTGTCACTGCTGGATGATGGAAAGTCGCGTAGGCCTCTTCGATCATCTGCTGCAAATCGACATCGTCAATCTCTCCGCCCACAAAGGGCGACATCACCGCAAAAGCCACCTCTGCGTAGGGCTTGCCTCGAAACGACCTAATCTCACCGAAGCTCAGTTTCGGCCACGCCGCGGGCACGTAGAGCCCGCCGTCACTGGCCAGCCCCACCAGCAGCGCCTCGTTGAAGGAAAGCGCCGCCGCATGTCCGCGTGTCGATATGTATTGCATGTTTCGAATCCCTACGTTTTGGGGGCGTCGGCTTAGCCACCTGGAAACAGACGTTCGTCCCACGGATAGACCGACATCGTTTCGAAGCCATCTTCCGTAAGGACGCCCTGATCTTCTAGCTTGACCATGTGATCGCCGCCAACCTCTCCCACCAGCGCCTCGACGCACAGCGTTAGGCCGGGTTCGAGAACGGCGTCAAAGGCATTGTCCACCAGTCGGTCTGGATAGGCGATCAGGGGCCACTCGTCGCACATGCCAACACCATGCATCGGAGAAGAGTATTTGAGTGCATCATACTTGTCCTGAAGGACATGCAGCGACCGCGTCAGGTCTTCCATATGAAGGCCCGGCCGCAGGAGTGCGGTGTTATAGCGAATGTGCTCTACAGCCTCGGCATAGCTTTCGCGCATATGTGCCGGGGCCAGATCGTCACCGATCCACCACGTGCGGCTAAGGTCCGCACAGATACCATAGGGGCCGATCAGATCGGTGTCGAAGGCGAGAATTTCACCCTCTGAGATTACCCGTGGCCCGCATTCCTGAAACCATGGGTTTGTGCGCTGGCCGGAGGTAAGCAGCCGCGTTTCGATCCACTCGCCGCCACGCTTGATGTTCTCGGCATGGAGCACAGCCCAGACATCGTCCTCGGTCACGCCGCCGTTGGGGATTTCGGTACGCGCGAAGTCCTCCATGACGGCCATGGCGCGCTCACAGGAATGGATGGCGCAGCGCATTGCGCGCAGCTCGTGCTCTGTCTTGATGCCCCGCGTGCGTTCGGTGACTTCCTCGCCATCGCGGTACTGCAGGCCCGTGCGGCGGATCGCGTCCAGACCTGCCGGCTGAATCTTGTCGATGGCGATCTGTCGATGGCCCGGCGCGTGACGGGAAAGAAGGTCCGCAACCTCGGCAGCAAAGGCATCGGCCGCTGGGCCGATCCGGTCACCACGGGCAAAATAAAACATATCTGCACCAGAACGGCTTTCGCGCACCAGCGGATTGAATTCCGCAAGGAACGGCGCGTTCTTGTAGTCCCAAAGCACCATATAGCCATCGGCACAAAGCAGGCAGGCCCGGAACGGATTGTGGGTGTTCCACAGCTGCATGTTCGTGGTGTCGGTCGCGTAGCGGATGTTCAGGGGATCGAACATCAAAAGGCCCCCATAGCCGCGCGCCACGATGGCATCGGTTAGGCGTTTGTGGCGGGCCTTGCGCATTTCGGCCAAGTCGGGCAACGCCAGCCCTGCCTCGCGCCATTCGGCATGGGCAAGTGCGGTTGGCCCGATCTCGACACGGTTGCCGTCATTCTCCGTCCCGTCGCCAAGGCGTGTGCCCTGGCTTGGGTCAATCTTGCGGTTGTCGCTATAATGAACATTCATTTGTTTTCATCTCCGTATGCACAATCTGAGATTTCCTTCATTATCCCGTCGACGTCCCATGTCCCTCATTCCAAATTAGGAACGCATATAGACGCCGTTGGCGTCGTAAATTGGTCCGGACAGGACTTCCGCATCGTAGAATCTGCCTAGAATTTCCACTTGGAGCGTGGTTCCGGGGGCCGCGAATTCGGTGGCAACATAGCCCATCGCCATCGACTGGCCGACATGGTGCGCATAGCCTCCCGAACTGACGTAGCCGACCGGCGTGCCATCTTTCAGAATCGCCTCGTCATGGGCGACGTCAATCCCGTTAGTGTCGATGACCATCGTCAACAGTTTCTGCGAAACGCCCTCATTGCGCGCCGTCAACGTGGCTTCCTTTCCGATGAAATCCTTCTTCCAGTTGATGAAGACATCCATCCCAGATTCGACCGCGTTGAAATCCGGGCGGTATTCCATCGTCCATACACCCCAACCCTTTTCAAGCCGCATCGACAGCAGCGCACGCGCGCCATACCAGCGAAAGCCCAGATCCGCACCGGCTTCTTCGATGGCGTCAGCAAGGCGTATCAAGTATTGCGGCTTGCAGTAGATCTCATAACCCAGCTCGCCGGAGAAACTGATCCGGTTGATAATTACCGGCACACCACCGACGAACGTCTGCCGTACGTCGCGGAACTTGAAGGCTTCGGCGGAAACATCGTCGCGTGTGATCCGGGCAAGCAGCTCCCGCGATTTCGGGCCGGACAAGGCGATGCCGTGCCAGTCGTCCGAAGCATTGACGTAGGCAATGCCTGCGGGCAGGTCTTTTTCGAACCAGCGGCGGTGCGCCTCTTGCATGACCCCCGACCCAAACAGCATGAAATGATCCTCGGCGAGGCAAGCCACCGTCAGATCGCCGTAAAGCTTGCCCTTGGGCGTCAGCATCGGTGTCAGCGTCAAGCGGCCAGGCTTGGGCAAGTATCCCGCAAGAATGTGGTTTAGGAAATCGCGCGCACCCGCGCCCTTGAATTCGTGCTTGGCGAAGTTGGCGATCTCGATGCCACCAACTGCTTCACGCACGGCCTTGATTTCCCGCCCGACATAGTCATGCGACCGGTTGCGCTCAAAGGTTGGAACTTCATGCGCGTCGTCCGGGCTATCCCCAAACCAGAGCACGTGTTCGAGACCGAAGCTTTGATCCATCAGCGCGCCTTTGGCGATCATACGATCATAGAGCGCGGTCGTCTTTTGCTTACGGCCTTTGGGCAGGGTTTCATTCGGGAAGGTCATCACGAACCGGCGTTCGTAGTTTTCCGACGATTTGATCGAGCCCCAGTCAGGTGTCGCGAACTCACCAAAACGCGCGACATCCATCGCCCAGACATCAATGGATGGCTCCCCGTCGATCATCCATTCCGCAAGGGTCAGGCCCACGCCGCCGCCCTGGCAAAAGCCCGCCATGACGCCGACGGCTACCCAGTAGTTCTGCATGCCTGGAACAGGACCGATTAGCGGATTGCCATCCGGGCCAAAGGTAAAGGGACCGTTGATCACATCCTTGATCCCGGCATTGGCCATGGCAGGAAGACGCTCGAAAGCGATTTCAAGGCGATCAGCCACGCGATCTAGATCCGGCGGCAGCAATTCGTGCCCGAAGTCCCATGGAGTTCCGCCGACCTTCCAAGGGGTTGCCTTAGCCTCATAGGTGCCAAGCAACATGCCCTGACCTTCCTGGCGGCAGTACACGTTGGCCTCAAAATCGATGCCGTGCGGCAACTGCTGACCGAAGTTCACAACTTCGTCCATAGGCTCGGTGATCAGATAGTGGTGCTCCATCGGTTGAACGGGCAGGTTAATGCCAGCCATGTGACCGACCTCGCGCGCCCACAGACCACCGCAATTGACCACATGCTCTGCATTGATCGAACCTTTCGGCGTGACAATGTCCCAGCTGCCGTCGGGGCGCTGCGTCATAGCAGTCGCGCCACAATGGGTGAAATACTGAGCGCCATGCGCCCTTGCCGCCTTGGCAAACGCATAAGTCGTGCCGGACGGGTCTAGATGGCCGTCCTGTGCGTCCCACAGTACCGCATGATAGTGGTCCGGATCGATCAAAGGGTGACGCTCGGCCAATTCCTTGGGCGAAATGAATTCCTGATCCAGCCTCATGTAGCGCGCTTTTGAGCGCTCACCCTTCAGGTAATCATACCATTCCTTGGCGGAGGCGGCATAAAAGCCACCGGTCTGATGCAGGCCGACGGACTGGCCGGATAGCTCTTCGATCTCTTTATAAAGATTGATCGTGTAGGATTGCAGACGTGAGATGTTCGGATCCGAACTGATGGTATGAATGCCACCGGCCGCATGCCACGAAGAACCAGAAGTCAGCTCGTCCCGTTCCAGCAGCACAGCATCTTTCCAGCCGAACTTGGCCAGATGGAACAGGATTGAGCACCCAACCACCCCACCTCCGACAACAACGACTTTGGCATGTGTCGGCAGTTTCTTTGCGCCTTTGGTCGTATCAATCTGAATCTTCGGCATTAGTGATCTTTCACGATGTATCGGTTGGAGTCTTTTTGAAGGTCAGAAGTCGGTGGCTGCGCCACCCTCGGCCTTGCGCTTGGCGACAAAGGCTTCAAGTTCTTCCCGAATTACGGGGTCCAGCGGCGGCGGCTCATAGGCAGCAAGGCGGCTTTTCCACTCGGCATTCGCACGTTCGATCGCGATTGGCGATCCGCCTTCCTGCCAGGTTTCAAAATTGCGCCAGTCACTCAGAATTGGTGAATAAAAGGCATCGCGGTAACGCTCCTGAGTGTGTTCAGTGCCAAAGAAATGGCCTGCTGGCCCAACCTCCTCGATTGCATCTAGCGCGAGGTCGTCCGAGCTGGTCGAAACTGGCTGAAGGAATTCCGAGACCATCTGCAGCAGATCAATATCAAGCATCACCTTCTCATACGAACAACATAGGCCGCCTTCTAGCCAACCCGCACCGTGCATGACCATATTGGCGCCGCCGTTGATTGCTCCCCAAAGCGAGAAAACCGCCTCATATGCTGCTTGTGAGTCCACCGTATTGGCAGCGCACACATTCGAAGAGCGATATGGAATGCTGTATCGCCGCGCCAACTGCCCTCCAACATGCTGTGCCTGCATGTATTCTGGTGTGCCGAACGCTGGCGAGCCGGTCTTCATATCAACATTAGATGTGAAGCCGCCATACATCACAGGCGCACCCGGGCGTACCATCTGTGTAAAGGCTATGCCTGCGAGAGCCTCGGCATTCTGGAGTGTTACCGCCCCGGCAATCGTAACCGGTGCCATTGCGCCAGCCAGCGTGAAGGGGGTTATTACGACCGGCTGCCCCATCTCAGACAATGCCATCACTCCCTGCATCATCGGAATATCCAGCTGCAGTGGAGAATTTGTATTGATAATCGAAAACATGCAGGCTTGATCACGCATTTGATCTCGCGACAAACCATGTGCAATCCGGGTCATCTCAATCGCATCGGCAACACGTTCCTCGCCAAGCGAGTAGATGCAATATGCCTTGTCGGTAAATGTGATGTAATCGTGGATACAATCCAGATGGCGGACAGACGCATGAATATCGACGGGCTCTACGGGGTACCCCCCCCGTCATATGCAAAATATTGTGTGTTTGGGCCAATCGTAGGAAGTTCTGAAAGTCCTTTTGGTTGCCAGCGCGGCGACCATTATCGATGTCCGAACAATTCGGTGCACTTGCCATCATGGCAAACGCAACATTGTCTCCCCCCATGTTTACGTTGTGTTTCTCGTTACGCGCATGAAGAGTGAATTCTGACGGAACAGTTTCGATAGCGCCGTTGATCAGATCGGGATCAAAGCGCACCCGTACGTCACCTTCTTTGACATCAGCTCCAGCCATTTTCATGATGGCGCGGGCGTCTTCATGCAGCACATCCAAACCGGTTTTGGAAAGCAATTCCAAGGACGCGTGGTGTATATGTTCTATCTGGTCATCGGAAATGCGTTCAACAGCCGGATATGGGCGTGTGAGTTGCGCAAACGGACGCTGCATGATTGCCGGCGCTTGCATTCCTTCACCCCGACGGCTCCGACGACGTCCGCGTGCTTTTGGGATTGGTTGATCAGCAATCATGAGATGGCGCCTGCATTGTCTTGGCAAAACTGAACGTGCGCGTTTGGCAATTGCTTCACCTCCACGGCACCCATTCAGGAGACAAATTGTCCAGAAATTAAGGACGTCTCGCCAATGACAAATTAGAGGGGTCATTCATTTTTTTCATGACTCATGCGCCACCACGAATTACGGTTCGGTATATCTGGAATTTCAATGGTCCAAGGCTCGCGAAATATGAAGAGTCTGCCCAGCCTCACTTCGCTGCGTACATTTTCAGTCGTCGGGAAATGTTTGAGCTTTACAGAAGCAGCTAGCCAGCTCGGCGTCACACAGAGTGCCGTCAGCCGGCAGATCAAATCCCTCGAGGAATCTCTTGATCTCAAACTTTTTGACCGCGTTGGAAACAGTATATCTCTGACCATTGCCGGCCAGTCGTTGCACAAGAGGGTTTTTGAGACATTTGGCCTCATGGCCGATGCTGTGAGTGATGCGACTGGTTCTTCACAGCAACAGAAATTAAACATTCTGGCGCCACCAACATTGGCAGCCCGTTGGCTCACACGGCGGCTGTCGTCTTATCCTCATGAATTTCCAGAGATTGAACTGGCGGTTCATACCATGGCTCGGCCTGGCATCCGGATGGATTGTGTCATTCAATTTGGCACCCATCCGACAGCTGGGTCCGAAAACCTACAGTTACTGGTTGAGCAGCATATTGCCGTTTGCTCGCGCAAACTCTTCGAAGATCGGGAGGCAATGCGCACTAGTTGTCTCTTACATGTCTTTGACAATGGGCAGCGCTTCCCCCTGTGGCAAGACTGGCTTGAGATAGAACCTGATCATCCAGATTTACCTACGCAGGGGTCCATGGAATTTGCTTCACTTGAGCTTGCCATTCAAGCGGCCAAGAATTCGGTTGGTGTCGCCATTGTGGATCGCAACATGATTGAATACGAGTTGAACGTAGGTAGCCTCGTACAGATTTCTCCTACAACGGTCGTTGGTCCAAATGGTTACTGGCTTGAGATATCAGCCGAGAATCAGGCAAAAGGGCGCTCAGTAAGATTTTTTCGGTGGTTAAGGAGTGTGGCTGGCCCGACAAAGGACGCGTCAGAATAAACATGTGATCAGCAAGGCATAGAGATCACTTGAAATGGCTGTCGTTTTTCACGGGATAAGTGGGGATCATTGGTGCCCATATGCAATTTTAATCACCAATAACACGACGCTTGTTGAACTCGCGAAGCCGCGCGAACACATCGATCCCGATCTGGTCATACATGTGCAGCAGATCGACCATCACCCAGTTCTCACGGATCAGGCCGTTCTCGCCCCGCCAGAAATCGAGGCTTCGCATGGTGATTTCCTTGCCGAGCGGCGGGATGCCCAGCCAGCCGTCATGGCTGATGGTCTGGATCATGTTCGGCCAGCCGGTCACGGCGGCGTAATCATTGTCACCGAAGAAGTGATAGGTGATCTCGGCGACCTTGCTGCGGCGATCGGGCATCCCGTTCAGGAACGGGATCTGGTGCCAGTTGCGGAAGCCCTCGATGCCGCGTCCGGTGCCGATGCCTGCCGGCCCGTACCAGTTCATCCGTGGATGCCAGAAGCGCGGCATCTCCATCACCTCGGGCCCGCCCTGGCTCGGATGGCGTTTCATATGGTTCAGCATGTCGATGATCAGCTGCTGGCTGGCCGCGCTGCGCGCCGGATCGCGCGCCTCGCGAATAAGACCGTCACCTGAAGCCGGGCCGGGAATGCAGAATTCGCGTCCCAGCGACGGCACCATCGGCCAGGCGCCTGCCTGCATCATCACCTCGGGAATGTCCCAGAGCGCCTGCATCTCTATGATCCGACCATTTTCGAAACGGTAGAATTCGTGAAAGCGCATATGCGCCAGATGGCCGGTCGGCGGGATCTCGAGGAACGGGTTGAGAAAGGTGCCGACGAAATGCCCGCCGCAGCCGACCCATTCAATGCCGTTCTCGTCCTCGCCGGCCATTACAATCCAGTCACGGCGTTCGATGTCGGGCCAGGCCGCCTTCAGCACGGCAAGAGCGTTGTCGTGAAAAGCCGACGGGCCGGTCATATCCCCGAAGGGATGTGCCAGCCTGAATACCGCGTCCGGCGCGCTGATCCCGTCCAGCGCGGCACGAAGGCCGGTCTCGTCCCAGTCATACTGGGCAGCGCGCAGGCCATCGAGACGGGCGCGGTTGTTGGCATGCCCTTCCATTACGCGGGTCCATCGGAATAATACAGATTGTTACTGGATTTCAATGGCCTCATTGGGGTGCAAAACGCCTCATCCGCCAAATCAAAATCTGATCCCTTGATCACAACGAGATCTATGAACGGTTTTGCAACTTCTCCCGGTTTTATATGAGTCATCTAGAACAATTATCCCTTTACCGCGCCCGCGGTTAGCCCGCTGACAATCTGACGTTGAAAGAAAAGAATCAGCACAAAAAGTGGCGCCGTCGCTGAAACCACAGCAGCGACTGCATACATCACTTTGCCCTCAACCTGTGTTGTGCCGAGGAAGCTGTTAATGGCGGGTATGATGGTTTCATTCTCTTCACTAAGCAGCATTGCCGTTACAGCGAAGTCGTTATAGGCAAGAAGAAAACTAAAAAGTCCGGTGGTTATGACTCCGGGCCACATCACGGGCACGATGACAAGTCGAAAAGCTTGAAACCGGCTGCAACCGTCAATCATTGCGCTTTCGTCCATGTCTTTTGGTATGTTCAGGAAGAAACTATGAAGCATCCATAGAGTGAATGGCTGGTTGATCGCGACGAGCACAATGATAGTGGTCGGCAGGTGCCCCCAAATATTCCATTCGAAGAATGGTAATAGATAACCAGACACCAGAGTGATGTGAGGCATGGCGCGAAAAACAAGTGCTGCCATTAAAATCCAGAAGGCATATCTAAACCCTGACCGTGCCAGGGCATAGCCACCAAGGGTTCCGAAAGTCAGAGAAACGACTACTGTGGAAAGCACGACAATCCCGGTGTTCAGAAAGTTTTCCCAGAATTTTTCGATCACCCATGCGCCTTGGTAGCCGGAGCTAGTAAAGGCACTGCCAGTTTGTTCCAGCGTGTTTGTTCCCCAAAGAGCGTTCATCCAATCAGCTTTGGAGAAGAAATCAGACTGGACCTTGAAACTGCCCCAAAATGTCCAGATAAATGGAAAGGCGGCCAGACAAAGCCAGGTGCAAACAAGGCTGAGAGAAATTATTCTGCCAAACGTCACACGCCGTTTTGTTTGCTTTGTCATCTCATCTCCCTCAACGCCCTGCGCCCTTGAAATCCCGCCATGTGCGGATCAGCACCGGTGTCAAAAGAAAGACCACCCCAAGAATCGTTAGCATTGACGTTGCCCCGGCGGATCCGTAAAGCGGATTCCCACTTTCTCGAAGGTCGTTGAAAATGATCCAGCTGAGCGACCTTGCGTGGGCTTCTGCGGAAAAGCTGACAATGGGCTCAAAAACGCGGAAATTATCCATTAGCAACATGAGGGTCACGAAGGAAATCAGTGGCACAAGGTGGGGCACGACTACATAGATCGTCCGTTGCCATTTTGTGGCACCGTCAACCTGCGCAGCCTCCAAGGTTTCCAAAGGCACGGTTTGAAGCCCTGCGTAAAATACAATGAAACTGAACGGCAGCGTGTGCCAGACGCCGTACAGAATGAGCATGGTCCATGTCAATGCTGCTGACGCTTTAAGGCTGAGGTTTGGGTCGTCAAATATTAATTGAATGATTGCTCCGATCACTCCATCACTATCCACCATCCAGAAAAGGATCAAGGAGCCCACTAATGGCGTAACAAGGAATGGTAGGAGCGAGACGAATATTGATGGCCCTTTCAAGATGCTTGGCAGACTGTTAACCCCGATGGCTATCGCCAAACCCAGCAACAGAACCAGCGGCGTAACCGCAGCTGTGTATGTCAATGTGAAAGTCAGCGCGCCATAGAAAGGAAGATTAACCACCTCGTCCCAGAACGCATCGATTGTGTCCGACGTCGCCCATGCGGCACCGACTTCGGCAAATGCCAGATGGGACCGGTTAGAGTAAGTGCCGAACCCGTTGAACTGACCCAATGGCGCCTCTTCACGGAGTTTTTCGGTCGCGGCAATATCCACAGAGGTGGATTGTTTGCAGCCGAACGGCCCACAATTCTCCGAGATGACCAAGACCTGTTCATGCTGCACGTACAGGGATTGCACAAATACGGAAACGATCGGCAGCGCAATGAACAATGTCATGGCCGCAAGGGTTGGTAGAATGAACCAAAAGAAGGCGCGGTGCTTCACTGCTTGCAATCCAGTTTACAAAAACAAGGTGTGAGGGGAGATTTCAGGGGTCCCCCCTCACGCAAGTTTCCTTCAGAGCTAGCCTACTGAAGAAAACCCGCTTCTTTAGCAGCTGTGACATAAGCCGCTTCAACATCTGCCAGTGCCTTTTCAGCACTTTCTTCACCTTTCAGGAAGTCAGACAGTTCTGATCCAAGCGCATTGTGCAGAAGTCCAATTTGGGGGAGCATCGGATACGGAGCCGCTCCTCCTTGGGCTGTTGCTGAAACACCTGCGGCGGCCGCACCTGGCTTGAAGCCGTCAAGCAACCAAACCGCTTCATCGTTATGGGCAGCAACCATATCTGAGTTCAAAGCGCTAGCAAGGGCGGCGAATGTTGCTTCCGCTTCTGCGTCAGATACATTTTTTGAGATTGTGAAGCCGTCCCACCAGAGTGTAGCGCCCGGAATGCCCCCCGGCTCAACTGATGGCGCAGAGGACAATACGGTGTTTGACGTGACCTCGGCTGATGATCCCTCATCATCAAGGATCGGCGCCCCGCGTGATCCCCACATGATCCCTAATGCGGCTTCGCCAGCTTCCCAGATAGCCTGGGTTTCATTCGAGGCCTGTGTCAGGTGGTCAGGGTGCGCGTACTCAACCAATTCCCTGAGCGTGTTTAGCGCGGCAACACCAGCTGCGCTGTTAACCGATGGTTCGGCGGTGCCAGCTTTGAAGAATTCGCCACCATGTGCCAGGAACACGAGGTTGAACGATTCACCAACATTCCATCCGGTTTTCATGTTCATCACGATCGGGTGTTCCATAATGCCCGCTTCACGAATGGCTTTGGCCGCGGTGATCATCTCATTATATGTCCCCGGAATTTCGTTGACACCAGCCTTTGCCAAAACATCCTTTCGGGAAAACAGGTGTTGCGAATTTGCCATGAATGCCACCGCCATGATGTTTCCATCGATGGTGATCATCAGGTTCTTGGGCAAATGAGAGCCATGCTTTTCGACCAGATCGTTTAGTGGACGCACAAGCCCGTCGTTCATCAGCTGCGTTAACGTCGAGTTGGCGACGATAACACTGGTATATTCGGATGGGTTTGGCGTTAATGCCGCGTTCATGATCTGGCGCGCTTCAGTCGTATGGTTGCGCGTGAATTCCGAAGCGCCTGCGCTGCAGTTTTCTTCAGCCGTTCCTGCTACGGCATGGATAGCTGGAAAGTCACTTGCCAGAATCCGGATTGATTGCCCAGACGGACCACAATCCGCTGCAAAGGCTGCTGATTTCATAAGGCATAAGGCGGCACCTGCTATAACTAGCTTCTTGAGAAACATCTCATCTCTCCCTTTATGGTTAAGTGCATTTTGTGCCCTACACCCAAGTGATCCACGTTCCCAATTAGGTTGCCTTTTGGCAGGACACTCTCCATCACCGTTAAACGCTAGACAAACTGCTTGCTTCACAATAATGAATAATTTCTATGAGAGATATAAATGAGATCGATATCAGGCTGGTCGACACGACCATACTGGTGGTTTTTCTAAGTGCGATGCGCAATCGCAAAGCGACCGCGGTTGCCAAAGAAATGGGACTTACCCAACCTGCCGTCAGTCACGCATTGAACCGACTTCGTGTCATATTTGATGATCGTTTGTTTCTGCGGCGCGCACATGGCCTAGAACCAACCGCTTTGGCACACGAATTGGAACCAAAGGTCAGAAAGATCGTCAGCCTGATTTCAGAAACTCTACAGGGTTTTGAAGAATTCGACCCGAATACGATCGCCACGGATCTGCGGATTGGTGCATTTGACTATGAGCTCGCAGGTATTGTCCCCCAGTTAATCACCAAATTGCAGAACATGGGCCCAAACATAAATGTTCACGCCTTCCCTCTCCATAATGAGCAAGCACTAGAGGCCATGGCACAAGGGCAACTCGATTTGTCGATTGGATATTTCGACTTCTCAACACAGGCCTCCAAGTCCTTCATGGCAGAGACGCTATATCAGGAGGATTATGTGTTGGCTGGCCGAAGGGGGCATCCGATTTTCTCAAAACCGCTGACTCTTAAGAGCATCTCGGCCGCAAATCATCTCCTGATTTCTCCCTATGGTCCGATCCGCAATCTGGTGGATCACGCCTTACTTCTGAAAGGGATGAAAAGAAACATTCAAACTGTAGTTCCCTCGCTTTTTTCTGCGCTTGCTATATTGGAAACATCTGATTTGGTAGCAACCATACCGGCACGGGTCGCACGGGCTAATGGACTAAAATTCAAGATCACGCATAGGCCCCTGCCAATACAAGGCGGCACCTTTCAGATTCATGCAGTACGACATATTCGAGACATGGCCAATCCGCTTCATCTTTGGCTAATGGAGCGTTTGCGCGAGCTGGTTATTGAATGATCTGGTTGCTCAGGAAACCTTACCAAAGCTGACCTTTGCTGGTGACAAAGCACCGAGTTCCAC
>CACHEI010000036.1 GCA_902578815.1 uncultured SAR116 cluster alpha proteobacterium | reverse complement strand
TTTCTGATTATGTTAGGTCGGCATCTTGCATAGCATCTACCAGACCCGGTAATGTCTGACTCAGGTGCTGATCAATCGATCACCTATTGAAATTCAAAGTACAGCAGAATTCGGGGGATCGATGTCGGCTGACCATGAAAATGATGCGGTTCCAAATTTTTTGACCGATTTTGCTGGAGCGGAGCAACGGGCGCGGAATGCGGCAGACCCTGAAGGCAGCACAAGAACAACTGATCTTGAAAATGTATGGGGCAGGATTACTGAGCGGTTGCGCCATGACATTGGGGATTCGGCGTGGCGAAATTGGATCAAACCATTACGCGTGAGCCGTCTTCAGGATGGCACTCTCACCGTAGAAGCGGGGTCGTCTCTCGCCAGAGACCGTGTCAGCAGTCAATACGCGGACCGGTTGCGGGTCATTTCCGCTGCGGAATATGGCAGCGTTAAACAGGTTGAGGTCAAGCTGGCGGCGCCGAATATAATCGTTAATAGACGTAAAGACAGCGAACGGCCAGCTGCCAATTCTGATAGCCACAAGGCGCCTGTTGGAACAGTTGGTGATGATCTGACCGCTGGGCTGGATCCTCGCTATACATTTGCCAATTTTGTCGTCGGCAAGCCGAATGAGTTGGCCTTTGCGGTCGCCCGGCGCACGGCAGAGAGCGAGCGTGTGTCGTTTAATCCCCTGTTCCTCTATGGCGGTGTCGGCCTTGGCAAAACTCATCTGATGCATGCAATCGCCTGGCAGATTTGGAAGCAGTCTCCAAGGCGCAAGGTGATGTATCTGTCGGCAGAAAAATTCATGTATAGGTTCGTCCGAGCGCTGCGGTTCCGAGACACCATGTCATTCAAGGAACAGTTCAGGTCCGTTGATGTTTTGATGATTGACGATGTTCAGTTCATTAGTGGCAAAGAATCAACTCAAGATGAGTTTTTTCACACCTTCAACGCCCTGGTTGAAGGCGGTCGTCAGGTCATCGTTTCGGCTGATAAGTCGCCAACCGATCTTGAAGGTATGGAAGAGCGCCTGCGGTCGCGGCTTGGCTGGGGCATGGTGGCGGATATTCATCCGGCTGACTACGAACTACGTCTTGGTATTCTGCAGGCCAAGGCGGAGCAAATGCAGGTAAGGATTCCCAACAAAGTACTCGAATTTCTGGCGCATCGTATCGCCAGCAATGTGCGTGAACTTGAGGGTGCGTTGAACCGTATTGCCGCGCACGCCATGTTGATTGGGCGGGAAATCACCATCGAAAGCGCCGCAGACCTGCTCAGCGACCTATTACGTGCCAGTAGCCGACAGATCAGCATAGAAGCTATCCAGAATAGGGTGGCTTCGCATTATGGCGTTCGTGTTGCAGAGATGTTCTCGCCACGGCGTGCGCGCAACATCGCGCGTCCGCGCCAGGTGGCGATGTTTCTTGCAAAAAACTTGACTTCGCTCTCCTACCCAGAAATTGGCCGCCAGTTCGGGGGGCGTGACCACACGACAGTGATGCATGCGGTGCGCACCATTGAAGGACTTGTCAACAGCGACCACGCAGTGGCCGAAGATGTCCAGCTTCTTAAATCCCTGCTGTCCGCTTAAAACTTATAAAACGTGTTGAAATCCAGCACACTACTCGCTTACCGGGGGCTGTGGGCATTGGCGTCTCTCGGCGTGCGTGGTACTATTCAAAACTCAATATTTTGATGTTTGTTTATTAATTTCATGCTATATTTTGTAGGTTTATGGCTGATTGGGCAGCGTTTTAAATTACCCAGTTCGCCGTTGGACCGGTGGGCGCCTTACGTAAACGTGAAAACCGCCCCGTAGCCGTTACGAGAAGCAAAGAGAAAGCTTATGAAACTAATCATAGATCGTATGAGTCTGTTGCGCCCACTTGGTCATGTGCAGTCTGTTGTTGAGCGTCGCAATACCATTCCTATCCTGGCCAATGTCGTGCTTGAGGCGCGCAACGGTACGCTTGCAATGACCGCGACTGACATGGATATGGATATTGCCACAGAGGCTGGTTGTTCGGTTGTAACTGACGGCACAACAACGGTTTCGGCCCATATGCTGTATGATATTGCTCGCAAGCTGCCTGACGGTGCCGAGGTTGAGCTTTCGGTCGCTGATGGTCATGCAACGATTAGTGCAGGTCGTTCAAATTTTCGTCTGCCAACCTTGCCAGTTGAGGATTTTCCAGCAATCAGTGCTACTGAGATGCCGGTTAGTTTCACCGTTACGGCGGCTGACATCCGCGATCTAATCGATGCAACCCGGTTTGCTATTTCTAGCGAGGAAACGCGCTATTACCTGAATGGTATCTATCTACACAAAACGGAAATGGGTGACTTTTGTGCGGTGGCGACCGATGGTCACCGGTTGGCGATGACGCGTCAGACGTTGCCATCTGGTGCGGGCAGCATGCCATCAATTATCTTGCCGCGAAAAGCGGTCACCGAACTGCGCAAGCTGCTTGATGGTTTTGAGGGTGATGTCGCCATTTCACTGTCTGATACGCGTGCGGAATTCGGTTTTGACACGATCCGCCTTAAAAGCAAGCTGATCGACGGCACTTTCCCCGATTATACGCGCGTCATTCCGCAGGGAAATGACCGAATTATGCAGGTTGATGTTGCTGCATTCTCAGCGGCGGTTGACCGCGTGTCAACAATCTCCTCGGAAAAGTCGCGCTCGGTGAAGCTGAAGCTGCAGGCAGGCGTCCTTAACCTATCAGCAAGCAGTACTGATGCGTCTAGCGCAGTTGAGGAGCTAGAGGTCAGTTATGATGGTCCGGAAATGGAAATCGGTTTCAATGCGCGCTATCTGATGGATATCGCCGGTCAGGTGCTGAGCGATGAGATTGAGTTTGCGCTGGCCGACCAGGGGTCGCCAAGCCTTGTGCGGTCTCCTGGCGATGAGGCAACCCTTTTTGTTCTGATGCCGATGCGGGTGTGAGTATTCTTTGGCGGGTGTTTTGCAAAAAATAAAAACAGTGGACGAAGCGCCAGTGGCTACACCTGGCCCGTTTCTGTCTTCGGTTAGCCTTCATGATTTTCGCAATTATGCAGATTCGCGGATTGAGGTTGCGCCAACGCCAGTTCTGGTTCTAGGGCCGAATGGCGTGGGCAAGACGAATTTGCTTGAGGCGCTCTCACTTCTGGCGCCTGGCCGCGGCATGCGTCGTGCCCGAGCCGACCATCTGGGTCGCCATGGCACCTGTGGTTCCTGGAGCGTTGCGGCAACGATACAGTCATCGGACGGTCCTTGCCAGATTGGCACAGGAGTGGCCCAAGATTCTAAGACTGGTCGCCGGGTAATGCGTCTGAATGGCGATACCGTGTCGCAGGCAGACATTGGCACGCTGCTGTCCGCATCTTGGCTGACTCCACAGATGGATGGTGTTTTTGTGGACAGCCCTGGAGCCCGCAGACGGTTTCTGGACAGATTGGTCATTGCGTTTGATCCGGCCCATATTGCACGTACCAATCGATATGAAAAATCCCTGCGCGAGCGTGCTGTTCTGCTCAGAGAGGAGCGTGAGGACGATGCTTGGCTATCAGCACTTGAACTTACCCTTGCTGAGACAGCTGTGGCGATTACTGCGGCGCGATTGGCATTGATCGACGATCTGAATATTGAGGCTGAACAGGGATGGTTTGGATTTCCCGGTGCGCGCCTCGATCTTGCTGGCGAAACTGAGCGATGGCTTGCAAAGATGCCGGCGCTCGCTGTTGAGGAACGGGTGGCAGCTGCAGCGCGGCAGGCGCGGCTGCAGGGTGATAGGAACATGCCGGGTCCGCATGCTAGCGAGCTTGGCGCAACGCATTTGCAGGATGGAACACCGGCTATGCTAGCTTCGACCGGCCAGCAGAAAGCGCTTTTGATTGCTGTCATTCTGGCGCATGCCCGTCTGCAGCAACGGCGATTGGGCCGGCCCCCATTGATGCTGCTTGATGACGTCGCAGCCCACCTTGATATTGAGCGCCGGCTATCGCTGTTTGAGGCTGTTGGCGGGCTTGTTGCGCAAAGCTGGTTCAGCGGCACAGATATTGATGATTTCAGTGGATTGCGAGATAAGGCCCAGATAATTCGGATTGCTGTTGCTGATGCCAATTGCAGCTCAGCGATGATTGAGGTGATGTGATGAGTGAAGCCGAAAATGCAAATACAGATCGAAATGGTGACTATGGTGCAGATTCGATCAAGGTCTTAAAGGGTCTTGACGCAGTTCGCAAACGCCCAGGCATGTATATAGGTGATACTGATGACGGCTCGGGTCTGCATCATATGGTTTATGAGGTTGTCGACAACGCGATTGATGAGGCGCTTGCCGGACATTGTGATGTAGTTCATGTCGTCTTGAATGCCGATGGCTCCGTCACCGTCACCGATAATGGGCGAGGTATTCCTGTCGATATCCATTCTGAGGAAGGTGTGTCTGCCGCTGAAGTGATCATGACGCAGCTTCATGCTGGGGGAAAGTTTGACAATAATTCCTACAAAGTCTCGGGTGGACTGCATGGTGTCGGTGTTTCGGTTGTTAACGCGCTTTCGCAATGGCTGACGGTAGCCATTTTCCGTGACGACAAGGAACATAGGCTGACATTTCGTAACGGTGCAGCCGATGGTCCGTTGGAAGTTGTCGGCGATGCCAAGGGTCAATCTGGAACCCTAATTACCTTCATGCCCTCAACTGAGACATTCTCCAGTGTTGAGTTTGATTTTGCTACATTAGAGCATCGATTACGCGAGCTGTCATTCCTCAATTCCGGTGTGCGGATCAAGCTTGTTGACGACCGTTCTGCTGAAAAACGCGTTTCAGAATTCTTCTTTGAGGGTGGGCTGATGGCCTTTGTCGAATGGCTCAACCGGTCGCGGACAGCCATGCACGAAACAATCACTCTCGATACCACCCGCGACGACATAATAGTCGAGCTGGCGATGAGCTGGACGGATTCTTTCCATGAAAACACGCTTTGTTTTACTAACAATATTCCGCAACGCGACGGTGGCGCACATCTGGCTGGTTTCCGAGGGGCGATGACCCGCGTCGTGAATGCCTATGCGCAATCATCAGGCATTGCTAAGAAGGAAAAAGTACAGCTGACAGGAGATGATTCACGCGAGGGACTGACTGCTATTGTATCGGTAAAGGTGCCCGATCCAAAATTCTCCTCGCAGACAAAAGAAAAGCTGGTCTCATCTGAGGTGCGTCCGATCGTCGAGCAGGCTGTTGCTGATTGCCTTAATCAATGGTTTGAAGAGCACCCAACAGATGCACGCAAGATTGTGTCAAAAGCATATGAGGCTGCCGCTGCGCGTGAGGCTGCCCGCAAAGCGCGCGACCTGACGCGGCGCAAGGGGGTGTTGGATATAGCCAGTCTGCCTGGCAAACTTGCTGATTGTCAGGAGCGTGATCCGGCAAAGTCTGAAATCTTCCTTGTAGAGGGTGATTCGGCCGGGGGATCGGCCAAGCAGGGGCGTGATCGCGCCAATCAGGCTATTCTACCGCTGCGTGGCAAGATTCTGAATGTCGAGCGGGCGCGCCTCGATAAGATGCTGTCTTCTGCTGAGATTGGCACCTTGATCACGGCGATTGGTGCCGGTGTGGGCAATTCAGAGATAGATATTCAAAAGGCCCGATATCACAAAATTGTTATTATGACGGATGCTGACGTCGATGGCTCGCACATTCGAACGCTTCTGCTGACCTTTTTTTTCCGCCATATGCGGCCGTTAATTGAGGAGGGTTATCTCTACATCGCGCAACCGCCGCTGTTCCGCGCTAAGCGAGGCCAGTCCGAAGTTTATCTGAAGGACCAGCGGGCGCTGGATAGCTATTTGATTGATGCCGGTCTGAAAGAGGCTGTCTTCACGCTTGCTGATGGAACGCAGATTGGCGGTGAGGAGCTGCGCGAACTGACCAACAAGGCGACGCATGCGAGCCGCCTAATTGAGCAGGTTGGACGGCATCTGGGTAATAAAGAGGTTGTTGAACAGGCGGCGATTGCCGGTGTGCTGTCGGCTGGAACGCTTGCTAGTGCCGAGGCAGCAGAATATCTGGCAAAGCGGCTTGAGGTGCAGGCGAAAGATATGGAAAAAGGTTGGACAGGTAATGTTGAGGGTGAGGGTGCATCAGCCACTCTTGTCGTCCAACGCCGGTTGCGTGGTATTACCGAGCGCTATGTAATCGACCGTCGCCTGCTGAAGCAAGCTGAAACTGGCCAGCTTGACGAGATGGCCGCAAATCTGCAGCAGATCTATGGTAAGCCCGCGACGTTGCGCCTTGGTCAGACCGAGATAATCCTGAACGGGCCCACGGCCTTTTCGCAGGCAATTTTCCAGACGGGGCGCAAGGGGGCGCAGATTTCACGTTATAAAGGCCTGGGTGAAATGAATCCTGAGCAATTGTGGGAAACCACGCTGGATCCGAACCAGCGAATTTTTCTTCAGGTCTCGATCGACCAAGAAGAAGAGGCGGATAATGCCTTCTCAACTTTGATGGGCGAAGCAGTTGAAGAGCGCCGGAACTTCATTCAGGAAAATGCCCTTCGCGTCGCAAATTTGGATGTTTGACAGGTACCTTCAATTAATGGGTACTGGCAGAGGGAGATAAAGATGCCTATCTAAATCGAAGAAATTAGTGTGGAAACAATTTGTGTTGTCAGAGATCAATAACCGTCAACAAGGTCGCGCCTACAGCCCAATTGATGCGAGGCTTATCCTTAACATTCGCTGGCTAGCGATCTTTGGGCAGCTTGCCGCGTTGCTCTACACTTATTTCATCGTCAAATTGGAAATTCCCATTGGGCCAGCATTGTTCGTTATTGGCCTGTCGGTTGCAATGAATGTTTGGCAGACGCGCCGCACAAACGTAACGCGCCGCAAGGATGATCAGAATTTTGCTGCCTTATCCTTTGATGTCATGCAGCTGGCCTTGCTGCTATATTTTACCGGCGGTCTGCTAAATCCTTTCTGTATTCTTTTTCTTGCGCCAGTTTTTGTCTCAGCGGCGATACTGCGCCGTCGTGAGGCGGCCATCCTAGTTGGGCTCGTTCTTGTTTGTGTCAGTCTGCTCGCTGTTTATAATTTTCCTTTGCCATGGGGTGATGAGCCGATTTTGCAGCAAAGACTTTATCTTGCCGGCCTTTGGCTTTCCCTGCTTCTATCGGCTGTTTTCATTGGTGTGTATGCGTGGTGGGTGGCATCGGGAGCGCGTCGCCTCAGTGAGGAGCTGTCTGAAGCGCGCCTCAATTTTGCTGGAGAACAGCAGGCGGTTGCTCTGGGTGCTCTCGCCACGTCTGCCGCACATAAGCTCGGCACGCCGCTCAATACCATCACTGTGATCACGCATGAGCTCGAGCGTGAGCTCCATAAGGATGATCCAATTTTTGAGGATGTTCAGCTTTTGCGGTCTGAGGCAGAGCGATGCCGCATCATTTTGCGCGAACTGGACGAGTATAGGCTTGTCGAGAGCCCGGATGCCGATGCGGAAATCAGTGTTGCGACGCTGCTGCGTGAAATTATTGATGAACGCATTGAGAAAAGCGAGATTGCCTTTTTCATCCAGATTCACCCCCAGGACACAGACCACATCCCAAAGATTCGACGCCGCCCGGAGATTGTACAAGCGCTTGATGACGTTTTCCGAAACGCGGAAACTTTCGCTAGCTCGCGGGTGACAATTTCGGCGAGAAACAGTCAACAAAACCTGCAAATCGTCGTTACAGACGATGGTGACGGCTTTCCGGATGATATTCTGGAGCGTGCCGGACAACCTTGGAATTCGACTCGAAAGGGCGATGACGGGCACCGCGGATTGGGTATTTTTATCGCCCAGACCTTGATTGAGGCGGTTGGCGGCTCAATATTATTCGGAAACGGGTACGCCGGCGGCGGTGAGGTGAGGATGATTTTGCCGCTGTCTGCTATCGTCGGTCCCGTTAAGGAGTAGTTAGGTCCTTGTTTTTTAGTGATTGAGTAGAGTGTAAATACATCATGTCAGACAAAACTTTGATGATTCTTGATGACGATGCCCCTCTGCGCAATCGGCTTCGCCGAGCCATGGAAAGCCGTGGTTTTAATGTGCTCGACGCAGGGTCCGTTTCGGAAGGCGCCGAAATAGTCCGCAAGGAGGCGCCGGCTTACGCGATTCTTGATATGAAACTTGAGGACGGCAGTGGTCTTAATCTCGTTCATGATCTAAATAAAAAACGCCCGGACTGCAAGATTGTGATGTTGACTGGTTTTGGCAATATTGCGACGGCAGTCGCAGCTGTTAAGGCGGGAGCATTGGACTATCTGCCAAAACCGGCAGATCCTGATGCTATTGCCGCGGCGCTCTTGCAATCAGGTGATGGCATGCCACCACCGCCACAGGACCCAATGAGTGCAGACCGTGTCAGATGGGAGCATATTCAGCGCGTCTATGAACAGTGCGGGCGGAATGTTTCGGAAACAGCCCGCCGCTTGCGTATGCACCGTCGTACTCTTCAGCGAATTCTAAGTAAACACGCCCCGCGCAACTGATTTTTTGTACCGCCATACCAGTGTTCTCCCCATTCTTTGTGGACTGGATCTGTAAAGTGTGGTTCCACCCCGCTTGCCATCTTTGCTAAATTGACTAATAAAAAGACCTCACTCGTTTTTTCGGTTAGCTAAAGCGTTGGCCGAGAGCAATGACTTTTTTCGCTCCAGCCTAGCAGAAAGACGCCTATTTTTTTTGTGGTGCCTGGGTTTTTGGTCTGGGTGTCGGTTCTGCCCTTTTTCTTGCGTCGCTGGATCTTGGGGCCGTTACTCAGGTGACATTATTGCTAGCAACTAGGATCGCTCTGATCCTGCCTTTTATTTGGATGTGGGCCGAGGGTGTTCCGGCGACTGGTACGAGGCCTGGAGCATTGCGTCTGGTGATCAATATTGCTGTTGCTGAGACCGGATCGATCACATTGGCTGCATCATTTGCCGTAATTCGGTTTATGGCCATCTGATGCTGCCTGGTCCGGATGCCTCGGGGATCTCGCAGCGGCGCTTGTGGTATAGGCAATAGTAATTCTTGCAACTGCTGGATACGTTCCACCCAATCTAATGACGTAGCGCTTGCCTGAGGTATTGTTAATAGTCTTTGCTGTATTGATACTGTTTTTTGTCGCGCTGCATATAGAGACACCAGTGCTCTAGAGCTGGTCACGGCATATCTGGCAACCAGTGATCTGGCCTGGCCTGATTTCAACAGGTCTAGCCCCTTGTTTGCGTTTTTATTTGATTCGCAATGTTGGTTCTGGCCAGGCTTCTTCTTCAGGATATCTGATATCGCTCTTGTAAGTCCTGCTTGGAGCGCTTTTCCTACAAGAGCTTGTGATAACCAGCATGATAGCGGCCACCCCTCTTATTTTGCTTGGCCTCGGCCTCACCCAGAATGCACGGGTACCCTAATTGCTGCGACGCCGGTAATTCCAGCGTTGGGACGTTCTGGCTATTACGTAAACATTAATCTCTGAGGGAACATTCGAGCATAAAATCGTTTCCGAGGCCGATATAGCAAAGCCTTTCATAACAATTGGTATGTTGATATCTCAAGCGCTAATCCTGTCTACGTGCAGTTTGTCACCCGACGCTGATTTAGTCCCTGCCGCTGATAATGGTCAGAAATCGATAACATCGTCTCCTGTAACATCTGTTTCGAATATAGATATCTTACCACAGAAAGACAAAATGTCAGACGATAAGATTGAACAGGACACTTTCCCACTGCTACTCAGCTTTGCCTAGGATAACAAATATTCCAGCTTTATCACAGCGCGCAGCAGAATTGAACTGTGTGACGCACCGCTTCCTGCTTGTGACTGAGCGCAGTATTTGTTGGCTAGTCGGTGGCCAAAGCTGTGGCATTTTATCCATCCACTTTCTATGCTGGCTTTGCAAAGTAAAAAATGGGTTTTAAATCATGGACAAACGGCGGCTGGGTAAACAGGGCATGGAAATTTCGGCAATTGGCATTGGCGCGATGTCATTCAGCAATTTTTACGGAGCAACTGATGAGACACAGTCGCATGCCATTCTGAGCGCGGCTCTTGATGAGGGCGTAACTCATATCGATACCGCCAACGTCTATGGGATGGGAACCTCAGAGACCGTCATAGGCACGTTTCTCGCAAACCAGGGAAAACGCCGCAATGACTTGTTTTCGATTGCCTCGAAGGCAGGCATTGCCCGGAGGAAGGAGTTGGGTGAGCGCTATTTCGACAATAGCCTGGCTTATCTTGAGGCCGAACTCGACAAAACGCTTGCCCGACTTGGTGTCGATATCATTGATGTCTATTATATTCATCGGCGTGATGCAGCCATACCCATCGAGGAGGTGAGCGAGACACTCGCAGGTTTTATAAAGGCCGGAAAGATAAAATCCTTTGGGTTTTCCGAAATCGCCCCAACCTCGCTTGCAAGGGCCAATGTGATTCATCCAGTCGCTGCTGTCCAGTCGGAATACTCGCTGTCCGTCAGGAGTCCAGAAATGGGTCTTGTTCAAATGACGCGGCAACTTGGAACGGCGCTTGTCGCCTTTTCACCTGTCGGCAGATCGTTGCTGACTAACAGACCACACAACGAGGAGCGCATTGCCAAAATGCCGTGGATGCGCACTAATCCGCGCTTTATAGAGCCCAATTTGAGTGCCAACATTGACGCTGCGGCTGGGTTCCGGGCGCTGGCGGCGGATATGGGAACTTCGGCCGCAGCACTTGCCATCGCCTGGCTTTTGCACCGTGATGATCATATTATCCCAATCCCAGGCACAAGATCAGTTGCCCATTTTCAGGAACTTTGCGCTGGAGCCAGATTACGTCTGTCAGCTGAAGACATGGTTCACATCGAGGCGGTTCTGCCGATTGGCTGGGCGCATGGCGACCGGTATTCAGATGATCAATGGGTTGGCCCAGAGCGCTATTGCTAGCTATTTTGAGCGCTTTGCTGGCGATAAGTGGAGGACCAGCTAATGGATTTCGATGACGCCTATGCCAATATGCCACACATCCCTAATGCGCCAATTTTTGTTGCCGAATGGCCTGAAAAGGCGGCTACCTTTCGAGCAATTTGGCAACATAAGCAGCTTGACATCGCCTATGGCAGTAAACCGCGCCAGCGCTTTGATCTGTTCCAGCCAGAAGGTCTGGCAAAGGGTCTTGTTGTTTTCGTTCATGGAGGATATTGGCGCGCCTTTGCTAAGGATGATTGGTCACATCTGGCCGCAGGAACGCTTGCCCGAGGCTTTGCGGTGGCCGTCCCTAGCTATCGGTTGGCACCCCAGGTGCCACTGGATGAAATCTGTAGCGATGTGGCCGCGGCTGTTACGGCAGCGGCTAATTATGTTGAGGGGCCGATCCATCTCGTGGGCCACTCGGCTGGTGGTCATCTGGTCACACGTCTGATAAGTGGCAGGGCGTTGCTGGCGGCACCGTTAATCAAACGAATTTTGAGAGTCACTTCGATCAGCGGCGTGCATGATTTGCGACCACTTCTCCACACTGAACTGAATGACCTGCTTGCCATTTCTGACGATATTGCCGCAAACGAGAGTCCGGCCCTGTTGACACCACTGGCACCGGTCATGGCTGGTGAGATTGGGGTCGGGGTCTGGGTTGGCGCAAAAGAACGTCCGGAGTTTCGTCGACAGACAGATTTGCTGGCTCTGTCTTGGGGTGGGCTTGGCGTGCCAGTGACGGTAATGCACGAAGAGGATCGCCATCATTTTGATGTGATTGACGGATTAATCGCTTTCAATACGGGCCTTGTTAATTCTGTTCTGGGCACGGGAACAGCATGTGATTTTTAAGGGATTGTTGGACCCGTCTGAAAGAAAAGGGATCAGTCGGGAATGATAAGATAGCCAATGGAATTCTTTGGATGGCTGTTGCTTTTTACTTTGTCACTTGTTTGGAGGGCTTGTTCTTTTTCAACGGTGTCGCGATTGCCGAAATGCTAGTTTTGACAATTTTGGTTTGCTGCCATGGCGCAGTTTGTTTTCATAAAACGGGTGGATCTTGCGGTTCTGGTGGGCCGCTAGATCTGGCAGACTTTTCCCTAGATGAGGTTACTGAACGATGCCATCCCCTTCGGCCTGATCATCTGGGCTTAGGGCTATGTGTCGATAATCAACGCGACCACGCCTCTCTTCGCCGTCGACACGGCTAGCCTGTTTCAGCAATCAGCGCCGCCGCTTCGATGCCAGCCAGTGCTGCTGCCTCATCATTGTCTGATGTATCGCCAGAAATGCCAACCGAGCCCAGCAACACACCTGCCGAATCACGGATTAGCACGCCACCCGGCACGGGAACCATGTCGCCGCCGGCAAGACCGTTGATGGCCTGAATGAAATAGGCCTGCTGCTCAGCCCTGTTCATCTGGGCGCGTGTTCCCATGCCAAGGGCGATGGCGGCATTTGCCTTGCCATGCGCGATTTTTGCCCGCATCTGGCTTACACCGTCCTCTGACATGCAGGCAACGAGTGAGGCCCGTTCGTCAAGAACGACTACGCTGAGTGGTTTCAGGCCAAGGTCGCGGCCTTTAGCAAGGCTTGCTTTGATGATGGTATTTGCCTGTGCAAGTAAAATTGACATGCCCAATCCTTTTTGGTCATTTATGCCTTCAGGTGATAGACCCTTCTGTGTCATGGCTAGCACAAAGGTGCTAAGGTAAACAATTGGCAAATCTGTAGACCGTGGCTCATATGTCGCTTAGTGTCTCCGCTGTAGATCTGAGTGCGGTGCAGGATGTGGCTCCACTTCGCAGATGATCGGTCGCTGATAGATCGTTAACAAGAGCGTGTATTATGAATAACAGTTGGATCATCACTGGCGCAAACACCCAAACCAACGGTGTGTTTGGTGGTTATGACATTGCCATTGCCGATGGCCTGATCTGTGAGGTGGCAACATCGGCGATGCGCCCGTTTGATGGATCTGGCCTGATCGCCATGCCAGGACTCATCGACCTTCATGGTGATGGGTTTGAAAGGCATATCGCGCCGCGCAATGGTGTCGAGTTTGATCTTGAGACAGCGCTGTTGGCAACTGACCGTGAATTGATCAGCAATGGCATCACAACAGCTTATTTGGCGATGACCATCTCCTGGGAGTCTGGCTTGCGTAGCCTCGAACGTGCCCGAGAGATCGTTTCTGCACTCAAGAAAGTCCAATCGCGCTGTGCCTGCGAATTGCGGCTGCAGCTCCGCTGGGAAATCTTCGCGCTTGAGGCAATAGCTGACATTGAGAGCTGGCTTGATATGGATCCAGCTCCAACGCTTTGCTTCAATGACCATCTCAGTGCCATTCTAACTGGCATGAAGCCTCATATCCTTGCCAAGAACGCCGACCGGTCCGGTGTTTCGGTGAAGGACTATACGGCCCGTCTCATTGCCCTCAAGGCAATGGAGGATGAGGTTTCGGCGGCGAAGGGGTATCTGTCGGAGCTGGCAAGGACGAAGGGCGTCACCTGTTTTGCCCATGATGAAACCAGCCCTGATCAGCGCGCGGCAAATCGGGCAATTGGTGTGACCGTCTGCGAATTTCCAATCAACGATGCGACCGCACGTGCGGCGATTGATGCTGGTGAGACGACCGTATTGGGTGCGCCAAATGTCCTACGCGG
>CACHEI010000035.1 GCA_902578815.1 uncultured SAR116 cluster alpha proteobacterium | reverse complement strand
GCCTGCCCGATGCCGCCATTGGCTCCGGTCACAAGGCAGGTCTTGCCGGACAGATCTGTCGGTGCGGCGTTGAACGTCATTTCACAGCTCCGAATGTCAGGCCGCGCACCAGCTGCTTCTGGCAGAACCAGCCAAGAACGACGATTGGCCCGACAGCGGCGGTCGACACCGCCGACAACCGGCCGAAGAACAGGCCTTCCGGTGCGCGGTTGCCCTCGATCAGCTTGGACAGCGTCGCCGCGTCGGTCGTTGTGAGGCGCACCGTCCAGTAGGCTTCGTTCCAGCAGAAGATGAAACAGAGTAGCGCGGTGGAAGCTAGCCCGCCCCAGGCAAGGGGAAGAACGATATCCTTGATCTCAGCCCAGACGCTGACACCGTCCATCTTGGCGGCCTCGATGATTTCCTTGGGAATTTCCTTGAAATAGGTGAACAGCATCCAGATCACAATCGGCAGGTTGATCAGGCTCAGCACAAGGATGATCAGGAAATGCGTATCAAACAGGTTCAGGAAATTCTTGGTTAGGAATGTCATCGGATACAGCACCGCGGCTGCCGGCAGCATTTTCGTCGACAGCATCCACATCAGAATGTCCTTGGTATGGCGTCCCGGATTGAACGCCATGGCATAGGCCGAGGGCACCCCGACAAACAGGGTGAAGACCGTCGCAAAAACCGTCGTGATGACCGAATTGACCGCGAAGCGCCAATAGTCGTAGTTATCGGTCATGTTCATATAGTTTTCGAGTGTCGGCGTGAACATGAACAGGAATTCGGGTTTCACGGCGTCGGCATCGGTCTTGAAGCTCGTCAGCACCATCCAGAAAATGGGGAAGAAAAAGACCAGCGCCACCAGCCAGGCAAGGACCGGCAGGAAGACGGTGGAGAATTTCGTGCTTTGACCCACTGCGGACATCCGACCCTCCTCAATCCATCAGGCTCTTGCCGACGATGCGGAGCAGGAAGATCGCAACGATGTTAGCCATGATAACGGCCAGAATGCCGGTGGCGCTCGCCGCGCCGATATTGTTCGACGCGAATTCGCCAATCAGATAGGGCAGGTTCTTGTTGCCGTTGCCGCGGCTGACAATCTCGATCTCCGCATAGAGCGACAGATGAAAAATTGCCTGGATCATCACGACGATGGCAATCGGCCGGGCCAGATGCGGGATTGTCAGGTAACGGAACTGTGCCCAGGCGCCCACACCGTCGAGAATGGCGGCCTCCTTCTGTTGTTGGTCTTCAGACTGCAGCGAGGTCATGAAGATCAACACGGCAAAGGGCGTCCATTGCCATGACACCATGATGATCACGGCCAGCGCCGCGGTCTGGGTCGCACGGAAGGATACGGGTTCGATTTCCGGCCACAGAGAGAAGAAATGACCCAGAAGCGGAACATCGCGAAGCGACGCCGCCATCGCGTTGAGGCCCTCGACGGCAAGACCATTCAGCCCCAGCACTGGATCAAGAATCATATTGATCCACAAGACGGCATTTACCGCCGGCATCACAAAAAAAGGGGAAATGAGGAGCACCCGCACGATGCCGCGTCCGGGGAATGTGCGGTTGATCAGGACCGCAATCGCGAGGCCGAGGATGACGGTGACAAATATAATGCTGCCGACGATGATCAGGCTGTTCTGCGCCGCCAGCCAGAAATCCTTGGCTTTGTAGAGCACATATTCATAATTCCCGAAGCCACGCCAGTTCTCGATGCTTGGCGTTGTCCATTCCGGACGCCTGAGGTTGTTCAGGACATATCTGATGAAAGAGAAGAACAGCGTCATGCCAAGCGGCACAAGCATCCAGGCCAGCAGCAGGACGACCGCCGGTGCTTGTAACAGTCTTGGCAATGCACGGCTGGACATGAAAGCTGAAACCCTGACCCGGTGTCCGCATGGCAGACAGACGATTCCTACAAAAATGAGACCAATAAATTTATCTGTGTTCCGGCTCTCTGCATGAGGATGAAATCGTCAGAAACGATGGATCACCCTGAGATGGAAAGGCCCGAACATGTCGGACCTTTCTTGATAGTTGCAAGCTACGGCTTAGTAGCCTGCCTCGGACATGATAGCTGCGGCGGCGGCCTGCGAAGCGGCAAGCGCATCGTTAACCGACTTGGCACCGGAAAGGGCAGCAGCCATTTCCTGGGCAACAGCGATACCAACTTCCGGGAACTCAGGGATGGCAGCGAACTGCACACCGACATACGGCTTCAGATCGGTTGCTTCCGGAGCGGCGGATTCGATGGCAGCCATCTCGGCAGCAGCGAAACCGGCAACAGCCTTGAACTCGGGATAGGCATAGGTCGAAGAACGGGTGCCGGTCGGAACCGAACCCCAGCCGAAATCCGGATGAGCGGCAACGGCCTTGATGTAGTCCTTCGAAGTGGCCCACTCGATGAACTTCTTCGACTCTTCGGCGTTCGGCGAGCCGGCCGGTACGGCCATGGCCCATGCCCACAGCCAGTTCGCACCAACCGGGTTACCGGCATTCGGTGACTGGGCGTATGCAACACCGTCTACCTTCAGGAAGGAAGCAGCGATGGTAGCGTCGATCCACATGCCGCACTTGCCTTCGTTGTAGAGCGCCAGAATCTCGTTGAAGGAGTTACCTTCTGAACCCGGAGGGCCGTAGTTACCAAGCAGGTCTACATAGAAGTTGATCGCAGCTTTCCACTCGTCGGAGTCGATGGTCGGCTTCATGTTCTTGTCGAACCAAGCACCGCCGAAGGAGTTCACAACAGTGGTGATGAACGCCATGTTATCGCCCCAGCCAGGCTTACCGCGAAGGCAGGCACCATAGACACCCTTGTCAGGATTATGGATGGCGGCAGCAGCCTTCTTGATGTTGTCCCAGGAATCGTTGTCGGCGATCGATACGCCTGCAGCGTCGGTCAGATCCTTGCGGTACATGACCATCGAGGACTCGCCATAGAACGGTGCGGCATAGAGAGTGCCGTTATGCGACAGGCCGTTGCGGATCGCAGGCAGCATGTCGTCCATGTCGTAGGACGCGCCGAAATTCAGCGGCTCGATCCAGCCGGCCGCACCCCAGATCGGGGCTTCCTGCATGCCGATGTTAATGATGTCGTACTGGCCACCGCTGGTCGCTGTGTCAGAAGTCACTTGCTCGCGCAGAACGCCTTCTTCCAGCGAAACCCAGTTCAGCTTCACGCCGGTATCTGCAGTGTAGGCTTCAGCGACCTTCTGCATGTTGATCATGTGACCGTTGTTCACGATGGCGATCGTTAGCTCGGTAGCGAACGCCGGAGTCGCAACAGCGGCTGCCACGGCAGCGGCCATTACGGAAGTGCGTAACCTCTTCATGTTGTCCTCCAAGTTGGCACGGGTAGATAAAGTAGTTTTACTTTTGGATCTAAAGCTTGCGGTCGACTGTAAATTTGCCGCCAATCAATTTCCGCCAAATACTGATACATTTCTCTCACGGTTGAAAGGCAATTTTATTTTTACCGTTACATTTGTATCATTTCTGCTTCCAACAGACTGAAAAATTACACATTAATATGTTTAAGCGTTTCTGAAATCTGGGCATTGTCACATTTGGAGGAAGCTATGTATCTGGGCCTCGACGTCGGAACCTCTTCGGTGAAAGCGCTTATTGTTGATGCATCCGGAACGGCTGTTGCCAGCCAGAGCGTCCCGTTGCAGGTGATTCGTCGGAAAGCCGGCTGGTCGGAGCAGGACCCGCAAAGCTGGTGGGATGCAACAAACAGGGCTGTCCGGTCCCTTGGCGCCGAATATCCCGAAGAGATGCGAAAAATCACCGGGATCGGGCTGTCGGGCCAGGTGCATGGACTGACAGCACTTGATGCAAATGATACCGTGATGCGCTCCGCCATGTAGTCGGCAGCGGCCATTCTTCTTATTGGCAGGACACTGACAAACGGTACCCCGACGGGTCTTCGCCCCACATCTTTGGCCTGGCCAGTCAGGTCCGAATCGCCACTCGATACCGATGGTCACATTATCTTTTGTAAGCATTTAAATTCCCCGACCACGGAGTATTATCATACTGCAAACTTGTTGGGGCTTCGAGGTAAGGCGTTCTTGAAAATTATGTGGAATCAGATACGTGACCAGTAAGGATCCTTCGCACGGCACCTCTGATTTTTGATGGCATCGGCTAGATAATGTTGTGGATTTGAGGGGCTAAGTCATAACCAGCAGAACGGGGTATTTCTCTGCATAGGGTTTATGATGGGGATGATGCGATTAGCCGAAGACGTGTGTTATTTGGGAGACGATTGGCATCAACAACGTTTTGGCACATCAATCGCTAGCCCACGTTTGATGATCAAACGATTCCTAAACTTTATGGAGTCCGAACCAATAAGGCTAAAAGACCGCACAATGCCGTCGACCTTTATCGAAAAAACATGTGAATAACGCTTTGATGAGATCGCTGAAGCGCCCTTCACTGTTAGGCAAATAGGCTTAACAACCTAGAATCTAAATGCTGGACAATACATTCCTCATTGATTTGAAGCAGATCCCAAGTCGGCGCGTTTGCAAAAAGTGATTCTGATTAATAGACAGGCTGAAAGAAGATGAATGACGCAGAATTTACAAGCTACACAATCATCGAATTTCCGAGTGAAGCGGAAATGGAATTCTTTTTGTCCGAGAGGATAAGCAAGTCCACTTCATTACGGGATAGCATGAAGAAAAGCGGTATGAAAAAGTGGGTTACTTCTCGGATTTTCAACAAGGATAATAAGTTTGTTATTGCAAATTCGCTCGAATATGAGAGCCAAGAAGCTTATGAAAACTGTAATGAGCTCTTTGAACAACACGTAGCCAAAAATCGTGATGAGCTATCGAAGCATACGGTCAAAATTCAGTCTTATCGTGGAATTGTAATTTTTGAGCACTCCTAACTGAAACCTGAGTGATAAGACCCAATCGTCATAATTTTCCTCGAGAATGAAAATCTCAATCGCCTTTTGTACTCATCCATCACCCGCCCTCGGTCCGAGGCACGACCACCTCCAAGCATAGGCTCCCCCCTCTAACCAATTCAATTCAGATCCATCAAACAGCCCCAGTAACCCCTGGTTCGGCGTCCAAGAGGCGAGAGCCATGAAGTTTTAACCGTGAGACGCTGTCCACAATCCGCGGCTCAAGGTCCGTGGACCACGGACCTAGGTGCTTGGACCTTGGCCCTCGGACCATGGTCCATGGCTGTTATCCAGACTGTTATCCAAAATAGGGCGTTGGCTGACAGGTACTGATCAGCTAAGATACTGAATAGATTGAAAGTCAGGTCTTGAATGGTCCCTGGGTAGGGCGTCGAACCCTCTCAGCGGGCACCATAAGTTCCGTGGTTCGTGGTTCAAGGTCCTGATTTTCAAGCATCGCGGTTGCCTGTCCACGGTGCACGAACCATGCTTATTAAACGCACTTTGACAGTATTATCTTTGTGACGGTCTCGCCGCCTTGCAATTTCACAAAAGTGAAAAAGAAATGAAATGACCATGCAATCTTCATGGGCCATTCCTAGTGCAAGGTTACGGCATCTTTTGAGGCAGTCCTTTTGCTTGATGAAAGCGCAAAGCCGCTCACATACCGCACAATTTGGATCTCCGACATTCACCTAGGGACTCCGGGAGCGCGGGCACATGATCTCTTGCATTTTCTGAAACACACCCACAGCGACAAGCTGTATCTCGTCGGTGATGTTGTTGACGGCTGGCAACTGAAGAAAAGATTCTACTGGCCACAGGAACATAACGATGTAGTTCAAAAGCTGCTTCGAAAAGCACGCCAAGGCACAAAGGTTGTCTACATTCCGGGCAACCATGATGAGGCTGCCAGGCAATATCTTGGCGTCAACTTTGGTGAAATAGCGATCAAGGCGGAAGATATTCACGAGACAGCCGATGGTTTGAGGTTCTGGGTCGTGCATGGCGACCTGTTTGACAACGTGATCCAACATGCGCGCTGGCTGGCTTATCTCGGCGACTACATTTATTCCTTGTTGTTACGGATCAATCTGGTCTTCAACTGGGTCCGCAACAAGCTGAACCTGCCCTATTGGTCGCTCTCACAATATTTGAAGCACCGGGTCAAATCAGCGGTCTCGTTTATCTCTGCGTTTGAAACTGCGATGGTTACCGAAACACGCCGTCGAAATTGTGATGGCGTGGTTTGCGGACATATTCATAAGCCTGAAATACGGCGAATTGACGGGATACTTTATGCAAATGACGGGGATTGGGTGGAATCACTCTCTGCGCTTGTGGAGCATCATGATGGCACCTTGGAGTTGCTTGATTGGCAGAATGCAACTCCAAAGACTGAATCCCAGCTTGCCACGGTAAGCAAGGACGTGTCTGGCCTTGCGTTCAAACCGGTGACCAAGCCATGAAGATCGTGATCGTCAGTGACGCATGGTATCCACAGGTCAATGGTGTCGTTCGCACATTGACGAAAACACGCGAAGGGTTGGAGTCACTTGGACACCAGGTGCTAATGATCACGCCAGAGGCGTTTCGCACAATACCCTGCCCGACTTATCCGGAGATCAGACTTTCGATTTTTCCAGGTCGAAAAGTTTCAGCATTGATTAACGAGTTCAATCCCGACCATCTACATATCGCGACTGAAGGGCCGCTTGGGCTAGCTGCGAGAGCTTTTGCGGTCCGACAGCAAATAGCCTTTACGACGGCCTATCACACGCGATTTCCTGAATATATCAAGTCCAGAATTCACCTGCCGCTCGCTTGCACCTATTTCTTCCTCCGCTGGTTCCACAAGCCGGGCAATGCCGTTATGGCCCCAACAAACGCTGTTCTGGAGGATCTCAAAAGATGGCGCATCGGCAAGCCGGTGATTTGGCCTAGAGGTGTCGACCTCGATTTATTCAAGCCGGACCAGAAACCCTGCTCACAAACACAAAATAAGACTCCAATTTTCATTAATGTTGGCAGGGTTTCAGTCGAGAAAAACCTTGAGGCATTTTTAGATCTACCCTTGCAAGGGGAAAAATGGATTGTCGGAGATGGGCCTGCGCTGAACGGTTTCAAAAAGCAATATCCCGAGGTGCGTTTTTGGGGCTCAAAACAAATGTCTGAACTGCCTGCGATCTACAATCAGGCCGATGTGTTTGTATTTCCGAGCCGCACAGATACTTTTGGTCTGGTGCTTTTGGAGGCTATGGCTTGCGGGCTGCCGGTAGCAGCTTATCCTGTCACTGGGCCGATTGATGTTATTGGCTCCTCAGACGCAGGCGCCCTTGACGAAGATCTTGGGAAAGCCTGCGCCAAGGCCCTTAAGCTCAAGGGCGAACATGCTCGTGCCCACGCAGAGACATTTTCCTGGGAGATTGCCACTGAGATCTTTGCCAGCCATTTAGTCGTCGCTGGCCAATCGCAGGACAGCTACCGAGTAGAGGATAATCCTCACAAATCCAATCATGGTCTAGGCCGCGCCATCTCTGCTGCAAAGAACAGTTGGGCCGGGCTGGTCTACGCGGTGAAAGAGGAAAGCGCATTTAGACAGGAACTTGTGCTGGCTGCAATTCTGGCTCCACTGGCAATCTGGATGCCAGCCACCATCCTCGAAACCGGTGCAATGCTTGGAACATTGTTGTTTGTTCTCATTGTTGAATTGCTAAATTCCAGCGTAGAAGCAGCGGTCGACCGTATTTCCTATTCCAAACATGGTCTTTCCAAGCGCGCAAAAGATTATGGAAGCGCCGCGGTAATGTTGGCCCTGCTTCTATGCGGCCTGACATACGCGGTCATTTTCACGAAATACTTCCTCTAGCGATAAGCGGATGTGATGTTGCTCGATGTTTTTCTACCCGTTCAGGGAAGCGATCCTTTCCATCCACCTGGCTTTGACCTCGAGACCATAACCGCTTCCATATTTCTGGCCCACGCCTGAGGTGGCCCAACCGCCAATGGCATCAGCGATATCTGACGGGCATTCAACACGGCGTAACCTGTCGCGGAGGCTGTGGCGGAAGCTGTGGACTACACAGCCTTCAGGGACGCGTGGCTTCAGCCATTTGTTGATAGCCGCGCTGGCAGAGTTTGCGTTGCAGCCTGAACCGTTCGTGTATCGTGGGAAGGCGAAGGCATGCTGATTTTCGACAATGCGCCTTGCTGCCCACAGCGACATGCCAACCAGCGGGATGTCGCGCTCACTTCCCCTTGTCTTTAGTGAACGCCACTGGTGTTTGCGAAGGGCAACGTGTGGAGCGTCGACATCAAGTTCAATGTCCGACACCAACAGCCCTGCAGCTTCTGCCAGTCGCATACCTGTGTCACTGATCAGCGCTACCAGCCATCTGGCATCGTCATCCAGTTCGACACACTCCTTCTGGATGGCAACGAGGTTCTCGTCGGGGATTGGTAGTCGGGTGGACGCCTTCTCATCATCTGGAATAAAGACGTTGGCGAACACATTGGAGCAGGTAAGGCCATGCTCTCTGATGGCAAGGTTGGTGATGGCTTTGACTGTGCCAAACACACGGCGCACTGATGCCGCTGTCATGCCCTTGCCGATCAGATGGTCACGGAAGCGCGCCGCATCCGAAGCCGACAATGATGACAGTTCCTCTGCATCAGTTGCTTCTGTCAGATAGCCAACGGCACGCTCTGCACCCTGGAAGAAGGTCTTGCTTCGGCCAGTGCCCTTCAATCGGAGATAGCTATCGAGCGCGTCCTGAATGGAGACAGACACGCCACTTCGGTCTGCCTCAACCTCCTGCACCAATGAAAGCCCAAGCTCCCTTGTGTGGAAGACTTCCAGACGAATGCTGTCCCAGTATCGCTCCAACCTGTCAGCCAGGGTGGCAGCCGATCGCTGCGCCTTGGGTAGCGATCTTGTGTGCAATGAGACGATCACCCGATCCTTGTTGAACCGAGAGCGCACATCAGCAGGAACACGGCGGGAGAAGTAGAAGATGCCATTACGGCGAATAAGATAGGTGTGATTTTGGATCACAGTTTGGCTCATACTTCCTGACGTCAAACATTAAAATGCTTGAAAATCAGCACCTTGAACCACGAACCACGGAACTTATGGTGCCCGCTGAGGGAATCGAACCCCCAATTAATCATTACGAATGATCTGTTATACCATTTAACTAAGCGGGCAACGCATGGAGCTTGGACGACGATATCCTTTTTCAGTATTGGGTTCAATGATCGGTAATGACGCGTTATCACAAATTGTCAGCTGTCCTGTCACCAACCAAACCCATTGGCGTTAGATGGTCTGGCCGCTGCCATTCCAGCGTTGCAAAACCGTTACAGCTATAGCAGTGGCTATGCCAGTCTGCGCTCATCACGTGACAAGTCTGACATTGCCAGCCACGCGGCCGTATGGCGCCACCAGCGGCACGCAAAGCTGCCGCTGCAGCAGTTTTGTCCTCGGCAATTTCAGCAATGCGTGCAAGGAGCTGCCAAGTCATCACATCGCGCTTAACCTCAACAATGCCATCGAGAAGCCGGCGGGCTTCTCCTTCCAGACCTGCCGCCAGTGCAGCTTTAGCGGCCAGAGTCTCAGCCTCTACGGTATGCGCATGGCTGGCATTCCCCGCAAGTTTGATTAACTTTGCGACGAACGCCCCTTCAGTGATATTCCAGACCTGTTTCAGCCGATCGCTCAACAGCGCATGAGGCAATGCGCAAAATCCGGTTTCGAATGCCTTTGCTGCCTTTCGTCTTTGACCCGACTGCAAATAATAATCCCCCAGCAAAACTGTCGCTGGCCAGAAGCCGGGGTCAGTTGCGAGTGCCAGTCGCAACTGGCGGGCAGCCTCCTTTTCAGATATGAAACCCGGCACCCGTTCTCCGCGAACTCCATCAAAAAATGACTTGGCCTGAAGATAGGCGAGCGCCACCTTCTGGCGGCGGCAGGCATGTGGCGTGTCATTCTCCGATCCTAAGTGATCTTTGGCAGCGATCATCACCTCCAACGCTGGTGCAGCAGCTGACCAATTACCAAGCGCAGCCTCAAGATGAAGAACCTGCGCAGCTGCCATTACTGATTTTGGCTTAAGTGAGAGGGCGCGCCGGGCGGCTCTCAGAGCCTCATCCGGACTGTTTTTCTCTTGAGCGAGACGGGCAAGCCCAATATGGCCAAGAAATGCTGTGTCTTGCGTCTTTGTCAGCGACCGGAAATAGCGCTCAGCGGCACGAAGATCACCAGCCAGATTTGCTGCTTGTGCCGAGAGCAAATCTGTCAATTGTGGGGCATTCAACAACCGCTGGGCACGCGTTGCCTGCCGCTTTGCCTCGCCTGCCTCACCTGCCGACACGGCCATCAGGCCAAGTGTCAACGCCTTGTGTCCAGCGGCACTACGGCGCTGCTTTATATTGCGTCCAAGCCAACCAGGCAAGGTCACAAGACGCCGCCAAAGGCGGTCAGCAAAAACCAGCAGGACACACAGTACAACCAGCAGAAAAACGGCAAGGCTGGAGCGGATTTCGATGCGCCAATCAAGCCATTCAAACTGCATCTGACCAGGCTTACTCATTAGCCAGTTGGCACTTGCCGCCGCCAGAATCAAAAAAACAACAAGCCAGATGAGGCGAAACAGCATCAGCCGACCATCCCGATGATGGCTGCTGTGAGATCGGTCAGCACCTTATTCAACGCAAGGCGTGAAAGTGCGCTTTGGTGCCAGGTTTCAAGACCCTCTACCGTCGGCCCATTCCACCTCCCGGCAATATCGGCCGCCGCCAATTCCAAACCCTCTTCAAACAGACTATCGGCTGGCGGTGGGGAAGCATTGATGTAGTTGATCGCAGCTTTCACCACGTTATCCACCTGAGTTGGCAGGGCATCAGATTTAGCATAGGAGGACAGCGCAGGTGCCCAGCGGGCAAGTGATCGGCCGGCAGCATCATCAGACAACAGCCCCATGACAATGAGGACAGCAAGCTGGTCAGGCATCGTCTGATTGGCGGGGAGGCTTCCTGTCAGTTTGTCTGTAGAGGCGGCATTGTCTTGAGCATCGGCAACCGAAACTGCTGGTCTGGCGGCCAGCAAATCAGCAAGCTGCGCCTCGACATCACCAAGACGGGCGGTCATCAATGACTGGGCAGCCATCAAATCATCCACACTGGCATTCGCGGTTTCACGTATCTTTGCCTCAATCTGATCAGCCTCCTGACGCAGGTTCCCAGCTGTGGTCTCGAGGGTGACAAGGCGTGTCTCAACGCCACCCAGGCGATCATCAAGCACGCCATGAAGCCTTACCAGAGCCTCTTCGCGCGCGCTGACGGCCTCCTGTGTATCTGTGGCAATTTTGTAATGGAGGAAGGCCACACCTGCTACTGCCAAACTTGACAGGGCAAGCGCCATTAGTGTCATGACCGAAAAGCCAGCTGGTGATGATGGCGGAGCCAGACCAACCTGCCCACCTGTTTGGTCCGCCTGATCAACAGGCTCCCTTTCAACCGCGGTTCCATCAACAGTTTGATCGAGTCGCGTCTTTTTAACACCGCGACTCGCCCCCGCGGCTTCTGCCTGCTTTGATCTAGCCATCATCCGTCACCATGCGTGCAGTCCACCTTTATGATGACAATGATAGAACAAAGTTGCGATTGCCAAAAGCCGTGAACGGCGGGGTTTCCGCGCTACATGAATTTGCCGCCAGCCGGAACCCGCCAAATCGGCTATTGATTGGCTGCCGACAATCAGCGTGATCTGGGTCCGGCGCGAATCCAGACCTTGTTCCTGAAGCAGTTTGCAAAAGAGCTGCACGCTGCGTGGAGACATGGCGATGACACCGCTGACAGCACCTTCATCAAGCGGGCGCATCTCATTCGTGGTAAAATTCACTCGCGGCCGTGCGACGTAGATGTCAAGTATCTGCACATCATATCCGTGGGGAGTGAGTGCTGATGCTATATCAAAACTCTTGTCAACAGCTGAAGGCCAGAGAATACGCTTCTGACGCACCGGAACATGCCGCAGAATCGCCGGCACGAGCCCAGCACCACCACCCGATCCAGTGAAAATGCAGACAAACCCCGCAACACGCGCTGCGGCCGCTGTCGCCTGACCAACAGCAAAGACCGGCATCTTCCACCAATCAGAGGTGTCCATGGCATCAACAAAAGCCAAAACGGCATTGCGGCTGGTGAAGACAAGGCCCGCTATTTCCAATGCATTTGGCAGCTGCGGTGCCAGTGTCACGATCTCCATCACGGGCAGGCAGGCTGATATAACGCCGCGTCTTGAGAGGGTGACGGCATCGCGCTGCGAATCTATGGCTGGGCGTATATTTAGGATCATCTGTGCCATTTTGCCATTATATCAAACTAATGAGCATCCACGAGGCCAACGCGACTTGTCGAGCAATCAGACCAAAAATTCCCTGCCTCCAGCATCAGTGAGCAGGGCCATGCCAAGCTCCTTACCAAGGCTTTCGGCATCATCCACCGATCCCACAATGTGACGGCGATGCGCGGCCTCTCCGTCAGGGCGCAAAATCATTGCATCAAGACGCAACACACCATCATCACCATAAATGGCACTCGCAGCAATAGGTGTGTGGCAGGAACCGTCAAGATAGGCCAGCACAGCCCGTTCCGCCGTTACCTCGGCGGCGGCGCGAGAACAGTGCATTCTATTAAAAGCGGCACTGATATATTGGGTTCGCTCATCACGAGGGCTGACTATCTGCACGGCCAGCGCTCCCTGTGCTGCCGCCGTTGGCATTACATCACTGGCAAGCGGGCTGTAGGGGATATCAAGGCCTAGGCGTCTCAAACCCGCAACAGCAAGAATGATAGCGTCATAATCTCCTGCCTGTAGCAACCCGATGCGTCGAATGACATTTCCGCGAAGCAGCTTTACCGAGAGATCCGGGCGATGATGCAGCAGTAGCGCGCGGCGGCGGACCGACGATGTGCCGACAATGGCACCTTTTGGCAAGTCAGCAAGGCTTGCATAACCGCCAAGAATCGCATCACGCCTATCCTCACGCGGCAGAATCGCGGCAATTTCGGTCCCAGGCGCAAAATAGGTTTCCATATCCTTCATCGAATGGATCGCTGCGTCAGACGCACCGGCTAGAATGGATTTTTCCAGTTCTTTGATAAACAGCCCTTTGCCCCCGGCATGTGCAAGTTGCCGGTCAAGTACCCGATCACCTTGTGTGGTGATCGGTTGGATTTCGGTGGAAATGGGCAAAAGTCTTTTTTTGACAAGCTCTGCCTGGCACATCGCTAGCTGCGACGCCCGGCTTGCGAGGCGAAGTGGCGCGTGTTTAAAAATATTCGAGCTCTGTTTCATTGGTTCTGTATGTAAAGCCCATGGCGCCTCATTGCAAAATAAAAGCTGAAGAAAATAAATGCGCCCGGCATTCTTACGGTTGGACGCTAGATAGCGTATACTTTCGATCCACATCGGCGGTCTCGGACGATACATGCAAACAAGATTCATCATGCTTGGCATTGAAAGCAGTTGTGACGAAACCGCCGCAGCCATCGTCTGTGATGATAAGACCATCCTTGCCAATAATGTTGCGTCACAAATGAACATACATGCGGAATATGGTGGCGTCGTTCCAGAAGTGGCGGCCCGCGCCCATCTTGATGTCATTGATAAGGTCATCAATGGTGCACTTGCCGATGCTGGGCTAAGCATAGCGGAGATCGATGGTGTTGCCGCAACCGGTGGTCCCGGACTTATTGGCGGCGTTTTGGTTGGAACTGTCACAGCCAAGGCAATTGCTGCAGCCCGGGGCATTCCCTATTTTGCCGTCAACCATCTTGAGGGTCACGCACTAAGCGGACGCCTGACAGATGAGATCAGCTTTCCCTATTTGTTGCTGCTAGTTTCAGGTGGGCATACACAATTACTGGCCGTGCATGGCCCGGGACAATATAAACGCTACGGAACAACCATGGATGATGCCGCAGGCGAGGCCTTTGACAAGGGCGCCAAAATTATGGGACTTGGCTATCCAGGTGGCCCGGCGATTGAGAGATGCGCCAAAGAAGGTGACCCGAAGGCCGTCCGGCTGCCACGCCCCCTGCTTGGCGCAACACATTGCCATTTTTCCTTTTCCGGCTTGAAAACAGCTTTCGCCCATCGTCATGCGCAGTTGGAGGGGTTGAGCAATACCGTGCCCGACCTTGCC
>CACHEI010000034.1 GCA_902578815.1 uncultured SAR116 cluster alpha proteobacterium | reverse complement strand
AAGCACAAATTATTACAGTGACGGCAAGAATAGTGGCTATAGTCGCTGCCTGTGAAAGGTCATAGGTGCCTTTCAAAATCGATAGCATTATTTGTGCTAATACCGGCTTCAATCCGCCACCTAAAAGAGTAGGAACCGCATAGTCGCCAATACAAACAATGAACGATAAAACTATACCCGCCAGCCAACCGGGCAGACCCAATGGAAGGATTATATCTCTGAAAATTTGATGAGGTCGAGCTCCCAATGTAGACGCAGCTTCAACCAATTTTTTATCAATGGATACCAAGGCTCCATAAAGTGTAAACGTACACAGCATTGAACCAAAAAGTGCAAGACCAAAAATCGATGCATTCATAGTGTAGAGAATACCCAGTGCCACAGAGGAGCCGGTTGCTTTTTCAATTAACCAAGAAATAACGCCGTTGTCAGATAAAACTAACTGCCACGAAAAAGCTCTTATTGTAAAACTGGTCCAAAAAGGAGCTAAGATGGCCAATAAAAATAAAGGCCGCCATTTTTCTTTGACACAAAAAACAACAAAATAGGCTAACGGCCATGAGATAACACCAGCAATCAAAGTTGAAATTGAGGCAAGAATGAGGCTTCGAACTAACGCTTGAGTTAAGTAAGGGGTTGAAAAAAAATAAACAAAATTTTTGAAGCCTATACCAGTCTCTGTGGTCAAGCTCAAAAAAATCATATTGACCGTCGGTAGCAAAAAAAATAGACAACTAAGAATTAGAGCGGGGAGCAAAAGAGGCCAAGGATTTGTTTTGTTCGAATAAGTACCCAAAACCTCACCAATCTATTAGGATCGCTCTCATTGGAGCGCCATCAATACAAGTCATTTTTAGTGGCACCGCCGCTAAGAAAGTTTTATCCCCAGTTTTCTGTCCCAAATCTTTTAGATCCTCGATAAATGGAATTCCTGCCTGAAAAATTTTGTGATGGATTTCAAATTCATGGTTGTAAACATGTCGGCCAGGCATTTCCCTTGCAATGTAATCTTGCGGAAAATCAAGACAAACTGCCGCTGGCTTTTTATCAATTAGCCATTTTGCTGCTGATAAATCTAAGTTTGGAGCATGAGTATGCCATCTGGTAGATTTGTATCCGAGTCGATTTGTTAGATCACTCCTTAAAATTATTCGTTGGTTCTTTGAAATTCCTCCTCCCGATCGCTCCTCTAGCAAACTACCAGTTATCGCTGACGGCAACTCTATATCTGACAAATCAACAATATGAGCCTTGCCTATAAACAAGTCCAACCCCATGTTGGGAAGCTCTTGTATAGTTGCGCCAGTTTTTTCCATATGTCTGGGGGCATCACAGTGTGTGAATGCATGTCCAGATTGAATAAACTCTGTGTGGTTGGAGTAAAAGCCAGCGTCATTTCCTTGAACACGCCAGGTTTCCATTCGCCAACGCCAGTGGTTTAAAATAGGTGTAGAGACATCATAAATGGATGGTTTTTCTGAAGGCCATGAAGTCAGTGCGACTGGCCTCGTTGGAGAGGTGCTCATCCCTTCCCCCTTGATGGGAAGGCAAAGTAAGAAAATTTCGTTTTCAACATTTTCTAAATTACAAAAATTTTCAGTAAGGATGACTCCAGAAGCGTGAACCCTTTGTCTAAATTCTGTATTTGGGTTGAAGATGCCATGAGTTAAGTCTGCTCTTCGGCTTTCTAAGCTGTCGCAGGATAAATCAACACAAATGTGGAAAACACCCCTCTCGGCAGCTATTTCGGCAATTGCTGGAGAAATTTGGGGAGCAAGCGTCCAATATTCTCGTCGCCGAATAGGTATCTTACTCGCATGGCCTGTTTTGAGAACAATAATTCTTGAAAGAGATCCTAACCCAATCTTATCGGTAAAATCACCCGCTGTGACAAAGCCTTTTTTTGCGCATTGGGTTAAGTCAATAACCTGAGCAACACCAGCAAAGTGATCAATGTCGAAGTCATCTAACACTGGTTTGTCTAGAAAATGCCAACCAGGTGAACTCGAATAAGTGAAGCCTTTACCACTCCATCTTAATCCAAACTCTTGAAACTCATCCCCGTCTTCGTAGGATTGCGATACGAATGGGAAGGTTTCCCAAAACCAATGAGATTCTATGGTTTGGGAGAGGTTAATATAATTCATATTAAATCCTTAGAATTGATGGCCGCATTAAGCGGCCATCAATAGCATACCGTTCACGTTATGCGTTTTTAAATTTTTCCCAAGATGCCATCCACTCATCACGATTATCTGGACTTTTTCTTGGCGATAAGTTTGCCATAAAAATCTCGTCAAATTTCTCAATATTTGAAAGATTCAAAAGCTCTCGTTTATCTTCCGGCAACATGACCGCCGCCTTTTTGTTTGGAACCATGCTATAATATGTTTTGGCAATAGCCAGTTTAGATTGGAAAGTTGGCCCAGTGACATACTGTACGAATTTTATTGCATTTTCCTTATTAGGCGTCTTGGCTGATACACATACTGCCTGATCCCAAGTTACTCCACCCTGCTCTGGTACCAGAGCTTTGAATGGCAAACCATCATCATACATTCCTGCCTGTACCCACTCACCGGCAATCGCGAGATCGTAAGAACCGCCTGCCATTGCCTGTGTTACCTGACTGGTGTTACCAACCAAACCTACCTGCGGACGAAGTTTCATCAAGGTATCACCCAATGCAGAAAATTCTGACGCTGTTAAGTCATATGGTTTTTTGTTGCCGTTATACTTGGATAAACATCCCATGTTTGGCAAAAACCAATCGAAAAGAGCCACACGCCCCTTTACTGAAGGGTCGAATAAAATATCGTATGACGACACATCGGACTCAGAAAACTTTTCGTAATTGTAGGTGATTCCGTAGTATCCAAATCTATTAACAACCGCATAAAGCTTCCCTGATTTCCAAACGGGAGGCCAATTCGCAATAAGATTGAAATAATCGTCAAGAGGAAAATCAGAAGGATCCAATTCTGCGATTATACCATCCTCAACCGCTTTTGGGATATACGCGCTTGTTGGTGTGATTACGTCAAATGTCCCCGGCGCTGATGTTTGCATCAACGCGATCATTTCCTCATCCGAGCCATCGTGAATTTTTAAATTAACTTTAATGCCAGTTTTTTCCTCAAACGCTGTAAGCATACCTGGCTCTTCGTAGCCGCCAAACGCAAGGACGTTAACAGTCGAAGACGCCTGCGCAATTTTAGAAATAAAAGGAATTGACAGGCTTGACGCGCCCACCGCAACACTTCGTGAGATGAATTTCCGTCTAGATGTTGATCCAAACTGAGAACTAGCACCAAACAATTTATCGGTTATTAAATCATCGTGTTTCATTATGACCTCCATGAAATCTTATTAACGCCGCACTATAGGCCTTACACCTGCAGTCTACGTTACAATAAAAATGCCTAACTAATGATGTTTTTTTCGCACAATACTGAGAATATTAACGCATCATCCCGTCATAAACATGACCCATTAGGTAGAATTTACTACAAATCACTCTACAACATAACTCTGATTCATCTGTTGACAGCCATTGGGCCCTGATAGGGCAGCTTCTCATTTTTCAGCAGTCGTTCTCCTATTTACTATACGTGACATGAAAAAAAAGCGCACCATCTCGTGTGCTTCATCATATGAAATGCCCAGTGACTGACTAATACCAGCGGTGTTCCGGCTACCAGTAGCGTCCTCAATATCAATGGGGCATTATACTGTCTGTAATCTGTCACAAAGACTATATCGAAACCTGTGAATTACGAAGCTTTAAGGTGTGTGTTGGTGCCGCCACTTATTCAGACCATTGCTAGCTGAATTGGCGTTGCAGCCTCTTTCCTTGCAGTAAATTAGAAACGCCATAACATTGTTTCCACGGGTATCGGGGGGGTCAGCTGCCCAAAGCAAACCGCCCACTGGTGAAATTAATCTCTGGCTTCCTCTTTTCTTCAAAGACCGCCTTGGGTGTGATTGCAAGTCAATATGCACAATCGCTGCATCCAACTTGATGTGTGTTAGGCGAAGTCCTGCCGCTTTTCCAAGCCTCATGCCAGTATCACTGATGAGTGCTATCAGCCATCTCATGTCGTTATCGAATGACCAGTAAAGACTTTGGATACCTCTGATGCTCTGGATGGGTATAGGTTGGCGTTATGCTTCCATAACATTCTCTGGGAAATAGGTCTTGGTAAAGGCTTTGCTGGAGTTTAAACCCTCCTCAGATATGGAGAGGTTTATGATGGTCCTAACGGTTGCAAACACGCGTTTTCTTGTCTCCAATCCCATGCCTTGTTCCATTAACCAGTCATCGAACTTGGCAGCTTCAGCTGGTGTGTAAGAGGAAATTGGACGGTCACCAAGTACCCTGCTTGCATATTCAATGTTCTGCCTTGCGGTACGCCAAAACTCCTTGTCCTACCTGACTCTTTTAAACGCAGATGAAGGTCGCACGCCTCTGATAGAAGGGGGCTTTCATAAACAAACTCGTTATCCTGCAATAATACATACATAGCTGGAATTTCCATCTGTAGCAGTCACAGTCCTACCCAATAGTCTTCAAGGGTCTAGCTTAGTGACTTTGCTGCACGGTTTGCAGATTGGATTGATCTGATACGCAAGGCGGAACACAGCCTAACAATACAGTAATGCTGGGTTAGGTCTTGGGGGATATACTGAACATAGTATTGAAAACCATGGGAATTCAAAACATGTTGTTTCGCATTTTTCTTTCTCACTTTCTTTTACACAGCCTGTCTGGTGCACAGAATATGCCGACAGTTAGGTAGCAAGAAAGTCTGATGGTGCTGCCAGCGTGATTCGAACACGCGACCTCACCCTTACCAAGGGTGCGCTCTACCGCTGGAGCTATGGCAGCATTTCCATCGACGTGCATGGAGTACACGAAAGACGCAGCGAAGTGAAGTTTTTTAAGGCCGTGACGCTGCATTTTGTAAAAAACATGCTAGCCCTACCAGCGGAGTAGAAATTGCACGATGCGACGGGTTCGCTGGCTGAATAGCTTTTCTGTGAAAAATTGGCTTGCCGCCTTTTTGCTGACATCGCCATAGGTAGGATAGGGCGCAATTATCGAAGCCATTTGTTTGATTTTCTGTCGGCTGCTGATCGCTAGAACCCAGGCAAGAATCATCTCGCCTGCATTGGGCGCCAGAATGCTGGCACCCAGAATACGTCCATTTCTGTGGACGATAATTTTTAACATGCCTTCGCTCCGCCTCTCAGCAATCGCGCGGTCAATGTCGGCAAAGGGCAAGTGTATGATGCGTATACTGGCCTCACCCCACTTATCGGTGGCTACGTTTTCAGTCAACCCGACCTGCGCCAGTTCGGGATCACTATAAGTAACCCAGGGGACGATGCTGTCATTCAATTTTGTAGGCATTTTGAAAAGCATGTTGCGGATGACGACGCCAGCATGATACCCGGCCATATGGGTAAATTGTTCCCGCCCAGTGACATCACCAATGGCGAATACGCGTTTGTTGCTGGTGCGTAGCCTTTTATCGGTTGTGATGCCAGCAGATGTGACGGCAATGCCCGCCGCCTCAAGATCCAGCCCTTCCGTGGCTGGCCGCCGGCCAACGGCAACAAGTAGCTGACTTGCTTCAATCACAGCCCCATTAGCAAGGGTAGCCGTGACCCCGACTTTGCTTTTGGCAACTTCGGTGACGCCAACCCCCTCGATAAGCGTGATACCCTCACCAATCAGGCGTGTTTTCAGAATTTCGACAAGTTTGGCGTCATCGCGGCTCATGATGGTAGCGGCTTCAACCACGGTCACGCGGCAGCCGAGGCGGGCATGGGCTTGTGCCATCTCGATGCCGATTGGGCCTCCGCCAATGATCAGCAGATGATCCGGTTTTTCCGGATCAGTAAAAATTGTCTCGTTGGTGCGAAATGGGGTCGTTTCCAGCCCCACAATCGCCGGCAACAGTGGTGATGAGCCAGTGGCAATGACGATATAGCGGGCGGTTACCTGATGGGTTGTGGATTGGACTTTGTTGCGGCCAGCAAAACTGGCGCGTTCACGAATGATGGTGACGCCAAGCCCTTCAAAGCGGTCAACGGAGTCATGCGGGGCGACTGTAGCAATCACATCAGCGACATGCGCCCTTGTCGCGGCGAAATCGACTTTTGCGGAAACGCCCGTGATGCCCATTTCAGCATTGCCAGTCACGTGATGTGCAGCTTTGCCCGCGGCAAGGAGCGCCTTTGAGGGAATGCAGCCTGTGTTCAGACAATCACCACCCATCTCTGCACTTTCAAAAAGCACAACACCTGCACCCATCTGCGCTGCACAAGCAGCGACGCTCAATCCACCTGAACCTCCCCCGATAACGATGATATCTGTTTTGATGATCTTCATTGGCTTTAAACTTTTTGACCATTTGTCAAACGCCAAAAGACAACTGGCAGCAAGGCAAGTAACCCAAGGCCGACGAGCGGTATTATGATTGGCGCAGAGGTAAGCGCGGAAAGGTTGGGTGTCTGGCCTGCCGCGAGAATATGGTCAAAGCCACGCCCAACAGAAATGAAGACAGTTGTTCCAGGGGCTATTCCGATGAACGTGGCAAGCAGAAAAGTTCCAAGCCGCATGTTGGTCAGCGCTGGCACAACATTGACCACCCAGAAGGGTGCTGCTGGAATCAACCGTAAAGCGAGCAGATAGGAAAAGGAGTTCCGACTGAAGCCAGCTCCCAGCTTGGCCATAAACGGTCCGGCTCGAGTGCGTAGCAGATCAGCGAAAAATGATCTTGCGGCGATAAAAACGACACCGGCTCCGGCCGTGGCACCGCAGATGACCAGAATAATCGCGGGCCAGCCAAGCAATGCACCGCCAGTTAGTGTCAGCGGTAAAGCAATGGGCAGCGAGAAAGCGACAATTACTGCGTAAACCAGCATGAAAATCAGATAGCTTAACCAGAGGTGTTCCTCAACAACGTAACTCAACATGGCGTAATGTGCGCCAATGGCTTGCCAGGTCATAAGCTCATGTGCACCACTGAAAAAGAAGATAACAAAACCAAGGGCTAGAATTGCCGCCAGAACGTATCTGGAAAGTCTTCTTTGTTGGTTTGTTTGATTTAAGTCTTTATTCATGTTTGGGTGCCTTATGTTCCCGCGTAGGGTGGGTCAATTCACCTGGAGGTCTAAAGTTCTTCCCGGCAATCATTTTTGCGTACGTTCCCCGGTGGGCAGTCGATCTGGTCTTTACCGAAGAGCCGGATTGACGCATGTTACATGGACCAACAAGCTGCTACAACCTGCCCAATATGCGTTGCTAGCTATCTTGGGGTTCAACAGACCTTGTAAAAGGGTAGTGCGAGGGAATCGCATCAGGGGAAAATTATGACTGAGCGGCGGCCATCGCAAAAAAAGCCTACTCCACTAAATAAGGATGAGGATCGATTGGCAAAGGCGCTGCGGAAAAATCTGCATCGCCGTAAGGTACAAGCGCGCTTGCGCGCTATCGCGGCTGTTGGAGATGATCTGACCGTATCCGGTGAAACCGCCTTAGAGAAAAGATCAGCCGGGGACAGCGGCAATGGATAGGCTCAGGATTAACGGCGGCGTTCCATTAAAGGGTGAGATTACTATCAGTGGGGCGAAAAACGCTGCCTTGCCACTTCTCGCCCTCGGGCTGATGTCAGATGATGCGGTGGTGCTGGAAAATGTTCCACGCCTTGCCGATACTTTGTCGATGGAGGGATTGATCCGTCATCATGGAGTTGACGTGATTCGTAAGGAAAATACGGTTACGCTTTCTGGTGCGGCATCTTCTTTTGATGCCCCCTATCATCTTGTGCGTAAAATGCGTGCGTCCATCCTTGTGCTTGGGCCGTTACTTGCCCGATATGGGAAGGCGCGTGTCTCCCTACCAGGAGGTTGTGCCATTGGCACGCGCCCGGTCGATTTACATATTAGATCGATGCAGGCACTTGGTGCGATCGTTGAACTGGCTGACGGATACATTCAGGCTCGAGCACCACAGGGCCTGAGTGGTGGACGTGTAGTGTTTCCAATGGTTTCAGTTGGCGCGACGGAGAATGCCATAATGGCCGCAGTGCTTGCCAAAGGTAGTTCAGAGCTGGTCAATGTGGCCCGCGAGCCAGAAATTTCTGATCTTTCTGACTGTTTGAATGCAATGGGGGCAAAGATTAGCGGTCATGGCACAGATATAATTTTGATAGAGGGTGTTACCAGCCTTGGTGGGACTAAGCACAGGGTTGTTGCAGATCGTATTGAGGCAGGTACGTTTGCCATTGCTGCAGCTATGACCGGCGGTAGGCTTACCCTCAAACAGGCAAGGCCTCGTCATCTGGATGCCCTGATTGACGTGCTACGGCTAACCGGCGTCGAAGTCAATGAATTGGGTGATGATCTCGCGGTCAAAGCCACTGGCCGGGCGTTGGCAATCGATATACGTACTGATCCGTTTCCCGGATTCCCCACTGATCTGCAAGCACAGTTCATGGCGATGATGTGTATTGCGGATGGGTCATCACGTATTTCAGAAACAATTTTTGAAAACCGGTTTATGCATGTGCCTGAATTGGTCCGAATGGGTGCTAATATTAACGTCGATGGTGGGGTTGCGTTTGTAAGGGGGCGTCGGCAACTTACGCCAGCGCCGGTTATGGCAACCGACCTTCGCGCGTCGGTCTCTCTGGTTCTGGCGGCACTTGCCACACATGGTCAGAGTGAGGTTAGCCACATCTACCACCTTGACCGGGGTTACAGCAATCTAGAGGACAAACTCGGCAAGTGCGGCGCGCGCCTTGAACGCATCAACTATGGCGTAGATGATGACGAATTCAGATGACCCAGGCAGCGGAGGCGCCCCGTTGCGTTTGCTAGCGCGCGATAGTGCAGATATCGAAGTGTTATCAACACTGCTGCAGGATGCCATTGTTCCAGGCGTCGATATGCTGTTTGACCGCGATAGGAAACGCTTTATTTTCATTGCTAATCGGTTCTGCTGGGAGCGTCCAGCCATTGCGGAAGTGAGTGGCGAGAAGGGCGAACCAGTGCGTGAACGCAGCCTTTGTGTGGTCCGGATTGAGGGTGTGCAACGGGTGTTGCAAAACAATATACCAGCCAGACGTGATAAAGAGCTGTTCAATCTGCTGGCTGTAATCTGTGGTGATGGGGCTGAGAATGAAATCTATGTCGATTTGATGTTTTCGGCTGGGACGACGGTGCGCCTGCTGGTGGAAATAATTGAAGTCGCCGCTACAGATGTCGAGGAAGCGCGGCCAACTACCTCTCAGCCCAAGCACGAATAGAGTTTAAGCGATTTACTTTTTCTTAATCCTCTTGCCTGCTCTAAAGATCAGCATTGCCCTGGAAAATTGCTGTGTTTACTGATAACACATCAATCAAACTGACACGTTTACTAGACAAGGACAGGCGTGATGGCCCGCAGACTGGACTATACACAGCTCGATTTTGCCGATCAGTTCGCCGATCTGTTAACAAGCAAGCGTGAGTCTGATCTGGATGTATCCGCAGTGGTGGCTGATATTTTGACTAAAGTCCGCCAGCACGGGGATGAGGCCCTTTTGCAACTGACTGCAAAATTTGACCGTTTGCAATGTGAAAAGGTTGCAGATCTGGCTATTGGGCAGGAGGAGATGAATTCTGCCCTTTCCGGTCTGGGCTCGGTCCAGCGTGAGGCATTGCAGTTAGCGTCTCAGCGGATCAGGGCTTTTCATGAAAAGCAATTGCCGGAGGGATTTTCCTACAGTGACGATGACGGGGTCATGCTTGGTATGCGCTACACGCCACTCGATGCCGCAGGGCTATACGTGCCGGGTGGCAAGGCTGTTTACCCCTCATCGGTTCTGATGAATGCCATTCCAGCTACCGTTGCAGGTGTTGCCCGCCGTGTGGCGGTAGTGCCAGCGCCTGATGGTGTTGTCAGCCCGCTGGTGCTCGCGGCGGCGGCGCTTGGTGGGGTCACTGAAATGTGGCGGATTGGCGGTGCGCAAGCGGTGGGGGCGTTGGCATATGGCACCCAGACAATTGACGCGGTGGACAAAATTGTTGGGCCCGGCAATGCCTATGTGGCGACGGCCAAAAGGCAGGTGTTTGGAACTGTTGGCATCGACGCGATAGCTGGTCCATCTGAGATATTGGTGGTCGCCGATAATAGTAACGATCCAGCATGGATTGCTGCCGACTTGCTCTCGCAGGCCGAACATGACGAGGCGGCGCAATCGATCCTGATCACAGATGACAGAGATTTTGCCGATGCAGTGTCGGTGGCGGTTGATACTGCCCTGCCTCAGCTGGAGCGAAGTGTTGTTGCTTTTGCCTCCTGGCGGGACAATGGTGCTATCATCACGGTTCCATCACTTGATGTGATGCCGGCTCTGGCCGATCAGATTGCCGCTGAGCATCTCGAACTTGCTGTGGCAGATCCACGGCATTGGGCGGCCAGAATAAGACACGCCGGTGCAATCTTTCTCGGCCGTTACACACCTGAGGCGATTGGTGATTATGTGGCGGGCCCAAATCATGTCCTGCCGACCGCACGAACTGCGAAATTTTCCTCTGGCCTCGGTGTTGTTGACTTTATGAAACGTACAACTACCGTTGAATGTGATGCAGACAGTTTTGGTCGGATTGTGCCTGCTGGCATTGAACTTGCGAACAGTGAGGGGCTTGGTGCGCATGCGCTGTCAATGAGCATAAGGATGAATCGGTGAGGCGTGCATGGTCAAGGTGCAGACAGGCAAGGTTGAGGGGACCGCCACGCGGCGTAACCGTCTCGTCAAGATCGAACTTGACGAGGTTGTGATACCTCGGCGCTCTGCCGAGGCTGAGCATGAGCGGGCTATAGCCATTTATGATATTTTGGAGGAAAACCAGTTTGACCTGCTTGGCCAGACTGGCCCGTTCCATTTATACCTGCGGGCAGAGGGGCGACATATCCGCTTCGATATCTGCAATGAGAATGATCTTAGCCTCGGCCAATTTTTCATGGCTATGGGGCCGTTACGCCGGGTGATGCGTGATTACTTTCAGGTCTGCGATACCTATTTCGACGCAATCCGAACCAAATCACCCTCGCAGATTCAGGCCATTGATATGGGCCGCCGCGCTCTGCACAATGAGGGTTCTGAGCTGCTGCAGGCACGCCTTAATGGTAAGGTTGAAACTGATTTTGACACGGCTCGCCGTCTGTTCACGCTGATTTGTGTATTGCAGTCAAAATGAAAATATTTCAGCAATGAAATGTGAGGTCTTATGGCTAAAACCACTAACATTGACCCAGCCGGCGATATCAGCTCTATACTGTTTGCTTGCAATGTCAATGCAGTCCGTTCTGCCATGGCCGAGGCAATGGTAAAAATCGCCTTCCCGGGCAAGATTTTTGCTGACTCCTGCGGGGTTGCACCAGGTCAAGCTGATGGGTTTGCCATCGCCGTAATGAAGGAAGCTGGTTATGACATCGGCAGTCACCAACCCAAATCATTCGCCGATCTTGACTGTGAATTTTATGACGTGATCATCTCTTTCTCGCCGGAGGCGCATGAGCGCGCTCTTGAACTGACTCGTAATATCGACAGTCAAGCGCTCTATTGGCCGGTTGACAATCTCGCCGACCTACAGGGTCCACGTGAGGAGCGGCTGCGTGCTTACCGCGGTGTTCGAGATGAAATTGCTATCAAGCTGGGCGTCTATCTGGAAACGGAAATTGCAGTAAAAGCTTGACCTTTGAGTGGATATTAGCCATCTGTACCTGGTTGCCCGCTGCAAAAATTGGAAAGGCTAACATGGCCAAGGAAGGCGTAATCGAATTTTCTGGCACAGTTGCTGAACTGTTGCCGAATGCGATGTTTCGGGTGAAGCTCGATAATGATCATGAAGTGCTTGCCCACACCAGCGGCAAAATGCGTAAGAACCGCATCCGTGTTTTGGCAGGTGACAGAGTTAATGTGGAAATGACACCATATGACCTTAGCAAGGGACGGATCACATTCCGCTTCAAATAAAGGCCAGACCTAAATTTCACCCCATATGGATTCAGCCATATAACCGGTGGGATCGCATGAGGGCTTTATATCAATGACCACTCCGCCTATCGCCCTTGCTTCTGCCTCGCCTCGTCGACGTGACCTACTCGGCCAGATCGGTATTAAACCGGTTGCGATTATTCCAGCGGATATTGACGAGAAGCCTCACAGGCGAGAACCACCATCTTGCTATGCGTTGCGTATGGCTCATGAAAAGGCGCTTGCTGCAGCGTTATCGGACGATATCAAACCTAGTGTTATGGTGCTTGCTGGTGATACCGTCGTCGCTGTTGGCAGGCGGATCTTGCCGAAGGCAGAAACCGAGGATCAGGCGCGTTCCTGCCTTGCACTTTTATCGGGGCGGCGCCACCGTGTATATGGAGGTATTACCCTCAGGTTGGCTGATGGCAGGATTCGATCGAGACTGGTGACAAGCAGCGTAATTTTCAAGCGGTTGCATTGCGATGAAATTGATGCTTACCTTGCCACCGGTGATTGGCGCGGCAAGGCCGGTGGCTATGCAATTCAGGGGCCAGCAGCAGCTTACATCCGGCATATTGAAGGCTCTTATTCTAACATTGTAGGCCTCAGCCTCTATGATGTAACGGCCCTGCTGGCGACCTTAAGGTAGTGTCATGATTACTGGCGTTGTTGATGAAATCTGGATTGCTGCAGGGCCTGAGATGTCGCGTGTAATGTTTTTTGCAGCTGGAACTGTGGTTGAGGTTTGGCATGAATTCACCGCTGTGCCGAACCGTATCGGTGAGGTGCATCAGCTTAAAATTGACCGAGTTTTTGCTGGCCAGAATCGCGCTACAGCGCGCCTCGAGGATAGCACGCCTGTCTCACTGAGGGTTACGTCGCGTGACAAGGTGCAGGCAGGCCAAAGTTTAACAGCTACGATCATTGCGTCCCCGCGTCAGGGCAAACCATGGCAGGCATCTGTTGGCGCGCGGCTTGTTGGTACCTATATGGTCTTACTTCCTGATAATGCGGGTATTTATGCTTCCCGCGCGTTATCGGATGACAAGTTTGAACTGCTGCGTGAAACCATGGCAAAAAAATTGCCCCCTGGGTTTGGTTTGATCTTGCGTAGGTCGGTGGCTGGGCAGGAGGCATCGGTGTTGGAGGACGAACTGACGTTGCTTGTCCATATCTGGCAGGATCGTGTGCGGTTTAGTGGTCGCATCCATGACGGAGGCACTTTGTGCCAAAAGGTGGCGCTGCTTGCGCCGGGAGCCGCCATCCGCATGGTGGGTGACGCGTTGGCAGCAAAGCGATTTGAAGCAGCCTATGATACGGCTATTGAGGCCACAAAAGGTGCCGATGTTGATCTTTTTTCTGGCGGCAGGCTATGGTTTGAACCAACACAGGCTCTAGTTGCCATTGATCTTGACAGCGGTTGTGGAGGGTTTGAGGCTCTGCTGCGCGAGGCACCTCCAGTGATCGCATATCAGCTGCGTCTCCGAGCGCTTTCTGGATTGATTGCGATTGATGTTCCACGGTTATCATCCGGCGAAGCAAAAACATTTACAACTGCATTGGCGGCCGCACTTGCGACAGATCCGCGCCAACCAGAAATCCTCGGACGCACGCGTGGTGGCTTACTGGAATGCCGGATTGCGCATGGCCGGCCTTCACTTGACAGCCAAAGGCATTTTGCCGACATTGCTTTTGCATAGGGTAGAGTACCGGAGACAGAAGTAATGAAAACCAACAATAAAAAAACAGCATCGCTGCCGGGGGCGACACGCCTTAAATGCCCGACCTGTGGCGAGGCCGCTGCCTTGCCAGCCAGCGTTGGTTGCAAAAGCCCGCGGCCCTTTTGCTCAACGCGGTGCGCTGACGTAGACCTTGGCAAATGGTTTCAAGGACAATACTCTATCCCCGTAGTCGAAGCAGCTGACGACACCATTGTCAATGCCCTAATTGCCGAAGTCGAGGTTGCAGCAGGCTATCGCGAGGAATAGAATTACCCCATTAACAGCCGACTTTTTTGCTGGCAAGTGAGGCGTTTAACGTCTGGACAGGGCAGGGTGAAAAGGCTATACCCCTTGTCTCTTCGAACGCTCGTTTTCGCAGATAGGTTCGTTATAAGATGCCCAGGTAGCTCAGTTGGTAGAGCAGCGGACTGAAAATCCGCGTGTCGGTGGTTCGAATCCGCCCCTGGGCACCACTTCTTCCATGGTCCATGGTTCAAGTACCTGATTTTCATACATTTTAATGTTTGACGTCAGGAAGTGTGAGCCAAACTGTGATCCAAAATCACGCCTATCTAATCCGCCGTAATGGCATCTTCTATTTCTCCCGCCGTGTTCCTGCTGATGTGCGCTCTCGATTCAACAAGGATCGGGTGATCGTCTCGCTGCACACAAGATCGCTACCCAAGGCGCAGCGATCCGCTGCCACCCTGTCTGACAGGCTGGAGCGATACTGGGACAGCATCCGTCTGGAGGTCTTTCATACAAAAGAACTTGGCCTTTCGGTGGTGCGAGAGGTGGAGACAAGCAATAGTCATGTATCTGTCTCCATCCAGGATGCGCTAGCTATTTACATTCGGCTAAAGGGTGTTGGACGTAACAAGACGTTCTTCCAGGGGGCAGAACGTGCCGTTGGCTATCTGACCGAAGCCACTGGTGCAGAAGAACTGGCATCACTGTCAGCATCTGATGCGGCACGCTTTCGTGATCATCTGATTGGCAAGGGTATGACAGCAGCGTCAGTGCGGCGTGTCTTTGGTACCGTCAAAGCCATCACCAACCTTGCCATCAGAGAGTATGGCCTTTCCTGTCCTAACGTGTTCGCAAACGTATTCATCCCAGATGATGAAAAGGCATCTACTCGTTTGCCTATTCCCGATGAGACCCTTGTGGCCATCCAGGAGGAGTGTGTCGAACTGGATGATGATGTTAGGTGGCTGGTGGCACTGATCAGTGATACGGGCATGCGGTTGGCTGAAGCCGCAGGGCTTCTTGTATCGGACATCAAACTCGATGCTGAAGTTCCCCACATTGTGCTTCGCAAACATTCCTGGCGGACATTGAAGACAAAGGGGAGTGAGCGGGACATCCCACTCGTTGGGATGTCGCTCTGGGCAGCACAACACATCAGTAAGAGAGAGATAGAGTTCGCCTTTCCTCGATACACAGACCTGTCAGCGTGCAATGCAAACTCTGCAAGTGCAGCAATCAACAAATGGCTGAAGCCACGCGTTCCTGACGGATGTGTTGTTCACAGCTTCCGCCATAGCCTTCGAGACAGGCTACGTCGTGTTGAATGCCCGTCAGATATCGCTGATGCCATTGGTGGCTGGGCTACTGCTGGCGTTGGCCAGAAATATGGCAGTGGCTACGGCCTTGAAGTCAAAACCAAGTGGATGCAAAGGATCGTGGTTCGAGCACCGTGGACAGATAA
>CACHEI010000033.1 GCA_902578815.1 uncultured SAR116 cluster alpha proteobacterium | reverse complement strand
CATTGTGACGCCGACTGCTAGTGCTGATAGTAGGATTATCTTTAGAATTTCCTGAAATGGCTCAAGTTTCCTGCTCTGTATATTGATGCGTCCATAGGTCGAAATAACGACCATTTTTCTCCAACAATTCGCCGTGAGTGCCAATTTCAACCACAACACCGTCCTCTAATACGATAATTTGATCGGCATTCAATACCGTAGAAAGACGGTGTGCTATTGTAATGACGGTTCTGCCGCGGGCCGCCTGTTCGAGAGCTTCCTTTATTTCGTGCTCTGTTTCACTGTCCAACGCACTGGTTGCTTCATCTAAAAGTAGAATTGGAGGATCCTTTAAAAGTGCGCGCGCAATCCCTATCCGTTGTTTCTCTCCTCCGGACAACTTTAATCCCCGTTCACCAACAAGCGAGTCATATTTCTTGGGCAGAGACATTATGAAATTATGAATCTGTGAGTCCTTAGCTGATCTGATAATCTCAGAGCGCGTCGCACCTTCACGCCCGTAAGCGATGTTGTAGTAAATGGTATCGTTAAAAAGGACGGTATCCTGAGGAACAACGCCAATTGCCTGATGCAGGCTATTCTGAGTGACATCACGCACATCTTGCCCGTCAATTAAAATGGCGCCCCCAGTCACATCATAGAAGCGAAATAAGAGCCGACCGATCGTTGATTTTCCAGAACCAGAAGGTCCTACAATCGCAGTTGTTTGTCCGGCGGGAATATTAATAGCAACTTCTTTTAAAATCTGACGATCTGTCTCGTAGCAGAAACTCACCGCTTCGAGGGCCACGTGACCTTTTGAGACTTTCACGCTTGGCGCATTTGGCTTGTCACAAACCTCAGGTGGTTCATCAAGCAAGTCAAACATCTGACGCATGTCTACGAGTGATTGTCTGATTTCACGATATACTGCGCCAAGAAAATTTAGAGGCAAAGTGATCTGAATCATGTATGCGTTGACAAGCACGAAGTCTCCCACAGTCAATTTGCCCGCCTGCACCCCAACTGCCGCAAGCAGCATCACAGCTACAAGACCAATAGAGATAATAATTACTTGGCCAAAATTTAGAAAAGCCAATGTATAGCTTGTTTTCAAAGCAGCAGACTCATAACCAGCCATCGCTAGATCGTAGCGAGTGGTTTCTTTTTTTTCAGCCGCAAAATACTTAACTGTTTCATAATTTAAGAGGCTGTCGATTGCTTTTTGATTTGCGTCCGTATCCTGCTGGTTCATCTCCCGACGCAACTTCACTCGCCACTCTGTGATCCGAAAAGTAAACCAAATATAGATGCAAATCGTAGCGAGAATGATACCTATGTAACGCCAATCATCCAACTTCCAGAAAATTGCAGCTCCAATAAAGACCAATTCAAGGATCAGAGGCCCTGTTGAAAATACTAGATAGCGCAACAAGTATTCCACACCCTTAACGCCCCGCTCCATGATCCGGCTTAATGCCCCCGTTTTACGCGTGATGTGATAACGCATTGACAGGCTGTGGATGTGTTCAAAGGTTTCAAGCGCGAGCCTGCGAAGGGCCCGTTGTGCGACTTTCGCGAACAGGGCATCGCGAATCTGTTGGAAACCATTTGTCATAATCCGCGCAAAACCATACGCAATCGTGAGACCAATTGCCCCAAACGCAAATTCTGACAAACCGCTGCCTACGAGATCATCAACGGCCCACGCTTGTAGAATGGGAGCGAATACCGCTATAAATTTGCTTCCCACAAGCGCTAATAGTGCAAATACCACGCGTGCACGAAGATCAACATCACCAATCGGCCAAATGAAAGGTGATACACGTTTCACGGTACGCAAAGCGGCTTGGTACTCGTTCAATTTGGATGCTTCTGTGATTTTTTGGGAGTCAGTGATTTGGATTTTCCATTGATTTTCGCTGCGTTTTAATCTGCATGGGTTATAAATAGGCCGTTCTTAAGACATTTTAAGAAGTCAAGACCCCTACAAAAAATTCTCGTGCTGATTAACTGACTCCAACACCAATCTGTGTTACGGCACACGTATAGTAGTTAAGTAGGTGGGGATGGGTCCTGCCTACCCCACTTATAGATACATGTATCGCTTGTATGTTCTTTTCATTACCAGAAGATTTATGGATGGGTAGGTAAGTGATGATAGTTACGTGTCTTATGGAAATTGATAAGGCATCTAGATGTGGAACTTATGAGGATTTATGGAGGTCCGTATCGGTCACCTATATGCGCGCTTTCCCTACACTGGTAACGATAAGTACGGACTGAAGCACAAACTGACGCAAAGATTGTGGCTGTTGACGGTGAGTTACTGTTCCGTAAACTAGATGTAATGCTTATTTGCTATCCATGTAACTCCTATTGGAGGAAACATTGTTCTCCACCAGCACCTCTTCTTCATGTACATGACTGATATGTAGGCATTAATTGTACCAATAGGTCAGGTGCGTAGTTAATTGTCAAGACTGGAAGGTATTTAATGGCTAAGGGATATGTAGTTGCGAACATCAGGGTCACGGATCAAGACAAGTTTCAAAAATTTTCAGGCATGGCGGGGCCAGCTATTAAAAAATATGGTGGGAAAGTGCTTGCTCGTGGTCCGGGTGCCAACAGACTTGAGGGCAATGTCAGTGGCATAGTTATGATGATCGAGTTTGAGAGCAAAGAGGCTGCAGATACTTTTTACCATAGTGAAGAGTATCAGGCCGCAAAAGCTATCAGAGAGGAATGTTCTGACACGGATTTCATGATTATTGAAGGTGTGGCTGAGTAAACTTTAGCATTCAATCTTCCTCATTCACTTAGCTAGCACATCCACGCTATATCCCACGTTTTTGGTAGATATAGTTGATAGAAATAAACCGAAGGCTTGGAGAATAAGAGGGGGTTAGTTTGGAGCAAATTTGGGAGCCTAACATGCACCTTTGAGGATGATAGATATCTCTACATAACAAATGCGACTGGCGAACAACGACAAATCAGCATCTCAAAATACTCACCAACAATTCTAAGTTTAAGAAAAACGAAGGAGGAATTTCATGAAGATATTGGGAATAGGAATATGCTTTGCTATAGTCATTGGGGCAGTATTGCAAATTGGATATCACCTTTTCATTGACATTACCTCAGCATTATTCGTTCTAGGTGGAGCAACTGGGTTCTTGGTCTTTAAGAAGGGTTCAGGCAATCATATTCAAAACTTTGGGCAAGGTGCTGTTTATTTCGGCTGGTTAGGAACTCTAATCGGACTAATCGCCATTACTGGCAACAGCTATATGGTTTGGGGTGATATAGAGAAGATGGGCCCGGCCTTAACCGTAGCCATGCTAACTATCTTATATGGTTATGTCATAAAATTAGTAACTATCGCAATGGCTGAAGATTGATTTCTATTTTATATCAATAAGCCAAAACATGACAATTACGCCGTCGATAAATTCTGCGATGCCTATACCGCATCACGCGATCGCCGCAATGTTTGCTGTAGTAATTGGCTTTACGCAACTGTGGCTTAAGCAAGGAACGATGCGTCATCAAATACTTGGATATGTTTGGGCTGGTCTAATAGTGTTCGTAGCCTTCACCGGAATTTTTTATTTTGGACACAAGCATTAATGCCCCATTTAACTACATGTCCAAGCCCCTTTCTGTTCTGGTGCTTATGATGTTATTTTGGGGCATCAGGTTGGCTCGCGCTGGCAAAATCAATAAACATCGTCAGACGATGAGGCAGCTGTTCTGGCTTACGATGCTAATTGGGCTGGTCGCAATCCAGCCGGGTCGAGTTGTACATCAGATGCCTACAAGCGCGTGAATCTGATGTACTTACATCGCCATAAATTCCCTCAAATACTTTATGAGAACTAACAAGCGTCCTTCAGATATGATTTTCAGATAGCTGGGTAGTTAGCAGCGTCTCTGAGAGAAATACAGTGCACGAATTGCCCATTTCCAAAATGAAAGGTGGGATGCTGAAACTGAAAAGACCATTTGTCGAATCTAGCTGTAATCATATTGAACGATGCCACGGTGTGGCGCAATTTTTGCCGTGACGCTTGTGTTTCGACTATAGACTTCAGCCATAAAGGTTTTCCACACTTGGTCACAGGCTACATAGGAGTCCTGATTCTTGTATTCCAACCAGTTGCCAACCGTGAATTTCCCATCCTTATTGAATACGCGCGTGATGTAGAATTTCAACATTCCATTGTCGCGGAGGTCTCTCGCCAATTGGTCATAATTTTGTTCGACGAAGACAAAGAATGCAGTCAGGTCACTCTCAGTGGGGAAGTCAATTAGCGTATAGCTGGTGATAACCGCATCATTCATCACAAATCCTTCCAAGCATTTAAAAATGTATAAAAATCAATGTTTTGACACATTATTTGTTCGGGAGAATGGTGCTGGTGGAGAGTGTTAATTGCTTTGATACAGCACCAATGCCCCATTCACGTTAGGCATTTGCAATAGGTTACGTATCACTGAGTCACTGTCAACAGGCACGATTTGTACATCAGTAATCCTTATCGTTATCAGTACAGAGTAAGTGACCAGCTAAGTGCTAGCTGAGTTTCATCTGAGTAAAGGAAATTTGAGTATGTAGGTCATATTCATCAAGCCCTGAATAACACTTAATTGTCTCACCTAGACTGCATTAGCAATACCCCTAAGACACAGAACTATCATCACTTACCTGATCCCAAGCATGGACCACTGGGGGTGTGTAGGTAGTATATTGTTGGGTAGTGCAATGGATGGGGATGGGGGAAAGGATGTTAACCTTTTCTAAATACCAAAGAATCGCGTAAAGCGGGATACCGGCCAGGTGGTGGAAGTTTATCCAGAGGAAGCATCTGTCAAGGCAGACAAGTTTAAGTCGTTGGGGGATATATTTTAATTAGATCTATAGGTTCTGTTCTTCCCCTAATGACCGCATTTTTCACAATTTCTGTTGGGTACGGGTTCACTATAAGTTTAGCTATTTCACCACTAATTAGAAAATCTGTGTCGTTCTGTTTGCAAGCGTCACAGATCCGGCTCGCCACATTTACTGTGTCTCCGATAACCGCAAACTCAATCCTCTGCTCGCTTCCCATATTGCCCACAACGCAATCACCATAATGGATGCCAACACGGTGATTAATAGGGTCGAGACCAGATGACTGTCGCTCACGGTTCCATTCATTAATTCTACGATGCATCATCACAGCACAATCAAACGCGTTTTGCGCATCATTTCCGTATGAACGGGGAATACCAAAATTGGCCATCACTGCATCACCAATAAATTTGTCGACAGTACCACCAGATTTGAAAATGCAGTCCACCATGATCGTTTGATATTCCGATAAGAGCCTTAAAACTTCTTTTGGATCCATAGACTCAGATGTCCGGGTAAAAGATATAAGATCAGTAAACATGACTGCGACTCTCATATCTTTTGGCTCTTGACCTGCAAAAGCTGGATCGGAGTTTTCGATTTCATCTTTGATTTCTGGCGAGAAATAACGCCCCAATGCCGCATTTGCTCTTTCAAAGTTTAAAGTTGCGTTCAACACATAGCGGCTGAAAAGAGCGACACCCAGAAGCAGAACAATGAAAAAAGTAGAAATCATGATATTGTCCTGAAACATCCAACTGCTAATCGCGTATCCATCTTGCAAAAGCAAAGGCCAGTCACCTGTGAAATATGTTAGAGGGTGCAACAAAATGAGAAATACATTCTTTAAAGCGGGTATTAATGACAAGATTAACCAGAGAACAACAGCCCAGAATCTTTGAAAGAACAGAGCGATAATCGCGGTCGGTGGAAAACTATTAAAACTGAAATCCATTGCTCGACCGACGCCTAATCGTTCCTCTGGCGAAAGTTGGAGGTTGGACCACTCCGCACCTATAAATACGCCGTTCAAAGAAAGGTGAGACGTGACGATGATAATTAGCAGGTAAAGGGGGTAGTTTTTTTGATTGAGACGGAAAAAAGTTGCGACACAATAAATCAAGAAAATGGTTGGAAATATAAATACCAGTAGCTTTTCAAGCCATGTTTGAAACCTATCATTAAGAAAATTGTCCAGGATCATATAGCTCATTATTAAGAAGATCAGTGATAGCATCACACGTAGTGAACGGACTTCCCATACGCTTCCTTTAGCCATGTTGCCTCTTTATTTTAATTTCACACTCAACAAGGTAAAATGATAAGTGGTCAAAAAAGAACACGTCGATAAATAATTTCGAATTTGGATATGAATTATGAAATTTTAGAACATGTTTACACAGCCTCTAGTTGCTCTTCAATCCCTACACAGGGCATCTCTGTGATGCACTTCAGGACTGTGATCCAAAATCACTCCTATCTTATTCGCCGCAATGGCCAGTCAGGGCCAAAACGCCACTCTAAAACAATCCTGACATCGTCTTTTGCTATCATTACTATCATCCCGATCTCGGGTTATATTATAGACCAAACTTTTGACCCCTGCATAAGGCGCGTCGCTTGATGTTGAGCTGAAGTGTTATATGATTTAGTGCAACTCTAATAATTAATAGACCTATCGTGTGAAAGTAATGAATGGCTTTATCAAAGGAGGCCCGACAATGACAAAATTAAGATATTCCCTGCTCGCCATTGCGGCAATGCAATTTGCTTCCACCTCGGTGGTGGCACAAGAACTCAATGCGCTTGTGTGGTGTGACCATGCTGACGATGCACTCATAAAACCTTTCGAAGAAAAGTACGATGTTAAAGTCAACCTGCGTGAATATGAAGGTACGGGTGCTGCCCTCGCCCTTTTAGAGCAATCACGTCCTGGAGACTGGGATGTACTTGTGATTGATGGAATTGACGTTTTCCGGGCGGTAGAGACCGGCATGCTCGCGCCGTTGCCAAAGAATGAATTACCAATTGAAGATATGTTTACAGAAGTCATTATGGAGGAAAACAACAGTAAAGATGGTACCTGGTATGCCGTAACTGAAAAATTTGGATACAACACTATTTCGTTTAATTCTTCGAAAGTAGACGTAGAGGATATGCAAGACCTGGCGACGGTATGGTCAGACAAATATGCCGGTCGTATTTCAGTTTACGATTATTACTTGCCAGTAATGGGGCTAGCTGCGATTTCCGAAGGTGTAACCACCGCAAATATGGATGCGGCCTCTCTCAAAACGATTGGCCCTGTCCTCGGGCAGATGCGTTCGAGTGCTGCTTCGGTCGCCGGCGTCGTTGCTGCACAAACTGCACTCGCAACTGGTGAAGTTGACATTGTTGTTGGAGGTGGCGAATGGTTGACAGCGGTGTTGGCAGAAGAACAGCCAGAAATGACCTGGACTATTCCTGACCAAGGTGCTGTCCGTTGGACCCAATCCATAGGCATTCTCTCCGACAGCAAGCAAAAAGAACTTTCGCTTGAATTTATTAAATACATCACCAGCCCAGAAGGCCAGGCTCGCTTGGCTACTTCAGCTTGTTTCTGGGGCATGCCGGCAAATTCAAAAGCAAGCGACTTTATGACTGATAATCAGCGTGCGATACTTCGTTGGGATGAACAGAACAAATTCCTGAGACGGACACAGCTTTACCCGGCGCCAAATATGGAACTGGACAATGCTATGCAGGATCTCTGGCTTGACAAGCTATCGCAGTGATTGGTCATGAAAAAAAACTTGGCTGGGGCTTCACGGCCCCAGCTTTAGTCTGGACGCTAGCTTTCTTTGTTGCACCATTTCTCGTGATGATTGCAATGAGTTTTGCTAATCTCGAAGGCCGCACCCTGATCTGGGGGTTTCACTTAGATAATTATATCGAACTGGCTACTCGGCCCTATCTATTGCGTGCGGTGGTGGTGTCTTTGCAAATCACATTTATTGTCACGCTTGCGTCAGTGGTCTTGGCCTATCCACTTGCAGCGATTATAGCTTTCAGAGTCCCACAGCATTGGCAACGCTTCGTCTTGCTTTTGGCTATTCTTCCATTCTGGACGTCATATGTAATCCGGTCGTATGCCTGGCTTTTGGTCCTGGCACGTGAAGGTTTGGTAAACCAAACACTGATAAATGTGGGAATGATTGCAGAGCCAATAACATTGGCTAACTCAAGATTTGCAACCGTAACTGGTTTTATTCATTTTTTTGTGATGCTTCTGACACTCACAATCTATGCTAACCTAGTCCAACTTTCACCAAACTATCGACTTGCAGCGAGGGATCTTGGTGCAAATACATTTCAAATTTTTCGCCATGTAATCCTTCCACTGAGTTTGCCTGGGATTGTTACTGGCGCGTTTCTCACTTTTGTTTTGTGTATTGGAGATTACGTCACACCGCAGATATTGGGTGGCAATAATGAACTGACTATGCCGCAGATTGTCATGGTGCAACTCGGCCGTCGTGCCGATTTTCCATTGGCCTCCGCGATGGCAATTGTAATGATGGGCTTTGTGACCGCCGCTTATTTAGCATGTGCGCGCTGGTTGAGGCTTGACCGGTTATGAGGACAATTCTATCTCGGCTTTATTTGATACTCGCCTTTGGCTTTATCTATTTGCCAGTTGTGGTTTTGGTACTGTACTCGTTCCAAGAAAGCGGATTGCCCGTGCCACCATTCGACGGCCCCTCTTTAAAATGGTACGATGATGTTTTGGGGGACAGTGACGTCACTGATGCGCTAACGCATTCCCTGTTGGTCGCTGTAGGCTCATCAGTGGTAGCGGTCATTTTAGGCTTTTTAGCCGCCTATGGTTTGGCTCGTTATACATTTTCAGGATCCCCATTTATCCGACTATTGCTCATCGCACCATTGACTGTAAGCTATTTGATTGTTGGTCTTGGCCTCCTGATTGTTTTGACGCGCCTGGGCCTCGGCCTGTCATTGGTTACTGCAGGAATTGGACATGTGGTGATAAACCTACCGTTGGCCTTCGCCATTATCTTTGCGTCGATGAATGCAAAGCAGGAAAATGCCGAGCGTGCTGCCCGCGATCTTGGTGCAACCGAAATGCGCGTGATATTTTTTGTGACTGCGCCAATGTTGGTGCCAGCAATAGCAGCAGCTTTCTTCCTTTCGGTGACCTTGTCGTGGGATGAGTTTATTATCTCCTTCCTGCTAACAAGGTTTGATATCACATTACCAGTGGAAATTTGGTCAATGCTGCGGTCTGGCCTTTCACCTCGTCTGAATGCTATTGGCAGTGTTGTGTTTCTAATATCAGTAGCAGTTGTGCTAATTTTGGAATTCACAGTATTGCGTAAGAGGCATTTATGACGGCTGCAGTGCAGATTGATAGTCTCAATCATTGGTTCGGTTCCTTTCAGGCACTCAAAAACATCTCGCTTGAAATAGACTCTGGCGAATATGTGACTCTTTTGGGTCCATCAGGTTGTGGCAAGACCACCTTGTTATCTGTGTTAGGTGGATTTTTGAAGCCGACTGAAGGCAACGTTCGTATTGGCGCAAAAGACATGACTCTCTTGCCCCCAGCCGACCGCCCCACGACGACTGTATTTCAGGATTATGCTTTGTTCCCTCATATGAGCCTTCGTGACAACGTAGGTTTTGGGTTGCGTATGGCAGGCGTCGGTAAATTAGAACGCCACCGACGCGCCGATGAAAAACTGAAAATGGTTGGGCTTGTTGGTGATGGTAGCAGGCGGCCTCATGAACTTTCTGGTGGTCAACGTCAACGAGTAGCATTGGCACGAGCATTGGCAGTGGAACCAGAGGTGTTGTTACTGGATGAGCCGCTTGGCGCGCTAGATCTAAAATTGCGAAGAACAATGCAGGATGAATTAAAAGTTATCCAACGCCAAGCTGGTACGACATTTGTTCATGTAACCCATGATCAAGAGGAAGCGATGGCCCTCGCTGATAGGATTGTCGTTATGAATGCCGGGCAAATTGAGGACTCAGGCTCCCCAACACAAGTCTACAATCAACCAGCCACTTTGTTCACTGCAAATTTTATGGGCGAGATTAACCAGATTCCAGCTCAAATCACGAATGGTCAGGCATCAACAGAACTAGGCCAATTGCCCGCAACAGGCATACCTGATGGCGAAGCCATACTCTGCATTCGACCCGAGGCACTTTGTAATAAGGGCAAGGGCCTCGATTTAATGCCGGCCAAAGTTACAGATGCAACATTTTTTGGCACCTACGTACGGGTTCTTCTTATTTCCAGTGATGCGAGAGGGTTAACTCTCTCTGCACATTTACCGCCTGATGATATACCTCCCATCGGCGATTGCATACAACTGTCTGTTTCCGCTAGCGCACTGAGGTTCTTTCTAAAGGACAGAGAATAAAATACTTTGTCCAAGAAGTCGCAGGCAGTTGGCTTGGTGAGCTTGATGAAACAGTAAAGACAAAAAAAGATTGAAACTGTTATCCTTACCCAAACCCTCAAATCTGCGTCTGAACGTGAACTGGCTGGGCATCGCTGGACAGCCATAAAGGACAAACACCTTCGCACTCTAGTATACCTTGGCCATCCATTTGTTGTGACCTCAAGCGCCGTTTCGCTGATCATTTCGGAAAGAGATTAAATGTCCTTCTAAATCTGTTTTTCAATTCAACGCCGTCAAGAATAGGCAGGCTGCGGGGTGGGGTTTCCTGTTCCACCTTTATTGCGGCAAAAGAGGGTCCAGAAGCATCTTGAAAGAGCTGCAAAAAACTTTCGAGCTCTTGCTCTGTTTTGATGGTCTCAGCGCTTTTAAAACCTGACGCTGCCGCTATTTTTGCCAAATCGACACATGAGTTTGTGTGGCTGGCTTGCATGCCAGTTTCACCAAAATAACCGTTATCAAGCACAATAACAGACAGGTTTGCAGGTTTTTGCACCCCAATTGTCGCAAGAGAACCGATCCCCATCAGCATTTCGCCATCACCAGTCAGGACTATGACATTGCTATCCGGTTGAGCCATCGCAACGCCAAGACCGACCATTGCTGCTCCACCCATTGCCCCCCACAGATAGAAATTATGATCCGTATCACCAGTGGAATGTAGATCATAGGTTGAGGAACCCAAGCCAGATATGATTCGAGACTCCCCCCGCATATCATTTAGCTTAGCCGTAACGTCCCGCCGTTTGAGCATCACCATTCCTTTCTACCAATCAAATTTTGAGACAAAAGAACAGCCACGCCTTGATCACTAGAGAAAGCAGAATAGAGCGCGGCATCGACAACCTTGGGAAGCTCGTCATCTCTTTCAACGACATATACCTGTATCCCCATTGCCTTCAGAACATCCGGGGTTGCCCGTCCCATTGGCACTTGCCATGAGTTGAATTCCCCAAAATTGCCTCGCATCGTAACCAGAGCAACAAAAGGGAAATTGCAGCTCGAGATCAATGACAGCATGTTGACTGTGTTGCCAACGCCACTTGACTGCATCAATAAAGCAGATTTTTTTCCTCCCAACCAATGGCCACAGGCAAGCGCAACACCCTCTTCTTCTGTTGTAAGGACGACAGGCTGGATGTGAGGATCATCAAAGGCCAACTCGATGAGACTTGCGTGCCCAGCATCAGGAACGAAAGGCAGGAAATCCACCCCATGCTCCTTCAAAAGGGGAAGTAGCATCGCGCCTTTGTCTTCTTTTTTTTGGTGACTCATAGTGTCTCCCACACATTATTTGAACTGTTATCACCAACATACTGAGGTAATCTTGGAAAGAGTTATACGGCTGATAAGACATCCTCCCATGGACATTTTAATCAATTGCTGTCCTCCAAACCCGCAAGAAACAAATCTAACTCTTTTTCTGGAATTTTCGCATTTTCTGCCCACCCTGGAAAACTTTCCTCCATACATGCGACACGAAAGGCTGATAGGGCGGCGCGGCGTTCTGTCGCCATTTGAGCCGCGATTGCGGCGAGGTCGCCAAAGGCGCGCGCGTGACGTGGCAGGGGGTTTTCACCACATATGTCATTCTGAAACAAATACATCACGTCACCCCCGGGTCCAGACCCAAGTGACACCGTTATTAGCGATGTTTGCGAGCTGATAACGGCGAGAACATCAGCCGGAATGACTTCAGCCTCCACAGAGAATGCACCAGCATTTTCCAAATCGCGGAAATCTTGCATTAGTTCTAGGGCCTCACTCGCCGTCCGGCCCACAGCACGGAGACCACCTCGCCACGTTGATTTCCGAGGCACCAAACCCAGATGACCCATTACCGGTATATCTTCTCGTGCCAACATTTCAACAACGGCCAATCGGCGCGCGGTCATGACTGAATCGGCACCATTCTGTAGCGCCTTAAGAGCGCCGCGAAGAATATCCTCATCCGTTGGATAATCGGGAATGGTCAAAGCCGCGGTGAGAAAATTATAAGGCGCGCCTTGACGCACAAGACTCACGTTGGAGGCACCACAAATGAGCATGTCGATTTCAGAATCTGCCGCAGCCGACGCTTCTTCAACAGTGTTTGCGGTTGTCTGCGTTAACTTTTTATTTCCCTTACATGCTCTGATATCTGCTGCCGTTAAATTCCGGCGGGATGGCTTCGCATCCCAAGTGTAAATCGGTTTGGTGTCTGATCTCATCTCCGCGTTTCCTCACAAGTCTCTTTCATAAACTCTCTCATTTTGGTGAACAATTAGAGCATCCCAGTGACACAAATTACAAGAATGACAATGTCGTTAGGCAACTACAGCTGATGGACATGGTAGACCCGATGCTGCTTTGCCTGACTTGGTGCGAAGCCTGATGCTCACCCTGTCGCTACGTTAGTGCAGCCGAAGATCAGCAGGAACACGCCTAAAAAAGTGATAGATGCCAAATAGGATGCATATATAAGGGTATTGAATTTACGCCGTCCTGTACGTCACCTGACCTGTTAGCACAATTAATGCTTACATATCAGTCATGTACATGAAATAGTGGTGCCCAGGGGCTGAGTTCGATGCCCTATCTAGGGACCACTCTTAACCTGACTTTCAATCTTATCAATATCTTAGCTGATTAGCGTCAGCCAGCCATTGCCCTATTTTGGATACCAGCCCAAGGTTCTAGCACCACGCTCCAAGGACCGGGGTTACTGATGCAGTTTGCTGGCCCAGATCGCCTTTAGATCGGAAGGGGCAGGCTTATTGGATGGAGGTGCTTGCGACTTGGGCCACGGTTGTTGGAGTATACATGAATCAAAGCGTATTTGTGAGTTTTACAAATGTGGCTATCTTAATTCTAGAAGATTAAGCCATATCTGGCTAAATTATCTTCAAGGACTTTTCGCTGATTATGCTTTAGTGCAATTAGGGGAGGCCTGAGATTATTCCACCGGGGTTCATTATTTTGTTTTGCAAGTAAAGCTTTTTGCGCAGGAATTGGCGCATAGTCCTGAAACAACATTCTCACTGCGTTAACGTTTTTCTGAGCAGACTCAGCGGCCTCCCACTCGCTACCATGGCAAAAGTCAATAAGTTTTGATATTTCCGCACTATTAATATTTGCTGTTGCTGAAATACAGCCCGGTCCACCAAGGCGGATCGATTCCAACACTGATAATTCAGCTCCTGGGTAAACGATCAATCCATCAATTTGAAATAGTTTTTTTGTATTTTCCCAATCTCCAGAACTGTCTTTGATGCCAACAACATTTTCAGGGTACGTAGTTCTAAGTTTAGTTACCAAGTCAATTGACAGGCCTACGCCAGAAACTTGAGGAATATGATAAAGGTAAATTTTGAGCTCATTATTGTTGATGTTGGCGATAAGTCTCTCGAAGTAGTCAAAATACCCCTCATCACCTAGCCCCTTAAAATAAAAAGGCGGGAGTGTCATAACGCCTGCACAACCAAGTTCAACAGCATGTTTTGACAAAACTGTTGTGTCCTCGAGATTACAAAGACCAGTCCCTGGTATAATCATTTTTGGATTTATTCCAGACTTTATTAGTTCTTCTAGGGCAGACATTCGCTCAGCTAATGTTAATGACAACGCCTCACCAGTGGTGCCGAACGGAGCGAGGCCGGCGCAGCCGTTGTTTATCAATTCTTTGGCTAGCTCATAATAAAGACTTTTATTGAACGATAGGTCATCATTAAATGGGGAGAGTAACGGCGCAATTAGACCTTTTATCATTTGTAAAACCTCACAAAAGGTACGCATATGATTGAAACGTGTTTCAACGTTAGCATGTCGGCTGTATTCTCATTCAAACACCAAAGCTTTCGTATGAACAAGTTTTTTACAGGACTGGACTTGGGTTTTCCTAAAGATTAATTCAGAAAATCTTGAACCCAAGAATGAAATTCAGTTTCCTAAGCTGAATAAGAATGATTTTTCTTAAAAAGCCTAGCCAAGTTTGAGCCATCTCATCAGGATTAAGCGTTCAATCCTCTGTATTATTTGCAGTTGAATTACTCGTTTTCCTCCATTGATGACAAAATGCCAAATATGAATTTTTTAAGGATGCAACTCCCAAGCAGGTGATTAAGGAAGTTCTCAAAGCCCGGAGTAGACAAAAACCTTTGTGACCAACACAATATTTAATCTAAAATTTGCAATACTTGATGGGTATGTCATAGCCTCTGTTTTGCAAATATTTAACAAATGACTTTTTTCCGTTTTTCATAGGTTTAGATGGGATCCAATCATGTCCGACGACCAAATTGATCGAAAGATTGCCGTTATTTTCGCAGCAGACGTAGTTGGTTACAGCAAATCAATGGAAGATGATGAAGCAAAAACCATTAAGAACCTTCGCGCGTGCAGAACGCTTCTGAACAAATCTCTCACAAAATATGGGGGTCGTATTTTCAACACAGCGGGCGACTCCATCCTTGCTGATTTCTCAAGTGCGGTTGAAGCGCTAGAATGCGCAGCTGAATTTCAGGCTAATCTGAAGAAACGCAACGAGTCATCTGAAACCGCAAAGCAAATGGAATTTCGTGTAGGGATCAATATGGGCGATGTCGTCAAAGAGGACGGTAACCTTTATGGCGATGGTGTGAATATCGCAGCGCGGTTGGAGGCCCTTGCACAACCAAACGGCATCAGCATCTCAAAACCCGTCTATGATTTTGTCAATGGCAAGACAGGTCTTGTCTTCAATGACCTAGGCATTCAGCAGGTCAAAGAGAACAAGTTTCATGTCTATGACGTGCTGCTTGATGGATTGCAGAAGCGGCGCCTGCCAAAACCACTTTCGTCACGAAAACCAATCATCACCGCTGGCATCTCTTTGCTGGGGATTTGCATCGGTGCGTTCTGGTTCACACAGCAGATTACTGAGAAAGATTCTACTAAAACGATGGATTTTGCGTTCGAATTGCCATCGAAGCCGTCGATAGCGGTGATGCCATTTGCCAATCTTTCAGACGATGAAAATAAGGGCTATATCGGGTCAGGACTGACCCAGAACATTACAAATGCGCTATCAAGATCTTCGGAAATATTCGTGATCTCAAACAGCTCCGCGAAGCAGATTTTTTCCCAGACAACCAACGCTTTGGACATTTCTATTGCGCTTGGCGTACAGTTTTTGCTGACAGGTAGCGTTCAGCATGCGGGCGCGCAATTAAGGGTGAATGTTGAGCTCGTCGACGCTTTAAGTGGAGACAATATCTGGGTTGATCAATTTAATGGTGATCTCAGTGAGTTGTTCGATTTTCAGGATGAAATCACCAACTCTGTTTTTGAAGCACTGCAAATTAAATTTGCAGCTGAATTGGGGGGCGCGGCGGTTGACCCGACCCGGTATAGCAGCGTGAACGAGATGCGTGCCGTAAATGAAGGGCGACGCGAATTGTTGAAATTTACCCCTGAGGCACACAAGAAATTCGAAGACATCCTCATGAAGGAATACAATACCGGTTCGAGAAGTGGTCCTTTAATCAACGCCCTTGGCTGGCTCTATTTTCAGAAAGTGGCGATGGGCCTTTTTGACGATAGAGCCGACACCATGGCCAAGGGCCGCGAGGCAGCCAAACAAGCGCATGAAATGATGGGAGATGCCAATTCGCTTGTGTTAGGCGCCTGGTTTGATCTTTTCGACCGAGATTATGAAGCTGCACAGGAAAAAGTGCGGATAGCATCCAAAATCGGCTCTCCGTCCGGTGATAATCTAGCTGTCGCTGGATCGATCTATTTGCTATCAGGTCAACCGGAGCCGGCGCGAAAATCATTTGTGGATGCTATGCGCGTCTCGCCCTTTTATCCGCCATGGTATGCCAACCGCCTCGTCACCAGTTTGCTGCTGTTGGAGAGGTTTGAGGAGGCAACCGAGGTCGCCAGATCAATTGTGGAGAAAGGCGATCAGGGCAAAATTACCCCTTACGCGCATGCAAGAGCGCTAGTCAGTTTAGCCATCATCGCCAAACGGCAGAACAACGACAATGCAGGAAGAAAGGCGATTAAGAGGTTGATTGAAGTGAACCCTAACTTCACACAAAAGACACTCGGCATGTATATCGGTCAGATGAAAGATACGGCCATCATAGAAGATTTCCGCACTACTCTGGGAGAGTACGGCCTCCCTGCCGGCTGATCTCCATTATAAGGAATTTCAAAAGCTGCTATTATTAATGCGCTATCATTATTGGTACCACAAGCTGGATGTTCAGCGGATAATCAAATATAGCAGTTTAGTGGAGTTGGCTTCTGCAAAAAAGGTCCGGCAAAAGGTGGCCCAACTTTAAAATTAGAAAAATGTAAAATATATTCATTCTCCATAACACAAATGACAGAAATGACAGTGTTTTATAAACTCCTGGCAGGCGTGCGGTATAGCCAAATTCTATTGACAGGTCACAGCAGTTATAGTTTGACAGGATCAATTCTGGTGCGCTTGCCTCTGATGGCAAGTCGCTCATCGGATGACCATGGTCCGCCAGTC
>CACHEI010000032.1 GCA_902578815.1 uncultured SAR116 cluster alpha proteobacterium | reverse complement strand
GGACTTGGGAATGTTGGCGGCAAGCTGGCGGGGAGCATTCTGCGCAATGGAATGGCGCTGATGGTGCGCGATCTTGACAGGAATGCAGCAGCGCCCTTTCTCGAGGCTGGGGCAAAATGGGCCGACAGCCCAAAGGCAATGGCTGAGGCCTGCGATATTGTCATTACCTGTTTGCCATCGCCCGCAACAAGTTCGGCGATAATGGAGGCAGATGATGGCATTCTGGCGGGCATGTCGGCTGGCAAGGTATGGGCTGAAATGAGCACCACAGATGAGGCAGAAGTGAAGCGTCTCGGGGAAAAGGTGCAGGCGGCTGGCGCGGATCCGGTGGATTGTCCGGTGTCTGGCGGTTGTCATCGGGCTGCCACGGGCAACATCGCTATTTTTGCCGGATGCGATCGGGCTGTTTTCGATCGGCTGCTGCCAGTGCTGACCATTCTGGGACGCCGCGTTCTGCACACCGGGCCGCTTGGGTCGGCATCAGTCTTGAAGGTGGTGACCAATTATTTGGCGACAGCTAACCTTATCACGCTTTGTGAGGCACTTGTCACCTCTAAAATGGCAGGAATGGACCTCAATGTCGCCTATGAGGCGATCCGCATTTCCTCGGGAAATTCCTTCGTTCATGAGACGGAAAGTCAGGTGATCTTGAATGGCAGCCGCGATATAAATTTCACGATGGACCTTGTGATCAAAGATGTGAGCCTGTTTCAGGAGGTGGCTGACAGGGCAAGGGTGCCGCTGGAAATCGCACCGAAGTTGATTGAGATTTTCAAGGATGGACAGGATCGTTATGGGCCCCGCGAATGGTCACCCAACATCATCAGGCGGCTTGAAGAAGCGTGCGATGTCGATATTGTGGCACCTGGCTTTCCAGCAGTAATTGTTGATGATGAAGCGGAAGAGGCAGGCTTTGAGGTGGTTCCCAAGGGTCGCTAGGGTCAGGTGATGTGGATAAAACCGGCCGCACTATAGCGCTTCACCTCGCAGACGTTTTTTCAGGTTGGCGATGATGGTATCGATCTGCTCTAAATGCGGATTCTGTTGAGCCGCCGCCTGATAAGCGTGAAGGGCGCCTTCATAATTGCCTTGCTGGACGTGGATCATGCCAAGCCCGGAAAGAGCACCAAAATGTCGTGGTTCGAGCTGTAGGACCCGGGCGATATCGCGTTTTGATCCAGACAAATCGCCAATCATGAATCTCACCGTCGCCCGCTTATTCCAAACTTCGGCAAATGCTGGCGCTGCCTCGGCAAGGGTTCCAAACCAGTGTTCGGCATCTTTCAGAGCACCGGCGTTCATAAGCTTCACGCCCACTTGCATCATCTGGTCGATGCGCTCATCTGACCCAAAAGCAGTCCAACGCGCCCAAATTTCCTGCTGGATTTGGACTGCTGTTCCCTCGTTTGTGGTTGCTTTGAGAGCTTGAAAGAGGGTGTCAAGCTCAGGATCGTTCTGATCTGCCATTGCCAACTTGCCAGTCAAAAGAAACAGGCACAGGAGCAAGGGAATAATGCGCGACGGTAAACCGCTCTGGTAAGGAACAAAATCATCCATGAATAGGATATGGGTTTGTTTTCACTTTTTCCAAGAGGGTCAGTCCGATGTCTGAAAAATGGGCTCTTTGCAGGCCAGTAAGCGCCTGCTTTAGGTTGCCCCACCTATCCCTAGAATTTACCCTGACACATAAACGGCGGGCCCGGTGGTAAATGTTTTCTGAAGTAATTCAAGGCTAAAATTGAAAAATAGTTTAAAACGGTATTAACGTAGGAAAGGTGTCTCAATAAATAATGAATGAATAATTAAATCTTCACCAGTTGTTTTCCAGCGGCTTTCAACTCTGTCGCCACGGGAGTTTATGGAATTTCCAGCCATCAATGCTTGATCTGTGTCCCTGCTGGTCGACACAACCCTCGAATCCTTCAAGAATATTGCAAACCTGAGTGTAACCCGAGGATTCAAGAAGGCGGCAGGCGTTGGCCGATCTTCCGCCAATCTTGCAAATGATATATATCGGGGTTTCAGCATCGGCAATAGCGCCAACGCGAGAAATGAAATTTGCGTTGGGTTGTCCTGCCTCGTCGGTAATGCTCTCGAGGACAACCTGCTTGCCGATGTCTGACAGATCCGGAATGCCAACATGAACCCATTCCGCACGAGTGCGGCAATCCACTAGAATGGCCCTGTCATTAGAGGTCAGTTCTTCATAGGCTTGCAGTGGTGTCAGTTCTCTCATAAGCCATTCATCAAATTATGCAGCTCTCATCCGCTTTACAGTTTGTTCATAAATTCGGCAGTGATTTTGCCGAGTCAATGGACTGGGCGATATAGATCTGTCACCTTTATAATGATATTAACTTCAAGGTATAGCAAAGGTAAACGAAATGTTTAAGGCGCTAATTATCAATCAGGCTGCAGATAACTCGATCTCAGCAAATGTTGAGGAGGTTTCTGAGGATCGATTGCCCCAAGATGGTGAGGTCGACATCTCTGTTGAGTATTCGACCGTCAACTACAAGGATGGTTTGTGTCTAAATGGCCTAGGTCGTCTGGTAAAGACCTATCCGCATGTTCCCGGAGTAGATTTTGCTGGTTCAGTGATAACTAGCAGCGATGATCGTTACAAACCAGGGGACAAGGTCATTATGCATGGATGGCGCGGTGGTGAGACCAGATGGGGTGGTTATGCGACAAAGGCCAATGAAAAGGCTGATTGGCTGACGCCGCTACCCAATGGGCTCAGCAGTTTTGAGGCTATGTGTCTCGGCACCGCAGGGTTTACCGCCATGCTGGCAATCAAGCGTCTAGAAGATAATGGAATGGGCCCGGAAAGTGGTGAAATCCTTGTTACGGGCGCTGGAGGTGGCGTCGGGTCTGTTGCCACCATCCTGCTAGCGAGTAAAGGATATAAAGTTGCGGCGATGACTGGCCGTCCTGAGATTGCCGACTATCTTATGGGGCTTGGCGCGTCGCGCATTGTCACCCGTGAAGAGATGCTTAATGATCCGGGCAAGGTCTTGGAATCCAGCATCTGGGGCGGCTGCATTGATAGTGTGGGTGGTGCAGTGATGGGGCGCATCCTCAAACAGCTGAACTATGGTGCTGGCCTAGCGTCACTTGGCAATGCCGCCGGGGTTGAGCTCAGCGGCAACATCATGCCGTTCCTACTGCGCGGTGTAAATGTGTTTGGCATCGACTCGGTTGCCTGTCCGATGGACAAGCGTGCCGAGATCTGGCAGGCACTCGCCGTAGAGATGCCAAAGAGTTCAATTTCCCAGATGGTGACAGAGATTGGGCTTGCTGAATTGCCCACCTATGGCAAGCAAATCCTTGAAGGACAGGTCAGAGGCCGAATCGTCGTCGATGTCAAGAAATAGGGCTTGATCTGCCCGCCATTACAGTTCACCGTCAGACTTAACACCTGTCAAAAATGGGGTGCAACATGGATGACTTGATTGTTGGTTCCAACCGCAAGGTTGACCCATCGCGCCGTGCGCATCTGAAGCCAGACAATACGCCGAATGATAATGATCGTGTCGAGATCGGGCCAACGGCGCTGGCCTTTGTCGAATGGGAAAATCTTGGCTTGACGGCACCTGACATGCCGACGTTGCGTGAATACAGACTGGCACGACTGCAGGCGCAGGTCCGCAAGCATGATTGCGCCGGCCTGCTGTTGTTTGACCCGCTGAACATCCGCTATGCGACTGACACCACCAACATGCAGCTGTGGATTGCCCATAATATGGCGCGTGCTTGTTTTGTGCCGCCCGAGGGCAAAATGATTTTGTGGGATTTTCATAATTGCGAACATCTGTCGGCGCATTTGCCGCTGGTTGGCGAGGTCCGCCACGGTGCGAGTTTCTTTTACTTTGAAACTGGTGATCACACCGAACGGTCTGCCGCCATTTTTGCTGATCAGGTGCGTGATTTAATGCGCCAACATGCTGGCACCAACAAACGACTTGCTGTCGACAAGATTGAAAATATTGGCTACGCCAACCTGCTTGCCCGCGGGGTGGATGTCCTCGAAGGTCAGGCGCTGACCGAGCATGCGCGGTCAATCAAGAATGACAATGAGTTGAACGCTATGCGCTGCGCGATCGCCGCCTGCGAGGCTGCGGTCGAAGAAATGCGAACAATCATGCGCCCGGGCATTTCGGAAAATGAAATGTGGGCAGCACTGCATGCCGGCAATATAAAACGTGGTGGCGAATGGATTGAGACGCGCATTCTGTCCTCAGGGCCGCGGACAAACCCCTGGTTCCAGGAATGTGGCCCCCGAATCATGGAGAATGGCGACATTATGGCGTTCGACACCGATCTTGTCGGCACCTATGGTTATTGCTGTGATTTCTCGCGCAGCTGGATTGTGGGCGATTCTAGACCAAATTCCGAACAGCGGACGCTTTATCAGGCTGCCTATGAGCATGTGATGACCAATATCGACCTGATCGAGACCGGAATGAGCTTTGCTGAGATGACGCGGATTGCCCACCGGCTGCCCGAAGAATACCGGGCCCAGCGCTATGGTGTCCTGGCGCATGGCGTTGGACTTTGTGATGAATACCCCTGTGTGCGCTATCCCGAGGATGTCGAGGCACATGGATATGGTGGTTGTTTCGAGCCCGGAATGACTCTGTGCGTTGAGGCTTATGTCGGTGCTATTGGTGGCCGAGAGGGGATTAAGCTGGAAGAACAGGTGCTGGTCACAGAAAATGGCGCTGTGCCGCTGTCAAATTATCGTTATGAAGACGATTTTCTGGCCTGATGGCTCTGGCTAGCTGCGGACGACGCCTATATGCGGCAAATTACGTCCCTGCTGGGCAAAATCAATACCATAGCCGATCACAAATTCGTCAGGAATGTCAAAGCCCACCCAATCGACATGGACGTCGATCTCACGGCGTGAGGGCTTGTTTAGCAGTGTGCAGACCTTAAGCGATTTCGGTGAGCGCGTTTGCAGGATTTCATAGACCTGGTTCAATGTATGGCCGGTATCGATAATGTCCTCAACGATCAAAACATCGCGTCCGTCGATCGCCGTTTCCAGATCCTGAATGATCCGAACCTGCCGGGATGATACCTTCTTGTCGCCGTAAGAGGACACCGTCATGAAATCCACCTCGACCGGTAGATCGATGCGCCGCACGAGGTCGGCAATGAAAACGAAAGATCCCCGTAGCAGCCCGACAACGACAAGCTGCCTTGTTCCCCGATAATGATCGGAAATGATGTGGGCAAGCTGCGTTGTCCGGGCAGCAATCTCCGCCTCGGTGATAAGAATCTCGATCTCTTGCTGGCTGGACAGAACGGTCATGTGCTACTCTTTTGTATGGCGATGCTAGCAGTATAGGGCCAGCACGCTTGATTGATAAGATGTTATTCACCAGTTATGGCAAACCTCCGATTTTTAAGATAACTTGCCGGACCTGCAACTCAACTGAACAATAGAAAAGGCGGTTTAAAATGGCAAAAGTTGTATTTCTCGGATTGGGAGTGATGGGCTATCCGATGGCAGGACATATCGCCACGGCTGGACATAACGTAGTAGTTTACAATCGCACCACCGCAAAAGCTGAGAGATGGGTTGCCGAACATGGTGGATCCTATGCTGTGACCCCGGCAGACGCTGTGGCAAATGCCGATTTCGTTTTCTCATGTGTTGGTGACGACCCGGATGTACTGGCTGTTGCACTGGGTGACGATGGGGCGATTGCTACCATGAAGCCGGGTGCTATTTATGTTGATAACAGCACTGTTTCGGCTGATGTGGCAAGCCGACTCTATGCCGCCGGAAAAGCGTGTTCTATTGGCGTTCTCGATGCGCCTGTGTCTGGCGGTCAGGCAGGCGCAGAAAATGGTGCGCTCACTGTCATGGTGGGTGGTGATCAGGCTGTTTTCGATGCAGCCTTGCCGATTATGGAATGCTACGGCACGCGGGTGGTGCGCATGGGCGATTATGGCAAGGGACAGCTGGCCAAGATGTGCAACCAGATTTGCATAGCTGGTCTTGTTCAAGGACTCTCGGAAGCGCTAAATTTTGCCATTGCCGCGGATCTTGACACGGATGCCTTGCTTGAGGCGATCTCAGGCGGGGCGGCACAGTCCTGGCAGATGGTCAACCGGGGTCACACTATGGTCAAGAATGAGTTCGATTTTGGCTTTGCCGTTGATTGGATGCGCAAGGATCTGCGGATCTGCCTTGAGGAAGCGGCGCGTCATGATGCACAGCTGCCGGTGACCAAAATCGTTGCGGGATATTACGACGAACTGAGCCACATGGGGCATGGGCGAAACGACACCTCAAGCCTAATTCGCCGCCTGCGTGGCAGCTGACCGCCGCTGACACGTGCCGCTATCGATCGGCCTGCTAAGAATCTCTGGAAAGGTGCAGGTCAGAAAATCCTGATCGGTCCATCGAGATCGGATTACGGCATCTACATTCCGACGCAGACGAATTTGATCTCAAGAAACTCATCAATACCGTATTTGGAGCCTTCACGCCCAAGGCCGGAATTCTTTAGCCCGCCAAACGGTCCGACCTCGGATGAGAAAATGCCCGTATTGACAGCAACAATGCCAAATTCCAACGCTTCGCTAACGCGGAAAAGTCGGGCCGCATTCTCCGTGAACAGATAGGCTGCAAGGCCGAATTCACTGTCATTGGCCATTGCAATAGCGTCATTTTCATCGCTGAATTTGAACAGTGCCGCCACCGGGCCAAAGGTTTCCTCTCGAAACAATTGCATATCGGATGTCATCCCGGTAAGCACTGTTGGCTCGAAGAAGGTACCGCCAAGCGGATGGGGCCTGCCGCCTGTGAGAAGGCTGGCGCCTTTGTCGACAGCATCTTCGACATGTCGCATAATTTTTGTAAAGCCCTGATTATCAATGATCGGACCCTGCTCGACTCCTTCGATCATACCATTCCCAACCTTAAGCGCCTCTGTCGCCTCGGCAAGCCGTTTGGCAAAGGCATCATAGATACCGTCCTGAACAAAAATGCGGTTTGCACAGACACAAGTCTGGCCTGCATTGCGGAATTTCGACATCATTGCGCCGGCCACTGCTTTGTCGAGATCGGCATCATCGAACACCAGCAATGGTGCATTGCCACCCAGCTCCAAACTCATTTTTTTGACCGAGTTGGCGCTCTGGCGCATCAGGATACGACCCACCTCGGTCGAGCCGGTGAAGGTCATTTTACGAATGCGATCATCGGCACACATGGTCTCGCCAATCGCTGGTGCGTCCATGGTGGTAACGATGTTCATAACGCCGGCGGGAAGGCCAGCGCGTTCAGCCAGTTCGGCGAGTGCCAGCGCCGAAAGTGGCGTTTGCTCGGCTGGTTTCAAAACGCAGGCGCAACCAGCCGCAATGCCTGGCGCGACCTTTCGGGTGATCATAGCAATGGGAAAATTCCATGGCGTGATGGCGCCAAAAACCCCAATTGGCTGCTTGAATGTAAGCAGGCGCTTATCCGCCTGTGGTGTTTCCAATACATCGCCACAGATCCGTCGCGCCTCCTCGGCAAACCAGTCAATGAAGCTGGCGCCATAAACGACCTCGCCCTTGGCTTCCGCTATTGGCTTTCCCATCTCGGTTGTCAGAATGACAGCCAGATCTTCAGCATTTGCTTTGACCAGATCAAACCACTTGCGCATGACCATGGCGCGGTCCTTGGCTGTTCGCTTTGCCCATTCTTTCTGGGCGGGTACTGCTGCGTCGATGGCTGCCGTCAACTCAGCAGCACCAAGGTCAGCCACCTTGGCAATCACCTCGCCGGTGGCGGGATTGGTCACGGCAAAAGTTTTCCTGCCGGCAATCCAGCTGCCATTGATATAGGAATCAACGCGTAAAATAGAGGGATCATTCAACTGCATCTTATTAACTCCGATGGACAACACTTTTGTCGTTCTAGTCCTGTTCAGAATGGGGGCTGTTCCCCTAAAGAAATTGGCCAGGTAAGAGAGACAAAAACCGTGAGTGCTTGTCAACCTCGTTGTTAAATCTGTCATGGTGCAAATTGTTGTCTGGAATAATGGGCAGCTTCTTTGAGCTTGAGCTGCTGGCTATTCACGCGGTGGCAAGGGTCGTGTTTTCATGTGGGTGGCGAAAGGGACTCCTGCGGTGCCAAGCCGGTGGGCGCGCGCGACTTCTACATAATGCGCCGCCGATTGTTGGTTCAACAGTTTTTCGTCATCACTGAGGTCGCGCATTTTTTTGGCGGGCCGCCCCGCCCATAATTCGTGTGGGGGAATTCGCTTTCCGGGTGTAAGCATGGCCCCTGCGGCTAGCATACCACCCGGTTCAATCACCGCACCGTCCATAACAATGGCACCCATGCCAACAAAACCGCCATCGCCAATTTCACAGGCGTGAATTATCGCACTATGGCCGATCGTGACATCATTACCGATGATCGTAGGATATTTGCGGGCGTCGATATGGACGCAGCTGTTATCCTGTATGTTGGTGTTCTCTCCAATGAGTATGTAATTGTTGTCGCCGCGCACAGTAACCTGATGCCAGATGCTGCTGTGTGCGCCGATTCGAACGGCACCCATTATAGCGGCTGTCGCCGCAACAAATACCGTGTCCTCAATATCTGGAACGAGGTCCAGGAATGGGGCAATATACGGCTTAAAGATACTGTCGCCCCGAGTGTCGCTGTTGTTTGTCATCGTCTTCCGCCTGTAACTTCCCGGAGTAGGAAGATTGTATCGCCGTCTGGCTTGTGTGTTGGTTAAATACTAAACATATCCAAAATTTAATGTTTATCGAAAATCGATTGCAATGTATGTAGTGGTGTTTAATCCTCAAACATTTGGAGGCCGATATGGCATTCTCTCTACCTGACCTTCCCTATTCTCACGACGCGTTGGCTACACATGGCATGAGTGCGGAGACCATGGAATATCACCATGACCTGCATCACAACGCCTATGTTGTTAATGGCAACAAACTGATCGCTGGTACAGAGTGGGAGGACAAGTCGCTTGAAGATATCATTGTCGGCACTTACCAAGCTGGCGAAGTTGCACAGAACGGTATCTTTAACAATGCTTCACAACATTGGAATCACATGCAGTTCTGGCAGATGATGGGACCTAACCAGCGTGGCATGCCTTCCGAGCTGGAAAAGGCACTTGTTGACAGTTTTGGTTCAGTCGACATGTTCAAGAATGAGTTCAAGGCGGCCGGTGCTGGCCAATTTGGGTCTGGATGGTGCTGGCTGGTGAAGAATGCCGACGGTGGACTGCAGGTCACCAAAACTGAAAATGGCGTGAATCCGCTTTGTTTCGGACAGACGGCACTACTTGGTTGTGATGTGTGGGAGCATTCCTACTATATTGATTTCAGAAACAAGCGCCCAGACTATCTGGCTAATTTCCTTGAGAATTTAGTCGATTGGGAATTTGTTGCAGCGCAGATGTAGCTTCTAACCTGTATCACCATCTCTTTTCAAATCCTGCCCGGCGTTTCTGGGTAGGATTTTTTAAGTCATGATTTAACCCTAATGCCGCCACAAATCGCAGCTATTTGAAAATTATTAGTCAAAAGTCCTAGATGGGAGTGAGCGAAATGGGAATTCTGGTGTTAGTAGCGGCTATCGGTATGTTCAACAGCGGACCGGTGGCGGAGTTTGTTAAGGAAGGCAACGGCAATCCGATCTACAGATTTGTTTATGTCGAAGATTGTGAGACTGGAAAGCGCGCCAGCGGATATGCTCTCGCGCCAATGGGCAGCGTGGTGTTAAAACAGGTAAATCATGATGGTACTGTTGGCAAGGTTTGCGAACGCTAGCGGCCATTCCCATCGTTTGTCATCTTGTTAACCCGCAGACGCAATGCATTTAGCCTGATGAAGCCGTGCGCATCACTGTGGTCGTAATCAACGGCACCTTCTTCAAAAGTTACTAAATCCGCATTATATAGAGAATTCGGTGATTTCCTGCCGGTGACAACCACATTTCCCTTATAGAGCTTGATCCGCACCACGCCATTCACGGAGTAACTGCAACTGTCGATTGCGCTCTGCAGCATCTCCCGCTCGGGCGAGAACCAGAAGCCGTTGTAGATAAGTTCTGCGTAGCGCGGCATCAACTCGTCTTTCTGATGCGCGGCCCCACGGTCCAGTGTGATTGACTCCATGGCGCGCCGTGCCGTTAACAAAATGGTTCCCCCGGGCGTCTCGTAGACACCACGCGACTTCATGCCCACAAACCTGTTTTCTACCATGTCTAGACGGCCAATGCCGTTTTTGCCGCCAAGTTTGTTCAACTCGGCCAGCAGGTTGGCTGGAGACATTTCAACACCGTCAATAGCCACGGGATCACCTGACTTGAAGGTGATCTCAATCTCAGTCGGCGTGTCAGGCGCTGCCTCGGGTGAGACGGAGCGAGAGAAAACATACTCTTCTGGTGCGACCCAGGGGTCCTCCAGCACCTTTCCCTCAGCTGAAATATGAAGAAGATTGGCATCGACACTGAATGGAGCCTCACCGCGCTTGTCCTTTGGAATGGGGATCTGATTCTGCTCAGCATAGCGGATTAGCCTGGTGCGCGACCCAAGGTCCCATTCCCGCCAGGGGGCTATCACCTTGATGTCGGGCTGCTGAGCGTAATAGGCAAGCTCAAAACGTACTTGGTCATTACCCTTACCCGTTGCGCCATGCGACACGGCATCGGCTCCAACAGCACGAGCAATCTCGATTTGGCGCTTGGCGATAAGTGGCCGTGCGATCGAGGTTCCAAGCAAATACATACCCTCATAGAGTGGGTTAGCACGAAACATTGGAAACACATAGTCGCGGACAAACTCCTCGCGTAAGTCCTCGATGAAAATCTCCTTGATGCCAAGCAACTCGGCTTTTGCCCGGGCTGGTTCGATATCCTCACCCTGGCCAATATCGGCGGTGAAGGTTACCACCTCGGCATTGTGATGGTCCTGCAGCCAGCGCAGAATTACAGAAGTGTCGAGGCCACCGGAATACGCAAGGACGACCTTTTTATTGTTGGAATTTTTTGGATGTTTACTCATGGCGCATCGTATAGCCGAAACCGTCCATGTCCGCAACGTAGTTGTGATCTATATGGGTTGCTTTAACTTTCATTTATCTGTGATTTGTTAAAGCACTTTTCTGACTTCAAAGCTCCTAAAGAATGTGTCTTGCTTAGCAAAAATTTTTATTTTTATTCTAGGATTTTTTTGGTTTAGCCCGAGATATTAAATGTTTTTATTACATCTAATATCTCTTGCGTTTTATTTAGCCAGTGTGGCTAGGGAGAAAGAAAATGTTAACCTTGGAAGAATTGAAAAAGCTTGTCTTAGAGGGGTCTGTTGACACAGTTGTTGTTTCAATCCCAGACATGCAAGGGAGGCTGATGGGCAAGCGATTTCACGCAAAACATTTCATGGACAGTGCTTGGAAAGAGACGCATTGCTGCAATTACTTGCTTGCAACTGATTTGGATATGACCCCGGTAGAAGGTTTTCAATCTGCGAGTTGGAGTGCCGGGTATGGTGATTATTCAATGATACCGGACCTAACAACACTAAGGATCGTACCATGGTTTTCAAAGACAGCGGCCGTGATTTGCGATTTGGTAGATCATCAAGATCACAAACCAATTACTTTTTCGCCAAGATTCATATTGAAGCGACAGTTGGAACGATTAAGCGATGCCGGGTTTAGTGCCAAATTTGCTACAGAATTGGAATTTTTTTTATTCAAAGAGACATATGAAGAGGCAAGATCTGCGAAATATGAGACAATAACACCAGCAAGTGAGTACAATCAGGACTACAATATTTTTCAAACCTCAAAAGAAGAGATTTTTTTGAGGACAATTCGCAACGGTTTATTTGATGCTGGCATAGAAGTAGAGAGTACAAAGGGTGAGGCAAACGCTGGACAGCTCGAAATAAACATCGCTTATGATGATGCTTTGAAAACCGCAGACAATCATGTCTTTATTAAAAACGCGATAAAAGAGATGGCCTTTCTTAATGGAAAGTCCGTCACTTTCCTTGCAAAATGGCATGGAGCTGCTGCTGGCTCATCATGTCACATCCATCAATCATTGGTATCTGGTGACCAAACACCGTCATTCGTGGACGCAAGGGCAAGGTATGGAATGTCTGAGGTAATGGAGCATTATTTAGCTGGCCTGATTGAATGTTCTGATGACCTGATGCTCTTCATGGCGCCCAATATCAATTCTTATAAGAGATTTGTGAAAAACACCTTCGCGCCGACAACGTCACACTGGTCCATTGATAATAGAACTGCTGGGTTTAGGCTTGTTGACCCAAATAGGAGTAGTATTCGAATTGAAAATCGTATTGGGGGTGCTGATTTGAACCCTTATCTCGCAATGGCGGCTCAGATTGCAGCTGGGTTACATGGCATTGAGAACCAATTAACGTTGCCTGAAGTGTATGAAGGCAACGCATATAGTGCTGGCGACTCAAACAAATTACCAACAACACTTAGACAAGCTATTATTTTTTTGGAAAATTCAGAAATATTGAGGCATGCAATGGGCGACGAGGTTGTCGACCATTTTGTAAGAGCGGCAGAATGGGAACAGGAAAGCTATGATAACATCGTCACCGGGTATGAGGTTTCTCGTGGTTTTGAAATGAGCTAGTTTTCGGTTAGGAAGCAAACTACATGTTTAAGTGAGACAAGGATAAATCTAATTGCAAAATGAAGAATCAGACTATGACCATAGTCACATTAATTTTTTGGAGACACTGTGGGGTGAAGGGTTTTTATCTCCAGGAGGGTCTAACGAGGTTGATCTAATTATTGGTGAGGTGGATTTAAACCATAAAAAAATCCTCGACTTTGGTTGTGGTTGTGGGGGAGCGATTCTTCACATTGCCGAAAAGTATTCAGTCTCTGAATTGATGGGTGTGGATATTGAGGAGTCTGTAATAAAGAGGGCAACGGAGTTAGCTGCGAAAAAGTCTTTTGAACAGGTGGTAAAATTCAAATTAATCGAGCGTGGCCAACTACCTTTTGTGGAAAACAGTTTTGACGCTGTTTTTAGTAAAGATGCTCTAATTCATGTGCCAGATAAAAAGCGGATATTTGCCCAAATATTCCGTGTTTTGAAACCTGGTGGTCATTTGATTGCGGGTGATTGGATGACTTGGGATAAAGGGTATAGGACAGCGGTTATGCAGGACTATCTGAATGCTGAGGGCTTAGATTTTCACATGAGTTCGTTAAGTGCTTACAATCATGATCTTAATGAAGTGGGCTTTGAATCTATTTGCTTACAAGACAGACAAGAATGGTACCTTTCCAAAGCAACTAAAGAGCTAAACAGCTTGAAAAACGAACTCAACGAGGAAATTGTTAGAATACTTGGTTATGAGGAAGCACAACGACAGATTAAAGTATGGGAGAAAATGATTGTAGTATTAAAGTCTGGCGAGCATCGTCCTGGACACTTTAGTGCAACTAAACCTGTCTTCGTATAGAATTTAGAGCTCACTCTATACGGCCACTGTTGCGCAAACACGCCAAAAATTGTGACATTTGACGCGTGCACGAATGTTCAAATTTCTGCACTAACACATCGACTGTTTTGGCAAATATGTTTATGCGCTTCGTGGGTTGGGATTGTTGCTAACTTTCACTTCGACAGGTGTTCTCCCATATTTAGGACTTTCAAACACGCTTAATTTTTTTAAGCAACCCTGCTATTGCTTGCTTTGCATTTGGATCGATGGCTAATGCAGGACAAGTTTTTCTACAGATATTACGTAGCTTAAATCAAACTATTGATGCTTTACAAAACTCAAGTCGGCTTGTGTCTGCTCTCAGCAAACTTGATCTAACGCCTGGCGCTCGACGGGTTCCATAAAAAGGACGTCGTGATACCGTGGTTTCTTACTTTTGTTCTTCAGAGCGAGGATGTGAGAGTTGTCAAACGTTTCACACTGTTGATTAGTTTGAACCCGTATTTCACGTTAACAAATCAAATTTATCAAGAAAACTTAAAGCACGTTTGATAATAAAATCACAGTTTTCTGGCAACGCTTTCACTAAAGGGCTGATTTAGCCGTTGTCACAATCGATTGGTATAGGTGCGCAGCAAATGATTGAGGGCAGATAATACTAAAATGCTTTGATGGTTCACGGCAAATTAAAAAGCAGATGACGTGTTCTATCGAAGTGCGCGTCACAGAATCAGCATGCATTTTTTCACTGTCTGCCGCGCTTAGCCGCTCAAGAACGGTGACGGTGCGCTTTCCTTTTAGGTCAAACCTCGCCAACCCGTCATTTTGTTCTGTGACAGATGCGTTATCATTAAAAGTATTCTTCAATTGCACAGCGATGTCCGCATGTGTTTCAGATGGTGCCTCAACAATCCACTGATCGACACCAGTCCAAAAAACGGTGAGGAACCCCTTACCAGTATTAATCTTTGAACTTTCGCCGGGTTTTGGAGGCAACATCCCAATAGCCCTTTTGGCTGCACGCCTGAATCCAATATTTTTGCCAAGTCGCATGGCCAAAGACGCATAGGCAAATTCTGGCATCTCGCTGATGATTACACCGTCAATTTCCTTAATTTGGGCACTGTCACCGCCCAGCGGTGTGAGTGGAATAAGGTCATGCACGAAGACGTTCCCCTTTCGGATCAACAAAATGAGTGCTTACCACCTCGACCATGATTTCGGCCCCTTCAACTGGGTTCATTGCACGCAGGATTTCGCCCTTGCGTTTCGCGCCATTCTTCAAAAAGCCGATACCAATGGATGAGCTCAGAACCGGTGAATACGCGGCTGATGTAATGTAGCCCTGATCATGCGCGGCATTGGCTGGATCACCAACAGTCATCAAATGAGAACCCGCAATGACAGAATCACTGGCATCAACAGGCCTAAAACCAACTTGCATGAGCGCGTCATCGCGCGTTAGCCCCTCACGCTCCGACAGGATGGAGCCAATGCTGTCCTTGGTTTTGGACACCATCCTTCCAAGTCCAAGATTCAAAGCTGTTGTCGTCCCGTTAAGCTCATTGCCAGCGGCATGACCTTTTTCTATGCGCATCACCCCAAGCGCTTCGGTGCCATAAGGTGTGATGTCAAATTCCTCTCCTGCTTTCATCAGGCGTCTAATTAGCGCATCGCCATAGCGCGTTGGCACGGCAATTTCATAGGCAAGTTCACCAGAAAAGGAAATGCGGAACAGCCGCGCCCGCAAGCCGCCACACACTGTGATTTCACCACAGGCCATGAAGGGAAAACCTTCGTTGGAAATGTCGAATTCCGAATCTACAATTAACTCCAACACCTTACGCGAGTTTGGCCCAGCAACGGCAAACTGCGCCCAAGCTTCGGTCGTCGAGATAATCTGGACATCAAGATCGGGCCACAAGCATTGACGGGCAAACTCCATGTGACGAAAAACGCTCACAGCATTTGCCGTTGTGGTAGTCATTACAAAATGTGTCTCACCGAGGCGCGCTGTGGTGCCATCATCCATCACGATACCATCCTCGCGAAGCATCAGGCCGTAGCGCGTTCGTCCAATAGGCAGTTTGGCAAAGCCGTTGCAATAGATGCGATTCAAAAACTTGGCCGCATCACTACCCTGAACATCAATTTTGCCAAGTGTTGTTACGTCACATACTCCGACAGACTGGCGTGTTGCCAGCACCTCACGGTTAACGGATTGGCGCCACTCAGTTTCACCTGCCCGCGGAAACCACTGGGCGCGCATCCACAATCCGACCTCTACAAAGACAGCTCCCTGCTCGCTTGCCCATTTATGGGACGGTGTCAGACGCACAGGCCGGAATGACTCGTCGCGCGAGCGGCCACCAAACACACCGATTGCTGTTGGTGTGTAGGGCGGGCGATAGATGGTGGTGCCGATCTCGGGAATTGACTTGCTAGCAATCTCGGCCATGACTGCAAGACCGGAAATATTTGAGGTTTTGCCTTGATCTGTTGCCATGCCAAGCGTGGTGTAACGTTTCAGATGCTCGACCGACCGAAAATTCTCCTGATATGCCAGTTTCACATCCTTCACGGTGACGTCATTCTGCTGGTCAAGCCAGGCGCGGCCCTTGCCGTTGACATGCCAGAATGCTTTGATGTTGACAGGGGCATCCTCGGCCAGTGGCAGGGCAATGGCTTTAACCTTGGTTCCAATTTCGCCAAGGGCGCTAACAGCAGCTGCCGCGCCACTGGTTAACGCCGCTGCCGTGCTGAACATACCTGCTGCCGCCCCGGCGCTGCTCAACCCGGCTGGGCCAACTGAACCTGGAACAAAGGCGGCAATTGTTTCATTCCAGACAGGGTGGCCGCGTTGGTGACAAGTGAGATGCACATTCGGGTTCCAGCCACCTGAAACGCCGAGCGCACCGCATTTGATCCAGCGCTGGCTGCCATCTGCGAACCTGACCCTGACTTTTGACAGGCCGAGCCGTCCACGGCTGTCAATGACACAGGCACCGGCAAAGACCTCGATATTGGCATGCTCGGGTGCTTCGGCACGGGTGTCAATGATGGCGGCGATTTTCACACCCTTAGTGGCAAGGTCGCGTGCTGTCCTGTGACCATCATCATTATTGGTAAAGACTGCCACGTCCGATGCGGCGGTAACCGCCCATCTGTTCGCGTAGGCGCGAAGGGCGCCGGCCTGCATGATTCCTGGCCGATCATTATTTGCAAAAGCGATTGGTCGTTCGAGTGATCCGGTGGTAAGAATGGCCCGCTTTGAGTAAATTCGCCACAGCACCTGCCGTGCCTTACCTTCGGGCGCTGCCGCCAGATGATCGGTCACCCGTTCGACGGCACCGTAGATGCCATGATCGAACGCACCAATAACGGTGGTGCGGGTCATCAGCCGGACGTTTGGCATGCTCGCTAGCTCACCAGCCATTTGCGCGGCCCATGTTGCTCCGGCGGCATCGCCAATTGCGATGGTCTCGGCATTCAGTCGTCCGCCTGGCAGAAAATCCTCATCAGCAATGATCACCCGCGCACCTGATCTGCCGGCGGTCATCGCCGCGGCAAGACCTGCGGGCCCAGCACCGATGATGAGCAGGTCACAATGCAGGAAGCCCTTGTCATAACAGTCGGGGTCGGACATTCCTGACAGCGTGCCAAGGCCAGCTACATGCCGAATGATCGGCTCATAGATCTTTTCCCAGAATTTCGCGGGCCACATGAAAGTCTTGTAATAGAAACCTGCTGTCAGAAAATTTGACATTACGTCATTTACCGCCATCACATCAAAACCGAGAGCCGGCCACCGGTTCTGGCTTCTGGCGACAAGCCCGTCAAACAGCTCGGCTGTCGTTGCCCGCGTATTTGGCTCGGTGAATGCGCCTTCACGAAGCGCGACAATCGCATTTGGTTCCTCGGCACCGG
>CACHEI010000031.1 GCA_902578815.1 uncultured SAR116 cluster alpha proteobacterium | reverse complement strand
TTACGCCCAGAACAGTCAGCCCGCGCCAAAAAACAACCGTAAAGCCGGCGCGCAAAACTAGCAACAGTCTAAACCGCAACAACCAGAAAAGGCCGCACGGAAAAAGCAATTCGCGACCAACTCCTGCGACGGGACCAATATCGCAAGAGCCAGCAAGCAGAGCTAGCAAGCGAGGGAAGAAGCGCGTCGTTGCCCCACGTTATGTTTGTTTTAAGATTCTGGTCGCCGTTGCCGAGGGTGCGCAGCTCAATGCGGCGATGAACGTCAACGCCGGCCTCGGCGATCTCGATGATCGGGATCGCCGCTTCGTGCAGCTCCTGGCTTCAACTTGCCTACGGCGTAGGGGGCAGCTAGAAAAAACCATCGCCCCGTTGATGGTGCGCCGCCCCTTTGGAGCACAGGAAAATGCCAACATCATTCTGTTGATGGGCGCAGCACAGTTGCTGATTTTGAATACTGAAGCGCATGCTGCCGTTCATAGCACTGTTGAATTGATGCGCCAGGCCGGTTTTCACAAGCTGACGGGCATGGCCAATGCCGTCATGCGGCGCCTCACCCGCGAGGGTGAGTTCCGATTTGGCAACACTAAACCCACCGACAATCTGCCCGAATGGCTGAAAACCAGTTGGCAGGCTACATATGGGCCTGATGTAACCGAATCACTGACAAGCCTGTCGATGGAGGTTCCGCCACTTGATATCACGCCAAAGACAACGCCAGAGATTTGGGCAGTACGGTTAAAGGGTAGGATAATCAACAATTCGTCAATCCGCCGTGACTTTGATGGCGACCTGACCCAGCTTGACGGTTTCGCCGATGGCAGTTGGTGGGTTCAGGATGCAGCAGCAGCCCTCCCTGCGACGTTGTTTGGCGAAATTGCCGGAAAGCATGTCATTGATTTGTGTGCTGCACCCGGTGGTAAGACCGCACAGTTAATTGCCGCTGGCGCCGAGGTCACGGCGATTGACAATGGACGCAAACGCGTCGACCAGTTGCGCCGCAACCTGAAGCGACTGAAACTTGATGCGAACATCATCTATGGTGACGGCCGCACTTATCAGCCAGATGCGCTGGTTGACCATATTCTGCTTGACGCGCCATGCTCAGCCACCGGCACGCTGCGCCGCCGACCGGACATCCTGGGACGTCGAGTTTCAGAGGATATCAGGAGCTTGCAGGAAATGCAGTGGGATCTGGCAACAACAGCGCTTGGCTGGCTGAAACCGGGTGGCACCTTGATCTATGCAACATGCTCGCTTCAGCCTGAAGAAGGCGAGGAGATGATCGCAGCAATCCTGGCCAGAGCTAAGGGGAACTTTGTGCTGGACCCAATTACTCCCGAACAGGCTGGTACATTCGCCCCTTCAATACGTAATGGAGGAACAATTAGGATTGTACCGAGTGACTATGCCGCGATCGGCGGTGTAGACGGGTTCTATATTGCGCGGTTAAAATCAGCAGCATAACTCGCCAATCGCAGGGCCGAGGAGAACAATCAGGCGATGAGCAACGGGCAGGCACAAGCTGGAAAAGCGACCCCAAAATGGCATGTTGGTTCACTGGAAAGGTTTTTCCGGCGCAGCGGTCTATTTCGCTGGCCCCTTAAACGCCATGAAAGCCTGAAGGTTCGTTCCGGCCTACAGGACCCATGGCGCGGCAACGCCGCAGCCGGTGCTATCATTCTGGCCAACGGCATCGACTGGAACAATGAAGCCGTAGATGGTAATGATTTTTCGTGGATCAGGCATCTGCGGGCTCTTGGCGGCGGCAAAGCTCGCCAGCAAACAAGATCCCTGATCAGTAGCTGGCTAGACAACAACTCATCTTGGCATATGCAGCGCTGGCGCCCAGATGTGATGGGCGAAAGGCTGGCCAATCTTACACAGAACTATGGTTGGTACGGCGAATCAGCAAGCGAGGAATTTCAGGCCTTGCTAGCGCGGTCAGTAGCTGTTCAAGCACGCTGTCTGGCACTTGACTGGCAGCGCATGAGGGCCCTGGATGACAGATTCAGCGGCCTCCGTGGTCTTAGCGTTGCAGAAGCTGCGCTTGGAGCGTCTCGTGGTGATCTGCTGTCACTGCTCGATCTGGCCATGCCACTTGTCAGAAGCCTTGTCAATGAGGATGGAGGCCATGTCAGCCGCATGCCAGATAGACATATACTCTTGCTACGCCAGCTCGTCGAGCTGCGGAGTGCGGCTGCTTATGCTGGGGTTGGCATTGAGGAAAGGCTGGATGAGGTCATCAAGAAAATGGGAACAGTTGGCCGCATGTGGCGACATGGCGATGGAAAAATGGCGAATTTCAACGGCGCTGGAATGATCAATGCAGCGCATGTTGAGGAGATTTTGAACCGAACCGGAACGTCCAGCAAGGTATTGCAACAGGCGCCTCTATCCGGCTTCATGCGCTTTGCTAGTGGACGCACAACATTGATCCTAGATACCGGCACACCAGCATCGCGCGACACAAGTGCGGATTTCACCGTCGGCCATGGCACTCTGTCTTTCGAAATGAGCATTGGTAACACCCATCTTATCGTCAATACTGGGCAGACGGCCGCAGACCCGAATTTGCGGCACCTACTTTGTTCAACGTCAGCGCACTCAACCGTCAGCATCGACGATCAGAATTCATCAGATCCTGAATCTGGTAGGATAGCGAGGGTTTCCAATGTTGAGGTGGGGCCGGCAACTGGCGGCATTCTGGCGACAGCGTCACATGACGGCTATGAGAGTTCACATGGTATCCTACATCATCGCAAAATCTATCTTGCTGCTGGCGGCGGCAATCTGAGGGGTTCGGACGAGCTGGAATACACTGGCGCACCAGGGGAGATTCCACGTTACGCAATTCTCAGATTTCATCTGCATAACCGCGTCAGTGCTGCAATGCTTGGTAATGGTCAGGTTTTAATGAAAATCAAGGGCAACAAAACTGGTTGGCTATTCAAGGCAGCTGGCGGTGAGATCGGTCTTGATAATTCGGTCTATTTTGATGCAGGCATCCGCCACTCCTGTCAACAGATTGTCGTGCGCGCGCCTATCAGTGAAATCCGGACTCTGGCCCGGCATGAGCTAAAGTGGGCCTTCCGGCGCAGCGACAGTTAGGCGGATAGATCATGCGTCCGTCAGGTTTTGCTGATCTGTCATTAAAGTTCAAATTTGATGATCTCGCCGTCTGGTTGAAGCTTGGCTTTCTGTCGTTTGGCGGACCCGCTGCGCAAATCGCGCTTCTGCACCGTGAGATTGTCGAGAAACGCCACTGGCTGAGCGAACAACAATACTTTCACGCGCTCAGTTTCTGCCTTTTGCTGCCTGGACCCGAAGCGATGCAGCTTGCCACCTATGTCGGATGGCAGCGGGCCGGCCTAGCTGGTGGGTTTTTGGCTGGCCTCAGTTTCATCGGCCCAGGCGCACTAATCATTCTGGCGCTGGCAATGATGTACATATCCTTCGGGCAGAGCCTGCTTCTGGCAGCACTGTTTTCAGGAATCAAGGCAGCGGTGGTTGTAATCGTCCTACATTCGCTTCTGCAGGTCGCGCGACGCACAATAACTGGCATTGGCGACTGTTCCGTTGCGATACTTGCCTTTATTGGACTCTTCTTTCTTGATCTTCCCTTGCCTTTTATTCTGTTTGCAGCGGCAATTTTCGGCTTCATTCGGAAGGTCAGCATTGAGAATGGCATAGCAGGTGAACAGGCGATGCCCGCTCAACCAACCGTGACCAGAATTCTGAAAACGTTATTGGTCGGCTTGGCCATCTGGCTTCTGCCATTGCTGGGACTAGCACTGCTTGCCGAACAGACAGTTTTGCCAAGGCTCGCGCAATTCTTTGCTAAGCTGGCAGTTGTCTCGTTTGGCGGCGCCTATGCAGCGCTGGCCTATATGGGCAGCGAGGTTGTGACACATTATCAATGGTTGAGCACCACCGAGATGATGGATGGTATCGGCCTTGCTGAATCCACACCTGGCCCGCTGATTTTGGTGACAGAATTTGTCGGCTTCCTTGCGGCCTATCGGGATTCGCTTGTCATATCTGGCGGCACTTTTACCAGTATATCACCAATGATTTTCGGCTGTATCGGCGCGCTGGTGACGCTCTGGGCCACCTTTACTCCCTGTTTCTTTTTTATTTTCATTGCCAGCCCCTACATCGAATGGATTGTTGCAAGGCCAAGATTGAAAAATGCACTCTGCGGCATCAGAGCGTCAATTGTTGGGGTGATTGCTAATCTGACGGTCTGGTTTGCCTTGCATGTATTTTTTGCGCAGGTTGAGCTGATCGAAAAAGGCACGTTCCAAATCTTGATCCCCGATCTCGCAAGCGTCGAATGGGGCGTCCTCCCTATCATTGTTGTCTGCGGTTTTCTACTCGTTTGGCGGCAGTGGGAGAGTTGGAAGATCATTGCCGTCGCCGCGGCGCTAGGAGTTGGCCTCAGCAACTTCTGAACTATAGAAAAAATAACAATCGCAATTTGCCTTTACAGCCACGCTTTGCAATAACAGCGCCAATCAATCGAAACCAAACCTAAGCAGCCATTAATATGAGCAGGAACCCCGTCATGACCATTCGCCGCGCGCTATTATCCGTGTCCGACAAAACCGGGCTGGAGGATTTTGCCCGCTGCCTCGAGGCAGCCGATGTCGAAATACTCTCAACCGGAGGAACTGCCCGCCTGCTGCGCGAGCTGGACATACTTGTCACTGATGTGGCGTCTGTCACCGGCTTCTCCGAAATCATGGATGGGCGGATAAAAACGCTGCATCCAAAAATCCATGGTGGCTTGCTGGCAAGGCGCGACAATGAAGATCATCTTGCCACGATGAAGACCGAGGCCATCGAGGGCATTGATCTGCTAGTGGTCAACCTCTATCCGTTCGAGGCCACCCTTGCGGCAACACAGAACCGAGCGACGCTGATAGAGAACATTGATATCGGCGGGCCGGCCATGCTGCGAGCCGCAGCCAAAAACCATGAGTTTGTGACGGTTGCCTGTGATCCCACCGACTACCCAGAAATAGCGGCCGAAATTACTGCAACAGGTGAAACCAGCCTCGCCACCCGCCAAATGCTTGCCGCCAAGACCTTTGCCAGAGTAGCTGCCTATGATACCGCTATCGCCAGCTGGATGGCTGCTGAAAAACTACCTGAAAGGGTGAGTTTTACCGGCACACGCGCTCTGGCGCTGCGCTATGGCGAGAATCCACATCAGGAAGCTGCGCTTTACAGAGGTGCGAATGTGCGTGCCGGTGTCGGAAATGCCACACAGGTTCAAGGCAAGCCATTGTCCTATAATAATATCAATGACACGGATGCCGCGTTTGAGCTTGTTGCCGAATTTGAAGCGCCGACCATAGCCATCATCAAACATGCCAATCCCTGCGGTGTTGCGTCGGCTATCAGCCTCAGTGATGCCTGGCAGGCAGCATTTGCAGCCGATCCAGTGAGTGCATTTGGCGGGATCGTTGCCATGAACAGATTGCTTGACGAGCACACAGCTGCGGCGGTGACGGATATTTTCACCGAGGTGGTGATCGCCCCGGACGCGAGCGATGCCGCAAAGGCAATAATGGCAGCCAAGCCGAATTTGAGGTTGTTGCTGACAGGCAGCCTACCCGATCCACGCGATAGTTTTACCAAGATCAAGTCTATCGCCGGAGGCTTCTTGATGCAGTCACGTGATGGCGGCATGATCGGGCCGGATGATCTGAGGGTGGTGACAGAACGGACGCCGACCGCCGCCGAGGTCAACGACATGATGTTTGCCTGGAAGGTCGCGAAGCACGTAAAGTCGAATGCCATTGTCTTCGTCAAGGATGGCACCACGGCAGGTGTTGGGGCCGGCCAGATGAGCCGCGTCGACTCAGCCCGCATCGCGGCGCAGAAAGCCAGTGACATAGCGGCGCATCATGGTTGGTCAGTCAGCCGCACTATCGGCTCAGTTGTTGCTTCGGATGCGTTCTTTCCGTTTGCTGACGGCTTGAGAGTGTTGATTGAGGCTGGTGTCAGCGCTGTGGTTCAGCCTGGTGGCTCAAAACGTGATGACGAGGTCATCGCTGCCGCAAACAAAGCTGGAATCTCAATGGCCTTCACCGGGATGCGGCATTTCAACCATTGATGTAAGTCGAGCATTGATTTAGTCAATCGCTAAGGCCGGCCATTTCAAGTTCGGCGGTTGCCTTGTGTGCCACTTTCCAGACCTTGCGCATCAGGCTTGGCAGATCCGCTGGCGTTACCAGCTTCCAGTCGCCAGCGACGGCTGCTCCCACCGCATCCACTGGCGCGGCGATGTCTGCCACTGCCACCTCCATCTCCACGGCAAAATGCGTGAAGACATGCTGGACTCTATGATCCAGGCGCCGCCATGCGGCTGGAAATGGAGCGGCATCGAGTGCGGCGTTACTGTCAAAATCCTCACCCCGCGTTGCCCACCCAATTGATGGAAACGCAAGCATCCCGCCAAGCATGCCACTTTCCTGCCTGCGAACCAGAAAGACCTCGCCAGATCGCGCACGCGCCACAAAGGCAATGCCCCGACGCGTCTCCTTCACCTTTTTCGCTGGTTTGATGGGAAAGGCCTCGACCTTTCCAGCGGCAAAGGCCCTGCAATGGCTGGCAAATGGACAGGGCTGACAGTTTGCTCCTTTCGGTGTGCAGACAGCATTCGCAAAATCCATCAGCGCCTGCGGAAAATCAGACGGTCGCTCATCCGGCATAATGGCGGCATAATGGCGGCCAATTTCAGCTTTAGCCGCCGGCAAGGGCGTGGAAATACCGAAGAACCGTGCCATCACCCGCTCAATATTGCCGTCAACAACAACGCTGCGCTGGCCAAAGGCAATGGCACTAATGGCGCCAGCCGTGTAGGGGCCGACACCTGGAAGCGCGCGTAAATCATCATCCGTCTGCGGAAACTGGCCACGGCATTCTTCGGCAACGAATTTGGCCGCTTTATGGAGATTGCGAGCACGGGCGTAATATCCCAAACCCGCCCAGGCAGCAAGAACATCATCCAGCGGAGCATCAGCCAAATCCTCGATGCAGGGCCAGCGGCGAATGAACTTGAGAAAATAGGGAATGACCGCGGTCACCACTGTCTGCTGCAGCATGATCTCGGACAGCCAGACGTGATAAGCTGGCGCTAGCTCCGGCCAGCGTCGCCGCCATGGCAGGTCACGCCCATACCGGTCATACCAGGAAAACAGAGCTGCGGATGCAAACACGGATTTGGTCATCGCTCGACAGTCTCATAAGCACCCTTTCAAATCAACCTGATGGTAGATCAAAAACGGGCATCGCCAGTTCAATGAATGTCATGTTATAATCGATCTCCACTACAGCTTAATATCAATCGAAACACCGGATCATGGCCGAAATCTCAACCCGAAAAAAACATATGACCCGCCTATCAAAGATCATTGATCCAATGATTGAGCCAACTGCGCGGGCACGGGGCTTTGTTTTCTCGCGGCTGATTTCGCAATGGCAGCAAATCGCAGGTGACATGGCCAGCTGGTGCCAACCAGTTGAGCTGAAATTCCACAAGAGCGAGACGAGCAACGGCAACTTGAAGCTGGCCATAGCGAGTGGGCGCGGCCCCGAGGCAAACCAGCAGGCTGAGAATCTTATCAGCCGCGTCAATGCCTCCTTTGGTTACGCCGCAGTCAGCAGATTGTCTTTTGTTCAAACTTTGCAGGCAAGGCCCCTGCAGCTAAAATCGCCAGAGGCCAAAATGCCCAATGCGCAGGCACAACACAATCAATCCATCTGGACACTTGATGAAAAACTGCAACAGGTAAAATCACCTTCTTTGCGAGCCGCACTTCGCCGTCTCGGCACGCCGCTTGACAACCGGGCCGGTCCAGCAAGAACCGGGATGAATGACGCATTAACTCCAAAAAAAACATGTGGATGACAAATTCACGCATTGCCCCAAAAACTGGCTTCAATTATGGTTTTTCTCATGACAAAGTACAGCTCCAGATCTACCCATGCATCACGTCGGCACTTCATCACAGGGATGACAACGGCAACGCTCGCTGCGGGGTTTCCAACGATTACCCTTGGCGCGAGCCTCAGCATTGAGGAAGCGGTCGCACCGCGCAGGCTTGGCAAGAGTGACGCACCCGTGCGGGTGGCTGAATATTACTCGATGACCTGTGGTCATTGCGCAGATTTCCACAACAACATCTTTCCCACCGTCAAATCAAAATTGATTGACACCGGTATTGTACGATTTGAGATGCGGCCCTTTCCCCTCGATGGGTTGGCGCTACGGGCGCATGCGCTGGTTCGCAGCGTTCCACAGAAGAAATTTTTCCCCCTGGTGAAGGTTCTGCTGGCCCAGCATCCGGTCTGGTTGCGTGCCAAGGATCCGCTTTCCGCATTGATGAAAATAGCCCGGCTTGCCGGTGTAAGCGCTGAAGAATTCAACGCAATCATGAGGAACCGTAATCTCCTCGAAGCCATCGTTGCCCTCCGGCAGGAAGGTGTCGATGATTGGCAGATCGCCTCGACGCCGAGCTTTGTCGTTAATAATGATGAAGTGCTGTCGGGCAACATGTCCTATGAAGATTTTACCGAGAGGCTGAGCGCCTTTGGCGCCTGAGAGTCCCCTCTTGAAGACGTCTTATTCCATCCGCTGGGGGCATGATCTTTGATTTTTCGAAGCCTGAAAATGGCCGGGTTCAAATCCTTTGCCGAAGTGGCAGAGGTTGAGATCGAGTCGGGAATGACCGGCATTGTTGGCCCGAATGGCTGCGGGAAATCAAATGTCGTTGAGGGGCTGCGCTGGGTCATGGGTGAGAGCAACGCACGCCAGATGCGCGGCGGCGAGATGGATGACCTGATCTTTTCCGGAACCGAACACAGGCCAGCGCGTAACCTCGCCGAAATCACTCTGAACCTGGACAACTCCAGACGTGTCGCGCCGGCTCAATTCAACAACGATGATGATATTGAAATCACACGGAAGATCGAGCGTGGCAAAGGCAGCAGCTATTTCGTCAATACCAGACCCGCCAGAGCCAAGGATGTGCAACTGCTGTTCGCCGATTCGGCGACTGGCGCAAGGTCATCAAGCATGGTCAGCCAGGGTAGTATCGGCGCGATCGTTGGTGCTAAGCCCAACGACAGACGGGCCCTGCTTGAGGAGGCGGCGAACATCACCGGCCTGCATTCGCGTAGGCACGAGGCAGAATTGCGGCTACGCGGTGCAGAAACGAATCTGGAGCGGCTCGATGACGTGATTGCCGGTCTGACCGAACAGCTAGACTCGCTTCACAAACAGGCGCGTCAGGCCAGCCGCTATCGTTCGGTCGCGGACCGCATTCGCAAGGCAGAGGCTCAGCTTCTGCTGGCAAAATGGACAGCCAGCCAGGCAAGTCTTAGCGAATCCGAGGGTAAGCTGCACAGCATCCGGCTCAGCGTTGCCAAAAAAACCGAGGCAGCGGCGAAAAGCGCAGCGGCCAGGGCCAGAATCGCCGCCAACTTGCCGCCGCTGCGTGAGGCCGAAGTTACCAAAGCGGCCGAATATCAGCGCCTGTCAATTGGCCGGGACGAGCTTGACCGCGAGGAAGAGCGAATCCGAGGTGCCCTAGAAAGGCTGCAAACACAACAGGAGCAGATAGACCGAGACATGGCGCGCGAGACCGATCTGCGCGATGACGCGACAGCCGCCAACGGCAGGCTTGGCGAGGAGATCATCGAGCTGCAAAAACAGATTGATGAAGCGACACCACAGCGTGAAGCTGCCAATCTGGAACTGCAAATTGCTCGTGAGAGCGCCCGTCTCGCCGATGCCGCCCTTGCCGAGGCCAGCGCCAAGTTACGCGCTGCGGCAACAACAAGAGCTGCACTGGCCAATCGTATTGCCGATCTGAGCAACCGTAAAAATGCCGCCGAAAGCGCGCTTGCCGCGCTTGACATTGACGAGATGGCTGAACAGGCGAAGACCGCGCAGGAAGCGTTGCTAACTGCGGAAACCACCAATGAGGACAGGCGCGCCGCGCTGGAGAAGGCCGAACATTCCCTTGCCGACGCTCAGGCAGGCACTGAGATTGCGATCAACGCCCAGCTCGATGCCCAGGCCCAATTGACACGCCTGCAGGCCGAGATTGATGCCTTGCAGTTCCTCTTTGCTGATACCGGAAACCCGGATGAGATACCGGTTGCCGATTTGCTCAGCGTGAGAGACGACATGGAAGATGCACTCGCCGCCTATCTCGCCGACGAGTTGAGCGCCCCAATCGACGCCGGCGTTCACAGCTATTGGCGTAGCCTCGGCTCCAAACCGGATCTCAGCCCACCAGATGGCAGTCTGCCGCTGAAGAATTTCATTGAAGGCACCTCTGGATTGACAGCGACATTGGCAGGCGTTGGTGTGGTCGATGATGCGGCAATGGCGGAGTCGCTGCAGGCGGACATGTGTCCAGGCCAGGCATTAACCACACGCAATGGTGGGCTGTGGCGGTGGGATGGATTCGTTCGTAGGGCAAGCGGCAATGATAAAAGCGCTGAACGGATACGCCAGCGGCAAAGGCTCGACGTTCTACAGGATAAGGCCGTTCAGGCGGCAAATGAAGGCGCTGCACGGCAACAGGCCAAAACTGATGCCAAGGAAAATCTGGCAAACTGCCGTGACGATGTTGCGAGAACACGTGCCGAAGCCGGTGCAGCAGAAAATGACTTTGCCGCCGCCCGCCGCACCTCCGAATCCGAATCCTTGAAACTGCAATCCGCGCAGGACCGAGCCAGCGATCTGCAGACCGCAAAGGATGCAGTGTCTCAGGAATTGCTGTCCTGCGAGGCAGAGGCCACCGCAATGGGTGATGATGCCAAGCTGACAGAGGCAGAAACAGATGCCCGTACCACCGCCGAAGCTGCGCGCGAAAGCCTGAGCGAAGTAATGCATACCGTTTCACGCCTGAATGAACTGATCCGCAGCACCACGCATCGTATGGCTGAGTGCGAGCGCGAACGCAAAGCATGGCAGGACAGGCTAGGTGGTGCGGCGACGCGCGTGACCGAAATGAAGAACCGGTTTGCCGATGGCGAGCGCGAACAGGAGCGTCTGCAGGCCCTGCCCGCCGATCTGGAGCGCCAGCGGCATGAAATGGCTGATCGGCTAGAAGTTGCTGCCGACAACCGGCAGCAGGCCGGCGACGCCTTGCAGCAGGCCGAAACCGCCCTTGCCAAAGCAGAAACAGAGCAACGTGAAAATGATACGGCGCTGGCAAATGAGCGCGAGACATTGATCCGGACCGAAGGCCAGCTGGAACGGGTGCGTGAGGCCACGGGTGCGCTTCGTGAAAACATTGCTGAAAAGCTCGGCTGCGAACCAAAGAACGTAGCAACAATTGCCGAAGTGAGTGATCCCGAATCGCTTCCAGATGTGCAGACACTTGATAACAGGGTCCAACGGTTGATTCGTGAACGAGACAACATTGGACCAGTCAATCTGCGCGCCCAGGCGGAAATGGAGGAGGTGGAAACACGGATTGCCAGCTTGAAAGAGGAGCGGGATGACCTGCTTGCCGCGATTGCCAAGCTTAGAAGTGCCATCAGCCAGTTGAACCAAGAAGGGCGTGAGCGCCTGCTCCGTAGCTTTGCTGAGGTGAACAGCCACTTCACGACGTTGTTCCAACAATTGTTTGGCGGTGGCAATGCAGAGTTGCAACTCACCGAAGCGGATGATCCGCTTGACGCTGGCCTCGAGATAATGGCAAGCCCGCCAGGCAAACGGTTACAGTCACTGTCACTGCTGTCGGGTGGTGAGCAGGCACTGACAGCGCTGGCAATCATTTTTGCGGTGTTCCTGACGAATCCAGCACCAATCTGCGTGCTCGACGAGGTCGATGCACCACTGGATGACTCGAATGTTGTGAGATTTTGTGATCTGTTGCGCGATATCTGCACAAAGACGGACACAAGGTTTCTTGTTGTCACTCACCACCGTATGACAATGGCGCGCATGGACCGGTTGTTCGGCGTAACAATGGAGCAGCGCGGCGTGTCAAAACTGGTATCGGTCGACCTGCAAACAGCCGAGCGAATCCGCGACGCCGCAGTAGCCTGATATGGGGTTGACACCGACCAGCCTCCTGCCACATTTTTTCAGTCAAAACCGGGCCTCACAGAAAATCCATCTTATCTGTCATGTTCACCGCAGAACAAGAGGATTGAAGGCTTGACAAAGGCCAAGCCACCCCCCTATGTTGAGCGCGTTTCTGGCGCCAGTTTTATGATAGTTTTTGAGGAAGCTTTACGGTTTATTAAGTTTGAGAGGTAAAAACAACTAGGGCGAGCTACAATATTTTTTTGTTTCGTTAGCCATGACGTTGATTTTGCGTGAAAAAATCAGCTAAGTGTGAGATAGGACGAATGAGCAATCAGAATCCAGCCGGCTACGAAAGACTGGCAGATATTGAACGCCGTATCTCTGCAATGCAGGGAAGGCACAATAAGAATGAGAAACAGAAAAATGATCGAGGTTTGCCTGTTGGTGTAGGTGCTATAATGGGGCGAGTTGCGACTGAGCTGGTCGCCGGGGTCGTTGTAGGAGCTTTTGTCGGCTGGATATTGGACAACTGGCTTGGGACATCACCTCTGTTTCTGGTGCTGCTGTTTTTTCTAGGCGCCATGGCGGGCATGCTGAATGTCTGGAGAATGTTTTCAGGCCGCGGTTTCGCGGTAGGTTATTTTGATGAGCATCGTGGCTCATCTGAGAAATAGTGAAGGACTGATCTGAAGATGGCATCTCAAGGCATGCATTCACCTGTAGAGCAGTTTGAAATCAAGCCTCTTATTGAGCTTTCCGCAGCCGGATTTGACGTCTCTTTCACCAATTCCAGCCTGTTCATGCTGTTGGCCATTCTGGTCAGCGGCGTTTTTCTTATGACGGCCATGCGTCAAGGCGAGCTTGTTCCCGGCCGCATGCAGGGCGCTGCCGAAATGATGTATGAGTTTGTTGCTGATATGGTACGTAGCAATGTTGGCAGCGAAGGCCGCGCCTATTTCCCATTCATCTTCACGCTGTTTGTCTTCCTGCTGTTTGGCAACATGCTTGGGCTTATCCCCTATTCTTATACTTTCACATCGCAGATCGTTGTAACCTTTTTTATGGCAGCCTTTGTCTTTGTCGGCGTCACCTTGATCGCGCTGTTCAAGCACGGCCTTCACTTCTTCAGCTTCTTCGTGCCAGCAGGGGCGCCGAAGGTGCTGATCCCCTTCCTCATCGTGATTGAGGTGATCTCCTATTTCGTCCGCCCTGTCAGCCTGTCTGTTCGTCTCTTTGCCAATATGCTGGCTGGCCATACGATGTTGAAGGTGTTTGCTGGACTTGCTGTGATGATTTCTGGTGCCGGCGGGCTTGCCATGGCCGGTTCGCTGCTGCCATTTCTTGCACTGATTGGCCTCACCGGGCTGGAGGTGCTGGTGGCGGCGCTTCAGGCCTATGTTTTTACGATTTTGACCTGCATGTATTTGAACGATGCTCTGCACCTGCACTAGGCAGTGAGTTGAGCCGCGTGATCCGCTGGCTCTTTTTGACTATAATAATTATAGTGGGATTTGTTTAGACCCTAATTGTCGTTAACTCGGAAGGACTTTAAAATGGATGTAGAAGCTGCAAAAATGATCGGTGCCGGCCTTGCTGTTATCGCTCTTGCCGGTGTTGGTGTTGGTATTGGCAACATCTTCTCTGCTCTCGTCACATCAATCGCCCGTAATCCAGCCGCAAGAGGTGAGGTTTTTGGCATTGGCATCCTCGGCTTTGCCCTTACTGAAGCGATTGCGCTTTTCGCGCTTGTTGTTGCATTGCTGTTGCTATTCGCACTGTAATCCACCAGCGCTTGCTTCATACTCCTGACCCTGGCTGCCTGTTCTGGCCGGCAGGGTAGAGCGGAAAAATGGTATGTAAGATGGGAACAAACATGGCCAAAAGCGGCATGATGCGTTGCCTGTCTCTGGCAACAGGCACTGGCTTCGGACTTGCTGTGACAGGTGGACAGGCATTTGCGGCCGGTGCAAGTGAGCCCGGACTGCCACAGCTTGATATCAGCACGTGGCCCTCGCAGATTTTCTGGCTGATTGTCATTTTTGGCGTCGGCTACGTTATGATGGCCAAAATTGTCACTCCAAAGATCGGCACTGTGCTGGAGGACCGGCGCACCCGCCTCGATGGTGATCTTGGCAAGGCCCGTGAGGCCAGCGCTGAGGCAGCAAAAATCCGAGCTGAATACGAGGCCGACCTCGAAGCCGCCCGCAATGACGCTGCTGCATTTGCCCGCAAGGCAGCAGCTGAGGCGGCAGAAAAAGCGGCGTCCGTTGAAGGCAAGGCTGACAAGAAACTTGCCAGCAAAGTAGCCACAGCGGAAAAGAAACTTGCTTCGGCAAAGGCTGAGGCGATGGAAAACCTCAACACAGTTGCGGCAGAAGCCGCGCTTGACGCTGTAAAAGGGTTGACCGGGCTCAAGGCAACAAAGGCGCAGGCCGAGAAGGTGGTCAAGGCTGCCGCCAAGGCGATGGCTCCACAGGAGGCAAACTGATGGAGGGCATCGTATTGGAAACAGTCTGGGTTGCGGTTGGGTTTGTTGTATTCGTTGCGCTGATCTGGCGTCGCGCCGAGGCTGCCGTTGGCGGCATGCTCGACGACCGCTCACAGAAGATAAGGCAGGATCTTGATGAGGCCCGCGCCCTACGCGATGAAGCGCTTCAGGAACTTCATCAATTCCAGCGCCTTCACCGGGAAGCGGCTGAGGAAGCTAAAGCGATGCTGAAAAATGCCGAGTCAACCGCAGAGCGCATTCGTGAGAATGCTGAAAAGGTCGCCGCCGAGACGGTCAAACGGCGTGAAGTTCAGGCATCAGCTAAGATCAAGGCTGCAGAAGCTGCGATGGTTAAGGAACTGCAGGAGCGCGCGGCCGATCTTGCAATCGCCACTGCAACAGAGATCATCACATCCAAACTCGATGAAAAGGCGAGCCTAGAGCTAGTTGATACAGCTGTCAGTGAGATTGAAAAGCTGAATTAGTTGGTAATCTCGACGATAATGAATGGCGTGCCGGCGACTCTCGTCAGAGGGTCGGCGTCAACATTAGGACCACCCGCTGATCCGCCTCGACGACGAGGTCAAACTCGGCGATTGGATATTGCGATCGCACGCCGCTGCCAAAGCCAATTCGGTATCCAAATGCTTCATTTGAAACCATTTTTTCATCTGGACCCAGCACGGCCATCGCCATACCAATGATAGCGACGTCAGCCTCTCCTTTATCGGCAAATGTGCGGACAGCCTTCAGTCCGGCAGCAACCTCCATCTTAATCTTGCCATTGCGTTTTTTTGTGCAGGATGTGCTGACACCGTTGAAACGAACATCAACAAGGTGTGCAAGATCGTCTGTGTTGACGAAGGCCTCGGCAGCTTCAGGCATAGCCGTGATCTGCGGACAATCTACGACTTCCTTGCTGACAACGCTGCATCCAGAAAAGCTGATCGCCACAAACGCCAGCCCAATCAGAATCGAGGGGGATTTATTCGTTTTCATGCGGGCATCCTAGCCTGTTTTTACAAGAACGGCAATTGACCTTGGAGCCTTTATCGCGCATGAACTATGGCATGAGAAAAACAACAAAATATCTCAGACTCGCCGCGCCGCGTGGCTTTTGCGCCGGTGTTGACAGGGCCGTCAAGATCGTCGAGGCAGCCCTGGACAAGTTTGGTGCGCCCGTTTATGTGCGTCACGAGATTGTGCATAACAAGACTGTTGTTGATGAACTTGCCGACAAAGGTGCCGTTTTTGTAGAGGAACTGCATGAGGTGCCGGCCGGTGCGCCGGTGGTGTTTTCCGCCCATGGTGTTCCACGCAGCGTTGTTGATGAAGCCAACGACAGAAAAATGATTTCTGTCGATGCCACCTGCCCGCTGGTAACCAAGGTTCATATAGAGGCCAGACGCCACGCCGCCCACAAGCGGCATATTCTATTGATTGGCCATGCTGGCCATCCTGAGGTTGAAGGCACTATGGGACAAGTTGATGAAGATGCCATTACATTGATCGAAACAGCTAGTGACGCCCACAATGTCACGCCACCTGAAGACTGTGACCTGGCTTTTGCTACGCAAACGACTTTGTCGGCAGACGACACGGCTGAAATCATTTCAATCCTGCAATTCAGATTTCCTGAAATCACCGGTCCCCGCGGTGAGGATATCTGCTATGCGACGACAAACAGGCAGAATGCCGTCAAGGCGGTGGCGGAGGGTCTGGACCTGATGCTTGTTGTTGGCGCTCAGAATTCATCCAATTCAAAACGCCTTGTTGAGGTCGCACTGCGTGCCGGTGCAAGCGCGGCCGCCCTGGTCGCAGACAAGAATGAAGTTGACTGGCAGGCTGTCGACAAGGCCAACTCGATCGGCGTTTCAGCGGGTGCCTCGGCACCTGAAACGGTGGTTCGGGAGCTGATTGCTGAGATCCAGGAGCGGTATGATGTCGAACTGGATGAAAAAGCGCTGGTTGAGGAGAACATCACCTTTAAGCTACCCAGCATCTTGACAAGCTGAATGAGTTGAGCCATGGCCGTTTACACAATTGTTGACGACACCGCCCTCAGCACGTTCCTTGCGCGATATGACCTCGGGAATGTACTGAGTTTCGCCGGCATTGCCGAAGGCGTTGAAAACTCCAATTATCTGCTTCGTACCGATCAGGCCAACTACATTCTCACATTATATGAAAAACGCGTCGATCCGACTGATCTTCCTTTCTTTATGGAGCTGATGGAAACGCTTGCCAGGACAGGGATGAACTGCCCGTTACCGGTGTCGGCAAGGGATGGATCGGTGCTGCAGGAGCTTGAGGGGCGTCCTTGTGCCATTTTCAGCTTTCTTGACGGCACCTGGTCGCGCTTTCCCAATAAGGAAAAGTGTCGGGCGCTGGGAACGGCGCTGGCAACCATGCATTTAAAGGCAGGTGCGGTGACCCGGCATCGGCCAAATTCCCTCGGCCCCCTTGCCTGGCAGCCGCTGTTTTCCTCGGTAAAGGGGCAAGCTGACGACCTTGGCGCAGGCATGGCGCAACAGATTCAGGACGGGCTTGATGCTATCATCAGGAACTGGCCAACCGGGTTACCCAAGGGGGTAATCCATGCTGATCTGTTTCCCAACAATGTCTTGTTTATTGGTGACAGTCTGACTGGATTGATTGATTTTTATTTCGCCTGCGAGGATATTCTCGCCTATGATCTCGGTATCTGTCTAAACAGCTGGTGCTTTGAGGCAGATGGTAGTTTCAACCTCACAAAGTCGCGGACTATGTTAAAGGCCTATGACCAGGTAAGACCAATGTCAGAAACTGAATTCAAGGCCATTCCCGTGCTGGCAGCCGGTTCTGCCATGCGGTTCTTCCTGACGCGGCTGTACGATTGGATTCACACACCCAGTGACGCTCTTGTTAGCCCAAAGGACCCGATGGAATATTGGTCGATTCTGCGCTTCCATCAATCCGTTTCCAGCACCGCGGCCTATGGAATTGATGTATAGCCCCATGAGCTCGCCCGTTATCCTCCACACCGATGGTTCCTGCCTGAACAATCCGGGCCCAGGTGGTTGGGCTGCTATTCTGCAATGGAACGGCAATGAAAAGGAGTTGTGTGGCGCAGCGCCAGACACGACGAACAACCGCATGGAATTACAGGCAGTGATCGAGGGCCTGAATGCGCTCAGCCGACGAATGAACGTCGAACTTTATACCGATAGCAAATATGTCATGGATGGCGTTGTAGCATGGATGCCAAAATGGCGCCGCAATGGGTGGAAAACGGCGGCAAAGAAACCCGTTGCCAATCAGGACCTATGGCAGCAACTCGACACCGCGCTTGCAAGGCACAGCGTCAACTGGCACTGGATAAAGGGCCATTCAGGTGACCCGCTGAATGAACGATGTGATGATCTGGCGCGTGCCGCAGCAATGAACCTTTAAGTGGCGAAACAGGTCCCTAAAGCTCACCGAGAACATGCGAAGCGCTTGATACCTCATAGGCACCTACGTCTTCCATGAATATCTTCGTGACAACCCCTTCA
>CACHEI010000030.1 GCA_902578815.1 uncultured SAR116 cluster alpha proteobacterium | reverse complement strand
CCAGTCAAAGATCGTCAGCAAGGCTACGACCGAAAGCGGTCCTATGGATTCGGCAAAGCTGATTCCCATCTGGGCGATCGACAGCGCGCGGCCTCGCGCCGCGATATAGCGCCGTGCCATGGCTGTTGAATAGACATGTGTCATCATTCCCTGACCACACAGCCGCAGCATGTAAAGCCCAACAACGAGTGTCGCCACGGAAAAAATCTGGCTGAACAACATTGCCGTGAGGCATAAGGATGACAGCACCAATACCGCTAGCTTTTCCACACGCACCGTGTCAGCCAGTTTGCCAACCCACAAAAGGCTGATCGCACTTAAGGTGGTTGCCATGGCGTAGTAGGTGCCAAATTCGCCGTGGCTTAGCGCAAGCTCGGCTCGTATATGGCCTGAATAGAGCGAGATGAAGAAAGTCTGACCAAGAGATGAGCAGAACGCCATCGCCATGCCAAAAAGCAGAAATCGCCATTCAACGATAATGAAATCGCGCGTTGATAATGGCAGGTTAGAAGCTGGTGCTGAAGGCAGGGTCATGGCCGGACTTCACCACAGGATGCCTTCAGCGACAAGGAGAAATGCCGTAACCTCTTAAATGCCTGAAACAAGGTTCAACCCTTGAAACAAGCAGATGATCTTCATAAATAAATGACATAGTAAATGTTGTTTGCATAAAATTATGTGCAGTAAAGATGGTGCCTGGTCCGTGATGGTGCTGGACGACTTCACATAACAGGTGGCCAGGCTAGGGCTAAATGCAGACAAATGGATGAACTGGTGCATGAACTGCAGAATTTGGCTATGTCTTTGATCTGGCTTATCTGTGTTATGCTGATCGCGCGCTGATAATAAAACGATAGCGAGCTGTGTCAGTCATGCAGGTGAATTCATCCACATGATGAGGGAGTTCTGAGTGATGCAGACAGATAAATTTACCGCGCTTGTGCGCAATGCGATGATCACCGCCCAGAATCAGGCACTTACTGCTGACCACCAGAAACTGACCGCGATGCATGTCCTGTCTGCGATTTTGGCAGACGACAATGTTATGGCGCGTAATCTTATCGGCCGGGCTGGTGGCGATCTTGGCGCGCTCCATTCGGGACTCGACAGGGGGCTTGCTTCAATCCCATCGGTGACAGGTGGCGGTGCTGACCAGATGCAGGTGGATATCGAACTTGCCCGTATAATGCAGGCGGCTGAGACTGAATCAAAATCTCTCAAGGATTCCTTTCTAGCTGTCGATGTGCTGTTGATCGCCATGGCGAAAAGCAAGGGTGATACAGGCAAGCTGCTCCGGGAGACCGGCGTTGACGCAGCACGACTTGCCAGTGCAGTTGCCGAGCTTCGCAGAGGTAGGGCCGCTGACAGTGACATGGCGGAGGAGGCACATGAAGCGCTCAGCAAATTTACTACTGATCTGACCAACGCCGCGCGCGACGGCAAGCTGGACCCCGTGATTGGACGTGAGGCCGAGGTTCGCCGCACTGTGCAGATATTGGCTCGCCGAACCAAAAACAATCCGGTGCTAATTGGCCAGCCAGGTGTTGGTAAAACTGCAATTGCCGAGGGGCTTGCGCAGCGCATCATAAATGGTGATGTGCCACAGGCGCTTGCCGATAAATCTCTCTTGTCGCTGGATATGGGGGCGCTTGTTGCCGGCGCAAAATATCGCGGTGAGTTTGAGGAGCGCTTGAAATCCGTCCTCAAGGAGGTTCAGTCGCGAGACGGTGAGGTGATTTTGTTCGTCGACGAAATGCATCAGCTTGTTGGGGCAGGCAAGAGTGATGGGGCTATGGACGCATCGAACCTGCTGAAACCGGCTCTCGCGCGCGGTGAATTGCGCTGTATCGGTGCAACGACGCTAGATGAATATCGCCAATATGTGGAAAAGGATGCCGCGCTGACGCGCCGGTTCCAGCCTGTATTTGTTGATGAGCCAAGCGTTGAGGATACGGTTTTCGTCCTGCGTGGCCTAAAGGAGAAATACGAGCTGCACCATGGTGTAAGGATTACCGATGATGCGCTGATTACGGCGGCACGTCTTTCGCACCGCTATATCGCTGAACGGTTTCTGCCCGACAAGGCGATTGATGTGATGGATGAGGCGGCAAGCCATCTTCGGATCCAATCCGATAGCAAGCCTGCCGATCTGGACAAGGCTGACCGGCAGATCATTCAGCTGAAAATTGAACAGGCAGCGCTTCAGAAGGAAAACGCCAAAGCCTCCGAAAAACGGCTTGCGGCGATTGCCAGGGAGCTGGCAAGTCTCGAACGGCGCTCGGCCGAGTTGACAGCGGCATGGGACGGGGTCAAGGCACGTATGGCCGAGGTTGGCAGGTTGCAGCAGCGGCTCGAGGATCAACGGCATAGTCTTGATGTTGCGCAGCGTGAGGGCAAGCTCGAGGTAGCAGCCGAACTCACTTATTCTAACATCCCGGCGCTGGAGCAGGAACTTGCCGCGGCTAAGGATGCGGTTGCCGAATCACAACTGGTTGTTGAAGAGGTCACGGCGCCGCATATCGCATCGGTAATCAGTAGCTGGACCGGTATTCCGGTTGACAAAATGCTGGAAGGTGAGCGCGAGAAACTGCTTGGCATGGAGGCGATCATAGGCCAGCGCATTATTGGTCAGGGTGAGGCTGTGTCGTCCGTTGCCAATGCCATTCGTCGGTCCCGTGCTGGCCTTGCCGACCCACATCAGCCCATTGGCAGTTTTTTGATGCTGGGTCCGACTGGCGTTGGAAAGACCGAACTTGCCAAGGCTCTAGCTGAATTCTTGTTTGACAATGATGATGCGGTGCTGCGGATCGACATGTCTGAATACATGGAAAAACACGCGGTGGCACGCCTCATTGGAGCGCCTCCTGGTTATGTTGGTTACGAAGAGGGAGGCAGCCTGACCGAGGCAGTGCGCCGCCGACCTTATCAAGTAGTGCTGTTTGACGAGATTGAAAAGGCACATCCAGACATTTTCAACGTGCTGTTGCAGGTGCTCGATGAAGGGAATTTGACAGATGGCCAGGGTCGGCGCGTTGATTTTGCCAACACGCTAGTTCTGCTAACTTCAAATATTGGTGCTGATCACCTGCTGGCCCTTGGCGATGACGAGGATTCGGATGCGGCCCGCGCCGCCGTGATGGATGATGTAAAGGTAACATTCAGACCAGAATTTTTGAACCGACTTGATGAGACACTGCTCTTTCACCGTCTATCGCAGGGCGATATGGGGGCGATCGTCACGATTCAATTTGCCCGGTTGGCTGGGCGTCTTACCGACCGCGGAATTAATCTGCGGCTTGATAATCAGGCAGCAGATTGGCTAGCAGTGCGTGGCTATGACCCGCAGTTTGGGGCCCGGCCTTTGCAGCGGGTGATCCAGAATGCGGTGCAGAATCCGCTCGCCGAGGCGTTGCTGGCAGGTAGGTTTGGCGAGGGTGATATTGTTGAGGTGCGCCTCGACCCAGCCACCGATACGCTGGTATTTGGTGTTGGTGTTGCTTCTTACGGCAAGGTAAAGGGCGTGTTGTCAGATGCCGCCGGTGATGTTGCTGGTTCTGCCTGATCTTCAATTAGAATCCCCGACCAAATATCGCAATTTTTCCGATTACAGGAAAGCAATGACACTGCGTCTTTCGCTCGCTAGTCTGTAATCGATGGAGGATAAAGTGTTTAAGAAATTTTTGATTAGGTTTGGTGGTGTGGCTTTTGCGTTCTTTTTGATTAAAGGTCTGATCTGGCTTTTCATTTTCTGGTTTGGCTGGGAATCCTTCAACCATTTCTTTGGTCGGGCATGATGCATGTAACATGGTTGATAATGCCGCATTGCTGCGGAGAATGTGTCAGGAGGCATTTATGAAGTTGGAATTTCATCATATCAATTACGTATCAACGGATGTGGATGAATTAAATGACTTCTATCAGAACATCCTGCAGATGGAATCCCTGTCCCCAAAGAGTTTTCCCCGGACGGATGCAACGGACAGTTCTGGCTATGCAGGGAAAATCCGTTTTGTCACTGAAGGAACAATGCAAATGCACCTTGCCGAACAGGATCTGAGTGTGGCGACAAAACACAGCCAGCACATTAATCCTGTTGAAAGGGGCCATATCGCCTTTCGCACCGATGACATCGAGGCCTTCAAAACCCTTTTGCGGAAGAATGACATTGATTTTGCTGATTACGGAACGGCATTTGCCAAGGAATGGTACCAGATTTTCTTTCACGACCCAGTCGGCAATATCATCGAGGTGCATCAGATGGTTGAAGAGACCTGATACGCACCTCGCGTCAAGGTTAGAAGTCCGTTACCAAATCAATCACTCAGTGATCAAGAGTGAAAACAAGACAAGCTAGAATTCAAGAACGTAGCAGTCCAGTAAATGGCCAATATGTATTTTGACGGTAGCGTGACAAGCGCTGAGGTTACTTTTGCCGATGGGTTATGGGAGACGCTGGGAGTTATATTATGTGGCGAGTACAAATTTGGCACCGATGCTCATGAGGTCATGGAGATATTGTCGGGGGAGCTGGAGAATTTGTTGCCTTATCAGATGACTAGAAGCTAGTCAGTGGTGGTGATTACTTTGAGATGTCTGCAGACAGCAAATCTTGGGTGAAAATCTTCCCAATGATCAATTATTGCTGCTTGAATGGGTAATAAGCCGTAGTGGCGACTCTTGCGTTAAGCAGAATTGATGCTGAAAATGCGTAGACTGGACAGCGCTAATTCGTGATTAGGGCGACCAGACCGTAGGCCAGCAAGCCGGCAAAGACCACTGAAAAGGCAAAACCCGTCTGTTCAGAGTTCCGCCTAGTTGAAAAGCGGGACAAATGGCCAAAGCGGATGTACTCCGCGCGTTTCTTTTCATCATGGGCAAGGTTCATATTCGCTCTCATTTAGCTTCGTTTTAACACATTGCTGTCATCTGTCTGTTTCACAGGGCATTGTCAAGCCAATGACCACTCCAACTGTTGCTGCAAGAAATATGCCTATTTTGGAAAATCCAAGTTTAAGTGCCGCCCACAACGCATCAATTTGTTCAGGCTGTTGCTCCTGGACCGCAGGGTGGCAGCGTTTCATGACTGGATTTTCTTCTCCTTTTCATCATTGCTTCTGATCGGACAACAGCAGCCAACATTGCCGCGGCCAGGTAAAGGCAGCTAGAGCGTAGCCTTTGCTCGCCCAACCAAACTAATTCTGATGCTCGTTGCGCTAATTTTGTTGGCGACATTGCTGGATGAAGCCGGTATCGACTGGCCGGTGTTCATGCGGTATGAATTTGCCACCACATCTTTTGACAATGGTCTCGCGTTGGCGTTTGTTGTGTTCAGCCAGTTCATCGTTTGGTTCTTTGCTGATGATTTTGTTGAGCGATATGGACCTAAGAAAATCATGTAATGGTCTGTGATCACGCTTGGCATAAGTGTTTTGCTGGTTGGTTTTGCGTTGAACCCGGCGATTGCGCTTGCTGGCTTTTCCCTTTTTGGGGCCGATACGGCAGTAATTTTTCCGCTTGCCATCTCGGCGGTGGCACAGCGAAAGGAACGGCCAGCGGCGGTAAATGTAACCGCGCTGGCATACCTGTCTTGCGTGGTGTTCCTGCGGGGACCGCCATTGCTTGGAGCGGATGCCGAGTTTTTTGGCATGCATGTGTCTTTCGGCATAGCACTGCCGCTGGTCGTACTGAGCTGGTTCATGGTGCTGTTATTACGCTCAAATGCTTGATTCCGAGATGGACAATCCCACACAAAGATCGAAGCCAATAAAAAAGCGGCCATCGAAAGCGATGGCCAACTCGTTAGACGTGTGCAGAAACTGCACTATGCGTATAGGTTAGGCTGATACAGCTTTCGGCAGGGCCTTAGCCTTGGTATTGATCTTGATTTGCCTTGATCTATCTGCTTCTGGGATCTCGCGGTACAGGAACACCGTGAGAATGCCATCGACGAATTGTGCGTCGTCGACTTTCATATATTCTGCAAGCCGGAACATTTTTGAAAAGGCGCGCTGGGCGATGCCACGATGGATATATTTCTCCATTGTGTCTTCCTTCACTTCCTCTTTTTTTGCCTCGATTGTCAGCACTCCCTTTTCAGTTTGGATACTGATATCGTCAGAACTGAAACCAGCAAGAGCTACCTCGATGCGGTAATGCTCGTCACCATCTTTTGCAATATTGTAGGAAGGGTAGTTTGATTCTTTACGCTCAGCCATTTTGTTTAATTCGTCAAAAAGCGAGTCAAAACCTACAAATTGGCGAGCCATGGGTGTTGTAAATACAGTCATTCTAATCTCCTTATGATAAAGCGAGTTTTCGCAGCTTCTTTTAAAGCAAGCCGACTACAATAGTCTTTCAAACGTGACCCACAACGGCGTCACTTTATTGATATGGTTGGATTTTCCAGATTTTCAAGAGGTCAAGACAAATTACTTCCACAAAACTTCACGGGCACATTTTACTGCTTGCTATCTGGTGAAACTTTTGGTGAATGATGGTGCTGCCAGCCTGTAGTTAACTGTCTCTTGTGTGTACCACTACTGACCTGAACATCAGCAATATCGACAATTTATGTGCAGCAATGCTGTTGTGAACAAGTACGAAATATTTCACAGTTTCTCTCTCAGTCTGAATGCAATTCATGTGCGGGGCATTGGCCAACTCTCTGCTGCACATTTATCAGAATTCACAGGCTGTTACACCGCTTTGATTAGGGCATCCTTAAGCACGTTACGTTTCCGTCTGTGGCAACGCAATGGTTCAATAACATGCCCATTTGAGGATAGAGTCACTGCCGGTTTTCATCACGAGGGGTAAATATATTCATCCCCAATTCGCACAATGACAAAGATGACAAGAATGACAAAGAAACTGAAAATTCGTAGATGACGAAAATCACCAGAGGTCTATGAAAACATTGTCATGCTTGTCATTCTTGCCAGGGATGTTGGACTGCGCAGCATAGTGTATCACTGCCTTTTCACTTGTTGAAACTCAGGTTACTATGACCGTGGTCAGTTCTTGTTAGTAAGGACAGAGATGTTCAAGGTCTTACTCATGGCTTTGTGATTTTATCGCAATCCCGAATTGAAATTCGCCTGACTTCTAACAAGTGACGTGAGTGTTAGCGCGAGCCAAAAAGTTTTCGGTTTAAGAAAAAATTAATGGAAATATTCAGGCATTTTATTCGCTTGCCAGAATTTAACTTCAGAAGAGCACGCTTCAAAAAGAGTACCCTTGGCCGTTTAGGTGCTGAAGAGAGGCGTTGGTTTTCAGGAATCTAAATCTGGTCTTTGCTAGCCGATACTATTCTGACGGAAATTATAGAAAGCTTGATTTCACAAAAGCGAGAACAAGCTCTGAGTTCGCAAAATTTTTAAAGCCACGACAAAGCGGCTTCTGAACTTAATCAACTCTGCTCGAAGCCTAATGTGCCATAATCAGATATAAAGAATTTTCGGTGTAAGTCTTACTAGCTTTGGTTCAATTTGCATAACTTTTAGGCAGTAGAGAAATGCTTGTCCGAAATCCACTGCAAGAGATCAAGTTCCTGTTTTTCGTCCAATGATACAAACGTGAATATCATATTGGTTGCAAAAGTTACCAGCTCTTTTGGATAAGGAAGATATGTTAATTCTGCTCTTCCAAAGGATGGACTTGCCGTTCCAATTTGCCAACAAGTCTCAACTCTTGCATTAATAAGTTTTAATGGTGGCCCGCCAGTCTCAGAAGCTAATTCGTTAGGAAAACCCGAAATTTTCAGGTAAGCCATCTTATCACTGGAATGAGTAAATCCCTCTATAAATTCAGAGGATAATATAAGTATATCTTTATTTTTGTCTGTTTCCGATATGTGGGAATGCAGAATTCCATCATGTTCATGGGTGTTTGTAATCATCTAAATTTTTTACTTCGAGAAATTATTGTTTGACCATCTGTGTCCTTCAAAATCTCCAGATGGAATTTTGACAGGCTTGTCAATATGCCTGCAATGACTGCCTAAACTACCTGCCAGTGTCATGGACCCAAGTACCTCAACAATTACGCGCGTTGCCATAAGGGCTGTGATCTCTGACTGATCGTATGGTGGCGATACCTCTACTAACTCCATCCCACATAAGCCCTCTGCTGCAACGCCCGCAACGAGCTGTAAAGCTTCTCTTGGCAGAAAACCACCTGGCTCGGGCCAACCCGTACCTGGGACAAAACCACAATCAATGCTATCTATATCGAATGACAGATAGACCATATCAGTATCTTTCCAAGCCAATTCGAGAGCTATCTCGATTGTTTTGTCTATGCCAAGTTTTTCTACATCGCCTAAAGTGAGAATATTTGTTTTACGATCCCTAGCAACTTCGACAGCTTCTCGCGGAACCTGCCAGCCACCAATTCCCACTTGGACCAAGTTTTCTGGCCTAACATTGTCAAGGTTCGTGGCGTGAAACCAAGGAGTTGTATGCATTCGTTCGTCTAAATCTTTTTCTTGAATGTCTGCATGACGGTCAAAATGAATAATTCCAATATTCTTCGATGTACATTCGGCAATACCCCTAACCGTAGGGAAGCCAATAGAATGATCACCACCAAGAATAATTGGCAATGAACCACTAGAAAAAACGTGCGAACACGCTCGAGATATTTGATCAAAAGTTTTTTCAATGTTAGACGGGATGGTAAAAATATCTCCGGCGTCACAAAGAGTCATTTGTTCCCTTAAATCAACCGCCATTTCATAATTATAGGGAGTGTAAAGAGCAGAAATTTTTCGTATGCCTTGGGGCCCGAATCTTGTTCCAGGTCGATAGGTTGTCCCTCCATCAAAGGGGGCGCCTAAGATGGTAGCATCATAATTTTTGACGTCTTCAACGTTTTCAGAGTAAGGAGCTTTAAGAAAAGTGTTTATTCCTGCAAAATGAGGTAGTTCGCCTCTTGAGAATGTCGGAATTGAGCGATCCTCAAGGCTCTCGGCACCTGTAAGTCCCATTTTGAGAGCCCAAGATTTCTCCTCCCTTAATCTGTCTTTAGGAATATCTTTCTCCGCTTTGAGAGATTTCCAGCCCTGAAGATCATCTAAATTAGGATGGTGAAATCTTTTTACCCGTTGGGCCTTTAGTTGCAATGCCCTCTTTATTGAGTCAGTCAACTTCTCTTCACCTTTCAAAAACAATGTTGTTCTGAGTTATTTGTCTAATGAAGTTTTAACAGTGTTTTTTTTCATGACGCCACCCTAATTTTAACACGTGACTACCCCTCGAAAAAACCCTAACGTAGTGACTGTATCATCAAAAAAGTGTCCCTTCCAGTTCGTTAGCATCTAAAATGTTAGAATCAATTCTAGGTTATACCGCCACCGACTTGGCGCAACTAATTGCAAAAAAGAAAATCAGTTCTTTCGAACTTCTACAGACATGCATAAAGCAATACGAAAAATTTAATAGCTCACTTAATGCCATTGTTGAGACAAACTTTGATGACGCCATTAAATGTAGCCAAGACATTGATAGGAATTTTACAAAAAAAAGCAACCTGATGCCGTTTTTGCCGCTGCCGGTAGGTGTAAAGGATTTAAATGACGTTAAAGGCTTAAAAACTACATATGGGTCGCTGCTGTTTAGAGATAATCTAGCCTCCAGAGATGACGATGTCGTGGCTCAACTCAGAAAAGCATCAACTGTTATTTTTGGAAAAACTAACGTTCCAGAGCACGGATTTGGCGCAACCACTACAAACCCCTTGCAAGGTACCACCGGGAACCCTTTTGACAGAACACTAAGTGCAGGCGCATCTACAGGCGGTGGTGCTTCAGCTGTTGCATCTGGTATTGTGCCGCTTGCCACGGGTTCGGACTTTGCTGGCTCTTTAAGGACGCCCGCAGCTTTCTGCGGTATTGCGGGAATGAGGCCGTCCAATGGTATTGTGGGAACCAACAGAAGGTCCAACATTTGGTCTCCTTTTGATGTTGAGGGGCCTTTAGCTAAAACAGCGGCTGATTGCAAATTACTGTTGGGCATAATGGCCAAATCATGCAGCGTTGACCCTTTTTCGAAACCCATAGACGATGAACTTTTAAAACCTGCGCGAAAATTAGACCTGAAAAAGTTAAAAGTCGCTTTTTCTTGTGATCTTGGGTTTGCTGTTATGTCTAGTTTCTACGAGAGAACGTTTCTCAGTAAACTTGAAAAATTTGCAGGTTTATTTGCATCATGTGATCCTGGCTGTATAGATTTATCAAAGGCCTACAGCACGTTTATGACTCTGAGAAGTATTGGCTTTCTTGGAGATTTTGGGCCCATGGAAATGGAGTTTGGTGCGGAATTGGGAGAAGTTATCCTCAAAGAATTAGAACTAGCGCGGAAACTTTCTTCGGAAAAAATTGCACAAGCATTTTTGGATCATAGTCAAATTGTTAGGAGCGGTGATGAATTTTTTAATCATGTAGATTTGCTTATTACCCCAGCTTCATCTGTCCCCCCATTCAAGCATGAAAGTAAATACCCATCAGAAATCGACGGAAAACATTATGAAGGCTACCTTGACTGGGAGGCAATTAGTTGGGGCATAACACTCACACAATGCCCGGCTGTTGTAATTAGCTGTGGCAAAGATGAGAACGACATGCCTTTTGGTATTCAAATTATTGCAAAACAATACAAAGACGCTTTCCTTTTGGACGCAGCGCACTCAATTGAAACAGCATTTTTGGGCATCGAAGATCTTGAACGACCTCGCCCAAATTTAGAAAAGTTGGCAGCGATTGAAGCTACAACTTTAAATTGAAACTTAGGGAGAAACCGATGTTAAAGAAATTCATCATTACACTTGTTGCTTGTTTACTACCCGTCAGCTTTGCAACGGCAGATACGCTAGGTGACGTGAAATCCAGTGGAAAGTTAGTATTTGGACTTGAAGCGGGATACAAACCTTTTGAATTTTTAGATGAGAACAACAAGCTTGTTGGTTACGACATTGATGTTGGCACCGAGATAGGCAAAAGACTTGGAGGAGTAACACCCTCTCCACAAGATACAAACTGGTCGACGGTGATACAATCTTTATATAACGGAGATTTTGATCTGATTTTAGGTGGTATGACCGCAACTAAAGAACGTTACAAGCGGGTTAATTTTTCATATCCTTACATGGATGCAAGTTCCGGACTATTGGTTATGAAAGGCTCTGGCATTACATCTCCCTCAATGCTCGGTGGCAAAGTTGTATCTGCTGGCGCTGGAACACCTCAAATCAATCAACTCGAACTTGCAGCTAAAGAACATAGCATCAGTTACAAAGGTGATATTAAAACCTTTGATAAAGACGAAGTGGCTTATGCGGCGATGCGTTCTGGACGCTTGGATGCATATGCGTCAACACTAGTAAGCTTATTAGCCTTCGCTCAGACAAGTGATGATGTAACGGTCATTCCCTTTACATCCAATATGTGGAAAGCAGAGTATACTGCGATGGCCTTTCGAAAGGAAGACGAGTCTTTCAGGTCTGCTATTAATCAAATAATCGTAGATATGAAAAACGATGGAACGTTAGCGTCATTGCAACAAAAATGGTTTGGGCAATCTTTTGTTGATCTTCTTCCAAACGAAGCGCCCACTTGGTAATGAATATCCATAAAGTGAGTTACAATGGATTTCATTTTTATAATGGAACAAATGCCCCGGCTTTTGCCGGGGCTTATGTTGACGATACAATTAAGTCTTATTGGTTTTTTGATCGCAACTATTCTAGGTGTCCCATTTGGGATAATTAGGGCCTACCAAATATCTCCATATTTATCGTTTTCCATAGATTTCTACGTTTTTGTTGTACGTGGGACGCCAATACTAGTTCAAATTTACGCTGCCTATTTTCTTCTTCCATTGGCTGGTATCAAATTGTCGCCTTTTTGGATAGGAATTGTGGCTCTCTCATTTAATAGTGCGGGTTACCAAATAGAGATAACGAGGGCAGCCATTCAATCGATTGAAAAGGGCCAATACGAAGGTGCTTTTTCGCTAGGATTAGGAAAAATTCGCACACTTATTTCAATTGTCTTTCCACAAGCCTTCTTGAGGATGCTTCCTCCGATGGCAAACGAAATGTCAAACCTTATCAAAGCGTCTTCTGTGCTTTCTGTAATTACGGTTTTTGAACTTCATAAAGCTGCAAACGCAATAATATCTGACAGCTTTAAATTTTTAGAAATGCTATTCGCCCAGGCAGTTCTCTATGTAGCATTCGTCGTTTTAATGACTCAATTTTCCATTTACTTAGAAAAACGAATTGGCACTAAGCTCCAAATAAAAAACTTTTCGCAGCGCTGATAGGTTTCATAAAGGTTGATAAATGTCGTTTGACTTAGCGTTCATGCTTCAAATTTTTCCTGATATGGTCAGAGCGTTTTGGCTGTCGGTCCAAATTAGTGTGATTACCGTGGTAATTTCAGTTTGTATGGGAATTATCTTAACTGCGGCGAGGTTGCTGGGAGGAAACATTGCACGGTATAGCATTATAGGATTTGTAGAATTTACCAGAGGAGCGCCTCCGCTCGTTCATATATCAATAATTTATTTTCTACTCCCTGAATTTGGGATTGTATTTAACGAGTTTTGGACAGGTGTTGTAGCCCTCTCGCTAATTGGCGCGGGTTATTCAGTAGAAATCTTTAGAGGGGCTATAGATGCTGTAAGCTTTTCGCAACTAGACGCGGCAAAAGCTCTGGGATTATCACGTTTGCAGTCCTTTAGATTAGTTCTTCTACCCCAAGCTTATCGATTGAGTTTGCCTCCATTAACAAATGAGTTAGCGAATGTTATAAAAGCCACTTCACTGTTATCAGTTATTTCAGTAAATGAGTTAACAAAAGTTGCGAATGACCTAATTTTCGTTCATTTCGTAGTAGTTGAGGTCATTATCCAACTCACAGTGTTGTACCTAGTCATTGTTGGTTTATTAATGCTTTTATCAAAACATTTAGAAGCAAGATTGAAGTTTTAAGTTGAAAGTAAATCCATCTACTAATGTTAAACTTTCGACACTTTCTAATTCTCTTAAAGTCGTCACGAATTATAACGTAGCTAGTGAAAACACAACCATCTGTTTATGGATAAAAAGTGGAAGCAGTCGCGAGCCGCTAGAACAAAATGGCTTGTCTCACTTGCTAGAGCATACCGTTTTTGGACAACGTTATGGAGATCAAAAATCTCCAATTTATGATGCTATCACTAGCAAGGGATTAAAAATTCGGGCTTTTACCACCACCGAGGATACAGCTTATTTCATTGATAACGCAGACGCGATAGGCATTCCAAAATGTATTAAAATGTTTTGGGATATTTTTTCAGGCAATCTTTTGTCTATCCGAAGCATGCAGGACGCAAAATCAGACATTAAAAAAGAAATGATTTCGCTTGCAGCAGACCCAAATGAGAGACTTTTTAACGCTTTAAATTCAATATGTTTTCCGCACCAAAGCCTTGGTAGACCTATAATTGGGTCATACGATTCAATTTCAACGATTCAAATGGACGATTTGCAAAAATTCCTAAAAAGCGAATATTTGGCAACGAACAGCCTTATATGTGCAGTCGGTAAAATAAACCATGGAAGCTTTGTAGAATGCTGTGAAAACTTTTTTTCACGCTTACAAACAAAATGTCATCCAACTTTCACAATCCCAAAGTGGGGTGGTGGTATCATAAAAGTCAGTGCAAATGTGGAACGGCAAAAGGTAGTCGCAAGTCTTCCGTTTAGAGCGAGTCAGTCAAAAGATTATTACAGTTTTTGGCTAGCGGCGTTCGCTTTCAATCCAAAAGAAAGTTTAGGTTTTGCTAAATTATTAGAAACACACCGTGTTAATTGTTACCAATTAACTGTTTATCCAGAATTTTTTTCACAAATGGGTAGAATGCAAATCTACTTTGAAACGACAAATTTGAAAACGGAAAGAAAAATGCGAGCGATAAATCAGCAACTCGATTTATTCAAGGCACTTAGTCTCAAAGACTTTAATGAAATAATTCAACAAATTAATATAAAAAAATGCCTTGAACTCGTCCGGTTACAGGACTCAAACATTGAACACTTAGCAATGAGTGTCAGCAACTATGGACTTATCCCTTCTGAAATTCCGGTACCACGATTTGAAGACGAAATAGCAAACAGTCTTGGATGTTCTTTTTTAAAGATGAAAAATTATCATATGAACTCAATAGCTTATACGGAAAACTTTTAACAATTAAAACGAAAAGGTCGACAAGAATGAGGCGTTGTAGAAAAACGATAGGTTTTCTTTGGCCGTGTGACGGATTAAATGACCAAGAATATTGGAAGTTTTTGCTAAATGACGTGGCATGGCTAACAGCAAGGTATGGAGCAGAAACTGGGACAGAAGAGTTAAGTGAGAATAATTTGCAAAAATATTCTTCTCTAGGACTCTTGAGACAAACAGCAAAGTTATTTCCAACAGCCAAATTAGACAGCGTGGCTTGTGGGGATCACGCTGCTAGTTTTATTTTTGGGAAAAAACACGAAGAAGACTTAATTGATGGCCTGCAGCAAACATTCGGTTGTCCTGTCTCATTTCCAAGCAGTTCAATCGTTAAACTTATCAAATCTCAAAAAGCAAAAAATATATCTCTCATTTCTCCGTACTCAGAAATTATCACAGAAAAATTTCAAGAATATCTTTTGGAAAATAGTATCGAGACTGTGTCTTCACTATCACTCAACTTCACTAGTGAACAGCAAGTCGATAATCTATCCACTAATTCTTTATCGGAAACAATCGTTAAATTTACGCAGAAATGTCAGCACCAAAAAGATCTTCTGGTCATAGCTGGTGGTGGAGTAACAATCGCGTCGGAAATTTCAAAAATCGAGGTGGTACTGGGGATCCCGATCATAACAGCGGTAGGAGCTCTCGTTAGAGATGCAATACAATCAACGGGACGTAATTATTCTAAAAAAGGTGTCGGCGTACTGTTTGAAAGACAAAAAATTACACACCCAAATTCCATAAAAGAGAAACTGTCAACTGGTACTAAAGCCTTCTCGCTCACGGGCACCCCACCTATATTTCGCTCAGGTAATGGGCCTGTGTTGTTTGATGAAAATCAGAAGCAATTTATAGATTTTGCTTGTGGTTCTGGAACGACTTCACTGGGTCACGGGCATGAAGAAATCATTGAAGAAGTCAAAAATCAATTAGATACTGGTATTTTTCATATCGGCCCTCATTTCCATACAGATGTTCAGTCAACATTCTATTCGACCATTAGTGAGTTACTTCCACCGGCATTTTCACGTTTTCATCCATCAATCAGCGGCTCTGAAGCCACTGAAGTGGCAATAAAAAGTGTAATGCATAAAACTGGGGCTAAAAAGTTTGTTGGTTTTTCTGGAGGATATCACGGACGAACGTTTGGAGCACTTTCCGTGTCTGGTGAAAAAGGAAAAAATTCCTCACTCGGCCCCTTTTTTCCTAATTGTGAAATATTACCCTTCCCCGAAAATACGAACACTATAAAAGATATTATATCGACTTTAGATAACGAGCCGTTAGCGGGTATATTTATCGAACCAATTCAAGCAACAGCTGGGCTTAGGTTTGTCAACAAGGATGCTCTTGTAGAACTTAGAAACTTCACAAAAAACCGCAATATTCCCCTAATTTTTGACGAGACTTTCACAGGTTTTAGCCGAACAGGAAAAACATTTGGATTTTCACATTATGATGTCTTGCCCGACGTTTTAATTTTTGGCAAATCACTGGCCGCAGGTTTCCCAGCTGGATTGGTAGCTGCTACGGAAGACATACTGACGGCATGGCAAAGCGGAAGCCAATCATCAACATTTCAATTGGGTCCAATTGCTGCGTCGGCTTCAATTTACTTCTTAAATCAAATAAAACACGGAACAATCAGAAATAATGTTGAAAGACAAAGTTCACTTTTTAGAAAAATCCTTGAAACGTTTCAAATTTATGATTGTGTTTTTGAAATCAGGGGAACGGGAAGTTTTTGGGTGATAGAATTTGATTCTCCCGAAACAAATCGGAAAGTTCGCAAGCAGTCGTTAGCTAACGGATTGATTACTTGGGAATGCGGACAAAATGGCGAATGCTTGGGATTAGTTCCACCGTTAAACGCAGATCCAATTCTGATTGAAAAAGGATGCGAAATACTAAAAAGGAGTGTTAAGGAAGTTCTTGAGAGATAATTTCTAAAAGTGATCTAAGCGCATGTTGTAATATAGTTTTATCAATGTTGATGGGTGGCAACAGCAAGACACACTCACCTTTTCTACCTCCTCCGTAGGTGAGGAGTTTTGCTTTGCTAAGAGCTAGTTTTTGAACCTCAGTTGCTATAGCCGAATTATTAAATTCAATCGCACACTGGGCCCCAACAAACCTCACATCCTTTACAAAATCATAACTAATTAGATCATGTTTTAATTCACCAAAAGACGAAGCGATCGAATTACTGACATGCTCAATTAACTTCGAATTTTCTATTTCTCTTAGGGTGGCACAAGCTACTGCACAAGCAATAGGATTACCCTGGAATGTCGACGTATGCGCCCCAGGCGGCCATTTTTGTAATAAATCGCCTTTTGCAACTACAGCGGAAAGAGGTATTGATGATGACAATCCCTTGCCAAGAATTATGAGATCTGGGGAAACGTCAGAAAAATGAAAAGCGAATTTCTTACCAGACCTACCTAACCCTGACCAAATTTCATCCGTGATAAAAAGAGCATCATTTAACTTCGTCAAATCTTGAAGGCCTCTTAAAAAAGTTGGAAAAGGGCCCCATACGCCCGAAACCCCTTGTATGGCTTCTACAACAACACCCGCTATCGGATCACCAACAGAATTCGAATATTCAAAAATTTCTGAACACTTTTCTAAACAATACTGAACCTCGGCTTCATTTTTTGGATAAGGTGCAAAAGTAACAAAGTCTCCAATATTCCCAATGAATGGGCTTCTAATTTCTTCAGAATGGGTTAAGCTGAGTGCACCCAAAGTTCTGCCGTGATATCCACCCTCGAAAGATATAAATTTTTGCTTTCGGGAAACAAAGCGAGTTACTTTTATCGCTGTTTCGATTGCTTCCGCACCTGAGTTTAATAAGTGGATGGAAATATCTTCTGTCCCTATATAATCACTTAAGATGCCGTACAGCTTAGCTCGATATGGCGATATCAATCTTGTTCCTGTATGTAATATTCCCGTTTCTGTTGCCTCTTTAATGGCCTTTATTTGTTCAGGGTGGTTATGACCAAGATTAGAAGTTGCCGAGCCGCACACTAAGTCCAAGTACTTTTCATCGTTCTCAGAAAAAAGCCATGGCCCATCCCCTCTCACAAACACCTGGGGATTTTGAGATAATTTGAACGTATTAACAGCGGAGCTTTCAAATTTTTGTGTTGAAATTAAATTTTCCACTAATTCAACTGGCTGGTAATTGAGTGAAGATTTGTTGTTAGCATCTTTATTTGAACATACGTTGATAAAGGTGGTAATTTTTGAGACCGGGGAATTTGTAAGTCTAAAATTAGACCATTTTCAAATTCTACAGTGACTTGATTGTTAGAACCCTTCGACAGGACATCTAAGACTTTTGCATTTATAGAATTTTGTGTTTTCTTCCCGTTCGCGAAAATCTTAAGATACTCTGGTCTTATAACCGCCTTACATTTACCAAGATTTGATGGGTTTCTTACTTTGCATTCCATATTCGTTCCAGCAAGCAAGGTGTTACCGTCTTTTTTATTTAAAGGCCATAGTGCGCATTTTCCAAAAAACTCAGCTACAAACTCTGTTTTAGGTTCATCATATAATTTATTTGGCGACCCCATTTGCTCTATTTTGCCTTCCTTTAAGATTGCAATCCTATCGCTTAACGCCATTGCTTCATCTTGATCATGGGTTACACAAATAAAAGTAGTACCAACTTTACTGTGTATTTTTCTTAACTCTTCACGCAACCTAATTCTTAAATTCGCATCTAAAGCACTTAATGGCTCATCCAGAAGCAAAATTTTAGGACTTGTGATCAATGCTCTCGCGAGGGCTGCTCTCTGTTTTTGCCCACCCGATAATTCTGATGGCAAGCGATTACCGAAACCTGATAACTGCATCGTCTCAAGCCATTTGTTAGAAAGTTTGTTTCGTTCAACTTTAGAAACCCCTCTCATTCTTAGCCCATATGCAACATTTTCAGTTATGGACATGTGTGGAAACAACGCATAATCTTGAAACATTATGGAAACGTCGCGTTTCGTGGGGCTTTTATGCGAGATATCAGTGCCGTCTAAGAATACTTGACCACTTGTCAAATTTTCTAAGCCTGCAATTATTCTAAGAATAGTGGTTTTTCCACAACCAGACGGTCCCAGTAATGTAAGAAATTCGCCGTCCTCGACTTTAAAAGAAATGTTGTCTATTGCACAAATTTTACCAAAATTCTTAACAATATTTCTTAAAATCAGGGTCATGTTGATTTACCGCGTGGTGATGAATATTACGATCATAAAGCATTGCCTAATGCGCTGGAAACTAATATGCGTCCTGTGGTAACGATTAACTAGATTTTTAAGGTTTTCAGGACCATTACAGAGACTACGATTGATCTAATTAGGTTTTTTGAAATATTAACATTGCTAACTTTTTTGCATGCTCTGCGATTAGATGTATGTTGTTGAAGAAGTTGAAGAAATATACATTAAGAAAAAATTAATGTGTTTATATTGAAACAAATCACTGAAAACTTAAACCTGACCCGAACTATAATTAAGAAGATTTAGGCCTAGTATATACGTATTTCACGGTGTGAAATTTGCTGGAAATTTAATGATGGCTTGCATAATTGAAATTACAATTCGTATATAAGTACTAACCCCAATAGATTGGCAAAAATGTGCAAACCATCCAAGGGATATTAGGTATAATTTCTGACCTACCGTCTACCCTTTTTATAACTTTACTTGAGCAGCCTTCTCAATGAGCTATAGCAGTTAGTGCGATTTCTACAATGGTTCCTTCACCTATATCAGAAACCTCCACTAGATTTCTAGTTGGAGGCCTGTTACCGAAATATTCTTTAAATGCTTGGTTAACGGCATCTTTTTGCCCAAGGTCAGTCATGTAAACAACTGCGATTAGTACGTCATCGATTCCCGACCCAGCTTCGTTGAGTATTGTAATGCAGTGCTTCAATGAAAGTCGCGCCTGTTCCAATGCGCCCTTAACAATCATACCACTGTCCATTTCCCTGGGCATCTGTCCACCGACAAAAACTA
>CACHEI010000029.1 GCA_902578815.1 uncultured SAR116 cluster alpha proteobacterium | reverse complement strand
GTTGTCTGTAGACGTCATTTCGGTCGTGACTGGTCACACTTATTGGCTTCACATTACCGCGGTGTTGAGCAAGGAAGAGTTCCTCTGCTGCATCGCTTAATTGGTCCAGCTGCGCAGCTGCCGAAGTTTTTGCTCTACGTACCCAGGAGCCACTGACATCCATTACTAGATCATCTTCCATGTAATCTGAAACGACGCCGGTTCAAATCAGTTTAGTTCAGCGTTGATAATCAGGTGCAATCATATTGGTCGGTTGGAACACCGGTACAACCTATCAACTACCCTCAAGTCTGATCTTCGTCTCCAAACAACGAGAGTTTTAGGGGACGCACTGCCCCCATCCATATGGCGTGGTCGCGGTGGTCCAGAAGGTTATCGCCAGTGTTGGGATGACTAAAGATTGTCAGGCCGTTCCGGTTTAAAGACAGGAATGTCATTACTTCGGTGAACAGTTCATGCGGGAATTCTAATTGGATGCTGAAATCAGGATGAGGACCGACCGGCTTGTGATGCCAACGTCCATAAGTTATCGTAGCGTCAGGGCCAAAATGCTCCTGCATTAGGGTGATAAGCGCATCGGCTTGTGGGTGGCTTTTCGTGCCGAAGTAGACGTGGCTGTGCCAGCTAGCGGGTTTAGTCATAAAATCTAACTCAATTACCTAAAGAAACTGATCACAAAAGCTAATCTTTGTATTTCCTGTTTGCTGAATGTTTCCAAAGATCGCGAAGGAACCTTGGATTTGTGTTCCTAGCGCACCAATAAAACCCTAACCAAAATGCTAATTCGTACCCGAGCACACGAATCTTTAGTTGGCTGCCTCGCAGGGGAACTCAGACCATAAGTCGTTGGACACTACGCCGTGGAAAATTGGACGTGACCAAACTTGAGGATTGGCGTCGGCCCAATTTAGAAACCCTTGCATCATCGCTCCCATACTATGACCTTCAGTTTTTCGTGCCGTCACAAGCCCGAAAGGTCCGAGAACATCAGCGGCGTCTTCTGCCAACTTGCAAAGGATATTACGCGAAGATGACTCGGACCCTATCCATCCGTAACAATAGCCTTTCGCAAGGTTATCACCTGTTTTTGCCATGGCATCCTTGCAAGCCAACCTCAAATCTCCAAAGGATTTCAGATCATTGGCTGCTGCGAGTGTCGTACCTGATACGGTCCAGACGATAATCAGAGAGATAAAAAGTCTCATTTCCAATCCTTCTTCCCAACGCACGAACCCTAACAATGGAGTAAACTCATGGCAACGATGAACCAGTTGATGACCGCACTCCGTTCTGCTGACGCAGCTGGAGCCACCGATGATGCACAACGGATTGCTCAAATCATCGCAAGTCAGCAGCGCAGCGGTCCTCGTGACAGTGCGTTCGGCTACAGCATCGATTGGGCACAACAGATGTTGGGCAAGGGCGTTGAGGTGATTGGTGATCTCGTTGGATCAAAACATCTTCACCTTCTGCCAACATTGGGAAATGTTTGCACATACCGGAAAAGCTGACTAGCGGTCCTGTGTCCACTGACGGCCATCACTTCGTGTATCTTCATGCCATCATCAAACATCCTCGAGATGGCCTCATGTCTGAGGTCATGGAAGGTGAGGTCGTGTATTCCTGCTCGAAGGCGAAGCTTGTCCCAAGCCTGACGCATGGCAACATCGGTAACAGGGAAGGGACGCTCCGTATCTTTGGGTGCTTTGCTAAGCTGCTCGATGGCAGCCTCACTTAATGGCACTTGCCTTGACCTGCCATTCTTTGTCATTGGCAAAAAGGCTGTTCTCTGGTCGAGGTCGATATGCTCCCATAGAAGACCAAGGATTTCACCACGCCTCATGGCTGTCTCTATGGCGAGTACGACGACTGGCCAGACATACCACGACCTTGACTTAGAAGCGGCAGCCTTGAGTAAGTTGAACTCACCTTCTTTGAGTCGCCTTTCTCTGGGAGGGTTATTCTTTGGTATTCTGATTAGACTGATTGGGTTGTCGGACAAGGACCAACCCCACTCGATTCGAGCTATGTTCCAAGCGTGGCGCAGCAGGACAAGATCATACTGACAGGCTCTGACACCGTCTTGGATGCGTTGGTCGCGGAAGTCAGCAAAGACGCAAGGCTTGGCTTGGGTGAGACGAACACTCATCAGACGTCTGTCATTTAGCAGCCTTCGTAACCTTCTTGTCTCCTGATCTTTGCCTCGCTTGCTTGGAGTGACGACATCCAAGTATCTGAGCATCATGTCGCCAATAGTGTGTTTGTTTGTCTTCTTGTCTTTCCACTGGCCAGACTGCATGAGAGCCTCTTGGGCTGTTGCCCACCTCTCGGCGTCAGTTTTGCGGTGGAAAGACTTTGCCGCTGATCCGGCGTGTCTGCATCTGACTTGGACTTGCCATAGGTCGTTACGCTTGCGGATAGATGCCATGATTTCACTCCTCAGTTGTGACTGAGGTGTGACCGGCGATTATTTCGTGTGACTAACTATCTGAAAACCGGAGATAAAAGCTGGTTAGAGAACCGGAAACATAATCCGCGTGTCGGGGGTTCAAGTCCCTCCTTCAATACCATTCTTTTCAATCACTTAGCCAAATAAGTGCCTCGTTAGCTAGAAAATAGATACCATATAGACACCACTAAGGAGTGATTTGTGCCCCCACAATGACTCCCTTCAAGACTTCTAAATGAACTTTCGACTCGTTATTTAGAGGTGATTTCATAATGGCTTGCCTAGCACTGGTTTGGATGAACATCTAACAAGGTACTAACCGATAAAGCGCGTTATTTTGTTACCGTGCTTTACCAAGAGATCCTTATCAATCTATCTATTTTGTTATAATAAAGACGGCGGCTATGAGCGATATCATTTCAACCATCACTGCCGTTTTGCTGCTGGTATTTTGGGGCCAGATGCTATGGCGTCGCCAGTTTGTTCCCGTCCTTTTTTGGGATGGGCTTTCAAAGATTTGTTATTGGATACTGTTTCCATGCTTACTCTTTGATTTAGTCTCCACACTTCAGCTGGATGCTCCTTTTCTTGTTCCATTTGGTTTGACAATACTCGTAGGCTCCACTGTAGCGGTCATCTTTGGACTTTTGTCGGGTTGGTTTCTAAACACAAGTGGGCCTACCACCTCATCCCTCGTCCAAGGAGGTCTGAGATACAATGCCTTCTTAATGTTGGCTTTTGTCCAGGGAGCCTTTGGTTTAGCGGCTTTGGAAATTGGTGCGATGAGTGTTGCGATCCTTGTTCCAATCTCCAACATCGTTTCTGTTTTGGTTATTTTTCTTCTGCGTGACGATGATAATGACGTTGATTTACTACGTGCAATTTTCACCGAGCTCGCCAGAAATCCGCTTATTGGCGCGATCCTAGTTGGGGGGTTGGTTAACATCTCGGGTGTTTTGGTGCCAAGTTTTATAAAGGAAACAACCGTGTTACTTGGTAAAGCATCTTTGCCTATGCTGTTGTTGTGCGTTGGCGCGTCGATTAGGTTTGCCGGACTGAGGGCAAATAAGATGGCATTGCTCCTTGCAGTATTATCCAAACTTTTGATTCTGCCCTTAGTGATGATGATCGCAGGAATATTTTTTGGCCTGGAAAAAGAGGTGCTGCTTGTATTGGTTGTTTTAGCGACAGCGCCCACAGCCGCATCTTCTTATACTTTGGCGCATCAGCTTGGAGGGGATGCTCCAATCATGGCGGAGATCATAACTGTGCAAACGCTTGTTTCGGCTTTCGCCATACCTTGCTGGGTTTTAGTGATGTCTACCTTGCTATAAAATCCCAAAAGAGGGAAGGCACCGTTGCGGCCTTGGTAAGTGTAATCAAAGAGGTTTCAATTTTTCAGACTGTGGTTTACGAGGATTCCGGCTCTTCATAATGACCCCCTCTAGTCCCTAAATATATGCTTACGAACGCGCTATTTAGACGTGCATCTAAGGTTGCACTGAGGTGTCCAACCTCGCAAGCTATGCGCAACCAGACTTAAACAGTATTAACAAATACTTTTTTTAGCACTCATCAACGTTTTTTACGTCGTAGCGATTGCCTAAACTCCAGGCATTTATCAATTAAAAAAGTCCGTGGATTTGTTATTAATGATTAAAGTGCAAATCGTTTAAAGCACAACGGTGAACCCTTCAAATTCTGGATGTCCAAGGTACACATCGCTGTGTTCACCGGCTCCCTTATGCGCCTGTCTAAACGCATCTGATTTGGTCCAATTTAAGAAATCATCTTCCGTTTGCCAGACGCTATGGGATGCATACAGGGTAAAGGTTTCATCTTTGTCCATTTTTCCTCTAACCAAATTGAATTTTTGAAAACCAGGCACACCCTCCAAGTGAGAGTCCCGCTGTCTCCAAATTTCCTCAAAGTCAGTTTCTCTGCCGGGACAGATCTTAAACCGATTCATAGCTATAAACATCATTTTCCTCCCTTAATTTACGGTAAGTAAAATATACGCTTACATCCACCACTAACAGCGCAGCGGCCGTGAAATAAGAAATCCAACACCGGGTGATATTGAACTACCACTGGTCACTTAAATGCAATAAAAAGTATATCAAATAGAATGTTACGGTCGATATAACAGGGATATTACCGAGCACCTGATAGTTCCTCGTTATCATTCTTGTAATCAAATTTTTAGCAGCCTGCTAATCATTTGTGACTACAATTGTTTGAAACTAAGCTTGGATCATGGTTCAAGCTTGCTTGCTTTTGAAGGTTTTCACTTATTGTTCCTCAACTGCAGCGATTGATGAAATATCTGAAGTGCAAAGGTAGTTTTAGTTGAAGCGGTAGATAACAGATATTTCTTAGTTCAAAAAGAAGACAACATTTGGACCAACTGAAACGCAATAAAAGTCAGCCCAAAATGCTATTGCTGTTGGCTCTTGGCCCTGGCAATACGAAGTCAATGTGTAGTCAGCTGTTACTGTCTGTAACAAGAAAAAAAGAAGGGGTGACCTTCGTAACTTGCGGCGCAAGCATATCGGGTCGATAGAGAAGGACTTCCAATTAATTTTCAGGCAACAACTTCTCGTTATTTACTCCAGTGTATCAAGCCGTTGAGGGTACAAACCTCCGCCTTGATAAGCTAGACGAAGACTGGGAATTATAGCTTGTTTTTTGTCAAGCTGAGCTAGGATTGCGAGTCTTTTTCACTAGCCAATCAGCCTTTTGGGTGCGACAATATGTCTAATGTGCAGAGTTGGTAACCAACCTCGGTAAACAAAAATGCAGGAGTAATACATGGACGATGGGGTTTTTGCATCAAGAAGAATGACCGACGCTTTGATTAAAAGAGCAGAGGTAGAAAGCAAAAGGAAGGAAGGCCGTAGAAGGATTAGGGGGCAGATGACCCACAAAAAGCCAAATGAAACGCTTTTTAAGAAACAGCGATTAAGACTATGGGGCTATTACTACAAAAGTATGGCTCGTTTGCAGGGAACGCCATGATCGACTTTTCCGGTATACCTGCTATGGACAGCTCTTTTGGCTCCTACAAACATCCGAAAACAAAACGGACGGCCACCATTCTCGGCATTGCTTTTGGTTGTTGCTCTGGCGTTCATAAATTTGGTTTGTTAAAAATTTTTCCTCGCTTTGCCAAATATAAAATCTAGATAGAAAAAACTTCGAATTTTTTACAATGTGCTCAATGCAAGATGAGTGTGGTGCCGTGCTGTGACGATGCTTAGAAGTGCGAAATTGCTTGTAACATTCTTATTGATATCAAATATTAATAACAAAGCAATGAAGTGGAGTAGCACGAGCTATGAGTCGAAGTATGTGGATACTAGCTGGCCTGATGGCCATTCTCTCGTTGGCAGTAATTTACCATGACGAAACTGGTATGCCCGCTCCTGATTATGTCAACTGCAAGGAGAGTTTGGTCACCCAGATCTTTACCGGAAATTGCACTGAGCGTTCCTCAGTTGCAGGTAACGCAGCTGAGATGAATGGGAATGCAAGGTAACAAATCAGTGTCATAAAATGACTTGTTACCTCTAAATTTATCAGGAATTTCCATGGAAAATTTGCTGAATGAAATCACTGAAGTTTTGCTTTTCTTGAAGATAACAACTTATGCCTTGTTAGCATTAAGCTTAGCTTGGGTTATTTTTGTATTTCGTAAAATAGTTGGCTTAGACACCCACTCTATTGAGTTGAGGCGTATAAGGCGGTTGCTTGAGCAACTTTCTAAGGAAAAAACCGAGTAGCTTCAGAGTCATGTTTTTTGCATCGAGCGACAATAAAAACCATTAATAACCACACTTTTAGGAATCAGCACTGATTATTAAGTACTCAAAGGTGTAACTGAAGTGGCTACTAGCTGACGCAAGAGCCAAGCTGATCTATTTTTTGAGCTAGTCGAAAACCTAAAGCCCTTTTTTGTTCATGTATATACCGTCACTGCAACTCTAAAGGAGAATATCATGGCAGAAACCGAAGAGAAAAAGACAGCAACGAAGGCGGATGTTAAGTGGCAATCTCGCCCAAAGGATGCCAAAAGTACGGAAAGCCAATATAGTTACTACGCCCGTAAGTACATGGAAGCCCAGTCTGCTCGATATACCCCGAAAAAGGGTGATAAGGGCGTAACTATGAAGCGATGGAGCAAGCATTCAGCAAGGGTTGGGATGGTACTAGACGATTGAACCGAACCTCCTCACTAATTAATAGGGATGACCTATTATGCCATTCAACTAATTCAGCTTCGGATTGGCGGTATCGAGATTATTGCCATTCTCGCAGGTAGGATTTGGACATTCCCATCTGAATAAGACGTTCTACTATTAGCGTGTGCCAACATTTGATTGAAGTGGTGATTTTTGGTCTTCCTATAATTGATAATTTTGTTTCCGTCTCGTAGAAATCCGCCTGCTTTAATGAGGTAGAGATTAGTCGCGAGAAGAAAGTAAAAATCGCCAGCCATTTCAAATTTCTGGCATCTCAGAGCAAAGCAGCGAGTGTGTTAACAAAAACGGTTATGATCGACCTGAGCCAGACGAGCATGAAAACTGCTTACCTAGTATGAATGATCCCAATCAGTGAATTGAAAGGCTCTAACGAATTCCCTATCGCCATTGTTTGCAAGGCCAGATATTATAACGACCGCATAGGCGAAGATGAAGCGAGTCAACTAGGTGCAAAACAGATTGCAAACGATTAGCAACTGGCAAAATAGACCCATGAGTCTTTACACTCCAATAAATTGATGCCACCTCTCAGCGCCGACGGGCTACCGGTTCCTATTCACCGTGTCAGAACCAATTCGCGAACGGCTTCGCAAAACGTTTCCTTGAATCCAGGTCATCGACAAATCACGGCATTGTCAGGCTAAATCAGTAAACTGCTTCTCTGTCTCACACTCGTCTCCATATGGCGAGAGTTTTAAACGGACGAACTAACCTCATCCAGATGGCGCAGTGAGGGTGGTCCGGAAGGTTATTACCAGTGTTGATAATTAGGTATAATCATATTGGTCGATCAGGATGCCACGATAACCAATTGTCACATTTTCAATTTTCTGGTTCCACTCTTTCTCTATGTCTTTCCATATGGGAAGACATGCATCCATAGCCTGCTTGTTTTGGTACTCAAAAACGTAAGCTAACTGGTGTTGGCCCTTACGGTTCCAAACCCTTGTGCATGAGTAGCGTGTTAGCCCAGCTTCCTGAAACCGAGGCATGAATTGGTCCTTTACAGCATCCCAGCGGGATACGCTTAACTCTAACTCGTTTTCCGTTTTAAACGTTTGGACAGTTATGTTCATCAGCATTGTTAAGTCTCCTAATTATAAAGGAGACTAAATCATGGCACTTTCGGCCTAAGCCAATCAACTGATCCCATGTTTGAATCCTGTTTCCAAACAAACAGAGTTTTAGAGCACATTTATAACGATGATTTGAGGGTCGCTGAGTTTAGGTGGTTGCGCAGGAATGATTTCATTAGCGCCGAGAGGAGTCAGCGTCTTTCCCATCGCGGGTATAGCGCTACTTGGAAAGTGGTGGTATCAACCACAAGTCTAGTGGCTATCGGATTAAAAGGTCACTTCGCTACGTGGGACTTAATGCGTTTTTGAGCAATGTCAGCAAAACCATACGGTTCGGCGTTCTCAAGCATGGTCCAAAATGCGGCGCACCATTCCGGATCATCTGATTTTGATGACAACTTCACAATGGATTCGGCATCGATCCAGTATCTGCCGTTGTCAGTTGGCTCGGCGAAACTAAAAAATTTGTCACTGAATTCTCCTGATGCCAAGTCAATAGAGGACCGAATTTCAAATTGACCAAAATCATTTACGTCTTCGAGCGAAACTGATCCGTCAGCCGTGATACTAAGGTACATAAGATCACCCCTTTCATCTTTTGTTTCGTAGTAGCTATTTCTTATTGGGTTATAATGCTTGCATAAACAGGAAAAGCTGACCAGCGGTCCCGTTTAGCTTGACCGACATAGCCTGATGTATCTTTATGCGACTATTACACTTTCTCGAAATTGCCTCATGGCTGAGGTCATGGGCGATGAGGTCTCGTATCACTAGTAGAACGCGAATCTTGCCTCAAGCCGGCCACATGGCAATGTCGATAATTGGGAAGGGTTTCTGAGTATACTTTTTGGCATGATTATGACTCTACGGTACTTGCCTTGACAGGCCATTTTTTGCAACTAGCAAAAAGGCTGCTCTTTGTTTGAGGTCGTTATGCTTCCGTTAAAGACCAAGGGTTCTACCACGTCTCATGGCTGTCTCTAAAGCGAGTCAGACTTATAAGCCAGTCATACCACGATCTTGACGCAGCAACGGGCCAGATATGCGGATTGAGCGTTGAAGTCGACGCTGCTTTAAGTCTACTAAATTCACCATCGTCCAACCTTCGTTGCCTTGGCTTGAATGTCGGTGGCATCTTACTTCAATCGTCAGGTATAGGTTATAGCAAAAGTCCTGACCCGTTGATGGCTATCTTTAGGTTATGTCTAATTAGGATGAGGTCGTATTAAGTGGCGCGAACGCCATCCTTGAGCCTCATGTCACGAAATGCTGCCACCCTAGCTGATGATAGCTTATGAACGATGATAGCTTATGAACACTGAGTGAACTGAAAGGGCATTGATAAGCGTTCTAAGGCGCATCAGTTCAGGTGTTGCATCACGTTTGCTCGTAGTAACCTTGCAAGCATAACCGGGCAGCAGGTCAGGTAAGGTGAGCCTGTTGGCTCAAGAGTGTCAAAGTTACCATTTCCTAGCTGCTGCTCCTGCTCATTAGACAATCCCATCGTATCACTTTTGCTGGTGAAGGAACGGAATGTTGTCCCAATATCCTTATGTTTTATGACTGCTTGCTATTCGCCATTATGCTTCCTGGCTTTAGCCACTTCTAATCACCAAAAATGACACACGAGTGACGCAGTTGAGTGGCTTGGATTTAAGCTAGTGAGCATCGGAGATAACAGCTGGTTGGGGCAACGGAATAATAATCCGCGTTTCAGGGGTTTAATTACCTCCTACGATAGGAAGAGGCGCTGATCCGGCCTGTTTCAAGGGTGTGGTTTTTTTTCAGCTGCCCTGTAAGGTGTGCCTCGATAGTAGGCCATTCAGCGGCGATGATCGAATAGACGGCGTTATCGCGGATGGAGCCATTGGCCATCACCATATGCGCGCGCAGTATGCCGTCAAATTTGGCGCCAAGTCGTTCGATCGCCCGCCGGCTCTGTTGATTCATCACATGAGTGCGGAATTCAACGGCTCGGCAATTCAAGTTTTCAAAGGCGTTACTTGGCAGTAGCAATTTGCACTCCGTATTCAGTGCAATTTTCTGTACTGAAGGGCAATACCGGGTTGAGCCAATCTCGAGCCGCGGTGTTTTTGAGTCGATATTCATATAGGTTGTGATGCCAACAACCTGATCGGTACGTTTGTCGAGGACGGAAAAGGGCGGCATGCTGCCTTCGCTACGCAGTTGGGTGCGTCTTTCAATCTCCTCGGCAATTTTTGCCGGTTCTGGGATACTTGCGTACTGTAGCTGGTGCAGCTTACCTTTAGTGATGACTTCGGCAAGAATGGGCGCGTGGCACTGCTCAAGTGGTATAATACCAACATGGACCCCGTGCGCCTCGAACTCATCTGGCCAAAGTACCATCGTCTCCTCCTATCTACAGTTTTATCCGCGGCCGTTATTCATCCGTCTCCTATCGGGCAGTTTAAAGCAGTTATCAAGAACAGCCTAGTATCATCTCAACTGACAGGAGATGGCTTAATCGCTGCGCCCACAAAAAACCCTGCCAAAATAGCTGCTGGCAGGGTTTATGGGATTATTCTGGATTACTTTCAATTAAGGCTGCGCTTGTGGCCTGATGACTATACAATCTGGCAAGCTTAGCTGTTTCCAGCCAAGCAATCTTTCAGTGAACGAGCCATGTTTCGGATCAAGGTGAAATACATTTCTGGTCCTTTTTCAATGGCTGCTCCGAGTGGGTCCAGAACACCTGTTCTTGCATTTGTATTCTCCGTAATGGTTGAGACTAACTTTGGCTCGAATTGTGGTTCTGAGAATACACAAGTCGCATCGAGTGACTTCACCTTTGCCTGTAATTCGCTGACCCGTTTTGCGCCGGGCAGAATTTCTGGTGACACTGTAATGGACCCAACGGCAGACACGCCAAAACGCTGTTCAAAATATTGGTAGGCATCGTGGAATACTATGTAACCTTTGCCTTTGACCGGCGCTAATTCTGCGTCAATTTCCCCGACGAGGGCATCCAGCTTGGCCATCGTCTTTTCTGCATTGGTCTCATAAGTTTGCGCGTTCGCTGGATCAGCTTTGACGAGAGCTTCTTCAATCTCGTGGACGATTGCTTTTGCGTTCACAGGATCAAGCCAAACATGGGGATCATAGCCGTCATGGCCATGATCATCATGGTCGTCATGCTTGTCGTGATCATCATGGTCGTCATGCTTGTCGTGATCATCATTGTCGTCATGCTTGTCGTGATCATCATGGTCGTCATGCTTGTCATGGTCATCATGGTCGTCATTCTTGTCGTGATCATCATGGCCGTCATGGTCGTCGTGATCATCGTGGTCGTCATGGTCGTCGTGATCATCGTGATCGTCATGGTCGTCGTGATCGTGAGAGTCGAATGCGCCACCCTCGCGGAATTTGATCAACTTCAAGTCATGGGCTTCGGTCAATTCCACGGCTTTTGCGTCTGATGCTAGACCCTCAATTGGCTTTTCTAGAAATGTCTCAAGGTCATGGCCAACCCAGAAAATCAAGTCAGCGTCTTGAAGCTGTGCAGCTTGTGATGGCTTCAACGAATAGGTATGCGGGGATCCAGCTCCTTCGATGATCAGTGAAGGACTTCCGACCCCATTCATTACCGAAGAAACCAAGGAATGAATGGGCTTTATAGACGCCATAACATTTAATTCAGCATTGGCTGGTGAAATTCCTGTTGTGAGAATTGTCGTTGCTAGGAGGGCAACCTTTGCTGTGCGCATTTTTTACTCCAGTATACGATAATATATTCGACGATTATTGTTATGTTATAACATACTACCATGCTACACTGAATTTATTGTGGTTACAAGTCAGAAGCTTCATAATCAATCGTTGGTCTAAAAATGGAACACAAGATGCTTGTATCTCTTGAAAATGCTGGAATATGTCGGTCTGAAAAATGGCTGGTACGAGGTGTTTCCATGACAGTCGATCGAGGTGAGATTGTTACGCTTATTGGACCAAACGGATCCGGTAAGTCGACAACAGCCAAAATGGCCCTTGGGGTTGTCGCCGCGGATGAGGGGGTAACAAAACGCAAAGATAAACTCCACGCGAAATACGTGCCACAAAAACTCAGATTAAACAGTAATTTACCATTGTCTGTGACGCGATTTCTACGGCTTACAGATAGCGCGGACAAAGTTCAGATTCATTCAGCGTTGCGTGCAACTGAGACGGAGCATCTTGCCGCTGTCCAGATGAGTAATTTGTCGGGTGGCGAATTTCAGCGTGTCATGCTTGCAAGGGCGATACTAAATTCTCCCGAATTTCTTGTTCTTGATGAGCCGGTCCAAGGCGTTGATTACAATGGAGAAATCATGCTCTATAAGCTTATCGAAGACATTCGTGATAGTCTTAATTGCGGTATTTTACTAATCTCCCACGACCTACATATAGTAATGTCTAAAACCGACAGGGTAATCTGTCTGAATGGACATGTTTGCTGTTCAGGTACTCCTGCAAAAGTGGCATCCAGCCAAGAATTTAAGTCGCTTTTTGGAGATCGGGCCGCATCTGGTCTTGCATTGTACGAACACCATCACGACCATGAGCACCTTCCCGATGGAAGCATCAGAACGGATAAAAGGACCAAAACCCAGAATAATGTTTCTTCTAAAAATTTAGTATCAAATGACGTTGATGAGGCTAATGAAAATGTTTGATGACTTTTTTAGCCGGGCGTTAATTGGTGGTTTTGGTGTCGCAGTTGTGGCCGGACCACTTGGCTGTTTTATTATTTGGCGAAGACTCGCTTATTTTGGCGATACCTTGTCTCACTCGGCCCTCCTAGGAGTTGCGATTGCACTGTTATTAGAGCTCAACATAACTCTATCCGTATTTATTGTATCGGTCTTAGTGGCGTTGATGTTACTTCTGCTGCAGAAAAGAGCCAGCTTGTCATCTGATGCATTGCTTGGTTTACTTGCGCACTCTGTACTTGCAATCGGATTAGTGGCTCTGGCGTTCATGACTTGGGTCAGGGTTGATCTGATGGGATTTCTTTTCGGCGATATTCTTGCCATTACCACAGTTGATCTAGCATTGATTTGGGGGGGAGGGGCTGTTGTACTCGCTTTTCTGGCAAAAATTTGGAGGGCTTTGTTTGCCGCCACGGTTAGTTATGATTTAGCACTTGCGGAAGGCAACAAGCCTGATCAGGTGAACCTTTTGTTTATGGTATTGATGGCGGCGGTTATTGCTGTGTCAATGAAGATAGTTGGGGTCTTGCTGATTACTGCATTGTTGATTATTCCTGCCGCTGCGGCGCGACGCTTTGCAACCTCACCAGAGCAAATGGCTGTTATAGCTATTATACTTGGTATCGTTTCAGTCTATATTGGTCTCAACGGATCTCTTGAGTTTGATACACCAGCAGGACCTAGCATCGTTGTGGCTGCACTTGCATGTTTTGTTTTGTCAGTCCTCCCGGTAAATATATTGCGTAAACGAACTGGTCGTAGTCAAAAAAACCTTAAGGACCCCGATGTTGGAGTGAGTTAGATGACAAATAACTTTGAGCTGTCAAACAATGAACGCCTTGTCATGGACGTTCTCGGGCGTGAAAACAGCCCCAAGAGTGCTTACATGATACTCGACGAATTACGTGGGTCTGGCTTCCGCGCGCCGTTGCAGGTTTATCGTGCGCTGGAAAAGCTGATTGGTATGGGCAAGGTTCACCGGCTGGAAAGTCTGAACGCTTTCATCGCGTGCAGTCACATCTCCTGTGAAAATACTGGTGGAACGGCATTCGTGATTTGCAATAAATGTGAGCATGTGCAAGAGGTGTGTGATGATTCTGTCTCGCTATTCCTTTCCGGGCTGAGTAAAAAGACAAAATTCAAAGCGTCCAAGACGAGCATTGAACTGCATGGTATTTGCGATGCCTGTGAAGACGCCTAGCCAAGGCTACTGGCGTCTGGCCGCATGGTGCCTAATCACCATGCCGGCAATGGTGGCCACCGCGCATCCCCATATGTGGGTTGATCTGGAGAGCCGGATTGTTCTGCGTGATGATGCCAGCCCTGCATCCATTCATCAGGAATGGCTGTTCGATGATTTTTTTTCGACAGCCTTGATTGAGGAGGCTGGTCTGCATCCCGATGGTGTTGGAGCCGGTATCCAGCAGCAGATCACCGAAATTATGGTGAATCTAGAACCCTATGACTATTTCAACGTGATCAAGCGTGGTAACGAGGCTTTGCCATTAGCACTAGTAGGGGATGTCACTGCGGGGATAAGGGAAAACCGGGTCTGGATGGACTTCACAGTAGCCATTGAGAGCCATGTTGATCTCGCAGCGCAGAATTTTTCATACGCTATTTTTGATCCGACCTATTATATCGAAATGTTCCATCGAGAGGGTGAAACCATCACCTTTGACGGTGATGCCCCTGCTGGTTGTAGCACCGAGATTGTTCAACCGAACCCATCGGCTGATGCAATCGCCCTGTCCCAGTCGGCCAGTCTTGATGCCAATCCAGATGACACCATTGGTAGGCTTTTTGCGGAAACAGTACATGTGAAATGCCAATGAGTGGCCGCGGTGTCATAGCGGTTTGTACGGTTGGCCTGGCGGGTCTGGTTGGCCTCTATTTCTGGCAGGCACCCGTCATCAATTTTGCTTGGTCGGAATATTTGTTGACTGTTCAGGCGTTCCAGCGGGATTTGCATCGCGGTCTCTCTGATGCCTTGCGCGTGATTGAAGCTGAGGGATTTGGCGCTTCATCAATTTTGGTGGCGCTTAGTTTTTTCTATGGCGTGTTTCATGCGGCTGGTCCCGGCCATGGCAAGATAGTGATCTCTACCTATTTGCTTTCGCATGAAAGCCAATTGCGCCGTGGGGTTATCCTATCTTTTGCAGCAGCAATGGTCCAGGGGGTAACGGCGATTGTCGTTGTAACTAGTGCTGTCTGGCTGCTAAATTTGTCCATGCGGCAGACGCAAGGCATGGCCAATGATGTCGAGGTGGTTAGTTTTGCTCTGATTACGCTAGTTGGATTGCTGATTATCGGAACACGGCTATTGCGCTTACGCAAATCACAGCTAGCTGTGACAGCCACCGATCACCATCACCACAAAGGCGCAGTCTGTGATCATTCGCATGGGCCTACCGCTGATGATCTTGACGCGGCGCTCTCGCTGCGCACTTTCATCAGCATTATTCTGTCAATCGGCATCCGGCCCTGCTCAGGCGCAGTGATTGTGCTCCTTCTTGCTTATTCACTCAATCTTTGGGTGGCTGGGCTGTTTGCGGTGCTGGCAATGTCTCTCGGTACAGCGCTTACTATTACCCTGCTCGCTGTACTGTCGATTTATCTCGGACAGGCGGCTCGGCGTTTTTTGACTCTCCTGCCTAACAGTAGCGAGGCCAGCGCTCGGATCATGGATGTTATTGGGCTTGTTGGCGGAGGGGCCATCTTTATTTTTGGACTGCTGCTTTTAAATGCAGCGCTGTTGACACCAGCGCATCCATTTCGATGATTTGAAACTTGCTCTAATTAGGTTTGAATGACAAGCCTCCAAAATTCTTGTCTGTTGAATCTGCCCCGCTATTTATAAAAAAAAGTCGGCATATAAGGCGGAAATAGCGACCTAGTTCTTTGTTCTCAGCTTTCTGTGTCTTTATGACCGTCTAATACTATCTAAAATCCTTTGACTGCAAAATTGCTTCTGATGTCTTGTAATTATTCTTGAGCGAATAATAAGTGTTTTAAGCTAGCTGTGTATGTTATTCAATGCAGACTGTAGTATTGGCATGGGTAACTCGGACATTGCCTTTTAGCAGTTCAGAAATTGAGACATTACCCTGCTTGTTTTGGCGGACAATATTATTTGTTCCAAGTAGATAAGAAATTGTCACTTGTTGCCTTGCAGTGTTCCAACTCCGCTGTTGTCCCAATAGGTCGTTTATTGTCAGAAGTTTTTTGGCCTGGATATTGTCAACTTGCTGCACTTTTGGAACAGCGACTGTCAATGTTCTTTTGCAACTTGTTTGAGTTGACTGATCGAGTGTCTTTTTCATACCAGAAAACTGCACGGGTTTTCTTGATTGGGGCAGGTGGTTGTTTTTGAAACTATTTGAGGATCTGGATTGAGCTAGCATTTCAAAAGTTTGTGCATAAGTGAATTGTCGGCGTTCGTCTCCGATATGGATGTCATTTCCGTTTTTCACTAAAGATTTTTTTTTGTCTAATAATACCCTGTTCAAACCACTTTTCTCCTTAGAGGACATTGCTAGCTTTGGACTTGCGGGTGTACTGCGCAATAATGGTTTTGGGGTGCTTTTGAGATCGATGTCACCAATGGGTATTCTCTTTTTCGAGGTCTCGCTATTCGCGTCATTGATTGGTAGCTTTTCCTTTGCAGATTGAGGTGAGATATTTTTAATCCGCGAAGGTTTAGGAGAGGGAAGTGACAGTTTTGCGATTTTATGTGTTTGTGGCTCTGGAGTGACTGTTTTTACAACTTCAGCGGTCTCTTTAATCCTTTGACCAGATCCACTGCGTATTTGATTCCCGCTTTGAAACAAATCAGTCGCATATCCACCTTTTGATTTCTCAAATTCATATTGCTGGAAATATTCTTCCTGTGAGTTGGGTTCCAATTTGTAGCTTTCATCAGTATTTGGTGCCATTTGATTTCTCTCGACATTTTGAAATTTAGGAAAAGCCTTTGTGATAGTTGCGCCCAATACTGGTACGGATGATCCGTCAGATTGTTTGGGGTGAATAGGAATGTTAGTGTCCTGGATTTGTGCCGTTTCCTCGCTGCTTACGAGGTTTTCCGGCGCAGTTGTTACGTTTGCTTCAAGCCTGTTTGTCGGCATACCTTGAGCTATATCGACTTTGTGTAGTTCCGGGTTATTTGTTTCTCCACTATAATTGATTATTTCTACCACGCTTAGAGACATCAACCCAAGGGACGGGTTTTTGCTAAAATTTTGGCTGAACGACAAGACGATAAGCAAAAATGAGTGTGCAACAATTGAAACCAGACTTGACTTTTTCATCTAAGCTTTGCAACCTCTTGCTTGAAATAGTATGCTGGACCGTCCGGTTAACAGTCATTTGGATGTTGTGTCGAACAGCTCAGCGGCTTTTCCGCGCAAACTATGACGGAATATATCAGCTATGATTAAAAATTCATTCAAGTCGAAACAGCTCGCAATCTTGGCATCCGGCGTTTTATTAACACTGTCCCACCAGTGCTTCGCTGACACTACCACGACTGATAACAACAACTCAGCTAGTGTCGTGGCTGATGATAGTCAACAGACTAATGCAAAAACAGAAGCCATAGAGTTCATAAGCTTTTTGGACATGTTGCCCGCTGCGGTGGAATTGGATAAGAGTGTTGCAATAGCTGAACTGAGTTATAAATCTTCGTTGGAGACCGCAAAGGCCGCGTGGTCTGGTTGGTACCCAAAAGCTGACATCACGCTAAATAGCGGTGAACAGTACGACGTGAAGCCTGGTGGCAGTAATGGCGGTGTGACATCACCAGGGATGACTGGTGCCAATGGCACTGGTTCGTCAAACCAACGGTATAATCCCACGGAAGCTAAACTTAAAATTACCCAGAAGCTGTGGGATTTTGGTGAAACCTCTGCAGACATTGAAACAAGTAAATTAACCGCAGAAATGTCCCGCTTAAGTCTGCATGCAGCAAAGAACCAAACCATTTTAAAAGCAGCACAAGCGTATATCGGATTAAAAAAAGCGCACGCTCAGTTTAAAATTGCTCAAGACGGAGAGATGCAGCTCAAGAAGCAGACAGGGCTGCAAGATTTTAGAGTCAGCAGAGGTGCTGCGGTTGGCACTGATGTCTTACAGGCGAAAAATGCATTAGCTGGGGCTATAACCAGCAGGGTTACCGCGGAGGGGGCTTTAAAGCGGGCGTTGTCACAATTCGATAAAGTGTTCGGCTCCATTCCCGCAAATATCGACGCTCTATTACCAATACGCATTCCCAACAACCTTATCCCGGAAAGCGAAGATAGTTTCCGCGAGGCTGTTATGAAAAATGGCGACCAACTCATGAAAGCCAGAGTTACATATGATATGGCTGTTATCGCAAGCAACAAGGCAATGGCAGCTAATTTTCTGCCGGAGTTTAAAGCGACGGCTGAAGTTAATTATAAAGGCGATGCCTCTGGAAGCCTTGGCGGGAAAACGGAATACATCGGAAAGGTAGAAATGAGCTGGCCCCTTGAGCTTTTTGGCACACAAATTAACACATACCGGGCCGCAAAGCTGACCGGCGAGTCAGCTGAACTGACTTATGGTGAGGCTGTTCGGGCAGCTGAAGAGTCGATAACAAACAGTTGGATCCAGTACAACTTAGCCGCTCTAAACCGTGCAAATGTCCAAAACCAAGTTACAATTGCAGAGCAATTTCTCCGACTGTCGCAAATTGAGGTTCAACAGGGGCGTGGTCAAATGATGATGGTTATGAACGCGCAAAATGCTCTTATCAACGCTCGCAAAGCGCTGCAAAGCAATACTTCTGACCATGCTGTTCAAGTTTATAATTTGCTTGCTCAGATGGGATCATTGAGTGTTGAAAATCTTGTCTCCGCGGCTAAAGAAGAAGATGAAATGTTAAAAGCCGCGATGGATGAATATAAGAAAAAGGTGGCCGAGGCTGTTGAGGCAGCTAAAGCTGAACAAGAAGGTGAAGCAGGGAGTGTCGATGAGAGTGGCGCTACCAGCGAAGGTGAAGATAATACCGGACAGAATTCAGAGTGAGTATGGGTTTGTTGAAATCCAAGGAAAGGTTCAATCATGGCCATTGAAAATAGCGATGCTGTTGTCAGCACCGGTACGTTTGAAACTAACTCGAGCCCCGCAGAATACATACAGCTGGCGCAAGCGTCAAACGTAACAGCAACCGATGGTCAACCTGCACCTGAAGGCGTAGCACCTGCTGATGGTCAACCTGCGCCTGAAGGAGTGGCGCCTGCTGATGGTCAACCCGCGCCTGAGGGCGCAGCACCTGCTGATGGTCAACCCGCGCCTGAGAGCGCAGCACCTGCTGATGGTCAACCTGCGCCTGAGGGCGCAGCACCTGCTGATGGCGAACCTACGCCTGAGGGCGCAGCACCTGCCGATGGTCAAGTGTCGGGTGAAGGAGCCCCTCGCGGGGACGACGGTGAACTGCAACTTGATGCGGACGGTAATCCCATACAGCGCGGCTTAAGGCAAAATGGAGAAATGGGAGAAGGTGGCCTTGGTGAAGGAGGCTCTCCTTCACCCGGTGGAGAGATGTCCGGTGGTGAAATGGGTGTCGGTGGTTCGCCTGGAGTGACTGAAATGCCAGGCGGAGTGATGCCTGGTGGAGAGATGGGCATGGGCGGAACGCAAATGCCCGGCATGCCTGGTGGCGCCATGCCTGGTGGAGAGATGGGCATGGGTGGAACGCAAATGCCCGGCATGCCTGGCGGCGCCATGCCTGGTGGAGAGATGGGCATGGGTGGAATGCCAATGCCCGGCATGCCTGGCGGCGCCATGCCTGGTGGAGAGATGGGCATGGGGGGA
>CACHEI010000028.1 GCA_902578815.1 uncultured SAR116 cluster alpha proteobacterium | reverse complement strand
GGATTTATTTTTCAAGGATAATTTGGAAACCTTCATGAACACTACACATGGGGCGATATTTAACAGGTAAAATTTTTATTTCATCCATCGGTGACAAGAGAAAAGCCTAAAGAGAAGGGTTGAATTACCGACGTGATTCATGATGGCACTTTTATAAAAAGATTGGAGCTTCATTATTTGATAGAGAAAGAGATCGTGTTATGATCTGCACATCCATGCTGTTGATTTTATAATTGTACAGATATGTTGGAGGAGATTTCGGTTTTCTATAGGGCTCTAGCAATGTTCATGGTGGCTTTAATTTTTAGAAAATTCGTATTTGGAAAATGAAAACGAGAGGACATATTGTCCCGCCATATTTGATGGCTGTTCAAAGACCGCTGTCTTGTAAAAAGAAAGTCGTAGAATTACCAAGAAAAGAAATTTGCGCCATTCTTGTTTTAGTTGCAGTGATACGTCCTTATTAATTGACCCAGAAAAAGCGTTTCAAGCATTTGCGATGCTTCCCCGTAATAGCTGTTATCTTCGGATTCTAGTCCAAGGACAAGTCTTACCTGAACACTGAAATCAGCGTAATGCTGAGTGGTCGACCAGATGGCAAAAAGCAGGTGCCTCGGATCGCAAGGTGCTAATTGGCCGTTATCAATCCAGCGTTGCAAAATTGCGGCTTTTTCATCGACAAGTTTTTTTAACTTAGTCTGCAGAAAATCGCTGATGTGTGGAGCCCCAGCCAGAATTTCATTGGCAAACAGTCGAGACTCTCGCGGATATTCCCGTGAAATTTCTAGTTTGCGTTTGATGTAACCACCAATTTCCAGCATTGGATCTCCCGTTGCGCTGATTTCGCTCAACGGCGCCAGCCAGATGTCAAGAAGGCCGGTAAGCAGGGCGATGTGGATTTTTTCTTTGTTCTTAAAATAATAGAGCAGATTGGGTTTTGACATATCAGCAGCGCTGGCGATCCGGTCTAGTGTGGCGCCGCGAAACCCTTCCTGAGCAAACACCCCTAACGCCGCCTCCAGGATCTTAGCTTCATTGGTAATCTGGATTCGTGTTTTCTGCTTAGGAGACATACCACCCCCGCTAGCAACTGCCTGAGTTGCGGGTGGTATCGACTCTTTTTTGATATCAGACATGGCTTTGTGTATTGTGCTTCTCATCTATCGGGCGTTACCTGTTGGGTCGACTCGAAAATGAGACATATTTAACTACCAAGCATTTGAATATTTGACCAGCCGGTAAAAATGTTATTTCATTTTATGAAGCAAAAAGCAATTTTTATGTTTGAGCGCCGTGGCTGGCATCGTCTTTCACGTGCGCTATTCGAAACAGGAGATCTACCATGCCGGATACCTATGATCCAGCGCCGAACGATCTAAGCTCTTTCTGGATGCCGTTCACGGCGAATCGCCAGTTTAAGGAAAACCCACGTATGCTTGTAGGTGCCAAGGACATGCATTATGACACGATTGAGGGTCATAAGGTTCTTGATGGCACTGCTGGCTTGTGGTGTGTCAATGCCGGGCATACAAGGCCGAAGATCGTCAAGGCCGTTCAAGATCAAGTGGCCGAGCTAGATTATGCGCCGGCCTTCCAGATGGGACATCCGAAAGCGTTTGAGCTGGCGAATCGAATCGCTGCCATTGCACCCGACGGCATGAACCATGTTTTCTACACCAATTCAGGATCGGAGTCGGTTGAAACAGCGCTGAAGACGGCACTTGCCTATCACAAGGTGCGGGGCGATGCCGGACGCACCCGCTTGATTGGGCGTGAGCGAGGGTATCACGGGGTGAATTTTGGTGGCATCTCGGTTGGTGGCATCGTCGCCAACCGCAAGATGTTTGGTACCTTGCTAACAGGCGTTGACCATCTGCCACACACGCATTTGCCTGACCACAACGCTTTTACAAAAGGGCAGCCGGAACATGGCGCGGAACTAGCCGATGATTTAGAGAGGATTGCCCAATTGCATGACCCCTCGACCATTGCTGCGGTGATCATTGAACCAATTGCTGGGTCCACCGGGGTTCTGATTCCGCCGAAAGGCTATCTCGAGCGTGTCCGTGAAATCTGTGACAAATATGAGTTTTTGCTTATTTTTGACGAAGTAATCACCGGCTTTGGCCGTCTTGGTACCCCCTTTGCCGCAGACTTCTTCGGCGTAAAGCCTGATATGATGACGACAGCAAAGGGCCTGACCAGTGGTGTTATCCCCATGGGGGCGGTGATTGTTTCTGACGAGATCCATGACGCTTTCATGCACGGGCCTGAACATTTGATCGAGTTTTTCCATGGCTATACCTATTCCGGTAATCCGGTAGCTGCGGCAGCTGGACTCGGAACGCTGGAAACATATGCTGATGAGGGACTACTGACTCGGGCTTCCAGCCTTGCCGATTACTGGCAGGAAAAGCTACACAGCCTTGCTGAACACCCGCATGTGATCGACATCCGCAATATAGGGCTGATTGGTGCGGTCGAACTAAGACCCATCGAGGGAGCGCCTACAAAGCGCGCTTTCAGCGCTTTTCTTAAGGCTTTTGAGAAGGGGTATATGATACGCACAACCGGCGACATTATCGCGCTGTCACCACCGCTGATCATCTCCCGTGAACAGATTGATGATTTGATTGCCTGTCTTGGCGAGGTGTTGCGGGAAATTGACTAGCACACTGCACGCGGGTTAAGTGGCCATCCCTGACAGGATTTACAAATTTGGGAGACGATGATGACTGACGCAAATGCAGCCGCGTTCGATGGACGGGGCAAGAATTTCCGGATCAATGGTGACCGGCTCTGGGACGCGCTGATGGAGATGGCCAAGATAGGGCCCGGCGTTGCCGGAGGCAACAACCGGCAGACGCTGACGGATGAGGATGCCGAGGGTCGTCGCCTGTTCCAGTCCTGGTGCGAGGCTGAGGGCATGACCATGGGGCTTGACAAGATAGGTAATATGTTTGCCCGTCATGAAGGCACTGATCCCTCTTTACCACCGGTGATGGTTGGCAGCCATCTTGACACACAGCCGACGGGTGGAAAATATGATGGCGTTCTGGGCGTTTTGGCGGGCTTGGAGATTGTTCGGACACTCAATGAGACGGGAGTCAAGACCAAGCATCCAATCGAGGTTGTAAACTGGACAAATGAAGAAGGTACGCGTTTTTCGCCGCCTATGATGGCCTCTGGTGTTTTTACTGGCATGCACACTCTTGAATGGGCTTATGCAAGAGAGGATGCTGATGGTAAGTCGGTGGGTGATGAACTTGCTCGCATCGGATGGATTGGAGATGAAGAAGTGGGTGCACGTGAAATGGCAGCCTTTTTCGAACTTCATATTGAACAAGGGCCAATTCTGGAAGATGAGGGCATAGAGGTTGGCATTGTGACACATGGCCAAGGTCTAAATTGGCTACAAGTCACGCTCACTGGTCGTGAGTCTCATACTGGGTCAACACCGATGCCCAAAAGAAAAAATGCGGGTCTAGGGATGGCAAGAATTACCCAACTTGTTGATGAAATCGCTTGGTCCCACGCGCCAAATGCTGTTGGAGCAGTGGGTCATTGTGATGTTTACCCTAATTCTAGGAATATCATTCCTGGAAAGGTTGTTTTTACAATTGATTTCCGGGCACCGGAGCAGGAAATAATTGATGATATGGAATCCAGGATGCGCCATGGTGCAGAAAAAATATGCGAAGATTTGGGGTTAATCATGGAAATCGAACAGGCTGGCAAATTTGATCCTGTAAAGTTTGATGACACTTGCGTTTCTGCAGTCCGAAATGCTGCAGTACGGCTTGGCTACACCCATCGTGATTTAGTATCAGGGGCTGGTCACGACGCTTGCTGGATTAATCGTGTTGCACCTACTGCGATGGTAATGTGCCCTTGCGTTGATGGACTTTCTCATAATGAAGCTGAAGAGATTACTAAAGATTGGGCAAAGGCCAGTACGGATGTCCTTTTTCATGCTGTTTTAGAAACTGCTGGCATCGTGGATGACTAGACAAAATGATCAGGGAGAATGAGACATGAGCACGGCAATCAAAGGTGGGACGATCGTTACAGCCGATAGAACCTACGTGGCTGATGTTATGGTTGAAAAAGGTGTCATCACTGATATTGGCACCGGCCTTTCGGGGGACGAGACACTTGATGCCACAGGCTGTTATGTGATGCCGGGAGGTATTGATCCGCACACGCATCTCGAAATGCCGTTCATGGGAACCTATTCCTCGGACAATTTTGAGTCAGGCACCAGGGCGGCCCTGTCTGGCGGCACCACGATGGTGGTGGATTTCTGTCTGCCAGCACCTGGTCAGTCGCTGCTAACGGCAATTCAGGCTTGGGACAACAAATCCTCTCTGGCTACCACCGACTATTCATTCCATATGGCGATCACCTGGTGGGGCGAGGAGGTGTTCAATGAGATGCCGGTTGTTGTCGACAAGGGCATCAATACCTTCAAGCATTTCATGGCCTATAAGGGCGCGTTGATGGTTGATGATGATGAGATGTATGCGTCATTCCAGCGCTGTGCGGAATTGGGGGCGATGCCGCTGGTTCATGCCGAGAATGGCGATGTTGTGGCGCAGTTACAGACAAAGCTGATGGCCGAAGGAAATAACGGCCCTGAAGCGCATGCCTATTCCCGCCCGCCTGAGGTCGAGGGCGAGGCTACCAACCGGGCGATCATGATAGCCGATATGGCTGGAGTCCCTCTCTATGTCGTGCATGTATCCTGTGAGCAGTCACATGAGGCCATCCGCCGTGCGCGGCAGAAGGGCATGCGGGTCTACGGTGAGCCGTTGATCCAACATCTGTTATTGGATGAGGGTGAATATGCCCATGATGATTGGGATCATGCGGCCCGCCGCGTGATGTCACCGCCCTTCCGCAATCAACAGCATCAGGACAGCCTCTGGGCGGGTCTGCAGGCTGGCAGCTTGCAGGTCGTGGCCACCGATCACTGCGCTTTCACCACCGAACAGAAGCGTTACGGTGTTGGTGATTTTACCAAGATCCCAAATGGCACGGGCGGCCTTGAGGACCGGATGCCATTGCTCTGGAGCTATGGCGTGAATACAGGTCGTCTGACGATGAATGAATTTGTTGCGGCCTCCTCAACCAATATTGCCAAGGCGCTGAACATGTATCCGCGCAAGGGAGCCATTGTTGAGGGAGCAGATGCCGATATCGTCGTGTGGGATCCTGAACGCGAGAAGACCATCAGCGCCGGCAGCCAGCAATCGGCAATTGATTACAATGTGTTCGAGGGCTTTGCCGTCAAGGGTCTGCCGCGTTTTACCATGACTAAAGGCTATGTTGCGATCAGCGAGAACGAGGTCAAGACGCGTGAGGGTCATGGCAAATTTGTCCAGCGTGAACCCTTCAGTGCCACCAATAAGGCGCTTTCACAATGGAAGGCATTGACGGCTCCCCGCAAGGTGGTCCGCGATCCGGCGAATATGCCAGCTGGCGTCTAGCTGGCAGGACAGATCGGATAGCGTCTGCTCCGCAACGCCGCTGCTTTCACCTGTGGTGGCGATGTTAACGTGGCAAAAAACGAAGCGACACGGTTAAGTGACGCAGAAAGACAGAGTAATGGCGAAAACGTCATCCTCGCATATGGTCATCAAGGCTGATAAACTGAACCTGGACTTTGAGACCAATGACGGTGTCGTTCACGCGCTTCGAGATCTTGACCTGGAGATCGGGGCTGGTGAGTTCGTTTCCCTTATTGGCCCATCGGGCTGTGGCAAGACCACATTTTTACGCGTCATCGCTGATCTTGAAACACCGACAGGCGGAAGTATTGCCGTCAATGGACAGCCTCCTGAACAGGCGCGTCTGGCCCGGGCCTATGGGTATGTCTTTCAAGCGCCGGCGCTTCTCAGCTGGCGTACAATTGCCCGTAATATCTCGCTGCCGCTGGAAATCATGGGTTTGTCCAGTGGAGAACAGCAGGAGCGGGTTGAGCGCATGATCAATCTTGTCGGGCTGGATGGCTTTGGTGGCAAATTTCCCTGGCAGCTCTCCGGCGGCATGCAGCAGCGTGCTTCGATCGCACGTGCGCTTGCCTTTGATGCTGACCTGCTGCTGATGGACGAACCTTTTGGCGCGCTGGATGAGATTGTACGCGATCATCTCAATGAACAGCTGCTCCAGCTTTGGAAGAAAACTGGCAAGACGATCTGCTTTGTCACCCATTCAATTCCCGAGGCGGTGTATCTGTCGACAAAGATTGTGGTGATGTCACCACGCCCGGGACGGATCACCGATGTCATCACGTCCGACCTGCCTGATGACCGCCCGCTTGATATTCGCGAAACTCCGAAATTCCTTGAAATTGCCCAGCGCGTGCGCGAGGGGCTGCGTGAGGGCCATGCCGATGACTAGGGCAGCACCCAGCAAGGGGAGGGCGGTTTGACCGACATGCTGAGACAGAAACTTCTTCCAGTTCTTACCATCATCGCGGCAATTGCTGTGATTTGGTACGGTTTCACCGTCTATTTAAATGCCCCCTGGCAGCTTGACCAATATGAGAAATCAGCCACCGAATGGAGCATGACTGATCTTGTGCGCGATACAATGGCGCATGATCGGCCTGTGCTGCCGGCACCGCATCAGGTTGTGGCCGAAATCTGGAAAACAACGGTAAAGAAAAAAGTCACCTCGAAGCGGTCGCTGATCTATCACAGTTGGATCACCCTTTCCTCAACATTGCTTGGCTTTGTTATGGGAACCTTCACCGGCATGATGCTGGCTATTTTTATTGTCGAGAACAGGGCCATGGACAAATCATTGATGCCCTGGATTATTGCGAGCCAAACAATCCCGATTCTGGCGATTGCTCCGATGATCATTGTGGTACTGAATGCGATTGGATTGTCGGGGCTATTGCCTAAGGCGTTGATTTCAACCTATCTCAGTTTCTTCCCGATCGCTGTAGGAATGGTCAAAGGATTGCGCAGTCCGGATCCGATGCTGATTGATCTGATGCGCACCTATAACTGCTCGCGCTGGCAACTGTTTATCACCCTGCGCCTGCCATCTTCGATTCCCTATCTGTTTACCTCGATGAAGATCGCCATCGCCATCAGCTTAGTTGGGGCCATTGTTGGTGAATTGCCGACTGGTGCGGTTGCTGGGCTTGGGGCGCGTCTGCTGTCGGGATCCTATTATGGCCAGACAATCCAAATCTGGTCAGCTCTGCTGACCGCCGCCACGCTGGCAGCTCTGCTGGTGATTGCGGTCAATATCGCTGCGCAGATCACCCAGCGGATGATGGGGGCGCCAAAATGACTGGCCTGCAGAAACTGCTGAACGCCGCTGCTGCGCTGTGTGGGTTCTACGCACTAGTTGATGGGTTCACCACACTGTCACCGGCTCTACTGCTTGCGGCTGGTCTGGTGGTTGTGTGCGGGATGCGTCTGTCGCCGGCGCTGGCTGCTGCCTTGCCTGTTGTGATTCGTCCGCAACTAGACCTAGTGATAAGCCTTATTGCCGCTTGCGCGGTTCTCGCGGCATTGCAGGACGGCATGGTTGGGGCTGTCTGGGGGATTGCCATTGCCGCCTGGCTTCATGGCTGGCTGGCGGTTGAAAAGACAATGGCAGATGATGCGGATGCAACTGGCTTCAATTGGGTCGTGTCGCTTGGTGTTCCCTTGTTCTTCGGCTTCTGGCTATTGTTTTTCTGGGAAGCCCTGACTATTGGTCTTGGCATTCCGACGGTGTTGCTGCCACCGCCGTCAATGATCGGGGCGCGTCTGGTCACCTCGACAGCTATTCTGATGGCTGATTTCCAGCAGACATTTCTGAAAGCCGTCCTTGCTGGCTACGCCATCGGGTGTGGCAGCGCGTTTGTGGTTGCCATTCTTGTCGACCGGAGTAATTTTCTTCGGCGTGGTTTTTTGCCAATTGGTAACTTCATCTCGGCTTTGCCGATTATTGGTGTGGCGCCGATTATGGTTATGTGGTTTGGTTTTGACTGGCAGTCAAAAGCCGCTGTTGTAGTAGTTATGACGTTTTTCCCAATGATGGTGAACACGCTCTCTGGGCTGAGCGCTGCAAGCGCGATGGAGCGTGACCTCCTTGATACCTATGCCGCGGGTTATTGGCAGACCTTGTTTAAATTGCAGCTACCTGCCGCCATGCCTTTTATTTTTAATGCACTAAAGATTAATTCGACTTTGGCCCTGATTGGTGCCATCGTAGCTGAATTCTTTGGCACACCGATTGTTGGGATTGGGTTTAGAATTTCGACCGAAGTGGGCCGTATGAATTTGGATATGGTATGGGCCGAAATTGCGGTTGCCGCGCTTGCCGGCTCTGCTAGTTATGGTGCTTTAAGTTTACTCGAGAGGCGGATCACTTTCTGGCACCCGTCGTACAGGACAAAATAATCAAGTCACAAAAAGGGAGACAAAAATGAAAAAACTAGTTTTAACGGCACTAGCTTCTTGCATGGTGATGTCTAGCGTGGCTGCAAAGGCGGCTGACAAGCTGACACTACAGTTGCAATGGGTTACCCAAGCACAATTTGCGGGATATTATGTTGCGTTAGATAAAGGTTATTACAGTGACGAGAACCTTGATGTAACAATTAAGCCAGGCGGTCCTGACATTGCTCCACCCCAGGTTCTAGCTGGTGGAGGGGCAGATTTAATGCTCAACTGGATGCCATCAGCTCTTGCCGCAAGAGAGAAGGGTGTGCCGCTTGTAAACATTGCTCAGCCATTTAAATCCTCAGGGTTGCAATTGACCTGCCGAAAGGAAACAGGGATCACGTCACCGCAAGATTTTCGTGGAAAGACAATAGGTGTCTGGTTCTTTGGGAATGAATATCCATTTTTGTCATGGATGAGCCAGTTAGGCATTCCCACCGATGGGGGCAGCAACGGAGTGACAGTTTTGAAACAGGGTTTTAATGTTGATCCCATTCTTCAGAAGCAAGCTGACTGCATTTCAACAATGACTTACAACGAATATTGGCAGGTTATTGACGCAGGAATTTCGCCTAATGACCTAGTTATATTCAAATATCAAGACCAAGGCGTAGCAACACTGGAGGATGGTATCTATGTGATGGAGGATCGGTTGAAGGACCCGGCTTTTGAAGACCAAATGGTTCGCTTTGTCCGAGCGTCAATGAAGGGCTGGAAATGGGCTGAAGAAAACCCTAAAGCAGCAGCTGACATTGTCCTTGATAATGACGCCTCTGGTGCGCAGACGGAAAAGCACCAACGTCGGATGATGGGCGAGATTGCCAAGCTCACAGCTGGCTCCACCGGTGCACTAGACCCGGCTGATTATGAGCGTACTGTTGAAACACTTATGAAGGGTGGATCTGACCCAGTGATTACTAAAGTGCCAACTGGTGCGTGGACGCATGCAATCACTGACAAGGCGCTATGAAAAAGGTTGGAATGACGATCACATTAATGGGGGCGGGTTACTGCCCCCGTTTTGCATTACCGGAGTGATTTTCCACATTGGCTAAAATCTGTTTTTCACAGCGAAATACAAGTGCTACCGTTTAGCTCAGTTAGCCGGATATTTGCGCTGGAGATAGCTAAAAAACCCGTCACAAAATCTAGGCCAATTAATATCCAAACAAAGGGAGAGCGTTTAGTTATGAATATTGCCTCAAAAATTATAGAAAGACCGTCGTTGACAAGACGTGATTTTGTTGCCGGCATGGCTACAGCCACGATTGCTTTCGGTTCGTTGCCTGCTTTTGGCGCGGAAAAACTCAAGGTTGTGGGAATTTATACTCAACCTATTCAACAGAAATGGGACGCCCGCCTTCATCTTGCCCTCGATGCAGCGGCAAAGCGTGGCGAAATCGAGTACAGTTTTGCCGAGAAAGTCTCAAATACCGATTATGTGCGCGTATTGCGCGAATATTGCGAAAAGGGCGTGCAGCTTGTTGTGGGTGAGGCGTTTGGGATTAGCAAGGAAGCTCGAAAGGTTGCCGATGATTACCCCGGAATCGCTTTTTTGATGGGTGATCCCTTTAAACCACATGGCAGCAATTTCTCGGTTTTTGACAATTACATCCATGAACCCTGTTATCTAATGGGAATCATCGCTGGCCATATGAGCAAGGAAAAGAAGATTGGTATGGTTGGAGGCTATCCGATTGGTGAGGTAAATCGGTTATTCCACGCTTTCATGAATGGAGCACGCTCCGTTGATCCTTCCATAGAGTTCAAAGTTACCTTTATCGGCTCATGGTACGACCCGCCAAAGGCTAAGGAGGCGGCTATTGCGCAGATTGAGGCAGGTGTTGATATCATGTATGCAGAACGTGCTGGTGTAGTGGATGCTTGTCGGGAAAAGGGAATTCTGGCCTTTGGCAATGTCAATGACATGAATAAGGAAGAAAATGGAACGGATGTCGTTGTCACCTCGGCGCTATGGCACATGGAGTCTGCAATTGGCCACGCAATTGAGCGGGTGAAGGCCGGCACCTTCAGCGCAGAGGAATATCATCATTGGACAATGATGGCCAAGGGCGGTGCTAGTCTTGCCCCCTATTACGAATTTGAGAGCAAGATTCCTGCTGCCATCAAATCACAAGTCACTAGTCTCGGAGCTGATATAATTGCTGGTAAATTTACTGTTGAAATAAATGACGTTGAGCCAAAGTCAACATTTTGATTAGGTGAACTAAGAGTATGACACCCCCTCAATAGGGGGTGTTTTTGTTTATTTGTTGACTGGATTTTGATGGCACCCCTTCTAGAAGTTATAAACATTGGAAAGAGTTTTGGCTCTCTGGTGGCCAATCGGAACATCACGTTTACCGTAAACTCCGGTGAGGTGCTTGCAATTTTAGGTGAAAATGGCGCGGGCAAGACAACCTTGATGAATATTATTTTTGGCCATTATCTGGCTGATGAGGGTGTTGTTAAATGTGCTGGTAGAGAATTGAGGGGTGGTGACCCACGCGCCGCTATCGAGGCTGGCATTGGTATGGTGCATCAGCATTTTACTCTCGCTGAGAATTTAACAGTGTTGGAAAACACGCTTGTTGGCACTCAGTCATTGTGGAAACCGACTCTGTCAAGCGCCGAGGCTAGACAGAAACTTGTCGCGCTTACAGATCAATTTGGTCTCTATATCAACCCCGACGCCTATGTCCACCAAATGTCGGTTGGCGAGAAACAGCGGCTTGAGATCTTGAAAACCCTCTTCAATGATTGTCGGCTTGTGATCCTGGATGAACCTACGGCTAGTCTCACTCCTCAGGAGGCCAGCGGCCTTTTCGCGTCTATTCGCAAGATGGTCTCGTCCGGCTTGGGCGTGATCCTAATCTCTCACAAGCTCAATGAGATCATGCAGGTCAGCGATCGTATCATTGTTCTGCGCAGTGGTGAAACAGTCGGAACGCTCAAAACCGCGGATGCCAGCAAGCGCCAGCTTGGTGAGATGATAGTTGGCCAAAAAATCATGCGTCCAGTTCGTCGTTCCTCGCGCATGTTTGATCCAAAAATCAGGCTGCAAGACATATGCACTAGAAAAACTAACCTCCAGTCATCCATGTTAAAAAATATCAATTTGGCGGTGAGAGGTGGGGAGATCATGGGTGTTGTTGGTGTTGCAGGAAATGGTCAGCAAAGTCTAGCGAAGGTGATGACAGGACACATCAAGCCAACCAATGGAAATGTGATTATAAAGGGAGTAATCGCGCTCGAATACACCCCGATGGCCTTCATGGAATTGGGCGTGGCTTATATTCCAGAAGACCGCACCAATGATGGTGTTGTTGGTGACATGTCGGTGTGGGAAAATGCCGTGCTGACAGAAACAAAGAACACTGACCTTGTTAGCAGCACGAAGATAGTGAGAACGCTCCAATGCCGTTCCGCTGCTGAGGGTATCTGCAGTGTTAACGATGTTCGTTTCCAGTCGATCAATCAACCGGCACGCTCACTGTCTGGCGGCAATATTCAGAAACTGCTTATCGGCCGATGGTTTGCAAGGTCTCCGGAGATCATAGTTGCCTGTCAACCTTCGCGCGGCCTTGACGAGGGTGCCATAAGTGCCGTTCACCAGTCATTGTTGGCTGCACGTGGAAGCGGGGCGGCTGTGGTGCTGATTTCTGAGGATCTAGAGGAAATTCTGGCGCTTTCAGACAGCATCATAGTGATGTACGACGGTTATGCCAGCGCGCCATTTGAAAATAATGATGTTGATATCACCAGTCTTGGCATGAGGATGGCGGGGGAGGGATTTGATGCGTTTTGAGGCGCGGGAGACCATTCCACAATGGCTTCCCTGGATGACCATTGCAGGTGCTTGTGTAGGCACGCTGTGCTTTGCCGCTGTTCTGATCGCCGCGGCGGGGGCCCCGCCGCTTGTTGGCTTCAAGGAGCTTTTCATCGGCTCCTTTGGTTCACGAAATGCGATCACTGAAACAGGCGCCACTGCCACGCCGTTGATTTTTACAGGTCTTGCCGCTGCGATAGCCTTTCGCGCAAAATTCTGGAATATTGGGGTAGAGGGCCAGCTCTATGCCGGTGCGCTAGCAGTGACTTATTTTGGGACCGGCCTCATCGAGTTGCCGCCGTTTCTTATGATTCCATTTCTGCTAATTGTTGCCTGTGTTGCTGGTGGTCTGACATTGTTGCCAATGGTTCTTCTACGCCAGTTCATGCGTGTTGATGAAGTGGTGACCACCCTGTTGACCAATTTCGTGATCATTCTCCTTGTAAGCTATCTGCTTGAGGGGCCATGGAAAGATCCCTATTCGCTTGGCTGGCCGCAGGCTGCTGCCATCATTGACGCCGGAGTATTGCCGCAGCTTGTCCCCAGATCACGTCTTCACCTTGGGTTTGCGATAGCCATCATTGCCGCGATTGTCATTTGGTTTGTGCAGTCACGCACCATATTTGGCTTTTCTAGCAAGGCTGTTGGCCTCAATCAATCTGCCGCTAGGCACTCTGGAATTTCGGTCACCAAAACAATCATTTTCATCGGATTATTGAGCGGGGGAATGGCAGGTTTGGCGGGTGCCACTGAGACCATTGGCCTGAAGGGATATTTGACCCTCGATCTGTCGCCTGGCTTTGGCTATACGGGAATTGCCGTAGCCATGCTTGGCAACCTTCATCCAATTGGGGTGATTTTTGCTGCCATCTTTATGGCAATAATTTATGTCGGAGCTGATGCGATGAGCCGTGCAATTGATGTGCCTACTTATCTTGCGGATGTGATTGTGGCGACAACTGTTCTTGCTGTGCTTATCGGACAGGTTTTGGTTCGGTATCGCGTCGTTATAAGGGGCTAGATAACGCAATGATATTGGATTTCCTTGAAGTCCTTGTGAATGCAGGTTTCTGGGCAGCAACAATCCGCATCGCCTGTCCTTTGTTGTTAGCCACGCTTGGAGAGTTGGTTTGTGAGCGTGCAGGTGTTCTCAACCTTGGCATCGAGGGCATCATGTCAATCGGTGCCATGGTTGGCTGGACGGCGGTCTATATGGGAGCTGACCTTTCAACCGGCGTGTTGGTCGCGGCTCTGGTTGGTGCCGCCTTTGGTCTGATTCATGCTGGTTTTACCGTCTATCTGGGCGCATCCCAGCATGTCACTGGGATTGGCATCACGTTATTTGCCTCGTCAATCGGCTATTTTGCCTTTCGTTTGCTGTTGCCAAGTTCAACAACGCCGCCGAAAATTACCGCCTTTCAACCACTGGACATCCCCATTCTTAGCGATTTACCGTTTCTGGGAGAGGCTTTCTTTCAACATACTGCATTTACCTATCTTGCTTTTTTGGCAGTGCCTCTTGTGCTGTGGCTATTGAATAGGACTCCATTTGGTTTGGCGGTAAAGGTCGCCGGTGAGAACCCCATGGCGCTTGAAGCGCAGGGCATAGACGTGCTTAGCGTGCGAACGCTTGCGTTGGTGATTGGCAGCGCGCTGATGGCTCTGGGCGGTGCCTATCTTACAATGTCGGCCTTCGATGCTTTTTATTTTGGCATGGTCAATGGTCGGGGCTGGATTGCAGTGGCCTTAGTCATTTTTGCTTCATGGCGGCCGTCAAAGGCGTTACTTGGTGCTTTGTTGTTCGCTGGCCTGGATGCCTATCAGGTGCGCGCTCAACAGCTAGCTGGCGCGGTTGTCCCTTATCAGTTCTTTTTAATGTTGCCATATCTGCTCAGTATAGTTGCGATGGTAGTCGCGGCGAAAACTACGCAATACCCCAAAGCCCTGCTTACCCCCTTTCGACGGGGCGAACGGCATTAGTGCCTCACTATAGTTATGGAGTAAAATGATGAGTGATCTTCTCGTTAAAAATGCGAGTCAAGCCAGTGGTAACATGGCAGATATCCTGATCAAAAACGGCGTTATCGCAGATGTTGGTTCGACAATTGATGGGATTGGTACAGACTTTCCGATTATCGATGCCGCAGGACATCTGGTTACGGCGCCATTTGTTGACAGCCACTTTCACCTTGACGCCTCTCTAAGCTACGGACTGCCTCGCGTCAATCAGAGCGGCACCTTGCTCGAGGGGATAAAGCTCTGGGGTGAGTTGAAGCCCCATCTGACAGCTGACGCTTTGGTAGAGCGGGCCCTTACACTTTGCCGATGGTCGATCGCTCGCGGCACATTAGCCATTCGCACCCATGTGGACATCACCGACCCAAGTCTCCTTGCAGTCGAAGCAATGCTGGACGTCAAGCGGCAAATGGCGCCCTACATTGATTTTCAACTTGTTGCCTTTCCCCAGGATGGATTGTTGCGCGCTGGCAGTATGGATAATCTCGTCCGGGCTCTTGATTTGGGCGTGGATGTTGTCGGTGGCATTCCTCATTTTGAGCGGACAATGGAGGACGGGGCGCGGTCAGTTGCAATGCTTTGTGAGGTGGCTGCAAAACGGGGCCTCTTGGTAGACATGCACTGCGATGAGAGTGATGACCCGATGTCACGTCATGTTGAATCTCTGGCAAGAGAAACGACTCGACTTGGAATGCAGGGCAGGGTGGCTGGATCACATCTCACTTCCATGCACTCGATGGATAATTACTACGTCTCAAAACTCCTGCCGTTGATGCGGGAAGCTGACCTGAGTGTGATTGCAAACCCTTTAATAAACATCACTTTGCAAGGTCGTCATGACACCTATCCAAAAAGACGGGGAATGACCCGTGTGCCCGAGCAAATTGCAGCAGGGCTAACAGTTGCCTTTGGCCATGATTGTGTGATGGATCCCTGGTATCCGCTTGGATCGCACGACATGCTTGAAGTGGCAAGCATGGGCCTGCATGTGGCGCAGATGACTGGTGTTGAGCAGATGCATCATTGTTTCGATGCTGTCACACATAATCCTGCAAAAGTTCTACATCTAAAGAATTATGGCCTGCATAAGGGTTGCAATGGTGACATTGTGATCCTCCAGGCAAATAGTGTTGTGGATGCTATTCGTCTCAAACCGGCAAGGCTGGTGGTGGTCCGACGGGGAAAAGTGATATCTACCACCCCAGCTGTGAAATATAATCTGAATCTAGGTGCTCAGCAGATCCAGACTGACCTTACCTCTAAAGATATTGTCTGGCGTTAAGCTGATCCTGCCTGCCCGTTAACGCGTATCTGAGATAGGATAGGCTGATGCCCAGCGTTTTGTGTGACCTGTCTTCATTTAACTGATCAACGCTTCGAGTATTGGGTGCAGGTTTGCTTTGCTCAATTTTACCGGATTGCCGCCGCATGATGGGTCTGCAAGCGCCATGTCAACAAGCCTGTCAATGCAGTTCGCATCAACACCCATCTCCCCCAGTCGGCGTGGAATGGCAAAACTGTCATTGAATTCCTGGACGAATGTACAAAAACCGTCAAAACCGCCCTCAATGCCAAGATAGGGGGTAGCCCGGTCGAATCGGGCCCGGATTTCAGGCGCATTCAGCCTCAAAACTGCCGGCATGCAAACCGCATTTGTCGTGCCATGATGTGTGTTGTAGATTGCACCAACGGGATGGCTGATCGCATGGATGGCGCCCAGCCCCTTCTGAAAGGCGGTGGCTCCCATCAATGCAGCGCTCATCATATTGGCGCGTGCAACCAGATCATCGCCAGCGGTAAATGCACGTGGCAGATTATCGATCACTAACCGCATGCCCTCCAGTGCAATCCCCTGGCTCATCGGATGATAATTTGGGCTTGAATAGGCCTCGACACAATGAGCAAAGGCATCAAGCCCTGTGCCGGCGGTAATGACTTCCGGCATGCTGACAGTGAGTTCCGGATCGCAAATTACGATTGTCGGTAGTACCTTTGGATGAAAGATGATCTTCTTCACATGGCTTGTTGAATTAGTGATCACCGAGGCGCGCCCTACCTCCGAGCCGGTTCCGGCTGTCGTTGGCACGGCGATAATCGGCGCAATCGCACTAGTATTGGCTCTTGCCCACCAATCGCCAATATCCTCAAAATCCCAGACCGAGCGTGTTTGCCCGGCCATGAAGGCAATCATCTTTCCAAGATCAAGCCCGGAGCCTCCGCCAAAGGCGATGACGCCATCATGGCCACCCGCCAGATAGGCGTCGACACCTGATGCCAAGTTTATGTCATTTGGGTTCGGGTCAACATCGGCAAACAGTGCGTCGCCAAGCCCCCCAGCTACCATCAATGCGCGCGTGCGCTGCGTTATCGGCAAATTGGCAAGCCCCCTGTCGGTTACCAACAGGGGGCGTGATATGCCAGCAGTGGAGCAGGCATCAGCAATTTCGGCAATGCGGCCAGTGCCAAAGCGTATGGTGGTTGGGTAGGACCAATTGGCGGTCGGAGGTACGCGGAGGTCAGTCATGGTTTATTGAGCTCGATAAGTTGGCGGAACGGTGAAACCAGATGGCCATTGCCGGCGTAAAAGGTCAAGCCATCTGATGAAATTACGCTTCAACCCCTCGCCCGGCTTTGCGCCCTAGGTTTGTGGCGGCGACGTTTGTTAGCGTTTTCTTAATCAATTTGCCTCCATATCGATTATAGCTGCTACGGATGGCAGAGTATTTGTCGCAACAGGGCGATTTCCAACGGTAATAAATTGATGAAAAGCTATTTTGCCCGCATCGATAGTAGCGAGATCAAGCACTTCAAAACTGACGTCCGGTCATCTGGATACCTGGGAGCGACGGGGTTTAACGGCGGTCTTTTCGTGCCCTCAGATCAACCCATCCGGCGAGATTCTCGATGGCAATCTCCTCGATCACCTTCATTCCGGCGGCGCTGTCATTCAGGCAGGGAACATAGCTGAACATCTCGCCACCATGCTCTAAAAATTCCTCATGCAGTTCGATATCAAGCTCATCAAGCGTTTCCAGACAGTCGGCAACGAAACCCGGGGCCATCACCATGACATGTTTGACACCCCGTTCGGCCAGCTTGACAACGCTTTCGTCGGTATAGGGCTGCAACCATGGCTCAGATCCGAAACGTGACTGGAACGTGGCATGAAAACTGCTCTCGTCCCAGCCAAGCTCCTCACGCAGCAGCCGCGCCGTCTTCAGACATTGGCAATGATAGGGGTCGCCCGCCATATGGTAGCTTTTCGGAACGCCGTGAAATGAAACCACCAGCGCATCCGGCTCGCCGTTCTTCTTCACCGCGGCGCGGACGTCCCTTGCCAGCGCCTTGATATAGGCCGGTTTGTCATGCCAGGGCGGTACCGTGCGGATAGCTGGCTGCCAGCGCAGATCCAGCGCCCATTTAAACACCTCGTCATTGACAGTTGCCGTGGTTGAGGCGGCATATTGCGGATAGAGCGGCATCACGACAATCTGGGTGCACCCCCTGTCCTTGAGAGACTGCATCTGCGCTGGGATCGACGGGTTGCCGTAGCGCATGGCATAATCGGTGATTAGGTCATCGCGCCTGAAAATCTTTGCAACATGTTCGGCCTGCAGCCGGGTGATCTTGCGTAGCGGCGAACCATCAGGGTCATCTTTCAGCCAGATCCGGTCATAGGCGGCGCCTGATTTCTTCGGGCGCACATTCAGGATAATGCCGTTTAGAATGATCCACCAGAACAGGCGCGGCACTTCAATTACCCGCCGGTCGGACAGAAACTGTTTGAGATAACGCCGCATGGAGGTCTTGTCGGTGCCGTCTGGCGTTCCCAGATTGATCAGTAGTAGTCCGGTTTTGCCGCGCTCTGGATGACCGGGATGGTCGGCAGGTTTTTCACTGATTGACATGTAATGCGACCCCCTTGAAGATGCAGTTCCAATTATTTAGGAAGCAGGCCAACCAAGGTCCAGCGAAAGGTCCATAAAAACATTTGGACTAATGGCAGGACCGAAGCGTCATGCTGGTGAGATCACCCGGCGTGTGACATGCCCTCGGTCTGGACACGGTCAATTACCGTGACAAGCGCATCGACCAGATCATCAATCATCGCATCACTGTGAAGTGGTCCGGGAGTCAGCCGCAGCCGTTCGGTGCCGCGGGGAACGGTTGGATAGTTGATCGGCTGCACATACAGCCCGAAGTCGACTAGCAGCAGCTGGCATATCCGCTGCGTTGCTGCTGCATCGCCAATCATCAGCGGTACGATATGTGTCTCACCCGGCATCACCGGCAGTCCGGCCCCAATGGCTCTGTCTTTCAGCCGCTGTGCCTGTCGCTGCTGCGCCTCTTTTTCCGCTGTGCTGGCCTTCAGGTAGCGTACCGAGGCATAGGCCCCAACCGACACTGCCGGGGGCAGGGCGGTGGTGAAAATAAAGCCTGATCCGGCGCTGCGTACCATATCGCAGATCACGTCATCAGCCGCGATATAGCCTCCGACGGTGCCAAAAGCCTTGCCTAGGGTTCCCTGAATGATGTCGATCTCGTCCTCAAGACCACGCATTTGAGCAATGCCGCCACCTCGGTCCCCATACATGCCGACGGCATGCACCTCGTCAAGATAGGTCAACGCCCCGTACCGGCGCGCCAGAGCCGCGATCTCAGCAATCGGGCTGGTATCACCATCCATCGAATAGACTGATTCGAAAACGATCAATTTAGCCCGGTCGATCGGCTGCTCTGCCAGTTGCTGTTCGAGATGCGCGACGTCATTATGCCGAAAAATGGCTTTTTCGGTTCTGGCATAGCGGATGCCGGAGATTATCGAAGCGTGGTTCATCGCATCGGAATAAATCATGCAGTCTGGCAACGCTGCGGCCAGCGCACTGATGCTTGCCTCATTTGCGACATAGCCGCTGCTGAAAACGAGCGCACGCTCTTTGTTGTGCAACGTGGCAAGCTCACTCTCCAGCGAGACCATGGCGTGGCTCGTGCCTGAGATATTACGTGTTCCGCCGGCACCCGTGCCATGTGAGGCGACAGCATTGGTCATTGCCGTGATAACTTTTGGATGCTGGCTCATGCCGAGGTAGTCATTGGAACACCAGACAATGACATCGCGCTCACCATCCGGGCCGTGATAGCGGGCGTAGGGGTGCTTGCCAGCAAGCCGTTCCAGCTCAACAAAATGCCGGTACCGGCTTTCACTTTTCATCCGGTTCAACTGGTTCTGGAATTTCTGGCGATAGTCCAAGTCAAACGCCTCCGCAGATTCATTGAAACGCCGCGCAATGCGCAGCCTTATGCTGTACACCTTTTGGTCAAATAGGTGGTAACGCCATTGTGAGATGACAGCCATGCGACACGGCGTAGCAGCTGGCGAAATCACTACCGTTCTGCGCGGATGCTACTCTGCGGCGATTTCCTGCACGGTTTCGATCCGGGCAGCGGCAAATTTAAGCTCGGGGATTTTGCCATAGGGGTCAAGTGCCGGATTGGTCAGATAATTTGCCGGTGCTTCATAGAAGCAGAAGGGCACAAAAATCATTCCGCTTGGCAGTTTTGGATCGATGCGGGCAGCGAGTTCGATCTCGCCCCGCCTTGTTACTACACGAACTAGATCGCCGGCTTTGACTTGTAGGCCTTGCAATGTCTCGGGTGCCATATGCACTTCTGGTTCCGGTTCCAGCGCGTCCAGCACATTTGCCCGGCGTGTCATTGAGCCAGTATGCCAATGTTCGAGTAGGCGGCCCGTTGTCAGTACAATCGGAAACGCCTCGTCTGGTGTTTCGTCAGGGGGTAGCACATCTGCCGGTGTCATTCGTCCACGGCCGGTTGGCGTTGGGAAGCCATCACCAAAAATGACATCCTGACCTTCGCTGGTCTCGTCTACGCAGGGATAGGTCACGGCACCCTCAGCCTCAAGTCTGGCCCATGAAATGCCAGTCAGTGAGGGCATCACCAGTCTCATCTCGCCAAAGATATCGCGTGCGTGGCTGTACTTCCAGCTTTGTCCCATACGGTTTGCAATTTCCTGAATAATCCACCAATCCTGTCTTGCCTCACCCGGAGGATCAACGGCTTGCCGGCCCATCTGCACACGTCTGTCGGTGTTGGTAAATGTTCCACTCTTCTCTGGAAAGGCAGAGGCGGGTAAGATTACATCGGCAAAAGCTGCTGTCTCGGTCATGAAGATATCCTGTACAACTAGAATTTCCAGATTTGCCAGAGCTGCACGGGCGTGGGCCTGATCGGGATCAGACATTGCTGGGTTCTCACCCATGATATACATTGCCTTGATTTTGCCTTCATACGCTGCGTCGGTGATCTCAACGACAGTTAAACCTTTATTGGGATCAAGCTTGGTTCCCCACAATTCCTCGTATTTGGCGCGGGTATCATCTTCGCCAACAGGTTTGTAATCGGGAAAGAACATTGGGATCAGACCGGCATCGGACGCACCCTGAACATTGTTCTGGCCGCGCAGTGGATGCAGACCCGATCCAGCCTTGCCAACATTACCAGTCAATAGCGCTAATGAGATCAGACAGCGCGAGTTATCAGTTCCATGCGTGTGCTGCGAGATGCCCATTCCCCAGAAAATCATGGCCCTTTCAGCACTTGCATAGCCGCGCGCTACATCGCGGATTACTTCTGGCTCAATACCGCAGATGGGTGACATTGCTTCTGGTGTTGTGTTGAGTGTGCGTTCTTTTAGCTCGCTAAAGCCTTCAGTGTGATCGCGTACATAGGCGGCGTCAAACAGCTCCTCGCTGATGATTACATTGATCATCGCGTTTAGCAGCGCAACATCGCTTCCTGGTTTGAAATTGAGAGAATGTGTTGCATAGCGGTCAAGATACTGACCACGCGGGTCCAGAATATACAGCCGTGCGCCACGCTGTGCGGCGTTCTTGATGAAGGTTGCGGCGACGGGATGATTGACCGTCGGGTTGGCGCCGATAACGATGATCGCCTCAGCATTGCGGCATTCAGAAAAGGATGCGGTGACCGCGCCAGAGCCGATATTCTCCAGCAGCGCTGCCACCGATGACGCATGGCAAAGCCTTGTGCAGTGATCAACGTTGTTGGTACCAAAGCCGGCTCGGACCAGTTTTTGTACGAGATAGGCTTCCTCATTGCTGCCCTTCGCCGACCCAAAGCCTGACATTGCGGCTGGCCCGTGCGTGTCGCGGATCGCCGCTAGACGGCCAGCGGCTAGATCAAGTGCTTCCTCCCAGCTTGCCTCGCGGAAATGCGTCAGTGGATTGGCTGGATCGAAGGGCAGGGACGCTGATTTTGGGACATCCTCGCGGCGGATCAATGGTTTTGTCAGCCGTTCCGGGTTGGCGATGTAATCAAAGCCATAGCGCCCCTTGACGCACAAACGGCCCTTGTTTGCCGGTCCCTCGCGTCCGGACACGGCAACGATCGTCTCATCCTTGACCGAAAAGGTCAGCTGGCATCCAACCCCGCAATAGGGACATACCGAGTCCACATGCCGGTCCGGTGTGATGGCCAGCTTCTGCTCGTTATCAAGCAATGTTTTTGGCATTAGCGCGCCGGTTGGGCAGGCCTGAACACATTCTCCGCAGCCAACGCAGGTGCTGGCTCCCATATCATCGCCAAAATCGAACACGATATGCGCGTCGGCGCCACGGCCGGCAAGGCCGATCACATCATTGACCTGCACCTCACGGCATGCCCTGACGCACAGTCCACACTGGATGCAGGCATCCATATTGACCGCGATGGCTGGATGGCTGCTGTCGGGCTCTGGCGAGAATTTTGGCGGGAAACGGCCTGTCTCGACGTCCTGCTCGGCTGCATATTTCCATAGTTCAGAAGAGGGGTCATGCGCCATTTCACGGTCCGGCTGGTCTGAGACAAGCAACTCCATCACCATCTTGCGTGCTGTTGTCGCCCGGTATGACTGGCTGCTGACAACCATACCCTCGCTCGGGGTGCGGATACAGGATGCTGCCAGCACCCTCTCGCCCTCGATCTCGACCATACAGGCGCGGCAGTTGCCGTCGGGCCGGTAGCCGGCATCATCCTTGTAGCAAAGATGCGGAATGTCGGTACCAAGCCGAGCCGCCGCCTGCCAGATAGTCTCGTCATCCTCGGCGGTGACTTCCCTGCCATCAAGCATGAATTTGATTTTATCTGGATTTCTCATGAGTTTACGATAACTCTGTAATCTTGTTTTTCAAAGCCGCAATAGATTTTTCATAGCTATAGTATATTTCTCATCGGCTATTTTGTTCCGCCAATATCTTCTGGAAAATGTTTCATTACGCTAGTCAGCGGGTTCGATGCCGCCTGTCCAAGGCCACAGATGCTGGCATCTGCCATTGCTACCGACAATTCATCTAGCAGCCTGGTATCTGGTGCTTCTGAATGCATTAGCATGACCGCTTTAGCCGTGCCATTGCGACAAGGTGTGCACTGGCCGCAGCTCTCATGGGCAAAGAACTGCATCAGATTTCTTGCCGCATCCCACATATTGTCCTTGTCTGACAGCACTACCACTGCGTGCGAGCCAACAAAACAGCCCTCTTCGGCAAGTGGTCCGCCAAAATCAAGCGGGATATCACCCTTGTTAGCCGGCAGAATGCCGCCTGATGCGCCGCCGGGTAGGTAACCCTTGAAGTCATGCCCATCGGCCATGCCGCCGCACAGCTCAATAAGGTCCCTGACGCTGGATCCGGCCGGCGCAACAATCACGCCCGGGTTGGCCACGCGACCTGAAACTGAATAGCTGCGTGGTCCTGGATGGTTGTCCTTACCCTGTGCATTAAACCAGTCAGCACCGTTTTCGATGATGTCACGCACCCAATGCAAGGTTTCGACATTGTTCACCAGTGTTGGCCGGTCAAAAATGCCCTTCTCTGCCACATAGGGGGGGCGGTGTCGTGGCAGGCCGCGCTTGCCCTCAATGGATTCAATCATTGCCGATTCTTCACCACAAATATAGGCACCCGCGCCGCGCCGCAGATGCAGTTGCACGTGATCTGCCAAACCCGCTGCTTTGACTAGGGCAATCTCACGGCGTAACAGCGCAATGATTTCTGGATACTCATCGCGCATATAGATATAGCAGGCATCAACATCAACAACATGCGCGGCAATCAGGATACCCTCTATCATCCGGTGTGGATCACCTGATAAGTACAGCCGGTCCTTGAAGGTTCCAGGCTCGCCCTCATCGCCATTCACCGCCATTAATCGCGGGCCAGCCTGATCCCCAACGATGCGCCATTTGCGCCCTGTTGGGAATCCAGCGCCGCCAAGGCCACGCAACGCCGCCTTGTCCATGATGCCCAGAACCTCTTCACGACTGTGTGTGCCGTCTAGAATGGCTTTTAGCGTCTGATAGCCGCCCTTGGCGCAATAGGCATCAAAATCTATCGCACTCTGCGGAATCGCAGCGTGTCTTGCCTCACGCACAGCCTTTAGCTCATCAAAGCTGGCATGTTCGACGAGCTGATGGCCAACCGCCGCGGCTGGTGCCTTATCGCAAGCGCCGATACAAGGGGCAGCAACAAATCTGACGCTCTGGCTGGCATAGGGTTGCAGCTTTTCGAGTAGGCTCTCACCGCCAGCCATCATGCAGGACAACGATGTGCAGACCCGCACGGTGCAGGCGGCAGGCGCGGCTTCACTCTCACGCACCAGATCGAAATGGTCATAGAAACTGGCAACTTCCCAGATTTCAGCCATCGGCAGGCGCATCAGATGTGCCAGCGCGGCAAGATGTCGGGCTGAGAGATGGCTATGCGAATCCTGAATGAGGTGTAGATATTCGATCAGCATGTCGCGCTGGGGTGTGATCTCACCGAGTAGGCTTTGTACCTCGGCCAGCG
>CACHEI010000027.1 GCA_902578815.1 uncultured SAR116 cluster alpha proteobacterium | reverse complement strand
TCGCCATTTATGGCGGTGATGGTGAAGTCAGCAACAGCATGACCAAGTTCACATTACAATCAAACGCGCCTCATGAAGATTTTGCTGAACTTGCAGCAGATATGGCGGCAGCAACAAGCATTGATGACAGCAAAGTATGGCTGGCTGTCAAGGACACTCATGCTGTGCTTACAGTGCCAGCAGGCATAACTGCCGATGTCCGCGCGTCGCTGGGCGAAATCAGGCCCACTGTGCGGATAATGAGCGTTGGCGAGACCATTGAGATTTACAAGGAGGTCGGGCTGCCACGATCTGTTGCCGAGCGGTTTTCGGTATCACAGATGAGAGGGACACATGGCATTGGCCATACGCGCATGGCAACCGAGTCTGCAGTCACGACAATGGGCGCACACCCTTTTTCTACGGGAGCCGATCAATGCCTTGTGCACAATGGCTCACTATCCAACCACAACAGTTTGCGGCGCAAACTGATCCGTGATGGCGTTCATTTTGAGACGGACAATGACACCGAAGTGGCAGCCGCCTATCTCACACATCAGATGCAACAGGGTGCCAGCCTTGGCGAGGCGCTGGAGAGCGGGCTTGACGATCTGGATGGTTTTTTCACCTTTGTTGTCGGCACGCGCGATGGATTTGGTGTTGTGCGTGACCCTATCGCCTGCAAGCCTGCTGTAATGGCTGAAACCGATCAATATGTCGCTTTTGGCTCGGAATATCGCGCTTTGGTGAATTTGCCCGGGATTGACGCAGCGCGCGTCTGGGAACCAGAACCCGCAACTGTTTATTTCTGGACACATTAACATGCAGACTTTTGACCTAGAGGAACAGGGATTACGTGCACTGAACCAGACGCTACATGGCCAGGCAAATGACACCAACCAGACAAGCTGGGAAATCATTAACCCTCGCGGCAGCCACGCTATCGCCGTCGGCCTTGACGCTCCGATTGAGGTGAAAATCAAGGGCTCAACCGGCTATTATTGCGGCGGCATGAACAAACAGGCAGATATTCTTGTCGAAGGATCGGTCGGTCCCGGCGTTGCCGAAAACATGATGTCGGGAACCGTTGTCATCGAGGGTGACGCCAGTCAATATGCCGGCGCCACCGGACGGGGTGGTCTGCTTGTCATCAAGGGTAATGCCTCGTCACGCTGTGGCATTTCGATGAAGGGCATCAACATTGTTGTCCATGGTAATATTGGCCATATGTCTGCCTTCATGGCACAGTCAGGAAATCTGGTTGTTCTTGGCGATGCAGGTGACGCGCTTGGCGATTCGCTATATGAGGCGCAGCTGTTCGTTCGGGGAACAGTAAAAAGCCTCGGCGCTGACTGTGTGAAAAAAGAAATGCGGGCCGAACATATAACGCTGTTGCAGAATTTGCTGAACAAGGCCAGTGCCAACGCCAATCCGGAAGAATTCACCCGCTATGGCTCAGCGCGAAAGCTCTATCATTTCGACATCGATAACGCTGGCGCATATTGAGGACGGACACATGGATGATCACAACACCAACAGACCACGCACCATGCCGATCCAGTCGGCAACCTTCAGCGGATCGGTCAATGCTGAAATCAGACGCGCCGCAGCAACCGGCATCTATGACATCCGCGGTGGTGGTGCCAAGCGTAAGGTACCGCATTTTGATGACCTGCTGTTCCTTGGCGCCTCAATGTCACGCTATCCGCTTGAGGGCTATCGAGAAAAATGTGAGACAAGTGTCACGTTGGGGACGCGTCACGCAAAAAACCCGATTGAACTCGACATTCCGATCACCATCGCCGGGATGAGCTTTGGCGCGCTGTCAGGACCGGCTAAAGAGGCGCTTGGCCGCGGTGCGACGATGGCGGGCACATCAACAACCACAGGTGATGGCGGCATGACCGAAGAAGAGCGCGGTCATTCGCAAAAACTGGTCTATCAATATCTGCCATCACGCTATGGCATGAATCCCGATGATCTCCGGCGCTGTGACGCAATCGAGGTGGTTGTTGGCCAGGGTGCCAAACCCGGTGGCGGTGGTATGCTGCTTGGCCAGAAAATCAGTGACCGGGTTGCTGATATGCGCAATCTGCCTGCCGGAATCGATCAGCGGTCAGCCTGCCGGCATCCGGATTGGACTGGACCAGATGATTTGGAAATCAAAATTCTGGAACTACGTGAAATCACCAATTGGGAAAAGCCGATCTATATCAAGGTTGGTGGAGCGCGTCCCTATTTTGATACCACACTTGCGGTCAAGGCGGGGGCTGATGTCATTGTTGTTGACGGCATGCAGGGCGGCACTGCAGCAACGCAGGATGTTTTTATCGAACATGTAGGCCAGCCAACCCTTGCTTGCATCAGGCCTGCTGTTCGGGCGCTGCAAGACCTTGGTGTGCATCGTGAGGTACAACTCGTGATCTCGGGCGGCATTCGCACCGGCGCCGATGTTGCCAAAGCGCTGGCGCTTGGCGCGGATGCTGTGTCCATAGGCTCGGCGGCAATGATTGCATTGGGAGACAATGATCCCCGCTGGGAGGCTGAGTATAATGCACTTGGTACAACTGCCGGTGCTTATGATGACTGGCATGAGGGCAATGACCCTGCAGGCATCACAACACAAGACCCAACATTAATGGCGCGTTTTGATCCAATTGACGGCGGCAGACGATTGCGCAACTATCTAAAGGTGATGAGCCTTGAGGCGCAGACAATAGCACGCGCCTGCGGCAAAAATCATGTGCTGAACCTCGAACCCGAGGATCTATGTGCCCTGACCATCGAGGCAGCCGCCATGGCTGGCGTGCCTTTGGCAGGAACAGACTGGATCCCAGGGCGCAAGAGGTTGTAGTCCGATAGAGAAATTGCAACGCATACTGGAGCAAGACTCCGCATAAAAAAGGAAGGACGCTAAAATGAGTATTGATCTCGCGAGTTTTGCTAAAGATAAGGGCGTAAAATATTTCATGATTTCTTTTACCGACCTGTTTGGTGGTCAACGCGCAAAGCTTGTGCCGGCACAAGCAATACCTGAAATGCAAGTCGAAGGCGCAGGCTTTGCTGGCTTTGCAACTTGGCTTGATATGACGCCAGCTCACCCAGACATGCTGGCGGTACCTGACGCTAATTCAGTAATTCAACTACCTTGGAAACCAGAAGTGGCTTGGGTCGCTGCCAATTGCGTAATGGAAGATACACTTGTGATGCAAGCACCGCGAAATGTGCTCAACAATGTGATCGAAGATGCTGCAAGGGATGGTTTGCACGTTAAAACCGGCGTTGAGGCAGAGTTTTTTCTGCTGACACCAGATGGAGAGCAAATATCAGACGAGTACGATAATGCCACAAAACCTTGTTACGACCAACAGGCGGTTATGCGACGTTATGATGTAATCGCAGAAATCTGCGATTACATGCTTGAGCTGGGCTGGGGGCCCTATCAGAACGACCATGAAGATGCCAATGGCCAGTTCGAGATGAACTGGGAATTTGATGATGTGCTGAACACTGCCGACAAGCACAGCTTCTTCAAATTTATGACAAAATCGGTTGCTGAAAAACATGGGTTTCGTGCCACCTTCATGCCAAAGCCAATTGAAGGTCTGACAGGCAATGGTTGTCATGCGCATATTTCTGTTTGGGATGAGAGTGGAAAGACCAACATCTTTGCTGACAATAGTATGGAGTTGGGCCTGTCAAAACAGGGAAACCATTTTCTGGGTGGCATCATGAAACATGCTAGCGCGCTCGCTGCAATCACTAACCCGACGGTAAATAGCTATAAGCGGATTAACGCCCCCCGCACTACGTCAGGCGCAACCTGGGCTCCAAATACGGTAACTTGGACAGGCAACAACCGCACACATATGGTTCGCGTGCCAGGTCCTGGCCGTTTCGAGTTGCGCCTTGCAGATGGCGCCGCCAACCCTTACCTCCTGCAGGCGGTTATCATTGCTGCTGGCCTTGATGGCGTGCGCAGTAAGGCCGATCCAGGAAAACGATACGATATCGACATGTATGCCGAAGGGCATAAGGTCCGTGGGGCTACAAAACTGCCGCTAAACATGCTCGACGCACTCCGCGCATTTGATCGAGACAAAGGGTTAAAAGCAGCACTTGGTGAGGAATTTTCTGCAGCCTATTTAAAAATGAAGATGCAGGAATGGCATTCCTACGTTTCGCATTTTTCTACCTGGGAAAAGGAGAATACGTTAGACATCTAAAACGGAGCAGAATTTTAGATAAATGCAGCCGCTACAACCCGACGCCATAAAAATGCTGGTTGTTCATTGCTCGGATACCCCGGATGATGAAGCATTGCGCGCTATGGACATCCAACGGATGCATCTTGGCTTTGGCTGGGACGGCATTGGCTATCACTATGTTATTGGCCGTGACGGTCGGTGCGAGCCAGGTCGCCCTGAGTACTGGCGAGGCGCGCATGTCAAGAGCATCAATGACCAGAGTCTTGGCGTCTGTCTTATTGGTCGCAGCCATTTCACTACAGACCAGATGTACCAGTTGGAACTGTTGCTGCGTGACTGGACCGCCCGCTACCCACACGCCCGCGTTGTCGGCCATCGAGATGCCACTGACACTGACAAGACCTGCCCGAATTTTGACGCTGTCGCTTGGTGGCAGACACGCAATTCCACGAGAGTAACTCCCGTGACGGGATCGGCAGCAATGCTGGCCCAGCCAGATGATAAATCAGACCTGGAAACTGAAATCCTATTTGGTGAGGCGCTGGAAGTACTAGACCAGCGCAATGGCTATATCAAGGTCCGACTGGCAACGGATAGCTATGAGGGATGGGTCCAAGCGACCGCCGTGACCTCAGTTGCCAGCAGAAAGGTACAGGACTACTGCCTGATCGCGGCACCTTCGGTGATTGTTTACGCGGCACCAGATGTAAAATCACACTGCTTGATGAAATTATCACTTGGCGCAAAGATCGGCATAGAAGATCGGCAGAGTGAATGGGTCACTATAGCTCTGCCGAATGGTGGCACGGGTCATTTGCCAGCCAATGCCTGCGCAAAAGCATTGCCAACAGACGATTTTGTCAGTGTCGCCGAGAAACTTGTCGGATGCGCGTATCTTTTTGGCGGACGTACCCATGAAGGGCTTGATTGCTCAGCGCTTCTACAGCTCTCTCTGCAAGCCGCCGGCATTGCCTGCCCCCGTAACAGTGGTGATCAGCAAATTTGGGCGGCAGAAAGGGGGATAACGGTTGATACCACCAAACTTCAACGGGGTGACCTGCTGTTCTGGCCGGGCCATGTCGCCATCTGTCAATCCGCCGAGAGGATGCTGCATGCTAATGCCCATCATCATGCCGTAGCGAGCGAGGGCATTGTTCCTGCCCTGCGCCGCCTTGCCGACGTCACCGGCGGTGTTGCCACTACCATCAGACTGCTTTCAGACTAATTACCATTAAAGTCTCCGTGCCTTTCAGGCCTCCTATTTTGCCTAGTTATGCAGCTTATTGCGCAATTTCCACAGCAACAGCAAGGACGGGATCACCATGATCGCTGTCAGAATGAAGAACAGTCCCCAATCGCCATCAAGTCCGTCAACAAGCGCGCCCGAGGAAGAGGCCAGCAGTGTACGCCCTAGAGTGCCAATCGAAGCAAGCAGCGCATATTGCGTTGCCGTGTAGTTACGATCAACCAGCAATGAGATGAATGTAACAAATGCGACCGTGGCAAAGGCCGCGGCAAGATCATCTGCGACAACGGCAAAGGCAAATAGCAATTCATTCGGACCGACCCAAGCAAGGACGCTGAATAGGATGTTGGTGCCAGCCATCGCAATGCCGGAAATTAAGAGCGCTCGGACAACACCGGCACGGAGTGCGAAGAAACCACCAATTAGCGTAAATGTGACGGTCGTAATCCAGCCAAGACCCTTTGAATAGATGGCAATGTCCGATTTCGAGAAGCCAACTTCCTTGTAGAAAACGATTGACATTTTCCCCATGAAGGCCTCGCCTATCTTGAAGAGAAAAATAAAGGCGAGAATCATAACACCGATCTGCAGACCATTTTTCCGGAAAAAGGAGAGAAGTGGGTCTAGAACGGTTGTGACAATGAAGCTGAACAGTTGGACTACTGGCCCCTGCCCACCCATTTTACCGGCCATTGTATCCTGCGCCGCACGTTGGCTTAAAGCGCGCTCAGCGGTGCCGGTTTCAGGAACAAACATCAGGCCGATGTTACACAGAACAACCAACACACCCAGAAACAGGAAGGTCATCTGCCAGTAATCAGCGATTCCGGCCGTTTGCAGATAGTCGGCCAACATCAGTGCCAGCATGCCACCTAGCTTGTAGCCAGACCACCAACCGACAACAGCAACAGCCGCCCCAGCGGCCATGCCCTTGTTGTCACCACTGTCGATCTGTTCGATGCGCAGCGCATCAATGGTGATGTCCTGCGTCGCCGAACAGATGGCGATGATCAGGCCAGTGCCGATCACAAGCGCCATCGAGGTTGTCGGCTCGAGGGTCGACCAGAGACACAGACAGGCAAGAATCACTGCTTGAAGCGTGACAATCCACGCCTTGCGATGACCAAGCCGGTCAGTCAGCAGTGGAATGCGCAGCCGGTCAATCAACGGTGCCCATAAAAAATTGATGGCATAGACGCTGAAAATCAGGCCAGCCCACCCGATGGCACTGCGCGACAGCCCTTCCTCCTTCAGCCAGAGTGACAAGGACGAACCGATCAGCACCCATGGCAGGCCACTGATCATCCCCAGAAGCAAAATCCGCGCCATCCGTGGCTCTAGATAGGATGAAAGGAAATCGCTGACGATCCCTGGTGAGACACTGGTTTGTCCGTTAGCCATCTATTTCTCTCCACTGCGACAAATGTCCGATGCGATTAGTCTATGCAAAAGCGCTAATACGCAAACCTCATGCTATTCGCAGAAAGCCCCAAAAGGCAATTGCTATTGCCCTCGTAGGCATTTGCCAGTGCCTGATCTGCCACAGATAACGTCCGGAGCTTGACCCTTTTGGAACATGCCGGCACGCTATGGTTCATGGATAGATGGACAGTTTCACCGTGCTCGACAGGCTATGCGATCCATAATGATCAGCACAGCTACAAATGCATCATTGGCAAATCCGGCCTGATCGACGCCGCCGCGAAGCGCGAGGGCGATATGGCGACACCACTTGGCAGTTGGGTCATGCGTTGCGTCTATTTCAGGCCTGACCGGCGGTTAGCGCCGTTGACAGAATTGCCAGTCTATCCGCTTGGCGCTGATCTTGGCTGGTGCGATGATCCGGCAGATGCCGCCTATAATCAGCTGGTGCGTCGCCCCTATCCCGGCCGCCATGAGCGGCTTTGGCGGGAGGATGAGCGCTATGATCTGCTGGTCGTACTGGGTCATAATGATGCGCCGCCAATCGCCGGAATTGGCAGCGCCATCTTCTTTCATCTTCACACTAAAAACATTAAATTTACAGCAGGTTGCATTGCAGTCCTCGAAGATCAAATGATCGAAATCCTAGCCCATTCCAGCGCTGGCAAGTCGCTTGTCATCACCCGTCAGCCGTATCCTGTGCCAGTTGCGCAATGATCTGATCGCGACGACGGCGCAGCTTGTCATTGCGCGGTGTCATCGCACTCATCAATCCGTTGCGGACATGCCCGAGCCGGGTCATCAGCGCGGTGGACATCAGATTGAGACATATTTTCTGGGCAGTGGCCGCTTTCAACCGTGTTGAGCCGGCCAGCGCCTCCGCCCCTGTCGCAAGGGCAATTGGGATCTCGGCCGCCGCCAAAAGCGGGGTTTTGTGATTATTGCTGATGCCGACGGTCAGCGCGCCGGCCTGCCGCGCCGCAGCAACAGCCGTACAGGTGAAAACCGTCTGGCCACTTGCCGCCAATCCTAGCACGCAATCATCCGGCGTGATGGCAAGCTCGTCAAGCTGCTGGGTGGCGGCATCAGCGCTGTCTTCGGCATTTTCCACCGGGCGCAGCAATGCCTGCGGCCCGCCGGCAATGACGAAAGCCACACGCTCAGCCGGAAAATCAAAGGTTGGCAGCAATTCAGCACCATCCTGAACGCCGATCCGGGCGGAGGTGCCGGCACCCACATAGATCAACCGTCCCTGGCCAGCCCGCAGACGCTGGTGAAGAGCGGTAACCGCACTGTCGATCGCCGGCAGCGCCGCATAAAGGGCTGGAATGGCTTCGGCCTGATTGTCCAGCATGACGGCAAGCGCCTCGGCAGGCGGAAGCTGATCAATCCAGCGGTCAGGATCAAGACGTGCTTCGGTGGTCGTGCTGTTGTCACTCATCGTCAAAGCCTAGCCAATTACCGCTTGCATGGCGAGACAGAGTTTAGTCTTGTGAGCGAGTACAATCTCACAGCAAACTCACTGCAGACAGGGTTGCATGATGCTGACCATTATCGGCCTGATGTCGGGAACAAGCGCTGACGGTATTGATGTCGCCCTTGTCAGCACCGACGGAAGCAGCAAATGTAGGCTGCTGGACAGCCATTTCGCCAGCTATCGCGACAGCACACGCGCTGAAATTCTGTTGGCGCGGGCCGACCCGGCGCATTATCTGGCCGATGCCAAACGTTTGGCGGCGCTGACCGCCTCAATCACTGAGGATCATCTTTTCAGCTTTATCCATTTTCTAAATAATCCTGATTATAAAATTGATCTGATTGGATTTCATGGCCAGACAATCTATCACAATCCAAAAATTGGAAGGACCGTCCAGCTTGGTGATGGCATGGCGCTGGCCCGGCAGACGGGGATCGACGTGATCTATGATTTTCGCCGTGCCGATATTGAAGCCGGTGGCGAAGGCGCGCCGCTGGCGCCGGTCTATCACCAGTTTCTCGTCACCTCGGCCGGCATTCCACAGCCAGCCGTAATCATCAATATCGGCGGCGTTGCCAATCTGACCTTCATTGACGACGCCAATGACGTCATTGCAGGTCATGACATCGGACCCGGCAATGGACTGATGGATGCGTTGATACAACGCAGAACCGGCCTGCCCTATGATCAGGGTGGGGCTCTTGCAGGCGCTGGCAGCGCTGACGAAGGCCTTGTTGCCGGCGCACTGGAAAACCCGTTCTTTGCCAGCAGCGGCCCCAAATCGCTGGATTGGGCAGCTTTTACCGGGCTGCTTGATAGTCCGGCGCTTGCCCGACTACCGCTGGCTGATGCGCTTGCCACGCTGTGCCAGTTCAGCGCGCGCGCCATCACCCAAGCCGTGATGGCGCTGGAGCGGCGACCCGTGGCGGTTCTGGTGACAGGTGGCGGCCAGCACAACAAAACCCTGCTGGCGGCGATCCGAGCCAGCCTGCCGACCGGAGCATCATTGCTAAACGCGGCGGATTACGGGATGCAGTCAGACATGATCGAAGCCGAATTGATCGCCTTTCTGGCAGCGCGGCATCACCACCAGCTGCCGGGCAGCTTTCCGACAACTACAGGGGTCGCGTCGCCGCAGATTGCCGGTATCCGCACCTCTGGCTGAGAGCAGCCGACATATTCCCAGCAACCAGATTTCCGGCAAATGGGTGACGATCAGAGAAACGCGTCTGAGCCGGGAACGTAAAACGGGCGGCGCGGCGGCGGCGGCGGCAGAATTGCCCCAGCATCGGCAAAGGGAAAGCGCCGGAACACGCGAAACGCCTCGGCATAATGCCCTTCCGGTGCGTTGCACTGGCCAGCACGAAACCGATTCTGCAGCGCCGCACCGGCGGCAAAGCGCTGTGGATGCTGACTGTCATGCGCCATGATCGCTGTCTTTTTGTCCGCATGATGGGGAGTGATGTCGACATAGAATTCAGGCGTAAAGCCGACCCCCATCAACGTATCGGCAAAAAACAGCGGACAGATGAAACCAGCCGCATCCTCAACAAGACGCGACAGAGCTCGGTGATCAGGGTGATAATCCTCTGGCGCATGGGTAATCACAGCATCGGGGCGAAAGTCAGATACCAGATTGGCGATCGCCCTCCCGGCGTCGGACTGGCTGGCAAGCTGCCCGTCGGGAAAGCCGAACAGATGCGGGCGGCCCAGTTTCGCCAGACCTTTGGTCGTCTCGGCTGCGCGCTGCTGTACCAGCTCGGCGACCGGCCCATTACCACCGGCCCCTCCATCCGTGGCAACAGCGACCCTGACCTCATCACCCCGCGCCGCACAGGCCGCCAATGTGCCATAGACAAAAATCTCGATATCGTCGGGATGCGCACCAATCGCCAGGATTTTCATCGTCACCTCAAATACGAAGGCCAGACACAGCTTTGATGATTCTGGCCGATGCGTCTGCCATTCGGTTTTAAACTGGCGTGCGGCAGTGAAACAGGCCAGACTGTCACCATGCTATCACCTCGACACATGCGCGGCTATATCGAAGGCTATTATGGTCGCATACTGTCCTGGCAGGAGCGCCACCGGATCGTCGACCAGCTGGCCGCCCTTGGCATGAGCAGCTACGTCTATGCGCCGAAGGAGGATGTCAACCACCGGATCGCATGGCGTACTGTATGGGACGGCGAATGGTGCGCTGACTTTGCCGATTTCTGCGCCCATGCCGCGCGCCGCAACATTCAGGTGCTGGCCGGAATTGCCCCCGGAATTGATTTTGACTTCCACAATGAAATCAATGAATTCAAAAATCTTGTGCAAAAATCAAATCAACTTGTTGAGGCTGGTGCCGACGCCATTTTCCTGATGTTTGACGATATCGAGCCTGACCCGGAAAAATTTGCCGGACTTGGCCGCAGCGAGGCCCAGTGCCATGGCGTGATTGCCCGACAGCTGGCCAGCGAGATCGCCGTGCCGCTCTGTCTTGTGCCACGGATCTATGCCGATGAGATCGCCAGCGAGGCGGCAGCGCATTACCAGGAACTGGCCGCCACCCTGCCCGCTGGCGTGGCGCTGTTCCATTGTGGCCCGGAGATTGTTGCCGGTTACGGGCCATTTGACGCCGACAGGACGCCGGTGACGACAGCCGGATTTCAGCGGCTGGTGCTGTGGGACAATCTCTATTGCAATGACTATTGCCCACGTCGCCTGTTTGTCGGCCCCTATCGTGGGCGTACCGGCATTGACGAGTTGATGCTGAACGGTACCGGCATGGTGGAGACTGATCTCATGCTTCTATCCGTTATGCAGGCAGGCGATGATGAGAGACGCTGGCAGATGGTGCTGCGCGCAAACGGCGTGCCGGAGGCGTTTTTTGCCCTGGCCCCCTGGTTCGACGCGCCCGTGATCAGCGGCACAGTGCCAAAAGCACTGCCAGCGCCGCATGCTGAGCAGATGGCAGCAATCGAGCATTTGCTATGGCGCTGGAAAACACCGCTTGCCAGAGAATGGTATCCCTTCCTGTTCGGACTCAAACATGACGCGCTGATCGCTGCTGGCGAGATGCCGGGAGACAGGTTGGCAAAAACCCAGACGGCACCCCTCCATCAGCATCTGGAGGGGCGGTGATGACGGTCAGCTTCTTTGACGGGCATAATGATATGCTGCTGCGGCTGTGGCACAATGATGATTGGAGTGCCAAGGCCTTTCTTGAGTCCGATGGCAGCGGCCATATCGATCGCGAACGGATGGCAGCCGCCCAAATGACTGGCGGCTTTTTTTCGATTTTCATCCCCACCAGCAAGACCGACATGCTGACAGCAGGGCCGGTGGACCAGAAACGCGCGCTGATCCAATGCCTAGAAATGATCGATATTTTCGACACGCTCAGCAGCAAGGATTTCGTCCCCTGCCACACCGGACGCGACGCTAATGGAAAGAAGGGAAAAATCAACGCCGTGCTGCATGTCGAGGGGGCGGAGATGATTTCCGACAGCCTTGACGAGCTTGATCTTCTGTTCCGGCGTGGCGTGCGGTCAATCGGGCCACTCTGGTCACGCAGCAATGTCTTTGGTCATGGCGCTCCTTTCTCCTTCCCCGGCTCCCCCGATCAGGGTGATGGGCTGACCGATGCCGGCAAGGCTTTGATTGCCGCCTGTGACGAGCGGCGGATTCTAGTTGATCTGTCACATCTGAATGAGGCCGGCTTCTGGGACGTTGCCGCCTGTAGCGGGCGCCCGCTGATGGCAACCCATTCAAATGCGCATGCGCTGTGTCCGGCACCACGCAATCTGACCAACCGGCAGATCGACGCGATTGCCGAACGCGGCGGCATTGTTGGTGCCTGTTTTGCAAGCGCCTATCTGCGCGATGATGGCCGAAAACAGGCGGATACACCGCTTGAGCTGATCCTGCGCCATCTTGACCATCTGGTCTCGCGGCTTGGCGAGGAGGGTGTTGGCCTCGGATCGGATTTCGACGGCGCGGTAATCCCCACCGCAATCGGCGATTGCAGCGGGTTGCCGGCACTTGCCGAAACATTGCTGGCAAACGGTTTTGGCGATGCGTTGACGCACAAAATCTGCGCTGGCAACTGGCAGCGTTTTCTGCGTGAAAACCTGCCCAGATGACCGGTGTCTGGCATGGCGCGGCTAGCCAGCCTGTCCGGATGACGTTTTCACGTTCTCGGCGATCATCGCAATCATCTCGAACATCACCGCCGCGGCAACCATCGAGGTGATCTGGTTTGGGTTGTCCTTGGTCGGCATCAGACAGACAACATCGCCGCCAATGATGTTCATTCCCCGTACAGCATGCAGCAGGGCTACCGCCTCATCCATGCTGAATCCATTGACGCCTGGCTCGATATTGGAAACAGCCGGTGCCACCGACGGGTCGAGACAGTCAAGATCGAAAGTGATGTAGACAGGCCGTCCAGCAAGAACGGTCTTGATCTGTTCGATCACGTCAAGCGCACCGCGCTGGCGATATTCGGCCATGGTCACGACATTATAGCCGTAATCATAGGACGGCTGCAGCCAGTCAAGGGTGCGCGGATGGCCACGCAGCCCAACCTGCATCGAATGGGTGGGATCAACCTGCCCCTGATCGACGAGATACGCCCCCCAATGCGCCGCCGATTTTTTTGCCCCCAGAAAATGATCGACCGTGGTGAACACATCGGTATGCGCATCAAGATGCAGGAAACAGACCTTCTCGCCGCCGGTCAGCGAACCATTGCCAAGTGCCTGGATAATCCCGCCCGTGATCGAGTGATCGCCACCAATCGACACCGGCCGCGTCCTGGCAGCATTAATCGGCCGGTAGAAATCGGTGATCTGCTGGATGCAGTCCTCATTGTCATTGGCCCTTGGAAACGGCACATCGCCGGCATCAACAATGCTGGCACTGGCCCAAGGATCAAAACCGAACCCCCCATGCGCCCGGCGTTGCAGGGCCGACATGTTGCGTACCGCACGGGGGCCAAGATGCTGGTCCCGCTCGGTGGTGCCATTGCCGGCTGAATGCGGCACCCCGACAAGCGCGATGTCGGCTGCGGCAACATGATCCTGCGGACAGCGGAACAGGGTTGGCACCCCCCACCAATAGAGATTGTTCATCATACTTGCATCATGCTGTTCCGCCATCTGCCTGTTCCTTTCATCAAAACCCACCCGACGGGCGGCGTCGCCCCTGCCCCGGCTTTTCAGCTTACCCTCCCGGCGGATGCTGCCAAGCCGGAAAATATAGATTCCAATGGAGTGTTCCATAGGGCCAATGGAGCGTTCCAGCGGAGCGACCCCAAACAAAGCGGTGGCCCCAACCCGACCCGCATGTCAAACTATGGCCGGACACCAGATGGGAGGCGGACATAAGCAAAGAGAAAGATCCAGAAGGCGCAGAGGCATTCTTCCAGCCGGTCTCGGCCATCGAGATGCCGCGTTTTGCCGGCATGCCAAGTTTCATGCGGCTGCCGCATCTTGACCTTGACGCGCCGCGCATCGACGAGGTCGAGATGGGTCTGATCGGCGTGCCGTGGGATGCCGGAACGACCAACCGACCTGGCCCACGCCATGGCCCGCGGCAATTGCGTGATCTCTCGACAATGATTCGGGCGCTGAATCCGGTGACCGGGGTCAATCCCTTTGCCACGGTCAATTGCGCCGACCTTGGCGATGTCGGGCCAAACCCGATCAACCTTGCCGACAGCATGGCGCGGATCACCGCCTTCTACGCCGAGATCAGCAAACGCGGCATTGCCCCGATGACAGCAGGTGGCGATCACCTTGTCTCACTTCCGGTGCTGCGCGGCCTGAAAACCGGCAAACCCGACAGGGGGGCATTGGCCATGATTCATTTTGATGCCCATACCGACCTGTTTGACAGCTATTTCGGCGGCTTCAAATACACCCATGGCACTCCGTTCCGGCGGGCCATCGAGGAAGGGCTGCTTGATCCACAGAAAACTGTGCAGATCGGCATCCGTGGCACTGCCTATAACTATGATGATGTCGAATGGGGCGAGGCCCAGGGCGTCCGGATTATCAGGGTCGAGGAATTGTTTGACCGCGGCATTCCCGCAATCATGGCCGAGGCCAGAGCCATTGTCGGCGACAGCCCGACCTATTGTTCCTATGACATTGATTTTGTAGACCCCGCCTATGCGCCCGGCACCGGAACGCCGGAAATCGGCGGCCCCAACAGCCATCAGGCACAGCAGGTGGTGCGCGAACTAGCCGGCGTCAATCTGGTGGGCGCAGACCTTGTCGAGGTCTCACCACCCTTTGACAGCGATGGCGTCACCGCCTGGCTCGGTGTTTCATTAATGTTCGAACTGATGTGCGTGCTGGCAACGGCGATTGCCGCGCGCCGACTGGCAGAAACCGGATAGCGTTTTCAGTCTCCTTTTCCTAGTGAAGGAATCACACCCATTGTACCGGCGATACCCGGCATGTGGCGTGATTTGATCCCTTGGCTGATGATTTGGGGACAGGATGCCCCCGCAAGGATGGCGCGAGATCCCCACCTGATTTCAAGCCGCAGGGTCCGATCCCCTAGATCGAAAAACCTCAGCCGGACGCAGGCACTGCGCTTGCCAGGCCTTTCTGGCCAAGCATGAAATAGGGTATATCCTACTTTGGGTCAGAAACAGCCTCTGCTTCAAGCGCTTCCCAGATATTGTGAACCCAGCCCTTGATTGTCAGCGCCTCATCCCACCGGTTTGAGAGCTCGCGGCCATCCGGTCCTGTCATCGCATATTCGGGCGGCCCCAATTCGCACAGGAAGACACAGTCACCCGACGCATTACGCGCCCGCCAGCTTGCCAGCCCATCACGCCACCAGCCCTGAAACAGCTCGACCCATTTCTGGTGCTGGGGAAAATCGAGCTGCAGCTGGATCTGCTGGCGACTGGCGACACGGCCTTGAAAACTGTCAGAGCGGTCCAGAATGCGCTGGATCAGCGCCTGATCACAATAATCGAGCGGCAGCTTGAATTCACGATCGACAACAAAATGCGAGAGATCGGCACAGAGCCGCATTTCCGGCACCGCATCAATCAGGCAGAGCGTCGCATAGAGATCGTTGGTGATGCAGTTGCGGTGGGTTTCAAACTGGACCGGCATGCCAATCTCATCGGACATGTCAATCCAGCGGCGGATCACCGGAATCATGCCATCAACAGAAAGCGGCATCACCTGACCGATGACATCAACAAACGGCGCGCCAAAATCTTTTGCCATGATCAGCGTTTCACGCAGTGACTCGATGGTTTTTGGAAAGGCGACGATCAGCGGTGTCAGCCCAGCGCGCGCCATATGCGGCCGGACCTCGCGCGCCTGGGCAACATCACCAGCACCAAGATCGAGCGCCATGCCATCATAGCCGGCCCCGGCAACTTTCTCGCAGATGGCATCATAGGGCAGGATGGTACCATTCTGGTCATGCGGCATCATCGCCCAGAGCGAGGTGTAGAATTTCAAAGAACGCATGCGCGCCTCCCCTCAGGCGGTAATGCCGGCGCGGCCAGATCAGGCCTCCAGCTTAACCGGCTTGCCGGATGGCGAGGAGACGATCCACACCTCATTTTCCGGCCATTGACTCTCATCCTTGCTGGCAAGACGGCGAAACGCCTCGATCTGGAATTCAATCCAGCCCATGCGGTGAATGTCACCGCCCCGGCTTTCCAGCAGATGATCGAGTTTGCGGAGCTGCCAGAACGGCACTGACGGATAGCTGTGATGCGCGGTGTGATAGGGCATCTGCCAGCACAGCCAGCGCATAAAGGCGTTGGTCCGGGTCGATCTGGTGTTCTGCAGGATGTCGGTCTTATGCGTCAGTCCAAGATGCTCGATCGAGTTTTGCAGCTGATGAACCGGCTTGGTCAGCACCATCGGCAACAGCCAGAACGTCAGCGCGGCCCAGCTCTGAAAATAGAGTGACAGGCCGGCAATCAGCGCATAGCCGAGAAGATGCAGGCGAGACTCACGGATAATGCGGGCCTCATGCGCCGCACCAATATAGGGTTCGATGATGATCCCGCGCGCGCGCCGGATAATGCCGACAACCCGGTTGTACCAATAGGTTGTGCCAAGCATCCATTTAGCAAAGCTATGCCAGGTATAAGGTTCGCGCGTCAGCTCACCATCGCGCTCCCAATCCTGGGTCCAGCGGTGGTGGGCAAAATGCATGACCTGATCATAATCGCGGGGAAAGAGCATGGCAAAACCGATCAGCCGGCCAAAAAACTCGTTCAGCCCCTTCGTCCTGAACACCGACCAATGCGAGAGTTCATGTTGCGCGGCATAGAGAAAATTGATCGCAACACCAAGCGCAAACCCTGTAGACAGGATCCACCAGCTTCCAAGCGCTAAAAAATGCAGGGCGGCAAGGCCGGCAATCAGGCCAAGATGGCTGGCCATCTGCAGGCCTCCACGCAGGTCGGATTTGGTGTTCAGGGCCTTCAGCTCTGCCGGTTTGATCAATTTGCGGGTGGCAAAGGCTTCTTCCATTGTCGTTCTCCTTCGTCTCCAGCGCGTGGCCGGCTTACCTCGCGGCGAAAGCCGCCTACTTCATACGGGCAATGGCGGCATCGCCAATATTGTCCGCGCCTCGGCTATCAAGCAGCCTGTCGAGCCATGTCGGGTCCATCTCCGGCACTGAGCCAAGCAGCAGCTCGGTATAGGGGTGATGCGGCGGGACAAACATTTCAGATTTCGGCCCCTGCTCAACCACGTCGCCATCTTTCATCACAACGACCTCATCAGCAATGGCGCGAACTGTCGCAAGGTCATGTGTGATGAACATAAAGGAAAGATCAAGCTCGCTCTGCAATCTGTCGAGCAACTTGAGAATGCCCTCGGCAACAAGCTGGTCAAGCGCGCTTGTCACCTCGTCACAGATGATAAAGCCAGGTTCGGCGGCAATCGCCCGAGCGATGCCGATGCGCTGTTTCTGCCCCCCGGACAGCTCGGACGGCAGACGGTCGATATATTGATCGGGCTCCATCTCGATCATCCGCAGGAGATCACGCACCCGGTCCTCGAGCGCCCGGCCCGACAACCCCAGATACATCGCCGCCGGCCGGGCGATTAGATTGCGGATGCGCAGCTTTGGATTAAGCGCCGTGTCGGCCATCTGATAGATCATCTGGACATGGCGCAGCTGGTCACGACTGCGGTCTTGATAGCTGGCGGGAAGCGGTGTTCCGGCGAAGCTCACACTGCCCATGCGCGGCTGCAGAAGGCCGGTGATGACCCGCGCCGTGGTCGATTTGCCACTGCCGGACTCGCCAACGACGGCGACCGTGCGGCGTTTGTGAATTGCAAAGGAGACGTTCTTCAAAATGTCCTGACGCGGCGAATAGCCGGCGGTGACATTGTTGATCTCGATCACCGGCTGCTGGCCAGTTACGGGCGGCTGTTCGGCGCGCGCATATTCGCGCACGGCCCATAACGATTTGGTGTAATCCTCCTTTGGGCTTTTCAGCATCTTTGGTGTTGTCGCCTGTTCGACCTCATCGCCCTTGAGCAGCACCTTGATCGTATCGGCCATCTGCGCGACGACGGCTAGATCATGGCTGATATAGATCGCCGCCGTGTTGAACTGTTTGACAATATCGCGGATCGCTGCCAGCACCTCGATCTGCGTTGTAACGTCAAGTGCTGTCGTTGGCTCATCAAAAATGATTAGATCTGGACGGCAGGACAGCGCCATGGCCGTCATCGCGCGCTGCAGTTGGCCTCCTGAAACCTCATGCGGATAGCGATAGCCAAATTCATCCGGATCCGGCAGATTCATCCGCTCGTAGAGACTGGTGGCGTAGATCTCAGCCTCAGTCCGGGCCATTACATCATGCTTCAGCGGAGCCTCGCAGAACTGGTCGATAAGACGGTGCGCAGGATTGAAACTGGCAGCTGCCGACTGCGCAACATAGGCGATGCGGCGGCCCCGCAGCTGGCGCAATTGCTGCCTGCTCTGGCTAAGCAGATCAAGCCCATCAAATTCGATGCTACCATCGGTAATCTTACAGCCATCACGGCAAAACCCCATTGCGGCAAGACCAAGGGTCGATTTGCCAGCCCCGGATTCACCAATCAAGCCAAGAACTTCGCCGCGCCTGAGATCAAGATCGACACCATTGATGATATCGACCCAGGTCTCATCACTCAGCCCCTTAATATGGACATTGAGCATGGTCAGCAGTGGCGCGGTAGTAGTGGTTTTTTTTGACATCGAAGCCTCCTAATCCTTGAGACCGCTGGCGCGATGCAGCAACCAGTCAACAACAAAATTGACAGCAATAGTCAGCACCGCAATGGCCCCGGCCGGGATCAACGGAGTGATGTCGCCAAAGCTAATCAATTCGGCATTGTCGCGCACCATCGAACCCCAGTCGGCAAGGGGTGGCTGAAGCCCTAAGCCTAAGAAAGAAAGTGAAGAAATCGTCAAAAAAACAAAACAAAACCGCAGCCCAAATTCGGCCGCAAGTGGTGCCATTGAGTTGGGCAAGATTTCCCTTGTTATCAAGTAAGCTGTGCTCTCACCCCTTAATTTAGCTGCTTCAATGTAATCCAAAACAACAATATTTAAGGCCACAGCGCGAGCAATTCGAAACACTCTCGTAGAGTCAATCGTTGCGATCACAAGCACCAAGGACAGCACGGAAGTGCCGAAAATTGTCAGCATTAGGAGGGAAAAAATTAATGTGGGTATTGCCATTAGTACATCAATAAAACGCCCAAATAACTGATCAATTAAACCACCCCTCAGAGCAGAATATATTCCGAGGACAGTGCCCACAATAAATGCTAGAGCTGTTATCAAAAACGCTATACCAACAGTATTGCGTGCACCATAAACCAACCTCGACAAAACGTCTCTACCAAGATTATCTGTGCCCAAGACGTATGGGTATGCCCAAGGCTCAAAGGCACCCGCAAGAATTTCATATTGTTCGTAGGGCGCAATGAACGGAGCGAATACAGCAAAAATTATGTAGAAAATAATTGTTAGCATTCCAAAACAAGCCGTTAGTGGAGCTGTCCTGAGAAATTTTGCGGTGGTTTCATTGACTAATAGGATCAATGCCTGCTGAAATAGCCATCCGGCAGCCAAACAAGAGACCACCACGACTGGCAACCAAATCATGACAGAAAAAAGGCTCATATAATAAGCTCCCTATTTCCGCCGCATCAAACGTGGGTTTGTTGCAGTTGAGATGATATCTGCTAACAAATTGAGGCCTACATAGGCACTGGCAAAAACCAATGAGGAGGCTTGAACTACAGGCACATCACGGAACCTTACACCATCAACCATCAATTGCCCTAATCCAGGGAATACAAAAACAATCTCGACGATCACAACACCAGTTATTAAATAAGCCAGGTTCAGTGCTACGACATTCACAATGGGCGCAAGCGCGTTTGGAAGAGCATGCCTGAAAATAATACGGGAGGGTCGTACACCTTTTAGGTGAGCCATCTCGATGTAAGGTAGCGCCAGAATATTTATGATTGCCGCCCGTGTCATGCGCATCATGTGAGCCGTCACAACTAAGGTGAGCGTTAAAGCAGGAAGAAAACACGCATATAGCTTCTCAAACAATGGTGTTGATGGCGTAATATTCGCCATCGATGGGAAATAGCCGGATAAAGCCAGAAAATAAATCAAAATATAGCCAACAAAAAACTCCGGCATCGAAATCGCTGAAAGCGCACTGGCATTGCTAATCCTGTCGAAATAGCTATTGCGGAATAACGAGGCCATCATCCCGAGTAAAATTGCAAGAGGCACAGCGATGCATGCCGTGTATAGCGTAAGAAATAAAGTGTTCTGAAGTCGCGGTGCAATCAAATCAATAATTGGACGTTTGAGCGCTAATGATGTGCCGAAATCTCCCTGCAGCATACCACCAAGCCAATTCACGTAGCGTATGTGGGGAGGCAAGTCCAGGCCAAGATCTTTTCTGATTGCCGCAACAGCTTCCGGGGTAGCCTGTTGACCCAGAATTTCTTGGGCCAGGTCTCCTGGCAATGCTTCCACAGACAGAAAAATTAATAGTGAGAGAAGAATCAATGTTAAAACACCGAGCGCTACCCTCTTTACAATCATAAATAATAAATTGTTCATGGTTTTGTTTTAAGAACTTTACGCCAACGTCTGATGAGTTGCGACCCCGCCAATGGTCAAAAGTCGAACACGTATTGTCTAGTTGGGTTGGAAGGAGAGCCAGAAGGCCAGCTCTCCCTGGATAAATTTTGGAAATGCAATTTGTTACTATGCTTTCCACCAGCGCAAAGCACAGCGGTGCCCGTCCAGCTCCCAGTCATTACCAACCTGATCTGGGACCCCGACTGAAGTACGATAACCCATAATTTCAGATTGGAACAATGGCAAGCAAAGACCTCCATCAGTATGAAGAATCTGTTGCATCTCGACATACATCGCGCGACGCTTCGCTTGATCTGTTTCGGCTCTCGCCTCAAGCAACAACTTGTCGAAGCTTGAGTTTTTCCAATTGGTGTCATTCCATTTAGCGTCAGATGCATAGATTAGAGAGAATATCCAATCTTCAGTTGGCCTGCCGCTCCAATAACAAGCTGAGAACGCCTTTTTGGTCCAGACGTTCGACCAATAACCATCATTTGGCTCCCGAACAACCTCAATGTTGATGCCAGCAGCCTTTGCAGACTCGGCCATAAGCGACCCGGCGTCGACAGCACCAGCAAAACCCGTATCAGCTGCATGGAATTTAATGGACAGACCGTCATGGCCAGCCTTTTTCAACAGTGATTTAGCCAATTCTGGATCATATTGCCGCTGTGGAAGCTCGTCGGTTGTTGCCCGATATATATTGGCTGGACCTATCGGATTATCGTTGCCGAGTTCACCATAACCATAAAGGACTTTGTCCAACCAATCTTGCCTATTAACAATATGTTTTATGGCATTTCTCACATTTGGATCCGTGAAAGGCTCTTTGTCGCAATGCATTGGAAGGGTGATTTGTTTATTACCCGTTGAAATAAGGGTCTTTACATTCATCATCTTTCCAAGACGACCTGCCGTTTTGGGCGGCACGTTGTTAATACAATCAATGGCACCAGTTGAGAGTGCGGACATTCTTGCTGTGGGATCGATGACTCCTATTGTCTCAACTTCATCAAACCATGCTTCGGTGTCTGCATTGTAAAAGTTTGGATTTTTTGTCGTGAAGGCGCGAACACCGGGGTCATATTCTTGCAAAACGTAAGCACCAGCCCCAACGCCTGATTGCCAGTCAATTGTGCCATCCCCATTTGAAGGGCAAATGTTTAAGTGATAGTCCGACAAAGCCATGGTGATATCAGCGTTGCCTTCATTCAACTCCATAACTACGCCGTATTTTCCGTCAGCCTTAATGGATTTGATGCCCGCGACAATACCTTTAGCGGCAGAAGTGGAATCTTCACCCATGTGGTGGCGAATTGAGTCCACTACGTCCTCTGAAGTCATAGATTTTCCATTATGAAATTCAACGCCTTGGCGGACGTTAAACTTCCAGGTCTTTGCTCCATTCGAGGCTTCAAAGCTCTCGCAAAGATCTCCCTCAATTTGTCCATCAGGCCTTATTCGCGTCATATTTCCTCGAGTTTGGCCCATAAGCACATTGATGTTGAATGCATCCAAAATCTGGCCTGGGTCGAGCGTATCGCTGGTAGAGCCACCTGTGATACCAATTTTGAGGCGGCCACCAGCTTTTGGAGTAGCTGCCATCGCCTGCTCAACAATTGTCGAAGCACCAGCTAACGTAGCACCAAGTGCCACGGCACCGGTCATAAAGCCACGCCGACTGATACTGCCAGCCAGAAAGCCAGCTTGCAGTCTTTCTGCTTTAATCTGATTTTCTTTGTCAGATATCTCCGCAGAAATATTATTAATTGGGTTTCTTGGTTCTTCCACTTTTTCCTCCCACAAGGTGTGATTATTAACTTAGTAAAGGATGAAGGAAGAAATATAGCAAGCCTTTAATCACTCCAAAAACTGCGTTATTGCAAAGAAAATGGACTGTCATTAATAAAATAGACCAATAGTAAAAAACGGCAGCTTGCCTCTGCGACCTCCTGCAGCTTTATTATCCGTGAAAATTAATTTTATGGTTCTGCAAATGGGCTTCGTTTGTTTTTCAGATGCCAGCTGGATTTTCGACATCGGCACCGATGGCGGCAAGGTCGGTATAGCGATCTCCAATACGGTGGTGCGGACGCCCACCGGTGGCCCCGCCAAAAGCAGCAATCAGTTCATCAGAGGCAGGGGCATCATGGATAGACATCTGCACAGTAAGGTAATGTGATCGGCGGCCGGTGTCGTTCTTATCCATGAGCGGAACGTTAATCTGGGTATTCGCCGGTCCACGAGTGTTTGTAAAGCCAAGATAGCTTTTGCCGGACACCGCCTGCCGGAAGAAATTGCCGTAATGCAGCGTGTGGATCAGGGCGGAGGCATGCTCAAGCTCACAATCGGTACCAGACATGGCGGCCTTGCCAAACGCCTCAATGGCATCACCACCCCCTGTCATTTTCAGCATCTCATCAGTCAGGCGCTGGCCAAGAATAGGGCCAAAGGCCTGGATTTCGGGTGAAAGATCCTCGACGAAGCCACGTCCGGCCCATGGGTTTTTGACGACCGCCGCCGCCGCAAATATGTTCAGCGGTTTGGGGGCGTCGCGCTCACCTTCGACCAGAATAGTTTCTTTGTAGGTGACAATCTTGCGAATAGTCAGTTGCATTAGCAGCTCCAGCGAAATTAGCTCAACTCAGACGGTAATGGTAGCGCAGAATTGCATCAGATGGTGATTAAAAATGTCCGGTGCCTCCAGCATCGCCATATGGCGCAGCCCCGGCAGAATGACCAGCGAGGCCCCATCAATCTCGGCAGCGATGGCGGCACTCATCGCTGGATTGTTACCATAATCCTCATCCCCGGTCAGGACAAGGCTCGGCACAGCAATCGGCGGGGATGGCGCAACCAGCTCGGCGACACCATCAACCAGCACCTGATAGATCGCGGGATAGATTGCCGGATCATTGGCCAGAACCCAGTCGCGCACATCACACATGACCGCCGGATTGGCCGCGTGAAAACCAGCAGTGAACCAGCGTCCAAGCGCTGCCTCGACCGTGGCCTCTGGCCCGGCAGCCTCAGCCTGCTGAACACGCGCCTGGATAGCATCCTGTTCAGCCCCGGTTCTGGCGTGGGGTGAATGAAGGATGGCCAGACCGCTGACCAGATGTGGCATATCCATGGCGACCCGCCGGACAATCATGCCGCCAAGGGAAAACCCGGCGACAATCGCATACGGCAAGTCAAAATGCGCCATGACGCCGGCAAACTGTCGGGCAAAAAGTGCCAGCGAGGGCGGCTCAGAGGGTGATGGTGAGTCGCCATGGCCATATAGATCATAGGTGATCACCTGTCGGTCATGGCTCAGGGTCGGCGTCTGTTCGCGCCACATTGCCCGATTGAGGCCAAGGCCATGGATCAGGACCAGCGGCGGGGCCAGTGTCGCATCCGGACCGAACAGTTGGCAGGCGGTGCCATCGGCCGTCTGGATAACCGTCACCACTCAGGCCTTTTCACGGTTGATGATAGGCGATCACCTCTATCTCGATCTTCACTTCAACCAGCAGATCGCTGACCACCGCCGAGCGCGCTGGTGGATCATGTGGAAAATATTCGGCATAGACGGCGTTGAAGCCGGGAAAATCATCGCGCGAGGTCAGCCAGACCATGGATTTGACCACATCTTCTAGACTACAGCCGGCAAGCGCCAATGTTGCGGCAATATCATCGAGAACGGCGCGGGTCTGGTCCTCTATGCTGCCCCCGGTCATCACCGCGCCATCGCGCATCGGCACCTGCCCGGTCAGATAGACCATTTCGCCAGCACGCACCGCACGCGACAGCGACAGGGTGCGCCCATTGATTACGACCGGCCCGCCAATCACTTGTTTTGCCATCATTGCCTCACTTCCTGTCATACCGCCCAGATGCTGCTGGCGCCCAGAGGGCGCAGACCAACCAGAGCGCCAGCCTAGGGGATGATGCCTTTGCCTTGCAAGCCCCCACATGGCAGAAGCAAAATGGTAGACAAAGCTTGACAGATACAGCGTGGCGGGATGTTTTCTTGCCAGCCAAATTGTGCGAGAATCGCCTTGGTTTTAGTTCACCGCGTTCGACAACGCGCAGTTTCCTAGGAGGAAAGGTAAATGGCAGAGTCAGTTCAATATCGCATGCTGATCAATGGTGACTGGGTGGATGCCAGCGATGGTGCCCGTTTCAACAGTACCAACCCGGCAACCGAACGGCCCTGGTGCAGCATTCCCGAGGCCACCGCCGAGGATATCAACCGCGCCGTGGAAACAGCGCATGATGCCTTTTCCAGCGGTGAATGGGCCAACCTGACGCCAACAGCA
>CACHEI010000026.1 GCA_902578815.1 uncultured SAR116 cluster alpha proteobacterium | reverse complement strand
ATTCGTTGGGTGGAAAACCAGCGATTGCCGCGCGCTTGATTATTTGTGCTAACCTTTAATAGACTAGAACTTGAATGCTCGCCAGAAACAACTGGTGAGACCGGTGGTGCTGTATAACCAAAGACAGCACCTTAGAAAAAGGCGCAAGTATTGCGCAATTTTATGGGAGCTTGGACATTATGTCATTGAATTACAGAACTATAGTGGCGGCCGTCACTTTTGCAGGGCTGCTGAGTGGTACCGCATTTGCGGGTGATCTAACGGTTGTGTCTTGGGGTGGCGCTTACACTAAATCGCAAGTTGAGGGTTATCATAAGCCTTGGATGGCAAAAACTGGAAAGTCGATCATTTCTGAAGACTACACTGGTGGCTTGGCTGAAATCAAAGCACAAGTTGAGTCAGGTAACGTCTCCTGGGATGTTGTGGATCTTGAGCTTTCTGATGCTATCCGGGGTTGTGACGAGGGTCTTTTTGAAGTTATTGACCACTCCAGTTTGCCGCCAGCACCGGATGGAACCCCCGCATCTGAGGATTTTATTGACGGATCACTCTCCTCAGAGTGTGCGGTGCCAAATATTGTTTGGTCGTCAGTTTACGTATATGACTCAAGTAAAGTGCGAAACTGGAATGCACCAAAAACGATGGCTGACTTCTTCAATACCGCGGCCTTTCCGGGGAAGCGTGGTATGAGGAAGAATCCGCGCGTAACGCTTGAGTTTGCTCTTATTGCTGATGGTGTCCCAACTTCTGAAGTATATGAGACGCTTGGTACTGAGGAGGGTTTGGCCAGAGCTTTCGCTAAACTTGACACCATTAAAGATGATGTAATTTGGTGGGAAGCTGGTGCGCAACCGCCTCAGTTGCTTGCCGATGGAGAGGTTATTTTTACAACAGCTTGGAACGGGCGTGTCTTCAATGCTGTTGCGGCTGAAGATAAATCATTTGAGATGGTTTGGGACGGGCAAATTTATGACTTGGACCTTTTTGCGATAGTGAAGGGCACTAAAAACCTAGAAGACGCGCTAGATTTTGTGAAATTTGCTACTGCAACTGAACAACTTGCTGCTCAGGCTTCGTGGATTTCCTATGGGCCAGCTAGAAAATCGTCTGCTCCGCTGATCGGAACGTATCATGATAATCCTGACATTCAGATGCTTGAGCATATGCCGACTTCGCCTGCGGCTCTGACAAATGCATTGGCCAATGACTTTATGTTTTGGGCCGATAATTTTGATGAGATCAATGAAAAGTTCAACGCGTGGTTGGCTGGCTAACATCTAATCTCACGGCCGCTGTCTATGGCGGCCGTGTTCACTTTTTCAGTATTAAATATTAAAATAAACAAATTTTAGTGGAATTTTAATGCCCAATTTTGTTGAGCCTATTACCGCTGCTGATGGAATGCCACTAAAGAAAAAATTGGCTAGAGCTCTATTTCGCAGCAAACTAAGGGCGGCGGGTTTGGTTCTGCCACTCTTTGCTTTTATTCTCTGTACATTTGTCGTACCAATTTTTGCGCTTATGGTGCAAGGTGTTCATAACGACACGTTTTACACCTACATGCCGCGAACGGCAGCGGTCCTTGAAGATTGGGATGGAAGTTCACTGCCAAGCGAACTCGTGTTCGCAACATTAGCCAAGGAATTGGCCAAGGGAAAAAAAGAACGCACAGTTGGTAAAGTAGCAACCCGAGTAAATAGGCAGTACTCGGGAGCAAGATCAACATTCACAAAGACTGCGCGAAAAGCTGTTAAGATGGAAGCGCCATTTAAAGATGCCATTTTAAAAGCAGACAAGAAATGGAAACGAGTAGAATTTTGGCAGGCAATTAAACTGACCTCCGAGACTTGGACCCCGGCATTTTATGGCGCCGCTTTGGATTATGAACTTTCGCTTAATGAGGGTTTTGAGAGGAAAGCTGAAAAGGAGCGGATACACGTAAAATTGTTTTGGAGGACTTTAGTCATTTCAGCAGTGGTTATGGGATTTTGTTTGTTGCTTGGATATCCAGTGGCCTACCTCTTGGCTACCTTGCCTTTAAAGACCTCAAATTTGCTTATGATACTTGTTTTGTTGCCTTTTTGGACCTCCCTACTTGTAAGGACCACAGCGTGGATTGCGATTTTGCAAAGCCAAGGAGTCGTCAATGACATTTTAGTTTGGATTGGTGTCACCAGTGATGATAGTAGATTTTCTTTAATTTATAATATGACCGGTACTGTGGTCGCAATGACACACATTTTGCTGCCTTTTATGGTGCTTCCGTTATATTCTGTGATGAAAACTATACCACCCTCCTATGTTCGTGCGGCTCGCTCTCTAGGGGCGACGCCGACTTTAGCGTTCCTTAAAATTTATTTGCCCCAAACTGTTCCAGGTATTGGAGCCGGGGGACTGTTAGTTTTCATTTTGGCAATTGGCTACTACATCACGCCAGCTTTGGTGGGTGGGCAGTCAGGAGTTTTGATCTCGAACATGATCGCGTTTCATATGAAGTCGTCGTTAAACTGGTCCCTTGCTGCAGCCCTAGGGGGCATACTCTTAGCAGGCGTACTCTTGCTTTACTGGGCTTATGACCGAGTAGTAGGTATCGACAACGTAAAGTTAGGTTAAACAATGGCTTTACCTCCTTACACGACGCTAGGTGAAAAAATTTGGTACTATTTGTTTAGGGCTATTTGCGGCCTAATTTTTCTTTTTTTGATAATGCCGATACTTGTAGTGTTGCCCCTTTCTTTCAATGTTGAACCATATTTTACTTTTACAGAGGGTATGCTTCGTTTTGATTCGGAAGCGTATTCAATGCGTTGGTACAAGGATATATTAACCAACGGAATGGCAGCGCCGGACGCACCAATGGATTGGGCTTGGTTTGCAGATAGCTGGAAAAATGGACAGTGGATCAGAGCGATCAAAAATAGCTTCATAATTGGTATTGCATCAACATTGATTGCAACAAGTTTGGGAACCTTGGCGGCTATAGGGTTAAGCCGGTCTGAAATGCCCTACAAGAGGTTCATTATGGCGGTATTGATTTCGCCAATGATTGTTCCTTTAGTCATTACTGCGGCTGGCATGTTTTATGCCTTTGCTCAAATACAACTCAACCAAACTTATATTGGAGTGATTCTTGCTCATGTAGTTTTGGGCACACCATTCGTAATAATCACAGTAACAGCAACTTTGGTCGGTTTTGACAAATCTTTAATAAGAGCTTCAAACTCCTTAGGGGCTGGGGCAGGCACTACTTTTTTTAAAATCCAAATGCCTTTAATTTTACCCGGTGTAATTTCAGGTGCCTTATTCGCCTTTATAACTTCCTTTGACGAGGTTGTGGCTATCATTTTCTTAGCCAGTCCCGAACAGCGGACTATTCCTCGTCAAATGTGGTCGGGGATTCGTGAGCAAATCAGTCCCACAATCCTTGCGGTGGCGACATTGCTGGTCCTTCTGTCGATCATCCTTTTGACAGTGATTGAGTTGCTGCGACGAAGGTCTGAGCGCCTCAGAGGGATTACCCGCACCTGACATATAACTCTATATGGTGAGGTTTGTTATCCAAACCGCATTCTGTGAATGCGTTTCGCGAGAAAATGAGTTATTCTACTTTAGGTAGATATCGTCTTTTTAAAACTTTGTTTTAATAGTTTGGGGGGCGCATGGATTATGGAACACAAGATGCGTTAACTGTGATTGGCGAGGCCAGTGACTTTAAGATCGCATGGGTAGAAGATTTTAGCATTTTGAATGAGATTGAGAGCCTGCTTTCTAAATTAAGTAATGCGTCGGGACATTTGGAGAAAGATGCTCTGTCGAACGTGCTAGACCCAAACGTCCGATATTGTTTGGATCGGTGTGACATTTCCATTCAATCGGTTAGTGAGTTAATCGAAGCTTTCACCTTTGTGGACGCAACAATTTTTCACAATCGGCAAATGCACGCATCTTTGCACCAAAAATTTTCTATCCAATCAGATAAGTCCGAGGAGTTTGTTAAGTATATCTCTTGTTTGCGAGATGCACTTTCAAAACTACTCATCGCTAAAGATGGATTGGCGACAGGATCATAATTTGAAGAGGTCCGATGTAAATATGGGAAGTATTTGCAGATTGCTGAGTTTTCCTTATTTCAATTAATTGGAGTGCTAAACATTGCGGCAGCCAATAAATGCTGAATCAAACACGCCAACTCGCACCGCAAAAACAGTTTGTCCTCATGACTGTCCGTCTGCTTGCGGACTTGAAGTTCAACTGAACGCAAATGGAAAAATTGTCAAGGTGCATGGCGGCCGACAGCATAGCTACACCGATGGGGTCATCTGCGCAAAGGTTTCACGCTACAGTGAGCGAATTTATCATCCGGATAGGATTACGTTGCCTTTACGTCGAGTTGGGAAAAAGGGGGCATACAAATTTGCCGAGATAAGCTGGGATGAGGCATTGGATGAGATTGTCCAACGCTTTGGCGATGTCGCTGAGCAATATGGAAGTGAAGCGATATGGCTATATTACTTTGCTGGAACGATGGGGTTGCTGATGCGCGACGGTATCAATCGTCTTGCGCGGGCCATGGGCTATTCTGGTATGTATGGCACTATTTGCGTGAATCCTGCTTGGACTGGATTTATGGCCGGTACCGGTTTGATTGCTGGCGTTGACCCACGTGAAATGGCGGTCTCGGACTGTGTTGTTTTATGGGGTACCAACCCGGTGAATACCCAGGTTAACGTCATGCGGCATGCTTTGAAGGCCCGAAAAACGCGAAATGCCAAAATTGTGCATATTGATGTTTATCATAACGGCACGTCCAAGCAGGCAGATATGGCGTTGATTATCAAGCCGGGTACAGATGCCGCCCTTGCTTGTGCGGTGATGCATATCCTTTTTCGTGATGGCTATGCAGACCTCGATTATCTCTACAGCTATACCGATTGCCCCGACGCGTTGCGACATCATCTGACTACCAAGACACCTGCATGGGCCAGCGAGATTACCGGCTTGTCGATTGATGAAATTGAAGCATTTGCACATCTCATCGGCGTGACGCCGCGAAGCTATTTTCGCCTTGGCTATGGTTTCACCCGCCAGCGCAACGGAACCGTAAACATGCACGCCGCTCTCTCCATCGCCACAGTTCTTGGCGCGTGGAAATATGAGGGTGGTGGCGCCTTTCACAACAACACAAATATCTACCGATGGAATAAAACGCTGATCGAGGGTTTAGATATTGATGCGCCAGCCCGAATGTTGGATCAATCACGCATTGGTGAAATTCTGTGCGGGGACACCGCGGCTTTGCGTGGTGGTGGACCGGTGAGGGCGATGCTGATCCAGAATACCAATCCAGCAGTTGTTGCACCTGATACGAACAAAGTTCTTGAAGGCTTGCGTCGAGATGATTTGTTCCTCGTCGTGCATGAGCAATTCATGACTGAAACCGCTGCCTTGGCCGACATTGTGTTACCGGCCACCATGTTTCTTGAGCATGATGATATTTATCAAGGAGGTGGCCATCAACATATCATGCTAGGCCAGAAGATTGTCGATGCGCCGGGCGCATGTCTATCAAACCATGAGGTTATATCAGAGCTTGGGAAGCGATTAGGAGGGCTTCATCCTGGATTTGAGATGACGGAAAATGAAATACTCCGCCAAACCCTTAAAGAGTCAAAAAGGCCAACATTAGACAAATTTGCAGAGGACCCGTGGTTTGACTGCCAGCCTGATTTTGATAAATCGCATTATTTAAATGGCTTTTCATTTGAAGACGGCAAATTCCGCTTTTCGGTTGATTGGAAGTCGCTGTTGCCCAGCGGCTACGTAAGTGATGATGTCTTGAACACAATGCCAGGATTACCCGATCATTGGGACGTATTGGAATCCACAAGAGAGAAGACGCAATTCTGTTTAGTGACCGCGCCAGCCAGACATTTTCTGAACTCGAGTTTTACCGAAACCAAAACATCGCGCAGACTTGAGGGGTATCCCTGCGTGATGATCCATCCCCTTGATGCGGGTGAGTGTAATATCGCGGATGGCAGCGTTTGCCAGATTGGCAATGATCGCGGGCAAATTCTTATCCACGCCAAGTATTTTGAGGGTGTAAAACGGGGTGTTCTTGTGGTCGAGAGTCTGTGGCCGAACAAAAGCTATATCGGCGGCATTGGCGTGAACAGCCTTACTGGTGCCGACCCTGTCGCTCCGGTTGGTGGCGTGGCGTTTCATGACAATGCGGTTTGGATCAAAGCCCATGACGGATGATAAACAGGCCAAGAGCCACACTCATGTTGAGACAAGAGGTGCGCATGACCTTGGTGGTTTCCTTAATCATTTGCTGGCCCATGGCATTGACGCGCGCATATCACGTGAGGAAATGCCCAAGACACCTTATGAAGAACGTGCTGATGCTATGCTGCTGTTGCTAAGCAATGCAGGAAAAGGCTTTTTGAATATCCATGCAATGCGGCGGGCGTCAGAACAATTCACCCATGAGGATTATCTGAAGCTGTCCTATTATGACCGGTGGTTGAAGGCGATGGCGGCACTTTGCATTGAAACCGGTGTTTTTTCAGATCACGAATGGCAGGCCAAAAAACAGCAGGTGATATTGCAAAACAAAGCCGCTCAAAAAAGGATAAGCGATTGAGACATGTCTGAAACGCAGGAATTCACGATAGGTCAGATGGTGCTCGTAAAACGGCTATGGCCAACCAATCATCATCGGGTTCCTTATTATTTGAAAGGCAAGGTTGGGCAGGTCGCGACATGCCTTGGCCCTGTCGATAACCCGGAGCTGACCGCGTATTTCAATAAGAGCTCTGGCCAGCATATTCTCTACCGCGTCCGTTTCACACATGCGCATCTGTGGGGCGGCAATCAAATTGACGAAATCTACGCCGATCTTGCGGGAAAATGGCTCTGTAAGGCCGAGGGCTGACGATGGCAGACCATCAAAACTACATTCATGACCATACACACTCCAATGACCATGCCACCCATCCTGATCTTGACGGCCACACTCTTTCAGACGGTGAAGTCTGGGAAGCGGCTCTGCGCGAGTTGCTTTTGGAAAAAGGGGTCATAACCCTACCCGAACTCAATGATCAGATGAACAGAACAGCATCTCAGTCGGCTACTTTCGGGGCATCCATTATTGCCAAGGCATGGACAGATCAAAAATTTAAAAAGGCGCTTTTGGCCAATCCCAAAGCAACGATTGCTGATCTAGGGCATGATATCTCGACAATGCCTGATCTGGTAATTGTTGAAAACAGGGTGGATGTCCACAATGTCGTTGTCTGCACATTATGCTCCTGCTACCCCCGATATATGCTTGGTCCTCCGCCCGAATGGTATCGCAGTGCTGCCTATCGTGCGCGTGTGGTGCGTGACCCACGTGAGGTTTTAATCGAGTTCGGGCTCAATATAAGCGCCGAGAAAACAATTCGGGTTTATGACAGCACGGCTGATTTACGATATATGGTCATGCCGCTTTGCCCGCCCGGTGCCGAGCATACGCCTGTCAAGCACCTTCAGACGATCATCACCCGAGACAGCATGATTGGCGTTGGACTTCCACGATTGCCCTAGAGCATGACCACCAACATTTCACTGTCATTTAGGCCCGAATTGCCCGTTTATCGGGCCGCAGTCATTGCCTCAGTAATCACAGAAATCTCTCAGTCGTCAGCAAAAAGCGTCTTAAAAACATGATTAATCATTCTGTTTATGGTAACGTTAATCGTCAAAAGTTGTTTTGTGAGATGGGTAAATGTCAGTCGCTGCTTCCGTTGTAAATCTTGGAGAAACCGAGTTGCAAAGCGGCGTTGTCCTGCCCAACATAAAGATCTCACACGCCACCTTTGGAACGCTGAATGCGGCGCGCAGCAATGCCATCCTGATGCCCACATTCTATGGTGGCAAACACACTGACTATGAGGCGATGATCGGCGCCGACAAGGCTTTGGACCCGTCTCGATATTTCATTATAGCAGTGGATATGATGTGCAATGGTCTTTCATCATCTCCCTCGAACAGCGACGCGCCATTTTCAGGTGCAGATTTTCCAAAAATCACCCATTGGGACAATGTACATGCCCAGCAGAAAATGCTTGAGCAGGAATATGGGATTGAATCGCTCGCGCTGGTGACTGGCTTTTCCATGGGCGGACAACAGGCAAATCATTGGGCTGCAATCTTCCCGGGCCGCGTTGAGAGGATGATCTCATGGTGCGGCAGTGCGGTGACAGCCCCTCACAACTGGGTTTTTCTTGAGGGTGTAAAGGCCGGCCTTTTGGCTGATCCCATATTTGCCAAAGGCGCATACACAGCTATCCCCGAGGCGGGCATCCGCGCCTTTGCCCGAATTTGGGCTGGATGGGGGCCGTCACAGGCTTTTTACAGACATAAATTGCATCAGCAGTTGGGCCAGGAAACTGCTGCTGATCATATGCAGGAGTTCTGGGAGCCAAACTTTCTGGCCTTTGATGCAAATGATCTTTTGGGGATGATGCACACATGGCAGGTGGCGGACATCGCAGATAATGATATTTATGAGGGTGACTTCGAGGCCGCTTGCAAGGCAATCACGGCAAAGACAATACTCATGCCATGCAAGACAGATCTTTATTTTCCAGTCGCCGACAATGAGATTCAGGCATCATTGATGTCGAATGTTGAGTTGCGGCCTATCCCATCTGATTGGGGCCATATCGCAGGTGCTCCTGGACTTAATCCGGTAGATAGCGCCTTTATTGATAATGCGCACCGTGAATTGCTTGCATCCTAGACAAAGTAAATCAAACCCGGGTCTTATTATTGATATTCAGGAAATTGTTGATATGACAAAAGGCAAAACCAAAGACGGCAGAGTGCTCTTTCATCGCGATGAGCTTAAATTTGCGTTCGCGGCAACGGATGATTACGTTGGCAGCATCACACCCGGTGAAGTCTTTGAGGTTGAAACAGAGATAAACATAAATGGCGGTGTGTTAACGGGGTTGGATAAACAACTCACCGAAGATGATGTCACGCTTCCTTTTGTTAATCCGGTAACAGGCCCGATTGAGGTTAAAGGCGCCAAAGCTGGTGACATGCTCAAGGTGACAATTCACAAAGTCGCTGTTGAAGGCATTGGCACCACCGCATTGTGGCCGGGGGTTGGTATCTTTCCAGATTGGTGTCGGCAAAAGGAATTTGGCATCAAAAACCATAATGTTCTGGTCAAAGATGGGATCGTCCATTGGTCGGATAAGGTGAAGCTGCCGGTAAAGCCTATGATCGGCTGTATCGCGACAGCACCGGTAAATGGCGGACTGATGACAGTCGATTGTGACAAGGTAGGTGGCAATCTGGATGTACAGGAAGTGACGGACGGCAACGTTGTAATGCTACCCGTGCATCATGATGGGGCTTATCTCTATTTAGGCGATTGCCACGCCATTCAGGGCGATGGTGAGTGTAATGGCATGGGCGCGATTGAAATCGCCGCACATTTGACGGTAGAAGTTGAAGTCTGCCCACGTCCATCAGAGATGACATGGCCGCGGATCGAGACGCCAACCCACTTTTGTACAATAGGCTGCGCGCGGCCTCTCGAAGATGCGATGCGGACAGCATTTCAGGAGATGGTGTATTGGTTGAATGCCGATTACCAACTCAGCTATGAGGAGGCTTATATGCTTCTGGGACAAGTGGCCGAAGCAAGATGCACACAGATGGTCAATCCGAAATACAGCTATATTTGCAAAATATCCAAAGAAGTTTTGGACCAGTTATAACACAGAACAATCTATATGATCGAGCACCAGCCAAACAACAGGGCATCACTTTAGGGAGGCATATTTCATGGCATATACGACCAGCATGACACGGATCAATTATCTGGCGGCAAGCAAAATGATGGCGGCGGCAGTTGCCAGGGCTGACGAGATGAATGTGCCGCAATGTATCGCCATTATGGATCCATCAGGCGGTCTTGTTTGCTTTGCCAGAACTGATGGGGCGGCTGACCTTGCGTCCGGTCCAGCCTATGCGAAGGCCCGGGTGGCAGCAGAACGCCAACACCCGTCGGGCGCCTTGCCTGCGGAATTTGAAGTTGGTGTGGCTTTTGCCACAGCCGGCCAATACACCAATCTTCCAGGTGGCTTGCCAATCGTTCTGGATGGTGTCCATGTCGGCGGCATTGGTGTCAGCGGTGGTTCAGGCGATGATGATTTGGATGTGGCCCGAGCAGGACTTGCCGCCATTGGTGCCAATTAGCAGGTTATGACTCCACAGTTACTTGTCGGGGAAAACCCAGGTTTCCGAGTAATACAGAAATGCTGTTGAGAGTGGCAGCCCCGCCTGCTCACGAGGCACAGGATGCCCTTCAAGTCGTCGTCCATTGACCTCAACATAACAAGATTTTGAGTCAACGAGCAGGCTGTACATCACGTGCTCACCCGTACCAGTCAGTTCGGGTGGCAATTCGAGTGCTGTTGGCTTGCCCAACTCTTCCCAGACCAATTTGATTGTCAAACCGCCACCCGTCACAGTCTCGCTGTAGAAATCCCCACACGGGTCTCCATCGCTAACGACACCATCAATAGTCAGTTGTGAGGATGCCGCATAGGCAGGGGCATCACCAAAGGTGCCCAGCTTTTCGATGAAACCGGTTTTGATATAATCACGCAGCGCTTCATTATCCGCCATGATCACATTGCAGCATTCTGGCAAGCCAGCGTCTTTGCCGGGGTTTTCATACAACAACAGAATATTGCCAGGGCCAACAGGCGACCAAACGATCCGGAAAAAAAGCATCAAAACTGACCAGTCTCCTGCTGGATCAGTTTTCAGAAGCATTCCCGGGTTCTCACCCGTCCAATCAACGCCACCTGTTCTCACATTTGGTTTTATTGGCATGGTCTTTCTTTACCCATTCTTGTTAGGATTAACCCAGGTCTCAGATAATGCAAGAAAAGCGGTGCTCATCGTCCGGCCAAAAAACTGCCGGTCAACAACCTGACCTTGCAAAGCCGTTCCATTTATCGTGATCCGCGCGTCAGTGGCCTCTAAAAATACGGCATACATATCATGCGCTTTGGTGGCGGATTCATTGGGGCCGACCTCAATGGCCATCGGTGGCTGAAGGTCTTTCCATGTCATTTGTACGGTTACGTCACCCGCAGTCAGTTCCTCGCTGTAGCTGTGTGGCATGTTGCGATTATCTTGATTGTTCTTGGTAACGTCATGCCAACTCATCGCCTCAACACCGGCCCTGCCGACCAGTGTTGGAAATTTGGAGGCAAAATTATCGAGCAGATACGTCATCATGGGGCGGTTATCAGTGAGGCACAGATTTGGAACTTCTGGATAGCCAGCCGCGGTGTCTGGATCGCCAAGGATGATCGCGCCAACACCTCGTCCATGCGGTGACAACACAATCCTAAAAAACAGCGCTACAACTGAATAATCACCATCGGGGTCTAACTTGAGATAGATTCCGGGGTTTTCTCCGGACCACTCAACAGAGCCAGGATTGACAGGTATTCGGTCCATAATTTATTCCTCAACCGATTTAGTTCAAAAGAATACTACAATCTTCCGGCAACCAATTAACGTGCACTGAGCTTCCTAGTTCAAAGCTATTTGCCTTGGGTTGACACTCCACTTTTATGCAGTCACCGCTCTCAAGCTCGACTGATATTTTCATTACATTTCCAGAGAACAATGCCTCTGAGACAACCCCCTTAAGAGTATTTTGAGGATTTCGAGTAGCTTTTGCTGTGATTTTTATATTCTCAGGTCTTATCGCCAAGAATATATTTGTTCCTTGCCGAAGTGAAATTTCCTGTTTAGCCCTGATTTTTTGCCCGTTGTAATCGAGTTCGGTTATATTGTCTTTTTTGCTTGAAACCTTACACTCAAGAACATTGACTTGGCCAATAAAATTGGCCACGAACACTGAGTGAGGATTTGAATATATATCTCGAGGTGAGCCGATTTGTTCAATAATGCCGTCATTCATGACAACAATTCTGTCTGACATGTTCATGGCTTCAGATTGATCATGCGTCACGTAAACCGCGGTGATGCCGAGTTCCTGTTGAATACGCCTAAGTTCTGCCTGCATTGTTTCGCGAAGTTTCAGGTCCAGTGCACCTAATGGCTCATCCATCAGCAAGACACTAGGGGGGTGGGCCACGGCTCGCGCCACTGCAACCCGCTGTGCCTGGCCACCAGAAATCTCGCTTGGATACCGGTCGGCGGCTTCCTTAAGTTTTATCAATGCTAATAACTCATCGACACGCTTCTTGATTGCCGCCTTTTCATAGCGACGCTCAACCAGGCCAAAACTAATATTTTCGCTCACCGTTAAATGAGGAAATAAAGCATAGTCCTGGAATACCATGCCGATTTGCCGATGCTGTGGGGCAATCCCAGTCACATCTTTATTGCCAAAATGAATAGCGCCGCTGGTCGGTTGGATAAAGCCCGATATCAAACGTAATGTCGTCGTTTTACCACAGCCAGATGGCCCAAGGAGGGTAAGAAATTCGCCTTCCTTAATGTCCAACGAGACATCATTTACGGCCACAGTTGACCCGTAACTTTTGACAATTTTATCAAGCCTAACACCAGACATATTAACCAACCAAATCAGCGACGCTAAATTTTATTTTACCAAACCTTAATTGGTGGTTAGTGTTTTGTTCCAACCATCAATCCAAGCGGTTTTATCTACTTTGCTATAGTCCAAACGTAGCATAGATGAGATTGCGCCTGGGTCCAGTTCCATCAACTTGGCGTTGATTTCATCAGTTTTCATCTTCTCAATCGCATCTTGGTTCAGCGGAAACACACCACTATTGATTGCATACTCGTATTGGAAGTCGGTTGTAAGATATTCGTTGATAAACCAATGTGCAGCTTCTACGTTTTCGCTAGACTTCATTATGCCCAGCCAGCCTTCCTTAGCTAGGCCTTTGACGCCTGGCTTAATCTCAGGATGTACAGTCATTACCGGTGAACCAGCACGGGCAGCCCGAGTACACCAACCGGCGTGGACAACTGCAGCATAGATATCGCCGGACTCAAACTGCGTTTTTGTCTCTCCACCCCGGGTCCAAAATTTTGTGGCATTGATTTTTTTCATTAAATCAAGACCTGGTTGAATATTCTTTTCGTCTCCACCAGCGGCGTAAATCACGCCACCAAAATTTGCCAAACCAGCTCCAGAATTAATATCTGGCAGGCTTACCTTGTCTTGTAATGCAGGGGCTGCAAGGTCAGCGTAAGTCTTTGGTGCAGCTAACCCAAGCTCTGCAAATTTTTCTGTGTTGTAGCAGATCGTTTCTTGAGTATTCCAACTACCAACATAGGTTTCGTTGTATTGAAATGGCTGGAGATTTACTTTGTTTGGGATTAGATCGAGATTTATTGGTTGCAAGTAATCAACTTGTGCAAAATCACCAACTTGCGCATCCAACACTTCCATTACGTCAAACGGAGCGCGCCCGCGACCAGCGACTAGTTTCGCAAAATTCGCCGCTGGACTTCCAGTAACAAATTCAATTTTGCCACCTAAAGCCTCAAATTTTGGAACAATTATTTTTTCCATGTTCGCTTTCCAGGAGCCTCCCCAAGTGGCCACCTTCAAAGTCACGCCATCAAACTGACCCGCTACGGCCATACTGGAAAACCCGAACGCAAAGCCAAACGCTAACCCTAGCGAGGCTAATGATTTTTTGTATTTCTTCATAATATTCTCCCTTGCTTGTTTTGTTGATTAATTGTCACCTTGCACTTCCTCCACCTGATCGGAGCAAGGTCTCCAAGCCCACCACCTTTTGTACGACCAGAAGCATCGCCAGACAAAATACGATAACTATTGACGAAGAGGCCAGGATACTGGGATCGAAATCGTTTTCCATCGCGTAAAACAGCTCAACTGGGTAGGTAACAAACCCTGGAGCTGTCAAAAAAATCGACATGGGTACGTCCGCAAATGAGACCATAAATGCGTATAGGCCGCCAGAATATATGCCTGGCATTATTGTTGGAAGTGTAACCCTGTATAACGTCCGCCACCTTCCAGCGCCAAGACTGTAGGAAGCTTCTTCTAGCCTGTGATCAAACCGTTGAAGAACCGCGACTATTGTTCCAAAAAGAAATGGTGTTGCAATGAAAACATGGCCAAGAAGCATGCCGGGTATGGTACCTGCAAGCATTAAGCCGCTAGTATCAAAGATCAAATAGTAGAGCTGTAAAAATGCAATGCCGGAAACGATAGCTGGTATCTGCAACGGCGCCCGAAAAACAGAGGTAATTGCAAATTTCAATTTGAAGTTACTGCGCACCAAACCGAGAGCTGCTGGTATAGCAATGAGAGCGGCGATGAAGGTAGCAACTGCCGCTACCAGGAGGCTTAGAGCCAGAGCTTCAAATTGTTCTGTTGGTATTTTTGAATACCATTGAAAGGAAGGCTCGTCTGGTGGAAACTTTATCGCTGCAGAAAATTCTCCTCCGTGCAATGAAGCCCCCATGACCACCACCATTGGGGAAAGTAAAAAGACGTACGAAAAGCCGCACCATACAAACAGAATTACTTTTTCGGTCCAAGTTTGCATAACCGACCCTAAGCCACAACAAGCCGCGCGGAACGAAGGCGACGGATAGCGATTAACGAGAACAAATTAATTAAAATTACAGAAACAAGAAGCACGAACGCTATTGACGCTGCAGTAGAATATTTCACCTCCATCATTACCGTGCGTTGGACTAAAACTGGCAGAGTTAACACTCTTCCACCCCCCAAGAGGGCTGCAGAGGTAAAAGCACCCATACACATGTTAAATATCATAAGTCCTCCGACTACAAAGCCAGGTGCGCACAATGGAATTATAACACGCTGGTATACCCTGAGGCGCGATGCCCCATGGATTTGAGCTGCATATTCCAACGACGGTGGTACTGTGACCACGACGCTGTAAAGCAGCAAAACACTGAAGCCAATGGTGAAGTGCATCAATCCGATAACAACTCCCTCTTGGGTGCCGATGATGCTGTATGCCCTCTCGATCAACCCTAAATTCAGAAGTGTTTTGTTGATAACTCCGTCAGCAGAAAAAATAATTATGAGGCCAAAAACCTTAATAACTATCGTTACAAAGGTTGATACTACAATTCCTGCTAGTAGAAACATCGCAAGCTTTGATTTCATTCTTGCAACCACATAAGCGATTGGAAATCCTAGAAAGAGCGTCAAAAGAGCCGCAATTGCGCTAACTTTTATCGTGATCCAGAAAGTTTTCAGATAAAAAGAATCAGTAAAAAACTTTAGGTAATTAACGAGAGTTAAATCTGTGCCGGTCCGACCCAATCCAAGATCTTGATAAAAGCTATTTTGGATGAATACAAATTGTGATCCAGCCACCAACAGAAGCGTGACTATGAAAGGTGGAATTAAATATGCAATCCAACGATTTTCCACTATTCACCAACAACAAAACGTTTATCTGATTTAATCATTTTCAGATTTTCGATTATAAAGGCCTCTCTTTCTGCGCCGGCAAAATTGTCACCCTCACGAACAATCCGCATAACCTCCTCCGCAACTGCAGCCATGAGTTCGTCATCATCTATATCATCCCGCTTTGGAATAGGCATCACGGTGTCTTGCGTATACAAATTTTTGATCGGTTTGTTCGCATCGTAATGCGCCACGGGTTTGCCATTCGCAACGTCCCTGACACCCCGTCTAAGTCTGTTTCGTAGCATCATCACACCCTGGTCAGTTTTGCCAAGGTTCTCTGCAGCATGTCGAGCGATTGGGCCAATTGAAACCTGCGCCTCGTAATCGCCTGGGTTACGCTGCATTTCATCATAGTCACGCGCCTCGGTCTGCCCCTCAAAATCAACAGATTCAATTTTAACTTCGTCACGTTTTCCTTTGCCATCAGGGTCAATAGCCGGGCCGAAATGTCGCCAGGCAATAATCATACTATTAGTGTCATCGATTGGTACGGTCCATTTAGTAATACTGGAACGAACGAAATATTTTTCTTCTTTACCTGTCTCCCAAAAGGCCCCAACGTGAGAAAAAGTCGGAAATACCGTCTGCTGCGTTCGGACCCAGATCATATCATCAACACGATAAGTAAGGGTGGAATAAAGCCCAGTCTCGCCATCATGGAACTTGAGGACAGGCGTGATACCCCAAGTCTCTTCAAACTGAGTCTCACCGACTAAAGTATGCAGATAAACAGTGTGAATGGGATCCATGGTGTTTTCAGCGACCTGCAAATAATTGCAGGGGTAACTCAGCCGATATGGCACTAATTCATGTCCCTCTAAGTCAAAGGTGTCGTAAATCGGAAAATCTGGTATCTCGGACATCGGTCCCATGTATGCAAATACCAATCCTTTGAACTCCCTAACCGGGTAGGCGCCTTGCTTGACCTTCTGGCATATTGGGCTCCCCGCTGGTTCGCCAGGTGTTTCCATCACCGTACCATCATAATCATAAAGCCAGCCATGATACGCGCAGCGGATGCCTCTCTCTTCGATTATCCCAAATTCGAGTGACATGTTCCTGTGGCTGCAATGCAAATGCAAAAGACCGCAATTACCCTCGCCGTCTCGGTAGACAACTAAATCTTCGCTGAGAATTCTCTTGCGAAGGGGTCTGTTTGTCACTTCCTCGGATAGGCAAATTGGAAACCAGAAACGCCGCCAATATTCTCCTGCCGGGGTCCTTGGCCCTGTTTCAGTAAGCTCTGGATCTGGGGCAGGGCGATCAGCAAGATGATAACCACCATAATTTTCATTTGGCCGCTGACGCCACTCTTTAATAATCTCGCGATAGTCTTCCATTACCTCAATCCCAAATTCTTCAGCAATTTGCCCTTTTAAGAGACGATAAATACTACTTTCTGGTTTGCGCCGCCGCGCGTAAACGCGTCAACATACAGAAGATTGCTCTTTCAGGTTAACTTAAATCGAATTTTGGTTGCGTATCAAGAAATTTTGTTGCGTGAAGAGAAATATTTTTGTCGATACTTAACCACATACACGATACAAAATATATATCTTGAGTACTGAGAATAACGGGGCAGTTCGAAGAGCGTTTAGATGCCAGATAAAAAAATGGTGATTGTTACCGGCGGTAGTCGTGGGATTGGCGCTGCAACCTGTGAAAAATTGTTGTCCAAGGGCTATGGCGTTATTTCACTTAGCCGCACTGAACCTGCGTCGACAGATATCGTGCACCTGCCCTGCGATTTAACAGATACCGATGGCAGGCGCGCCGTGTTCGCAAATCTGAGCAAACGGGACGATGTTTTTGGATTGGTGAATAATGCCGGAGTTGCGACACCCAATTTAATTAAGGAATTTGACCACCAGATTTATTCAGGCGTGATGGATGTGAACACTACATCGGTGGCTGAGTTGTCTGCAGCTGTCGTTCCCTCACTAATTAAAAATAAACAAGGACGGGTGGTCAATATTTCCTCTGAATTAATTTTGGGTTTCGCAACACGCACGGCCTACTCAGCATCAAAAGCGGCCGTTGCAAGTTTCGCAAAAACCTGGGCTCTCGAACTAGGGCAATACAATATCTGTTGTAACGCTATTGCGCCAGGCCCCGTGGAGACCGAGTTGTTTGTCAAAAACAATCCACCCGGCAGCGCAATCCGTCAACAAAAGCTTGACAAAATTCCCCTCGGCCGTTTTGGCCAGCCTGAAGATGTGGCTAACATGGTGGCATTTCTCATGTCAGAAGAAGCCAGCTTTATCACCGGACAGACGCTTTATGTCTGCGGCGGATCAAGCCTCGGTTCAGTGCCGATCTGATTTCGTTTCATGGTAACAGCAACAACACCAAGAATGATCAATCCAACGCCAACCATATCAAAAGTTTCATAACGTTCACCAAATGCAATCACCCCAACGAATATGCCGAACGCAACCATCAGATAGGCCGCCGCTGAGTAAATCACAGGTCCATATTTTGAGATGATGTAAAAAGAAAGATAATAAGCCAGACCCGAAATCAAACAATGTAGCATGAGAAAGATAAAGGCTGGGTTTTGTGTGGTGCTGGATATTAGAGACAGATCATGACCGACCAGGATATAAAGCCAAATTGGCAGCGACCCGAAAATCATCATCCATGCAGCAGCCTGCATGCGGGATAAGCTGTCGGGCAGATACAGCGATATGTAGACCACATTTGAAGCATAGAAAAAGGTGGATAACAGTATGAGAGCTATGCCAACGAAAGACGCAGTGATCAGCGCCTCTGCTGTTATTCCTGCACCTGCAATCAAAGCGACACCCATGAGGCCAAATAAAACACCCATGAAGCGCCCGATTGCGAATGTCTCCTGTTTAAATATCAGTGAAAGCACATAAATGATGATAGGGATCCCGCTGATCATTGCAGAGGCGATGCCAACATCCACGCTCTTGATACCGTTAAAGAAAACTATATGTGGAATAGTGATGCCGACAAATCCGCCGATTAACGAAAACCGCACGACCTGCCCTGTCAAGGGTGTGGTCCAGCCAAGGACGCGACTGACCAAAATGAGCAGCAAACCTCCAAAAAGCGAAATGGAGGCTGCATATAAAATTGGATCAATTCCGCCTAGGACCACTATTTTTGAGATGGCAGGCACGCTGCCACGCACAGCGCCAAGTGCACTAACAAATAACAGAGCGGTCAGGGTGTAACGTGAAATTATGATTCGGTCCTCCGTGGGGAGTTGAGAGTAGCTAAACCGAGCGACAAACATACGGTAAAGTCTACCAACCTGCGTATTTCTGAATGCTCCGTTTGTAAACCATCTTAATCAGTAACACTTTTTTTCAGAGGCGATGCATTGAAATGGTAGCGAAACAAAAAGTTCTCATAAAGGCAATGCGATACGAGGCAAAAGGAATATTGAGTGTCGAAATGGTCTCCGCACAGGCTGATAACCTTATCCCTTTCAGCGCGGGTGGTCATATCGACGTGTTTCTCCACGACGGTCTGGTGAGGCAATATTCACTTATGAATGACCCAAGGGAGACTAACCGTTATCAGTTCGCTGTTCTTCTGGAAAATCAGGGCCGAGGTGGCTCGGCCTTCGTTCATCAATCACTTCGTGTCGGTGATGTAATTGAGGTGTCCCATCCTCGCAATAATTTTGAAGTTGTTGATGGAGCGACTTCTCATGTTTTTATCGCCGGCGGAATTGGCATTACACCATTTATCTCAATGGCACATCATTGTCACCACAACGCCAAACCAATGAAACTGTATTATTGCGCAAGAGCGCCTGAAACAACCGCATTTGTTGACCACCTCACGCCTCTATTCGGGGAAAACATGCTGCTACATTATGATGGGGGCGATCCCTCCAAATCGATCGATCTGACCGAATTGGTGGCCAGTGAAGAAAATGCACAATTCTATTGTTGCGGGCCGCGGGGTTTGATGACTGCGCTTGCGGAGGTGGTTGACCTGCAGGGTGGGTCATTGATCACTGAGGATTTTAATCCACTTGGTGCCAAGGCCGATGACGCGGCGTCAAAAGATGGTGATTTCACCGTTGAGCTTCTCCGCTCCGGTCTGACGGTCGATGTTGGAGAGGGGCAAACAATTATCGAAGCTCTCAAAGCGGTAAATATTGACGTAGAAACCTCATGTGAGGCGGGTGTGTGCGGCACCTGTGTGGTTGATTATCTCGAAGGCGAGCCTATCCATAATGATGTTGTTTTAATGCCAGATGAACAGGAAAAATCTGTCGCTTTGTGCGTCGCTGGATGCAAATCGAAAAAATTGGTTTTGGATTTGTAGCCACGGATTGGCAAAGGATGAAGTTGTGGATTTAACGTTCCTTTGGCCCGGTCCCTAACCATCGCCCGTGATAAAATTGACAAGTGCATTATCAAAGAGTTTCGGCTTTTCAACCAGTGCCAAATGTGAGGCGTTTTCGATTATCATGAGGTCTGCATTTGGACATGTTTCGCTGATGAATTTGGCTTCAGATAGCGGTGTTGCTTTGTCATCCGCACCAGTGATTAGTAGCATCGGTGCGGCGATTTTGGGCAATTTCTCGGTGATGTCAAAATCGCGTACAGCCATTGTTGCGGCGACATAACCTTCGATCGGTGTTTTCGCCACCATGGTGCGTATTGCGTCAACAATCAAAGGATGCGTGGTGGTAAATCCATCGGCGTACCAACGGGTGTCCAACTCTGTGAAAATCGACTTTAAACCATGCTGCTTGATATGATTTATGCGTTTGCTGAAGGCGCAGCTGTTAAGCACATTTGCGCTGGCCCCTGCCAGAACCATGCGTGTAACCCGATCAGGTGCGTTGGCTCCCAGCCAGAGCCCGATCATGCTTCCAAGGGATAACCCAACGAAATGGCAGGAGGGAATATCAAGATAGTCGAGCAGGGCAAGTATGTCCTTTGCCAATATTTCAATGGAGTATGGGGTGGAAAATATGTCTGACTCGCCGTGACCGCGCAGGTCGCAGCTTACGATGCGATAGGTGTCTGACAGCTGTTCAATCTGTCGGTCCCACAAGGATTGGTTGGCGCCGAGTGAATGGCAAAAGAAAATAGTGTCGGCGTCATCTTTGCCGACAATTTTGTAGACCAGATTGCCACCATGCAAAGGTAAAATGTTTTTCATCAATAATCCCCAGAATTTTTGGTTTAAAAGAAACACCTCTGCTTCACTTGGCTGTCTCTTGATCGAGCGCCGCGCCGTTGCTGGCAACATGGGCATTATGCAATGTAAATTGCAAAATGGCAGCAGATTGTTTTAGCTGTAGTGAATAGGGTAGCTAGGAGCGTTGACATGATTAGGCAGTTTCAACATTTCATAAATGGGCATTCTACCCCGCCAAACAGCGGTGAATGGATTGACAGTATCAATCCAGCCACGGGTGCTGTCTGGGCGCAGATTGCCAGAGGGAACAAAGCTGACGTTGACCTCGCTGTTGAAACTGCGCTCACGGCGTCTCAGCAGCCCTATTGGCGAGACAGTGCTGCCAACCGGTCCGAAATTCTGTATGGTATTGCTGACCGGTTGGACAGCGAGCATAAGCAGCTCATCGAAATTGAAATCAATGACAATGGAAAACGCATTCGTGAGGTCGCAGCCCAAATGGCCGGGCTTGGCGGATGGTATCGTCATTTTGCTCTCGCTCTTGCGAAAATGGAAGTTGAGGAATTAACCCTCGATCTGGATGGGGTTTCAGCCCATCTCGAGTTGATACCCTACGGCGTTATTGGAGCGATCACGGCCTGGAACTCTCCCCTGATGATCGCGGCTTGGAAAGTTGCTCCCGCGCTTGCGGGCGGAAATGCCGTGATTATAAAGCCGTCAGAGATGGCCTCAGCCTCAACTGTTTTATTTGCTGAGATGCTGGCTGACGTGGTTCCAGACGGCTTGATAAATGTCGTGACCGGCTATGGTGATGAGGTTGGCGCTGAGATTGTTGACGCTGATGCGGTTAAAAAAGTCTCTTTCACAGGATCTGAGGTTGGCGGCTCGAAAGTTGCGGCCGTAGCAGCAAAACATGTGAAGCCATCGACCCTGGAGTTGGGTGGCAAATCCCCCCAAATCGTCTTTGCCGATGCTGATCTGGAGAGCGCCATAAATGGTGTCATGTCGGGAATTTTTCTTTCAAACGGCCAAAGCTGTGTCGCCGGGTCAAGATTGATCATCCATGATGAAATCAGAGGCGCATTTGTAAAATGCCTGAAAGAAAAGCTGGATGGTCTGCATTTTGGTAATCCGTTGTGTGAGGACACCGACATTGGGCCAATCGCCAATGAAGCGCAATTTGATAAAATCCGGTCGATGGTGGATCGTGCTAGGCAGGAGGGGGCAACGATCGCGGCAGGCGGCTCAAAGAAAGTTGTTCCGGGGTTTGAGAATGGCTTTTTCATGGAACCAACAATTTTGGAAAATGTGTCTCCTGACGCTGAAATTTGGCGCAAGGAAGTATTTGGGCCGGTGCTTTGTGTTCACAGCTTCTCAAATAAGGAGGAGGCTATAACCTTGGCAAATGACTCCGATTATGGTCTCGCCGCCGGCATTTGGACTACGGATGAGGAATTTGCCAGCGAGATCGCCAGCAAAATAGATGCCGGTACAGTCTACATAAATCATTACCGATCGGTGAGCGCATGTGCGCCTGTGGGTGGCATTAAAAAATCTGGCTATGGCAGGGAGTTAGGCCCGAACGCTATCCGGGATTTCATGCAGGAAAAGGTGATCTGGAACGGCAAAGTGGGTGTGCCAGATCCCTTCGCCAGATAGTGCTTATTGTAGTCTGTGTCTGGCCACCAGAATTGACTGTCCTAATTGAGGGTTTTGGTATATTCTGAGTAAACGATGTTTCTTAAAAGGCGCTGCAAGCTCGTTCATGGAGTTGAAAATGGAAGATGGAAAGCTGAACTCAAACCCCAGTGTCCCAGAGGGTAATTTCAGAGGGCATGCCAAGCAATATGTGTGGTCCGAGAAGCCCGATCCCTTGCTTGCAGAGGTCGGTCCGGGAACTCCGTGTGGTGAATATCAACGCCGTTTTTGGCTGCCGATTGCGATGACCAATCAATTTTCTGACAAGCCTTATCGGGTTCGCGTTTTGGGCGAGGATTTGGTGTTGTTCCGCGAGACAAAAGGCCGCTTGGGCCTGGTTCATCTGCATTGTGCGCACAGAAACATGTCGCTGGAGTTTGGCATTATCGAAGAGGGCGGCATCAGGTGCAGCTATCACGGATGGAAATATGACGTTGATGGAACCATTCTGGAGACACCCTGCGAGCCGCCAGCCAGTAAAATCAAAGAAAAAGTATGTCTGGGTGCCTATCCCGTAATTGAGTTTAAAGGTCTGGCGTTCACCTATATGGGGCCGCCGGATAAGACCCCTCCTTTTCCATTCTATGACACCTTCGATGATGATGGTGACGAGATGCTGCCATATTTGATCGACTCGCCCTGTAATTGGCTGCAGGTAATGGAGAATGCGTGGGATCCGTTCCACACGGTTTATCTGCACACAAAAGCGGTGCGCTCTCAATTTATCGAAGCGTTCGCTGAATTGCCTCGTATTGAGTATTTCTCCACTGAAATTGGCGATTTCTACACCAACACCAGACGGGTGGGGGACATAATCTGGCTCAGAATACACGACAAAGTGTTGCCGTCATTCACCCAGAATGGGGGACATTTCCCAACGCCGGATAAATCTATGTATTTTGGTCGTTGTGGTTTGTCTCGTTGGGTTGTGCCAATTGATGATGAGAACACACGAGTCATCGCTTGGCGTCATTTCAGAGAAGGCGAGGATCCCCAGGGATTGACCAATCGCGACGAGGTTGGATTTGGCAAAACGGATTTCTATGGTCAGGGCCCAGACCGATCATATGAACAAATGCAGGCCGATCCCGGGGATTATGATGCGTGGGTGTCACAAGGCCCCAAAAACATTCATGCGCGGGAAAATTTGTGTTTCACCGATCGCGGCGTTGCCAAGGTGAGGCGTAAATTGAAGCAGGCGATACTCGAGGTGCAAAATGGTGGTGATGTTGTCCAACCGGGCGAACATTGTGATAGCCCCATCCCCACTTACGGTGGTGATACGATGTTGAACATCCCCGTCCAAGAGGGCCGTGACGATGAGGCGGTATTGCGCAAAGTGGCGCATGACGTTGCTGATATCTATACCAGCGCAGACCATCTTCTCGGCAAAGAGAGATCGGACTTCATCAAGCAAAGCCTCAAGGCATATGAAGACACTTGGAGTTGATCTTAGAACGGTATGACGGAGTTCAATCATCACCCAAAAGATCTGCTGGCATTTGATCGGATTTCGGTTACTCAGCCATTCTGGCGCGGCTTCGAGAATGCCAAAAATCAGCTTGGCATTGACGACAATGTGTTTCTGCATGCTGGCCCGGCTTTCACCACGATAGACGAGATATGCCAACCAATAGTGAACTCAGCCGCTGTTGGTGCGGTGTTTGAGGGGCTGGCCAAAAATTTGGATGACGCCATCAATATGGTGCGTTCTGGTGAAATAATCCTAAAGCCGGCACAAGATTTCAATGTGGTGACTCCATTGGCTGCTGTTGTGACGCCGCAAATGCCGCTGCATTATGTTTATGATGGCAATCATGGAAAACAATTTTGCCTGACGCCGATCAATGGTGGAACTGGCCCGGCCATCAGACTCGGACAGAGATCAGATGAGGCTGTTGAGCATTTACGCTGGATCAATGGACCGGTGCTGGATTTCATGCTCTCCGGCCTTGGAGAGGGCATTGAGTTGATCCCCATAGCCTCATCCGGTTTGCGTCACGGCGATGATTGTCACGGCCGCACCATAGCGGCGACAAAACGCCTTTTTGATGAATTGGCAAGCCGCGTAAGAGGCGGGGTTGTGAGCTCTGAAATATCTGAATTTTTTGGAAAATCGCCGAGCATGTTCCTCAACCTCTGGATGGCTGCAACAAAAACTATGATGCTTGCAGCCGAAGGCGTCACCGGTTCCAGTATGATCACGGCGATGGGCGGTAACGGAGTTCGGATGGGGCTTCAGATTGCAGGTCTGCCAGGCCAATGGTTTACTGAAATGGCCGCGCCACCAAACGGCGAAATCCAAGAGCAATTGAGTGATGACAGACGGCTCGGTGCCATCGGCGACAGTGCGGTGGTTGAAGGTTTGGGGCTTGGTGCCATGCAGATATCTGGGGCACCAGAACAGTTAAAGGTTTTTAAAAATGTGCTGCCAGATGATTTTGAAGCCCGAAGTGAGGCTCTGAAAATTGGCGCGCATTATGATTTTGCCGAGGCAGCACCCAAAATCGGAATACCACTCAGAGCATCACTGAATTTTGGTGCGGGTCCGATTGTCGCCCTTGGTATTATTGACAAGGCCGGGGAGCTTGGCCGTATTGGTGGCGGGATCTATGATCCGCCCCTGAGCATTTTTGCATCTGCGATGGACGCTTTAAACCAGTCTTTTGAACCCGGATCAATCTTGTGAGCAATGACGCTTGTACAATGACGGCAACCCAAATTGCCGCTCATATTTCATCGGGAAAATTAACCGCTGAGGCGGTTATGAATGATCATCTTGCCCGCATAGCCGCGAGGGAACGTGAGGTCAACGCCTTCATTGATTTTGATGCTGAGAGGGCTTTGATGCTCGCACGCGCGGCCGACCAACGACCAGAAAAGGGGCTCCTCCATGGTGTGCCCTTCGCAGTGAAAGATATCATTGATACAGTTGATTTGCCAACCAGCTGGGGCAGCCCGATCTATAAGGGCTTTCAAGCGCCCAGAAATGCAAGCTGCGTCGAGATGCTGATGCGCGCCGGTGCTATCCCCATAGGCAAGACTGTAACCACCGAGTTTGCTTATTTTTCTCCCGGTGCAACGCGAAACCCACATAATCTGGAACATACCCCCGGCGGGTCATCAAGCGGCTCGGCGGCTGCGGTGGCTGATGGCATGGCTGCCTTCGGGCTTGGCTCACAAACCGCAGCGTCGTTGACGCGGCCAGCCGCGTATTGTGGCGTATTTGGTTATAAGGCAAGCCAGGGATCCATTGATCTGCAGGGGGTGATGGGGCTGGCTTCAAACCTCGACTCATTGGGATTGTTGGCACGCGGCATTGATGACTTAATTCTTGCAAGAGCGGCCCTTTGTGAAACTGTCCTGCCAGGTGACAGCCAGGGGCACTCATCACCGCAGAAGGTCGCGTTTTTCAAAGGCCCGCATTGGCATGAGGCCAGCCAATCCATGCAAGATGCCTGTGTTTCGGCCGCTGAGGCTTTGCGATCTGCGGGCGTTAGTGTGACAGATTTGGAGTCACCTGCAGAATTCACCCATTTAAGTGAGTGTCACAAAACCGTTATGGCGTTTGAAGTAGCACGCGCTCGACACTTTGAATTTCGTAACCATCCAGAACAATTGAGCAGCGCATTTTATGGTTTGATCGAGACGGGTCTTTCCATCTCACGGGCAGATTATGATGCTGCACTAGCTGCGCGTGATGCTGGTGAGGCGGCATTGGCAAAATTACTGTCGAGCCACGACGCCATAATGACACCGGCAGCACCCTCGGGTGCGCCAGCCGGTATAAAGGCAACAGGAGACCCCTTGTTCAGTCGTTTATGGACATTGATGCGGGTGCCAACCGTCACCCTTCCTTTCGGCCGTGATGCCGCAAATCTGCCGCTTGCGTTTCAGCTGGTTGGGAGGTTTGGCGAAGATCAGACTCTATTGGCACATTCAAGGGTTATCGCAGACCATCTCCAGATATCCTGCGACATACCAAAACTCCAACCTTGCCCCTAGCCGATATTATATTGCTCCCGCGCCAAATCACCCAGGCCAGCTTTATCAAGCTTGGCCAGAGGTGCCAGAAATGTAACCTGTATGACACCGGGTGCACGGCCGATTTCTATCGCGCCATTTACGGTGGCCCGGTTCCGAACTTCTGGAACAGTCATATCCAACAGCGTTGCGGCGCGGTGAAGTCCATTTTCAATTGCGTCATTCAACTTGGAGGCGGTGCCGATTACCGAGATCGGGGCAAGGCGCTCCAGCTCCTCGATGTCCCAGGATTTTGCGAGTCTCGCACCTTTGCTGAGTTCGTCACTGCTAAACGGTTTGGCAAGTGGCGGCAAATCCTCTTCCAGGGGGAAGAGCACTGGCCCATCAATCGCAAAATGTTTCAATACTTCAACTTGCAATGTCACGCTGCCTGAAACGTCCATTGTGTGACCTGCAATTTCACCATCACCCTGGGCGGCGTGCATGTCACCAACATAAACACCAGCGCCTTTGACTTTGACAGGCGCAACAAGGATTGATCCGGGTCTGACTGCATCAATATCCATATGCCCATCTGTTTTATGCTCGATCAGTTCCTCATGTGAAATTGAATAATGATGAGGCGCATCTACAAGAAAGCTACCAAAGTCACCGGCATTGTGAGAGTCGGGCATTGCGATCGAGGGGACAGTGCCCAATTGCCCAAGAAATGGCCTCATTCTGACCATGACTGCGGGCATGTCTGACGGTGCGTAATGCAAAATCGAATGCTGGCGAGAGTTGTCAGGTAGCGCGGCGTAATGGTCGGCACGGGCGGCCACTTTCTCTGCAGATACCTGTGGTAGCGTAACACCAACCGTATTGCTGCCATCAAAAGCAACCGTGTAACCATGCAGTATCTCAAATGGTTTTACCGGTTCGTCACATACTTCACACTTGACGGAATCCTGTCCGATACCCTTGACGTAGGTTTCTGGCCACACTGTTTCACAAGTTGGGCATCTTGCTGCAACATATGGATCACCCAGACAAAATCCTTCAGGGGATGTGTCATGCCCCGATGCAGTGGCGATCGACGTTACCGTGACATCTCTGATACGGATGATAATCCCGTCACCGGGTTCTGCACTATCGACATAAACAGGCTTTGTGACTTCATGCCCACCGCGCAGCCTCGGAGTAATCATTGGCCCCCAACAGCCTGGCGCGGTGTTGGCGATTATTATGCCACCATTTTCAATTGGCCCAAGCATTGGCTCATTCGGGTCAAGAACACTATTCGTAAAGCCCTCAACAACTAGACTGCGCTTGTTGGTAGCTGATATTTTTGCATCATCTGGCATCTGGCTCTCCCTTGAATATACTCTATCAAAATCCTGTTTTCATTGTGACT
>CACHEI010000025.1 GCA_902578815.1 uncultured SAR116 cluster alpha proteobacterium | reverse complement strand
GTGTCTTTATACCTACCTATGAATAGACACTTACATGCCTAATGTAGACAGTGTTTAAAGTCTCAATGCCTGACCAATGCATAATACCTAGGGGTTTTGGTGTCATGTGAAGGTAACACAATTATGCTCTTAACAAACATTGATGTTTGATGGAAAAGCAACAGTAGCGTATCTACCTCCGAACGAGACGGTATTTTATAGTCAAACCCAGGGTCAGAAAGAACTTAAATATCATGGCAGACGTGGCGCAAAATATATCTGGATACCAATATGAACAGGGAATTCTGCATAAACTTTATTTTCGGCAGTCTCAGAACATTTTCAGAAAGTTAGCGCACCAAAGCGCAAATTATTATCTCAAGCCAACTGATATTATAAGCCTTCGACCGACTTTGTTTGGTTACCACGAACCGCATCTTGAGGGTCTGTTTGAACTCGTATCAAAAACTCATAACGACTTTTTGCTCGATATCGGTGCTAACGTAGGTCTTACCTCTGTGATTTGTGGTTCAAATTTTGCTGAAATACATTGTGTTGAACCGAATAAAACACTCTCCAAAATATTGGATGTGAACCTTGAAATAAACGGATTATCTGACAAGTCAAAAATCTATAATGTGGGACTAGGTGCAGAAACTACGGTTGAAGAACTTTGGATACCACGAAATAATTTCGGGGGAGCATTCATACCAAGTGGTAATGCTTATGATGGCAATGATGACACATTGCAAAGGTCTGGTCGTGAGGATTACATTGTCCAAGAAATCCACTTGGTCGAGTCAAATACTTGGTTCTCTCATTTATTTTCAAGTCATGGTCACTGGGCTAATGGGCTTGTAAAAATCGATGTTGAAGGTCTTGAAATGCTAATTTTCCAGTCCCTTCTCAAAACTCTTCCAGAACATGTTTCGTTAGCTGTGATCATGGAGAACTTTCTCAATTCGTTTGACTTCGACCAATTCAAAACACCTCATCACGAAATTGACTGGTTTGGTTTTTACAAAAAAAAGAACATGCTTAAGTCCATACCGTTCAAATTATTGGGAATGTCTTCTTATTACACCCAAAAGTTGCAAAGTATTGACTACAAATCTACAACCCCACACGACATAATTGCCCTAATAACCCCCAAGAAATATTGAGACTGGTTATGTTTTTGCATTGGTCAGGCATTGAGACTTTAAACACTGTCTACATTAGGCATGTAAGTGTCTATTCATAGGTAGGTATAAAGACACCTAACCCATCACCTTCCCCATACTCATTAGAAACTTAAGGTATCACTTACTTGTAGTCACTATCCCTATACCGATAACGGTATGGATATGTAGGTCCTTTTCGTTACCAGAAGATTTCTGACTAATGTACAAACTGATGTACATATCGTGCCTGTTGACTGTGACCTCACAGTCCATAACCTATTGATATTGCCTACGCTGGATGTGGCATTGGTGCTGTTGTAGGGAACTATCATTCTCAGCGGGCAACACTTAACATGTTTCGCCAGTCCTAAATCGCCTTGATTCAAGCAGTGATTGACTAGTTGCCCGCCAATATGTGACCGATAGATACAACCCTGGTTCATCAAATAACCTACTAGTTGAAATTCACTACCAGTTATTCCCATAAACACATCCAGTATGAATTGATAAATGCTTTCCGTAGAAAGGCTTAAAATCTGCTGAACGCAACTTTGTTCGTAATTCCAAGACCGACTTACTATTTTCAAATCGACTGAGGTGGACCGGGATCCATGCTAGATGAGTTCCAAAGCCCTGTGATTTCATGATTGCACGAGCTTTATCATGCATGTCTCCCTCAGTTTTCATCTTTTCAGATCCGTCATTAAACACCCATTCGCTATGTGTATAGACAACATCTAAAACGCTGAATCCTTTGAACTTCTGGTCAAATACATCTTCGCCATTCAAAGCGAGAATTTCGGCTCCTGGGATTAGCTGATGAACGACCTCGTTGTTGTGCCTAGCCGACTTGGCAAAGGTCGCATTTGATTTAATTCGCTTTGCGATTCGCCTGTAGAACTTTTTTTACCTTCTTGATAGTAGCCATTATCTTTGGTTGCAGCGCCCCAGTAAATCAAAGCGAGGTCGCCAGCAAATTCGGTATCGACCGAATTCACTTTTTTGAGCCTATTAGGAAGCATCTTGGCGACCCAAGATCGCAGCAATGTCTTATCATCATCGTCCAGTTGTTTTTCAGCGTCCAAAATAGCGTAGATATAGGAAATGCTTTTTATCAATAGCGACGTTGCAAACTGAGGACCACCTCCCTTACCAGTCCAGTCGAGTCGAGTGAAAGCTTTGGAATTTGCAGCTTGAATCAGGTTTTCCTTCATCTCTGAAAGAAGGCCCACATCCCGTTTATCTTTCGATAGTTCAATAACATACCAATTAATTTGCTTTGCTAACCCATCCAAAAATAATTCAAAATTACCTTCCTTGTAAGGATAGCGATATCGGGTGACATATTTCTGAGTTGAGATTTTCATGGGCCTCGCTTGATATTGACTACAAATAAATAAATCAGCGTTACTAAAATCTAAAAGCTTAAGCTTAGGATTTAGCTGAGGTTTAACCTCTTGCTTCGTGCAGTTAAAAGAGCAAGCGTGAATGTCTTGGGTGAAACTAATTCCAAGCAACAGAAAGCCAACGAAGTAATACACACCGCGCTTGAGATAGGTGTATTCAAGGGCATCAATTTGTGCACTCATTTGTTGTACCTCCAATACTGCCAGACACCGTAAGAGCAGGCATATCAATTATTTGAATTAACGATGTGTCGTTGATATGTATCTCGACCGACCCAATTCAGCAGTGATTAACTAACTGCTTGAATCAAGGCGATTTAGGTCTGGTGAAACACAGAGATTGGCGCACCCGAGAGGTAAATGGTGCCGTACGTATGTACCCGCTAGATGCCTTAATCTAAGCAGAGCCTAGAATCCCATTCATCACATGTGCAGTCAAGATGCATCAAAGACCTACCCTGTGATCTATCCAAAGAATGTCACACTAAAATGTAACGCCGTGACGATTTCAATGGGCCGGGGCATGAACCACCCCCGGTGCCTACGTATATATAAACAGCCATCTGCACGCATCAGCTTCTGACACTGGTAACCACTATCAGTTACCTTCTGCAGCATTTGAATGGGTCACTGAACTGCCCACCTGCATGGCTATCTGGTTTGCCTTCAATCTGTATGGCAGATGAGTACGCTAAAGTAAGTGGTATCAATATGCGATTTATTGAGGCCCAGTAATCTTGATTATTCCCTTGTGCTCTTTTGACGTAGTTGTCTGTCATTGATTTGTTTTTTGCGAAATGCTCAACAACTTTGATTGTATCGATGCAGGCATTGCCATATCCGCCATCAATGCAGGCTTGGTGTATTTTGTAGATACTCTCTTGAAAAGGATTGTTGGCATCGTTCGTTCATCGAACCGAACAAAAGATTTTAATCCAAGTGCGTTGGAATATTTTGGAGCGGCAAGAACCCCGTTTTCTTTTATAATACCGCTAAAATCGTAAGGCCTTTTGTGTGAATTATACAATATCGCCAGCCGACAGTTTGGATGTTCATTCTTTTTGAAATCAGTCAGTAGTAATGGCTCCCCACTGGGTTTAGCAGTGTGATTTTTCCATAGTGGGATACGGTCAGAGATTTCAAATTCAAAGTTTGACGATTCATACCCCTCGCCTTTAGAACAATAAAAATTGCAGGCAAGGGCGTTAGATGCGGTAAGTAAGCCAAAGAAGGTTATAAGCGTTCTTAGTGTGACGTTTTTGCAAAAGGTCAAGTTTCAAACCCTTCCACACAAAGATGGCTGTTTGCAATGCAGTTGTATACGATTGACTCGATTCAATTTCTACCAGATTAAAAGCGACACCGTAGCAGCCTTTCTTGATGTTTCTCTCTAAAATTTACTGTGATATCTTTTCAGCAAGAATCATTCCTACCCTCGAGCGCTATGCTATTGACAGACTGTCTATCGCTTCAAACATACGGTCGACCGTCCATGACAGATTTACTGCTATTGGGCGCACCTTTTTTATTTTGATGGAAGCCGACGCAATATTGAGATCTGACGCTTCTTCAGTCACGGCCACAGCCATGCTGTAAGCCGCCGTTCCATTAATAAGTGGTGCTCCCCGACAATCATGTTGTGAATGGCGATGACAAATTCGTCGACCGTTTTCAGATAAATGACTACAAAACTCTAAGGAAGACGCCGCTGGTCTATAACAAACACTTTCCTACTTGATGCGATACGCGAGATTGCCCGGTATTGCTTTCCATCAACAAGAATCATTTTTCCTTCAGATAAAGATTAAATAGGGAGGTTTTGTTTAAATGTTAAAAAACCATTTCAATCCCAACGACGAATAAGTTAGCGTTTAATCTAAGCAGGTGAAATCAAATGTCCGCCAAATCTGCTGGATTACAAAAACTTCATGGAGACCCAATGGAGAATATGAAACTTGGCATATTAGGTGGCTCAGGTATATACGATATTGATGGCGTGCAGGACGGAGAGTGGATATCTGTAGATACACCATTTGGCGTACCGTCTGACAAGATTTTTAAAGGCACACTAAATGGTATTGATGTCGCGTTCTTGCCGCGCCACGGTCGCGGACACGTGCATACGCCGAGCAATGTACCTTACCGTGCCAATATTTGTGCGATGAAGAGTATAGGTGTTACTGACCTGATTGCACTGTCCGCATGCGGTAGCCTTCGTGAGGATATGAAGCCTGGCGAATTTGTCATTGTAGATCAGTTTATTGACCGCACCTTTCAACGGTCCAAGACCTTTTTTGACCAAGAGTGTGTCGCCCATGTCAGCGTCGCTGATCCGGTGTGCCCTCGCCTTGGCGATATGTGCCGGAAGGTGATGTTTGAACTTGGTCTGAGCTATCACGACAACGGGACCTACATAACCATGGAAGGGCCTCAGTTTTCTACCCGCGCAGAGTCGATACTCTACAAAAAATTTTGGAACTGTGACGTGATTGGTATGACCAATATGCCCGAGGCTAAGTTAGCGAGAGAAGCCGAGATCTGTTACGCTTCGATTGCGATGGTAACCGATTTTGACTGTTGGCATCAGGAACATGACGATGTTGAGGTGACAGATATCATCAAAACGTTGACTGTAAACGCGGCGTCTGCAAAATCGGTGATTAAATCATTCTGCGCTTCAGTCGAAGCGTCAAGAGAGGCTTGCTTTCACGGATGTGATCGGGCTTTAGAATACGCGATTATAACCGACCGTACCCGGATCTCGGATAATGAGCGTCGGCGTCTGCAAAATGTTGCTAGCCGCGTCCTTTAACTTGAAACTACAACCCTTTTGAAAGAGTGGTAAGTCTACGGAGGCCTGATGTATGATCGACTATTCGGATCTTTGTGACCATATCCGTACTGTTCCTGATTTCCCGAAGCCTGGCATTATGTTTCGTGACGTCACCACGCTGTTTTCATCGCCTTCGGCGATGCGCAGAATGATTGAGGGATTTCAGCATCAATGGAAGGATTTCGCTTTTGATTACGTCGCCGGAATTGATGCCCGTGGTTTCATCATCGGTGGCGCACTGGCCATGCACCATGCCGTTGGCTTTATCCCCGTCCGCAAGGAGGGTAAGCTTCCAAACGACACCATTGCTGAGGATTACGAGCTAGAATATGGGACAGCAACACTTGAATTGCATCGTGATTCGGTTCCTGCTGCCGCTCGTGTATTGATTATTGACGACCTAATCGCAACGGGTGGTACAGCCTTAGCAGCGATCAAATTATTCAGACGGCTCGATGCAAAAATTGTTGGTTGCGGCTTTCTTGTGGATCTTCCTGATCTTGGTGGGGCAGCTAGGATAGCTGAGCAAGGTGTGACCGTTCGTTCGCTATGCACTTTCGAGGGCCACTGATAAAAACTGACCTTAAATATGCTTACCGTCAAGGATGTACCTACTTTTGGCACTTGTCTCTGACTACCTCTGACCTTTAATGAACACCAAGGATGAGGCTTAATTCAAGGTATGGAATATCGTCATATGGCTTAAGGTCATCCATATGGAGCCCTACGGCTTCGGCAAGCCTCATTCCTGTGTCTGATATCAAAATAACCAGTTATTACACACTTTTATTATGCTCCTTGCATAAAAGGCGCATCTGTCTGATTTTCTCTACGGGCATTCAAATACGCCTCTTACTATCATTGACTGTTGGTAGATTAATGAGAACGGATCACGCATGTCTATTCTATATTGTACAATAGCCAGATTGAGATTAGCTTTGACGCTATAGAATATACGCCGCACTAAACAAGCGTTGATGCCACCATCCAAAAGTGCATCATGGACCTTACCAGCATCAGTGATCCTGTATCCGTACAAGACTTATCACCACATACGCCAAGTAATACTGTCCATCGACCCAATATTGAACCTAACTTATGATTTACATAAGTCAGCACAGTAGTTTAAACCCTGACCTTACCCCACGCGCTAAAGCTAGATCTATAATTTATTAGACATTTGCAAAAACATCTCTCTTTATTTGATGATCCGGGGTTTTAGTTCTGTAGGTTGCAGTTTAGAAAAATGCTAAAGACTAGAAAAATTATCCAACAAATATTGGCTTAATTTTTACTGGATTTATTGTTCCTGGAATAAACTTATATTGCACTTTAAATCACTGACTACATTGTCTTTGTGTTGAGGAAAAATCCTTCTTTTCAGTGGATAATCTAAAAAAACATCAGCTTTGTTGAGGGAACCAAAAAAAACAAAAGAGGGTGATAATGAATATTCTTTTTTATTTTCAGATAAAACTGGAAAAAGTATTGGGCCTGTCTCCACCTGCCATTTCTCCTTTTTCATTTCTATATTTAGATGCCTGATTGGAAATTCGATTATGAAATTGTGATGGCCCGTATGTATGGACAAACAACCGTTTAAACTAAAAGCGGTGGTACATTTTTTTATCCGATAAAAATTGTTTATGCTATCGCCAAGCTTGTGTTGAATATCGACATTTATGTTGTCTTTAAAAAAATTACCCTCAGAATCCAATATTTGCCTACGAGATGAAATACGCCTGGGTATGCCAGGCATATCACTGTCTAGGTCGGTTCTTAATATTTTTTGATATTTACTTGAAGCGACCAATTGAAAAAGATACGGAGGTTTTTTGATCAGTCCTTTCTTTGCGTAAACGTTTCCTGCTAAAACATGTTCAGCAAGAACAAAAGTATCAGTTTCACTTCCTTTGCAGAAAACACTTAATGTGCTCGCTAATTTGAAAATACCGGTTGATTCTCCCGACCAAGAAACGCTCGATTTATTAAAATCTACTATCTGGGGGTCTTTCACTTTAGTTTTGCTTTCATCAATACGTTAAACATGAATATGACCTACTTAGAAATAATTTAAATTAAGATCCAACCATATAGTTGCTAATCGACATCATTGTTTATAACGTCAGCTAGCGTTGAATCTAAGTGTTTTAACGCCAGGTCAACGATTGCTAGTTCAACTTATTGAGATCTCCTAGTCTCTCTGCAATATTTTGGCAAAGCTCAGCGCACGGTTTGCATGATCAGATGTGAAATGCTTATACGCAGGGCGGCTAGAGTGATCGAACCAAATTTCCCACACATTTTGTCAATGTAGTGCGTTGAAAACAGCGGTCTCCACCAAGTGAGTTTTATGGGATGAAACTAGACACAGCAGATTTGCTATGTCCAACCAGTGATTTCATTATTCAGCGACAAATGGTTCTGGAAGGCGTTAAAAAATTCCTCCTATGCAATCATCATCATGATCCCAGACTATATAACAGTATAAGGTTGCCTTCTTTCTTATGTTGATTCCTCATTGGATCCTAACGCTTGAAATGCCGCCATATCTGAAAATTTCATAATTGCATGAAATTTCGTTGGGTCATCTTGTTGACATCCTGTACAAAGCATCACCATTCCCATGTCAGCCATGCGACTTTGGTTTTCTTTACCATCGCTTTCCATCAACAGAAGAGTTTATGTGTGGAACCTCAACGCCCCAACTTCCCTGTAACAGAAACGATAGGCAAGGATTGATGCAAAAACTGACTTCCCGGATGTGCTTGTTGACGGTGACTGGCTGATACATTGACTGGCGGTATTGTTCATATATCAGCGGTTGCCCGGCCAGCACTTGTTGCAGTCAGGCCACGTGGAAATAAGTCAATTGGATGCGGCTTTGGCAACCTACCTTAAGCTAAAAGGTGCTGATTAAGGATTAAGACATCTAATCGTGGGGCAAAATGGAAAGACAAATACATTATTGACTGATTAGGTGACAGACTACTTGACCACCACCTCTTTTCTGACGCTGCAGTGCTTCTTGATAGGCTACTTCATATAGGAAATGCAGGTGCATCCATTAAAAGTGGGGGTGTATTGGCGAAGTCAATGAAGGAAATTGAACGCTAGAGTTTACTCAGCGACACCTTCAATAATCGTGAATTCAGTGTCAGAACAGTCCTCTCTGACAGCTTTTGCAACCTGATAGTCTTATCTATTGTAAAATTTATATGCAGCCTCTTTGCTCTCAAACTCAATCATCATAAAAATTCCACTTACATTGCCTTCAATTCTGTTGGCACCTGGACCTCGAGCAAGAACTTTACCACTATATTTTTTTAATGGCTGGCTCCGCTATGCCAGAAAACTGTTGAAAATTGTCTTGGTCAGTGACCCTTATGTTCGAAACCACATAACCTTTAGCCATTACATCCTCTCTATTCTAAGAAAATTAACCGTATAACCTAAAAAGTTTGCGCACTTGAAGCCTACATATCAGTTATTAACATGAAGAGGACGGTGCTAGTGGATAACGATGTTTCCTCCACTGAGCACTTCCATGGACAGCTATATAAGCAATAGAGTCGGTTTAGGTATAAGTGACTCATCGTCAACAGGCACATGTATAATTCTGGGCCATTTTTTTATGACAGAACGGTTGGTTTATTTAACTGAAATAAAAAGACTCTTAGTGGGCAACACACGTTTCGTGGTTCGTGGTTTGGGGAACATTGTTAAACCATTTTGATGTTTGACATAAGAAAGTATGACCTAAACTATAATCCGAAACCAAACCTATATTATCCGTCATAATGGCATCTTCCATTTTTTCTCGCCATTTGCTTGCTGATGTATGCTCTCGATCCAACGACTATTGGGCTGTCCTCTCACTGGATACTGGATCGCTGCCTTTAGCGTAGAGATCCGATGCTGCCTTGTCTTACAAAAATAACATCTGTCTGCAGCTTTTCACGCTACGGAACTGGGGTTGTCGGCACTAAGGAAGGTTAAAATAGATCAAGTCAGCGCCTCTGACGCTTTCCAGGACATACTCGACAGCTATCTAGACCTCAGAGGTGCTGGCTGACGGGGAGGTCCGATTTTTTAAGACCTATAACCCTTTAGAGCAACCTGGCCAAAAAACCATCTCCTTATTTTTTCCATACGGTCCGATCCGTAATCTGTTTGATCACGCCTTACTTCTTTAAGGGATGAAAACAACTATTGAAATTGTCATTCTCTCACTTTTTTCTGCGCTTGCTATACTTGAAAAACCTGATTTGGTAGCAATCATAGTAACGCGGGTTGCGTGGGCTAACGGACTAATACTTAAGATCACGCATAGACCCTCGTCAACACAGGACGGCACCTCTCAGCCTTATATTGTACGACATGTTTAAGACGTAGCTAATCCACTTCATCTTTAGATGATGAAGCGTTTGCGTGAACTAGTTTTTGAATGATCTGCTTACCCAGGAAATATTACCTAAATCGGGTACCATGCCTCTGCAAGCTTCAAGTTTCTTGAGTCGTCGACGTTGGGACTTTGGTCTGCAACCGATTTACAACCATCAAAACTGAATTATGGCTCATCTTAGAAATTTGCTGATATGTATTACGATTCAACCAGCCCTTTGATAATTTGTCATCAAGACAACGATATCACGTTTTATTTAACGACATCAAATTTGGCTCCAAATTAACCACAGAGATGCTGTTGAAAGAAGAAAAGAAAATTTTTCTTAGATAAACTCAGGAAAAACTGACTCGGGATATTACCACTAATCCAATATAAGTGACTGTGGATAGTATAAATAAGGGAAACTTTCAGTCAAAAAATTGCGATTAGAAATCACATTCTTGTACCAGACCAATCCTTTGAATTTCATGGTGAAAACAAGGTTCCTAAACCTAGCGGACTAGTCTTAGCCGCTTTAGCTGCGTTCAAGAAACAACCTTTCGTCTCTACGCCAAGGACATGGGAATAGAAATCAACTCGATTCCTGTGAGTCTTACTGGGATACAGGACTTGACCAGCTTTATGTGTCTTGATGAAAAAGTTCCCGCAGGTTTTAGTTCAATTGATGGCGAGGTTATCATTGAAAGCCCGGCAACAAAAGAAGAGCTCGAACTTTTGAAAAAACAGATAGACCTCTATTGTCGTGTTCTTGATGATTTAAAAAGACCAGTTCGGATAAATATTGACATCAGAAAGATAAAATAACGCGCTAAATTTTCTAGATAAAAAATTGAAATTTATTGTGACATTACACAATTATATCTCGAACCAATCCCCCTGTTTTTGGCGCGTTTCGCATGCATTTTAGTAACCGACAGCGTTACCCATTTGTGCAGGAACGATACTACGAAAATATGGAAATAGCCGATGTCAACACTGAAAAAATCATGAGTACCGCAAGGCTACCATTCAAAGTACTATCGCACTTCTTCACAGCCAAACGGGCTTGGAGCATATCGCCTAAAAGAAGCCATAAAAAATAGGCTGGCGCGAAAATAGAGTTATCAATGATAAGCTTTACATGTATCTCACTATGAATGCTGTGGGTGGCAAGGGGGAACCCTGAAAAAAGTGCAAGTCCCACCGCATATGCTTTTGGATTAACCAGTTGACTAATCATTCTATCTGTTAGATTCAAACTCTTCTTTTTTTCAGCTTTACCCAATGTCTGTTTTGATCGAGCTATCTGGAATGCAACGTAAACAAGATATCCTAATGATAATATGCTCAAAAATATTTTTAAATTTGGTGCTGCCGCTAAGATTGAAGCAAGGTCAATAATTGAGAGTATTATTACTATGTTTGCGCCAAGCAACGCACCCACCGTGTATGAAAACCCACCCCTAAATCCAAATGTGGACCCTACTGCTACAATTGATAATAAAGCTGGGCCCGGAATAGTCACCAAAACAAAGACGGCAATAATAAATGCGATTATCGCAAAAAAATTCTATCCAAGCGCGAATTAAATTTCACTGTTTTTCCTGATGCTGTTTGCGCAGAGAAATATAATTTAAGCCACGTTGTATGCAAAAAGCTGGAATGAAAGAAAATAAAATGGGATAAATCCAACGCCTTTCATAGCCGAGACTCTCCTGGCTCAATCCAACTGTATACAAAATCAAACCTAATGCGATTGCAAAGGACCATAGAATAATCATGCAATAGCGTCTTAAGTTATGCATTGAACTACCTTTCTCGCAATTCTACGAACCCTCTTCACCCCCACCTAAAAAACATAACGCGTGTATGAAAAGCGTTCATTGATTTACGTATTTTTGAAAATGTCAATAGGTAGGATTAGTTTGATAAGAAATTGGTGAAAAATCCACAACCTTAATTGAGGTGTCGCCAAAATTCACTACTTTTAGCAAAGCGGACAACACCTTGAATTGCGCCAAGTTACCGCATAATATTAAAAAAGAGGTCGCCGTTAAAACATATCAAGACATGCCACAGTTTGCGATCATTGGAAACTTTAGGTAAGCCAACGCCAAACTAATGGGTGTGGGACATGAGTGGCTTGAGGAAAATGGTGATTTTTCCGGTTTTAAGGTAATGACCCAAGGTGACACCTTTCACATTGTTCCGAACCGGGGCATTGTGCTGTTCTTCTTTGATACAAAAGAAAGCGCCATGGCAGCCCTGCCAGAAATGCAACGTGCGATGCACCAATATACGCAAATGTTTAATTGTAAGGTGACGTGGGATCTCGGGATTTTTAATGAAACGCTTTCTCAGAAACTTATCAACCAATCCCAACTAAAGATAGGGTAACGAAATTCGATTCGTTAGCGAAATTTGGCAGTATCAAACTACTTCAGGCACGGATTTTTTTGTCAGCCACTCTCGCCAAATGATTGTAATTCCTGATGCTAAAATTAGGGTTGCTCCAGTAATATGGCTAGTAGAGGGTGTGAAATTCCAAAATAAATAGTCAATGAAAGCCGCAAATATCAGATACGTGTATTCCACAGGGGCTACTGTGGTTGTTTCAGCATTTTGATAAGCAAAAATTGACGCTGTCATGGAAATTATATGGGTAAGTGCTGTGATTGATATCAGCACAATCGTGGCTAAAGTTATTGGAATCCATCCCTCAAACAAAAAGCTATTTTTTTCAGAAAATTCAGAGCTTAAATTCAGCATCGGAAGCAATGTCATAACAAAAAAGCCTAAAACAGCGTAAAAACAATTGTGAGTGACTGTAAGGGCAAAACTTGGCTCCTCTCTGCATAGTCCGCGGGTGATAATAACGCCAAAAGCATAAAAGGCTCCTGCAAGTACCGGTAATATTAAAACTGGATTAAAGTTATTGAAACCAGGTTGAATAATGAAGAGTGCGCCAACAAAACCCACTACAATTGCCGAAACGCGCCAAAGGCCTATGCGCTCACTGAGAAATAAACTAGCAAAAATACAAACAAAAATAGGTGCTGTAAAAAAACAGGAAGATGCTTCACTAAGCGCCACAAACGGCAGCGATGCATAAAAAAATGTATAAGCCAGCGACATAAATATTGCGCGCATAAATGGCCACAAAAAAGTCTTGGGCCAAATTTGTTTAGTTGCATTAGCAGAGAGTGCCCAAAGACCTAAAGCAGAAACAACGATCAATGACCGAATAAACATTAGTTGCCAGATCGAGGCGTCGGAGGTTAGCGCTTTGATCGCCGTGTCTTGTAAAGAAAATCCAAAGGCTGCAATTATCGCAAATAATATAGCGTGATTAGTTTTGTTTATAGGGAAGTTATAAAATGCCATTGTTATTCTTCCGCTCCAACTAAACGAGGGTTTAGACCTTGCTTCTCCAATTGTCCATTAGTGAGGTAAAATTACATAAAATCATTTGCTTAGTGAATATTATTTGTTTCAAATTTGAAAAGGAGCACGTTTGCACCCAAGCAAATTATTCGCTATCGAGTATATCAAATCCAAAGCACAATCAAATTAGCCAATGTTTGTATTGCATAACCACGTTTATTGACGCCCCACATCTGTCTCATAATGACCCAGTAGTGTGGGGAGAGACGTGATTTTAACTAAATGTAAGGTTAGAACCCGTTATTGAGCCTGGCAAAATTGAGACCAAGTTTAAATACCTCAGCAATTCGCCAATTTATAAGATCATATCAGCAAACATAAGCACAAAGCTTGTCTAAAGTCTGGGTTCTAAGTATCAAGCTTAATGGAAGGTGTTACTGTTACAAATTGCTTATCCGGATCATCTTCCGATTTGAGGGGGCAGTGTGATTGAATGAAGGTGCTTGCGCCAAGCACCAGCCGCTTAAACTAAGCTGATATGATTGAAGCTTGCAAACTCAATTGAGATGTCAACCTCATGAGATAAATTTATCCGAGCCAAGGATCTGCTTTATCTGGAATTTTTGTATTTTTACCCCGGGCAATATCACCCTCAGCGTCGTACATTGGTAGCTTACATAGCTGAGCGCTATAGGTATTGCCATCTATACCAATTACGTTTGCTTCCATACCAGGACCTATTTCTGGATTGTCTGCCCGCACCAGTGCAACGCCGCATTTTTGGTATGGTGACCAGGTTGAGGAACAGACAAGTCCAACAATGTCCCCATCAATAGAGATTGTACGCCCACGATCTGCGATTCCTCCACGTACTCGCATGCCGAATGTACGACACCGTTTGTCAGCATTCTCGAGGGCTGCTTTTCCTATAAAGTCGGGCTTATCCATGTTTAGAAAGTGACCAAGGCCCAAATCAAAAGGCGTCGTGGTGCTGTCGAAATCAGCCTGGGTCAATAGCCCAGCTTCGATACGGCGAGCGCGGAAAACAGGTGTGCCAGTTAGCATCATACCGTGCCTTTTACCTATGTCCCAGATACGGTCTCCAATTTTCTCTGCATCGTGTTTTGGTTGAAGATAGAACTCCCACCCTAGCTCGTTAGAAAAACCCGTGCGCGTGATTATAATGTCTTGCCCGGCAATTGACACAGTCGCGATATCAAAATAACGCCATGGATCAGGGAAATCACCGTCGATGACGTCACGCAGCACGTCCATCGATCGGGGTCCTTGGACTTGCGTGACCCAGACATTTGGATCGGAAATCTTTACATCGAACTCATGCGCATGAGCCATGTACCATTTGATCAACTCACCCTCTGCCTGCGTCATCCAGAACTTGTCAGTGGCTAAACGCAACATGACTCCGTCGGTGATCATTCCACCATGATGATAAAGTACAAAGTTATAGGCACAGCGCCCTTTATTGATCCGGCTAACATCACGGGCAAATATCCGGTTTGCAAATCTTTCCGCGTCTGGCCCAGAGATCTCAACTGGAAATTCACCGGTATTGCGCAGGATAACTTTCTGGCGAACGGCCCAGTATTGCTCGTCATCGGTGACATGGTTCAATCGTTCTGGTGTCATCCTATTGTTGTAGAGCGAATATTCTGGCTCAAAAGGCAGTTCCATGTAAGACAGAGGATGCGGTTTCATAATCGAGCTCAGCTCGATCGGTCGACGATCCTCTCTAGGAATTGCTTTTATAGTGAAGTGTTTATTTTTAATGTCTTTATGCATTATGATTTTTAGTCCCATGTGTGATATCGGGCAGTTTTTTTCCTCCCTGGGCACCAACTTCGCAGACTGTTTACTAACCGTGATTATCTACTCTAGTGATTATCTTCTCTAGTATTTCAGTATATGTAAGTAGTCGTTGAACGTTAACGCATTATGAAAGGGTTTGCTGGAGATGTCTGTTGGGCAATCCAAATCGATTTGACTTGCAGGAATTCCTTTATCGCTTCTTGCCCACTCTCACGCCCCTGCCCTGAACGTTTGTAACCGCCAAAAGGAGACATAAAACTGACCGCACGGTAGGTGTTGACCCAGACTGTGCCAGCCTTCAACTTTTCAGACATGCGCAAAGCCCGACCAATATCCGAGGTCCAGACTCCAGCTGCTAGACCGAAGACGACATCATTGCCGATGCGGAGTGCCTCCTCCTCAGAATCAAACGGGATAACCGAAAGGATTGGTCCAAAAACCTCTTCCTGGGCAATACGCATGTCATTCGTAACGCCCGTAAATATGGTTGGTTCCACAAAGCGATTGCCTTTAACACCTTCGCCTTTGTATGGTCCCCCCCCAAGCACACAGGTTGCACCATCCTCGCGCGCAACATTCATGTAATGCAGGATTTTTTCATATTGTGGCTGGGTGGTCACTGGACCCACATGGGTGTCTGAGGACATTGGATCACCGATTTTTGCCGCGCCCGCAACCTCCAGCAAACGCTTCACGAACTTGTCATGAATCGATTGTTGGACAAGAAGGCGTGAGCCCGCAATGCAGGTCTGGCCGGTTGCCGCAAAAATGCCAGAAATTGCACCCATTACTGCAGCCTCAAAATCCGCATCCTCGAAAACGATGTTGGGAGATTTACCGCCAAGCTCAAGCGTAACCGGCATAATTTTCTTGGCTGCACTTTCATATATCTTCTGGCCTGCAACGCCAGATCCCGTAAACGCCACTTTGGCGACATCAGGGTGATCTACCATAGGCTGGCCAACCTCAACCCCTGTGCCGGTGATGCAATTTACCACACCATCTGGAATGCCGGCCTCTTTAATAAGTTCCATAAATTCAAGACTGGAAGCAGACGTGAACTCAGACGGCTTAACCACAGCCGTATTACCTGCAGCCAGCGCTGGCGCCAACTTCCATGCCAAAAGGAGTAAAGGAGAATTCCATGCTGTTATCATCGCTACCACACCAATAGGCTCATAGCGGGTAAAATTGAACACCCCGGGCTTGTCAGATGGCAGGACCGCACCCTCAATTTTATCGGCAAGCCCCCCAAAATAGCGATACCATTCGGCGAGATATTTTGTTTGTGCTCCCATCTCAGCAATCAACTTGCCATTGTCCCGCACTTCAAGTTCACCGAGACGGGAGGCCTCGCGTTCAATGATCTTGGCCAAACTAACTAAAAGCTTACCTCTTTGGGTTGGACGCATGTCTGCCCACTCACCATCATTAAACGCGGCCTTGGCGGCATTTACCGCTTGATCTGCATCTGCTGCATTGCCGCGCGCTATTTTTGCCCATACCTCTCCGGTATAGGGATTATCCGTGTCAAAATAAGCATTAGAGGAGGGTTCAACCCACACGCCGTTAATAAAGTGGTTGTAAGTTTTCATCTGAGCCTCCAATTAAGCTAAGTTTTGATCAGGGTGGAAAACAATCCTCCCCGTCACCCGGCCTTTCTCCAAATCCTCAACCGCTTGATTGATCGCAGAGAGAGGACGACGTTCAATCGGAATCTGTTTGATCTTACCAGCCCGCACCATCTCTATCAGCTTACGCAACTGCGTTAAGTTTCCAACATGACTACCACGCACGGTCATAGCTTTTTGAGGCAACCAAACCTGGGGCATCCGAAAGTCACCTCCCGCCTGACCAACAAGCAGATACCGACCTGCCTTTGACAAAGCACGAACTGCGATGCGCGCCGTTTCGCCGCCGCCGAAGGTGTCAAGAACTCCCATGAGGCGTCCATTGGTCATTTTTTGCAGTTTTTCAACTGCATCTTTACGCTGACTATTCATGACTTTTGCTGCACCCATTTTGTAAGCTGCGTCAAGTTTGTCGCTATCTATGTCAACTGCTATGATGTTCTCAATCCCTATGGCATGAGCAATCGAAATGGCATTCATGCCCAAACCACCACAGCCCATTATCATCATCCACTCGCCGGTGCGAAGCGCCCCCATCTTTTCGAGAGCATTGTAGACAGTCAGGCCAGAGCAGGAATGAGGCACGACATCAGCCGCATCTAAACCATCAATATCAACAAGAAACTTCTCGTTCTCAACCATACAGTGGGTGGCAAACCCCCCTTTTTGTTTTAGGCCTATGATACGCATGGCCGAACAGTCACTTTCACGATGTTCGTAACATGCCTCGCAGTGACCACACCCAATCCAGGGAAAAACTAAAACCTGCTGACCGCATCGTACTCGGGTAACATCGGCGCCGATAGCTTCGACAATCCCCGCAATTTCATGTCCAAATGTCATTGGTAAGCTGGCACCTCGCTCAGCAAATGTAAGGCGCCCCTCCTGACCCAGATCCATATAGCCCTTTTGAATATGCAGGTCAGAGTGACATAAGCCAGCGGCTGTGACGCGCACCAATACCTCGGACCCCTCGGGAACACGCAACTCATTGGTACGTCTTTCAAATGGTTGACCCCATTCAATGAGGTCAAAACTGGTATATTTCCTCATTAGCTCTCACTCTTGCTTTTACCGGTGGCTTGGTATCAATTTACTGATCCGCATAAGGCAGCATGATAGCAATTCTAGTGTCCTGTACTTAAGATAAAAAGCTCTCAAATCACAGGTGGTTTGGGGACTGCTTGATACTATCTTCACTATCACCATATCTCGTATGCAAACAAGCAACTAAAAAAAATTCAACGGAGTCATGATTGCCAGAGGGCCATACAATTCATCGCGCGGCGCGAGATCATCACCGCATTTTGGCTGGCCAAAAACTTTTTATCTGCTCACCGCAGGGTCGTTTTACCGAAGGAGCATCTCGCTTATCTGGGCAGCTATGCTATGCCGTGGAGGCGTTCGGGAAACACCTGATTTATCACTTCAAAAGTGGTCACGCTTTACACATCCATCTAGGTCTCTTTGGACGAATCCGCAAGCACAAACTGCCGCTGACAGAACCGCGCGGCGCTGTACGAGTTCGTCTTGTCGGGAACTCGCACGCAATAGATATAAACGGGCCTACTATTTGTCAGGTTTTATGCTGTGATGAATTTATGAAATTGACACAGCGTTTGGGTCCGGATGTCCTGCGCTCTGATGCAAACCCGGACCTTGCTTTCAAAAAAATATCAAATAGTAAAACCCAAATTGGCCGTCTAATTATGGATCAGTCTATCATGTCTGGTATCGGCAACATTTATCGGTCTGAAATTTTGTGGCGCCAATCAGTCCATCCCGAAACGCCAGGGAGAGCTGTCAACCGGCAGACCTTTGATCGAATTTGGGAAGATGCAAAAGAGCTTCTCAGAATTGGTGTGAAGCACAATGCTATTATAACTGTTACGGGTAAACACCAGTCAAATAGCCGTCATCGTGAACAGGTTAATATTTTTTCAAAATCCACATGTCCATGTTGTAAAGGACCCATACGCCGTTTTGAAATTAGTGGACGGCGAGTGTTTGTTTGCGAGAAATGTCAGCCTTTGACCTCTTAACGAGTTAAGCCAAAGATAAACAACGGGTGAGCAGGCTTGTTGGATGGTGCTGCTTGCGCATTGAGCTTTATAGGTGGGGCTAAGGGAGTGTGATTTCATCACTTGTTGGAGAGCCACGCGCAAACCCAGGACACGTAATGATTTTGATATTTAAGAATGATTTCAGCTTGTAAGAAGGAAAAAATGTAACAGATTTAAAGGTTAGTCATTGGCATCCGCAGAGGAGTTTGTTGTGTGCTAAAGCAAAAATGCCGCGCCCATTATATTAAATATAAGGCCTTTCCAAACGGCCTGTCACAGTCAACAGACACGAACAATACACCAGTCAGAAATCTTTTGGTAATCTATGAAATTCCTGGCTTTGCCTAGAGTAAGCTGTCAACCTCACTCAGCGTACACCAAAAACGAACATTCACAATAGATGTATTTGCAACGCCCGTTCTCCTTTATCGTAACTTGTTGGGTTGAACTTGCTGAAGGGGCGCTTTGTTCGGGAATATCCGCATGATAAGGTTTCGTTGTTGATAGATTTCATATTTAGAAACAATGGTCAGCGCACTTTGGGATTGGGTGCGGCACTGTTCGTTGAAAAATGATATCTGGTTGAGGGCTCAAATGATAAGGGTTGTTCTTTTTGACACTTTTGGAACGATTGTGGATTGGCGCTCATCTATTGCTCATGAAAGCGAGGAACTTGCCCTATCAAAGGGACTGATAAACTTTGACGGCGACGCGTTTGCAAGAGCCTGGCGGGCTGGATATGCCCCGGCTATGGCGCGCGTGACAGCCGGAAAAGACCCATTTGTATCGATCGATTTCATTCATCGAAATAGGCTTGATGAAATTTTGCCTGGGTTTGGGCTCTCAATGCTTGATGAAAATGAACGCACCCACCTTAATCTGGTATGGCATCGGCTGGATCCATGGCCAGATAGCGTGTCTGGCTTGACCCGGATCAGATCAAAATTCATGATTTCGCCCTTATCAAACGGCTCATTGATGTTGCTGGCGACTATGGCTAAACGCGCCGGTCTCCCGTGGGATTTCATTTTTTCCAGCGACATGCATCGCGCGTTCAAACGTGATCCAGCTGTCTATCAGAACGCGATACGCCTGCTTCACCTTGAGCCTGAACAAATCATGATGGCTGCAGCGCATAATGATGATCTGGAGGCCGCCCGCAATGAGGGCATGCAGACCGCCTATATCAACCGTCCAACGGAATATGGTATTGACCAACGGGCTGACGTTGCCGCCACAAGCAAATGGAACATCATTGCAAACTCAGTCGAAGATTTGGCCGATCAACTCGCCTGCCCCGCCATTTAGGGGGGTGATCTACAGGAGGGGAGGGCACAGTCTTTTGCCGCATCGTTTAACGATTGCCTTGACTGCCACCCCAATATTTTTCTTATTAAAGCTTGCTCCAAGCGCGGCTTAGATTGTCGTAGATTGCAGCACAGGGACTGATTTCATGCCAATGTCCTCGCAAATGTTCAAAAGAAAATCACCATGCGTTCTCACTGATTTACCGACCGGCCCCCCAAGATGTGGTTAATCATAACCAAAGAGAATGGGACGATGACTTAAAATATCTATTGTTTTCCGATAGTAATTGGTTGATTTGCAGACAAGCACCTTCAGAATATTCTGTGACTGATTTCACCAGATTTTGTGCAGCATCCTTTGCTGATAACAATGTTCCAGCATGTTTTTCCGCTTCTGATATTTCACAGTTTCATTTTTTGCTGACTGGCTGTAATTAGCTTTGTAGGCTCTGCCAACCTTCAATCTCCAGATCATACCCGTCAATGCTGATCACATTAGAGGGGCTGTTGGACAGCAGGGTCATACGGTGGACTCCCAGATCAACAAGTATCTGTGCGCCAACACCGTATTCGCGCAGTCCATGTACATGATCACTGCCTTCTTCACTATTACTGGAGGCCTCAAGGACCATTGGAGAAAGGCTCAAACTCGATGACTCGCGCAACAGGACAATAATGCCACGCCCGGCATCGGTGATTGACCGCATTGCGGCATTCAACTCGTTGCCAGATCGTTTCTCTGATACCTGCCCGAGAAGATCGGTCAGAAGGTCAACACGGTGCATACGAACTAGCACGGGCTCATTGGTTGAGATGTCGCCTTTGATCAGTACTACATGCTCGACATTGGAGATAGTGTTGACATAGATGACCAACCGCCACTCACCACCAATTTGCAAGATTATAACGCTTTCCATTGTTCGCTGAACAAGCGATTCATTTTGTCGGCGCCAGGCAATCAGATCGGCGATTGAGGCGATTTTCAGATCGTGCTCCTTGGCAAAGGTAATGAGGTCTGGCAGGCGTGCCATTTCGCCATCATCCTTCATAATTTCGCAGATCACACCGGACGGGTCCTTCTGTCCAGCGGCACGTGCGATGTCAACAACAGCCTCTGTGTGACCGGCGCGCACAAGTGTGCCACCATCACGGGCGACGAGCGGGAACACATGGCCTGGTGTGGTGATGTCCTGATGTGCACATTGCGGATTTATTGCCGTTCGGATGGTATGTGCTCTATCGGCAGCGGAAATGCCGGTGGTCACACCCTCGCGCGCTTCAATAGAAACGGTGAAGGCAGTCTGGTGACGGCTTTCATTTCGGCGTTCCATGAGTTTCAGACCAAGTGCTTCGGTGCGTTCGCGTGTCAGGGCCAAACAGATTAGCCCGCGACCATATTTTGCCATGAAATTGATTGCTTTGGCGTCGGCATTCTCGCCTATAATGCACAGATCGCCCTCATTCTCCCGATCCTCATCATCAACCAGAATGAACAGCTTGCCTTGTCTGGCATCTTCGATAACATCCACGATCGACGAAAATGCCAAATCGGAACCAAAGTTATTATTGGTCATAAAAAAATCCCTGATTTATGAAGAGCACGGCCAGCGCCATCTGTTGCGCAACATAACGCTCCAATGTGTGAATTGCCATCTATATCGTCGCGCGCACAAAAACGTTTGTTGATTGAACATGGGTTGGTGCCACGGGTACCCCCCTGCTGCGCTAGATGTTGTCATTGCTGGCAGAAAAGACAAGAGCCATTGTCCCCTATCGGCAATTAGCCAGTTTCCAGTATGATCGCCCCGTAGGCAGTGGCCGAAACGGGAATGTGATACAGCCGATAAATCTCTTTGACACTGTCACCAAGCGCCCCACGCATGACGTTCCACATTATCATCTCTACACCTTCGCTGCCAGCTTCACGAATGAAATCCGTATGGGAGAATTTCGTGTTTGCCAGCGGGTCGCTCACTAGATTGTCCAGAAACTGCTTATCAAAATCGGGATTGACGACACCTGCTCGTTCGCCACCTAATTGATGCGATAGTCCGCCGGTCCCCCAGATGCCAACTTTCAGATTAAGATCAAAGCTGGCAACCGCCCGTCCGATGGCCTGCCCGAGCCGGTAGCAGCGCAGCGCCGTTGGCAACGGGTGTTGAATGACATTCACGCAGACTGGAATAACCGGCGCTGGCCATGCATCTGGCTGGTCGTAGGCGATCGACAGCGGTACTGTCAGCCCATGGTCGACGGCGAGGCTTCCAGCGACTGCCATGTCGAAATCTTCGGCCATCAGGTGCTCAACAAGATGCCAAGCAAATTCCGGATGCCCCTGCACAACCGGCACCGCGCGGGGTCCCCAGCCCTCATCAGCCGGCTTGAACTCTTCACCAACACCGACGGTGAAGGTGGAATATGAATCAAGCGAGTAAGTGGTGGCATGATCATTGAAAACGATGATATTCAAATCAGGTACATTTTCGCGGTGCCAGGCGCGCAGCGGCTCAAATCCGGCAAAAAGTTTCTGCCAATAGTCTTCATGTGATTTGGCATTGTCTATCGCGAAGCCAACGCCGGGTACATGAGACGTTCCCATTCCCCCAATCACTCTAGCCATTGCCCTGTTCCTTCCTGCTGCGGTTGCCCTCAATTGGGCGGCCGCCATTCAGCATCATCTGCTGAAATTCATCAAAACTCAGCTCTGGGTCGCTCATCTTACCATACATTACCTGCGGAGGCTGGCGGTCATGGCTGACCAGCTTGAAGGCGTAATAGACATTGGCACCGAGCTTGAGCATGCCCAGGTAGTTTCGCTCCAGGACTGCTTGTCGCTGCTGCTCAGTCATCGCAAAGGTCTGCAGATAGGCGTTTTCATCCTTGGCAAACTCCTCGCGACATTCAGCTTTGTTAAGCGACATGCAGAACATGTTCAAGTGATAGCCGCGTCGGTAGCTGCGCCCATCAAGCACATAGGTGCCGGGAACATCATCATAGTCACGTTTTGTCATCTGGGCCTCCATTGAAGAGATCGACAAGCTATGTCGCTTGCACGGTACAAAGCTAAAACAGTATTTCATATTGAACAATACGCCAAAAACCAGACAGATTGTCCCTGTACTGGAACATGGATGATTTGCCGGTTTTCATAATCCTGCGAGAGACTTAAGGCGTTGGTGTGGCTGAGTATGCCCAAATCTATTGTGAGTCGCTGTCCCTCGTAATTAGCCTGGAGGCGGCGGATGATTTGAAAGAGGGTCTGCAGACAGCACTCGCGATTCTTGGCTGACATGCCAACGCAACGCGAGGCCTATTCGGCGATGGTTTCCATCGCTGCCAGAAACTGCGCTACCTCGTTAATGCTGTTGTAGTGACACATTGAAACCCGCACACAACCATCTACACCTAGCGGATCAAGAATGTTACCAGAATAGTGATCGGCCTTGCGAAGATGTGTGCGGATGCCCTCTTCATTCAGGCGGGCCACAACCTCGGCTGAGGCGATGCCCTCAACATAAATAGACACCAGGCCCTCACGCGCCGCATTCTCCGGGCCACCGATAATCGTCACCCTGTCCATTTTGGCAAGGCCGGTATGGTTGCCTGTGCCATGGATCATGGCGTCAGTCAGCGTCTTCTCGTGAAGGTGAATGGCAGCACCAGCGGCTTCGATTTTGGCTCGGCGGTCAGACACATCGCTTACTTGTTCGCCGAGCCATTCCAGATAGTCCGCAACATTAGACAGGGTTGCGTAGGCACCGGTATCACGGGTTCCCAACTCCCAGTTATCCTCAGGACCGCCAACAAGCGAATCATGAGGCACCGCTGACAGCTTATCTGAAATCCAGGCAAATCCATATCCATGTCGGGAAAACATTTTATAGGGAGAAATCACATAGCCATCGACATCATAGCTTTTGATGTCAATGAGGCCATGTGCAGCGTGCTGGATGCCGTCGACTATGATGAAGCAGTCAGGCACCACCTTGCGGATTGCGGCTGAAATCGCCGCAACATCCATGCCCATTCCGGTGACGGGGGATGTATGAAGAATAGTCGCGACCCGAGTATCTGCAGTGACGTTTGCAGCATAATCTGAAGCTGCTACCAGCCCAAGCGCGTCGTCATGTGGGATTAGAACATGTCTTTTTCCGCTGATTTTTGACCAGCGCGCACAGGCGCTTCTTGTGGCAGGATGTTCGACTGTCGAGCCAATGACAACTCCGTCAGCCGCTACACCGAGGCAGGCATTCATAATCAGACGAAAAAGTAATTCAGTTCCGCTCTCACCAACAAAAAACTGTCCATCGGGCGCATTCATCATGACACGCATATCGTCTTTGGCTTTTTTGATGACGCGCACCAATTCGTGCGATCCGGCATTGTCGCGTCCTTGATTGTCAGGAATGGCAGCATATCTGCGGGAATTTTCAACAACGGAATGAAGTGTCAACGCTCCACCGGCATTTTCAAAGAAAACCCGCTGGCCCTGTTCTGGACACTGGTCGATTTGGGCGAATTTGCTGCGGATGGTCTCCAGCATCTCTGGCGAAATCTGTTGCATGATGAGGCACCTCAAAACAAAATTGGAAAAATCGGTGTTGCGTGTCTGATCAGGTTCTATAGCCTAAGACCGTTTTAGTCGAGACCTTGACCTTTTGTCTTTTTATGGAGTTGGGTGACTGGGGATTTGCTTCATGGTCGGAGCGGGGATTTATCGAAATGCGCGGGGTTGCTGCAAAAATCATCATTTGTCTGGTTATGACATTGGGTGCCCTGTGGGTCTTTGGTCCACGCGAACCGGCATCACTACAGATTGACTATAGTCGCATCGCCATTCCTGATGATGTCGATGCCTATCTGTCGATCGCAGAGGCGCGTTTTGAGGATATTGTTCCCGGCACTAACAAGCGTGTTTATTGGTTTGGCATACCGGGCGAAAAAACGCGTGTTGCAATCGTCTATATCCATGGTTTCTCCGCAAGCTCTGAAGAGTTGCGCCCTGTTCCAGACCTGATGGCGGAGGCGCTGGGCGCCAATCTGTATTTCACGCGATTGACTGGACACGGGCGTGGGTCAGTCGCAATGGCCGAGGCAGATGTGGCGAGCTGGATGCAGGATGTCGGCGAAGCGATGGCCATTGGAAGATCAATCGGTGAAAAGGTGCTTGTCATCTCAACTTCGACGGGCGCCACCCTTGCCGCCGCCGCTGCGTTGGATGATGCCACCATGGAAAATGTTGGTGGCCTTATTTTTATCTCGCCGAATTTTGGCATCAATAGCCGGGCTGCGAGCCTATTGGCATGGCCATTTGCGCGCTATTGGCTGCCCTTGATACTTGGTGAAAGCCGCAACTCTGAACCACGAAACATGTTGCATGCTAGATATTGGACAACTACCTACCCAACGACCGCGCTTCTGCCGATGGCTGCACTTGTTGAAGCTGTGATGGGGGAAGATTTTTCCAGAGTGTCCGTTCCGGCGCTGTTTTATTACAGCATGGATGATCTGGTCGTTGATCCTACAAAGACAGCCGCGTTCGCCGATCAGTGGGGCGGTGCCATGACCTTGGTTCACCCGCAGCTTGGTAACGGTGATGATGAATATGCGCATGTCATTGCTGGGGATATAGTATCACCACAGCAGACAGGCGTTGCCGTTGAGGAGATGCTGGGGTGGCTCTCTGCGCAGCTTGGCTGGTCGGTATCAGATCGCTGAGGCATCGACCAGCAGCTTGATGCCGAGACTAAGAAGAAACGCGTAGGAGACGTGATAGAAAATTCGGTCATTTATCTCTCTATTGAGACAATAGCCGACGATCACACCGAGTGGAACGATGGGCAACAGCGTTGCCAACACTTTCAAACTTGTCGGTGACAACAGGTTTAGCTCAAGAAACAGTGGTGCTTTCAATAGATCTATAACAATAAAATAGACGCTTAATGAGCCAACAGAACCCTTTTTGCTTGGCCGGTGGGGCAGCTAGAAAATCTGTGCCGGTATGCCGCCAGACAGGGACACGAAACGTGACACGCCGAACAGGCCGCACCGCAGGTAAGTGCGTTTCCAGAGATGTCTCTAAACCCATACAGGGGTTTTTATCTTGGCCCCAGCCCGTAGAGTGTTGGTCTGGTAATTTACCGCGATGATGACGACGACGACACCTATGCAAAGTTCCATGACATGATCGTTTAGATGGTCAAAGACCAGCCAGCCAAAAAATCGGCCGGCCAATACGAACAGACACATGAAGTCAACTAGCCGCCATTGACAATGCTTGTACCAGATAAAGAACACGCCAACCGATGTAATGAGGAACATCGGTTACAGAACTGCAAGCGCTTCCTTTGGCATCAACACAAACAGCATCACCGTTATGCTCATTGATGTGAGCGCGCCACCGAGGCCTGACCTGGCAATAGACAAAAAAAGACTGAAAGTGCCGCTACAATCCAGAAATGCGCCGGGCTGGAAACCAATTTGGAAAATCCGTCCATCACGCCACCTGTTTTGAGAGTTTCCTTGGCGATGACGGCTTAGGTGCGCCTCGCTTGGCGACTACTATTTTGGAGTGGGGTCTGCCGACTTGGGCAGACGAATGCCCAGCTTCCCTCGACGACCATTTGCGGGACCTATACCTAGGAGGAAGTCAGCTGGTAAAGTCCTGATCGGGGTGAGCCAACCTTGTTGATCAAGCCCATATTTATCAAGGTTTGAAAGGACCGGTAGAGTGAAGGCACTGGAATCGATGCGGTAAGCGCATGTGTTCTGATATCATCGAGATGCACCGTTTCATAATTTCCCTCGTCAAGTAAAACCAATGTTGATATAACGCGTTTGTCGATATCGCTGAGACCTGTTATCTGCAGATCACGTTCCATTTCAAGCAGAAGATTTCTTAAGGTTGCATAATGGCCAATAGTAGGCATTAGCCCGCCCTTTCATCGTTGTTTCAAACCCGTATACAATCTCAAGCTGTGGGGTCTGGGGTTCGTGCAAGCACGCTTTCTAAATGATTACTGTGATGGCCGTGACGGAAGGCTCATGTTGTATAACAAGAGCTCATCCAAAAATTGGTCGTAATAAACGTGGCATTTGTCAAAACGATGTATCTTACCTTGCTGGACTTCCTAGACCACGACTATTTATAAATATACATGATTATGAAATTCAGACCAAGCCGTGAAAAAACTAAAAACCAGAGTATTTTTCAGGTGAAAAGCAGAAATATCATTCTAAGATCAGTTAAAAAGGTAAAAAAACAGTACGGAAGTTCTAGCTACACAATCTTTAGATGCGAAGTTTGTTGTTTTCCTGATCAAGACCTTTTTGGCGTTGTCCCGATGGGGGTATGGCTAGTTAAGCTATTAATCAGGGAGTTTATTATGTCAGCCGCCGATGGTACGCCTCAGTTTAGACAATTATGGCCAACACAGTTTATGTCGCTGCGCCTACCCGGCAATGAACAGGCCAACCCGGTCCTGGCTGATTTGCTGCTTGCCCAGAATATTGAAGTGGAAGACATGACGACGAATTACGCGGCCAGCAATCTATTCATGTCTGACCATCCTGCAGTGATCTGGTTGCGCCAATGCTGTGACAGGGCTGTTCTCGACTATGCTCGTGAAATGGGTGTCTCATATGAGTTTGAGTGGGTTCTTCAAGGATGGGGCAATGTGAATATGAAAGCGGATTACCACAATTTGCACAATCACCCGCATTCCTGGTTGTCGGGAACCTATTATGTGGCGGTTCCAGACCAGAGTGATTCGA
>CACHEI010000024.1 GCA_902578815.1 uncultured SAR116 cluster alpha proteobacterium | reverse complement strand
CGAATCAATGCGTTAGAATGATTCAATTAGTCATGTGCCTTCGCTTCAATCTGCAAAACTCAACACATGTGCATTGACTCAACATTTGTAACTATATAAGCGTGAAGTAATCGGTCAAGAGGAATTGTCGGACACGCGGTGGCGATGAAACAGGACCCAAACCTTGTCAAAAATCATAGCCACGACGGCATTGCACAGGTGGCTTGGCTGTACCATGTCGGCAATCTAAGCCAACAGGAAATCAGTGATCGGCTCGGCATTTCACGCTTCAAGATCGTCCGCTTGCTTGCCGAGGCGAAACAGCTCGGCGTAGTTCGCATCGCCATAGAGCACAACACCACAACTACTTTGGAATTGGCTGACGAGCTGACCAAACGGTTTGGCCTGAAAGAAGCTCAGGTATCCCCAGGGCCGCAGATTGACAGCAACGCAGAGGCGCGGCGGGCTGTGGGAATTGTGGCAGCGGGATTCCTGGCGCGGATTGCGCTTGCAAACCAGCCAATCACTGTGGGGCTCGGTTGGGGCCGTACCCTCGCCCATATGGCAGATAATCTTGTTGGCGTGACGAATCCGGACATCACATTTGTCTCATTGATGGGGCTGTTGAACCGAGCAGATCCGACGCAACCAGTCGATGTGTGTGTCCGACTGGCGGCATTGACGTCAGGCAAGGCAAACCTCCTGCCGGCGCCCTTTGTCGTGGATGACAAGGATGCATGCAATATCATTTTGAACCAACGCCTTGTGAAAGAAACGCTGACGACAGCTCGAAGCGCTGATTACGCGATTACTAGTGTCGGCGAGTGCCGTGACGGTGCCGTGCTGTTTGAAAGCGGCTTGTTCACCGACCAGCAGATTGAGCAACTCCGGGACAACAAGGTCGTGGCAGATTGCTGTGGTGTTTTTTTCACGGCTGACGGCGCTGTTGCCGACATTCCGCTGAATGGATGCACACCCTGCGCTAAGCCTAATCAGATGCCAAACACCGACATGACGTTGTTGGCAGGCGGCGTAAGCAAGAGTGTTGCCACGCTCGCTGTACTACGCGCCAATTTTGCGGACAGATTGTTTGTGGACGAAGATCTCGCACGCAAGCTATTGGAAGACAGCTAGAGGAGGGCTGAGTGATGGAGGGGTTTGGCGTCCATACAAGCATGTGGACAATGAGTTGGGACCAAAAGGGCTGCGAACACGCGGTGGCAAAGGCCTGCTCCTATGACATGGATTTCCTGGAAATTGCCCTGCTCGACCCACCATCGGTAAATGCTTCACACAGCCGCAAGACCCTTGAAGAGGCAGGCATGAGAGCTGTGTGTTCGCTAGGCCTTCCAGAAGAAGTCTGGGCTTCACAGAACCCGGATGGCGCCATTGCGTTTCTGAAGCTGGCTTTGGACAAGGCAGCGGCGATTGGGGCCGAAGCCCTGTCTGGTGTCGTTTACGGGGGAATTGGTGAACGCAGCGGCCTTCCACCTACAAAGGCCGAACTGGACAATGTGACCCGTGCCCTGGAAGCCGCGGCGGCGCATGCCAAAGCACTGGGGCTGCTTTTCGGGATTGAGCCAGTCAACAGGTATGAAACGCATCTGCTCAATACGGGTTGGCAGGCGGTTGAGATGATTAAGCGTATCGGTGCCGAGAACATGTTTGTTCATCTCGACACCTATCATATGAACATCGAGGAAAAAGGTGCCGCGCAGGCAATCCTCGATGCGCGGGATCACCTCCGCTATATCCACTTGTCAGAATCCGACCGTGGAACTCCCGGCATGGGTACCGTCGACTGGGATGAAATCTTCGTGGCGCTTCGTGCCATCGACTTCAAGGGCGGACTGGCTATGGAAAGCTTCGTGAATATGCCGCCTGAAATAGCATTCGGCCTATCGGTCTGGCGACCGGTCGCCAGAGATGAAGCCGAGGTCATGGAAAAAGGGTTGCCGTTCCTCAGGAACAAGGCAGCGCAATATGGACTGATTTGACAAAACGCTTCCAAAAGGACTTAAACAGATGAGGCTACAGACAAATTCGCGACTTGCGGCGCATTACCACTTGATGCGGCGGATCCGTACGTTCGAAGAGCGTGTTGGGGAATTATTTGTGCGGGGACAGTCTGCTGGCTCGATGCTTCATCTTTCCATAGGAGAGGAAGCGGCAGCTGTCGGCGTTGGCTCAAACATGCGTGATGGGGACACGTTCACCACCCATCACCGCGGTCACGGCGTGTTTCTTGCGCGGGGCGCAGATCCGCGCCTGATGATGGCTGAGATTGCTGGCAAGGAGACAGGCTACTGCTCGGGCAAAGGCGGTTCGATGCATATCGCCGATATGAAACTGGGGCATCTTGGCGCCAACGCCATTGTCGGTGGTGGCATTCCTTCTGTTGTGGGGGCGGGCCTCGCAGCGCGACACAGAAAATCTGACAACATATCAGTGGCCTTTTTTGGTGATGGCGCGACCGGTCAGGGAATTCTGTATGAGAGCATGAACATGGCGGCGCTATGGCATCTGCCGGTGCTGTTCGTCTGTATCAACAATCAATATGGCATGGGAACGCGTATCGACAATGCTACAGCCGCTCCCGACCTCCACAAAAGGGCGGTGTCATTTGGCCTTGAAGGCGCCCAGGTCGACGGCAGCGACGTTGAGACCGTGGCCGAGGTCGCCGGTGATTTGATCAGCGATGCCCGGTCCGGCAAACCCGGGTTTCTGGTCGTGGATTGCTATCGGTTCTATGGTCATGCCCGCATGGACAAATCCCCCTATCGCGATGAGACCGAGGAGGCGCAGGGACGTCTTCGTGACCCAGTCGCGAAGGCCCGGCAAACGCTGATCTCGCGCGGTGAAATGAATGATGAATCCCTTGATGAACTGGATCGGCAGATTGCTGCGGAAATGGATGCCACAATCGATTTTGCCGCAGATGCGCGCGAACCCCAACTAGACAGCATTTTTGACGATGTCTATGACCCTTCCACACCACCTCCTGAATCTGTGCGGGATCGTCTCGCACGCGTTTTGGGACGAGCCAGGCAAGCATGAGGACTAACTGATGGGCAACACAACCTATCGCGATGCACTTCGCAAGGCGCTGTCAGATAGGATGAAAGCAGACCCGGACGTCGTACTGATCGGTGAGGAAGTCGGCCGGTATGGCGGCGCCTACGGGGTCACCAAAGGCCTGGTTGACGAGTTTGGTGCCGAACGCGTCATTGATACACCTATTTCCGAACCGTCGATTGTCGGGGCTGCTGTAGGCGCGGCGATGTCGGGTCTGCGCCCAGTGGCGGAACTGATGTATGTCGATTTCATTGGCATGACGATGGACCAGCTGGCCAATCAGGCGGCAAAGATCCGGTATATGTTTGGTGGACAAATCGGCGTGCCGATGATCTTGCGAACCCAGGGCGGCACTGGCCGTTCAGCCGGCGCGCAGCATAGCCAGAGCCTTGAGGCCTACGTCATGCATACGCCAGGCCTCCGGCTAGCTATGCCGGCAACAGTCTCCGATGCCTATCATTTGCTGCAGCAGTCAATGGCACAGCCGGATCCAGTCGTTTTCATCGAACACAAGGCACTCTATGCAACAACGGGCGAACTGGATGATAAAACTCCCGCAGCGCCATGGGGCAAGGCGCATGTCCCGCACTTGGGCAATGATCTCGTCATCGTGACCTATTCACGCCAGCTCCACTATGCCCTGTTGGCAGCCGAAACGTTGGCCAAGGATGGTATAGAGGCAACCATCATTGATTTGCGCACCCTGAACCCGCTGGACATCGACACCATCCGCCTTCATGTCGAACGATGCGGCCGCGCAATAGTTGTAAGCGAAGGTGTGATGACAGCAGGTGTGGCTGCCGAACTGGCGGCGCGTATTTCAGAGGAATGTTTCGACTTTCTAGAAGATCCGGTGATTCGCATTGCTGGTGAAGATATCCCCATTTCAGTGTCGCCTCTGCTGGAAACCAATTCAGTTCCGACCCCCGACCTGATTGCCGAAGCTGCAAGGATGATGCTGTCATGATCAAGCTCACGCTGCCAATGCCGCGCCTTGGCGAAACAATGGACAGCGGCACAATTGCCAGTTGGAACGTGGCTGAAGGAGACAGCTTCGAGCGTGGTGATACGTTGCTCGAGCTTGAAACTGACAAGACCCTTGTGGAATATCCCGCGTTGGAATCTGGTCGTCTCATTGAAACTCTCGTCGCAGAAGGGGATGTGGTCGATGTTGGTGATCCCATCGCAATCATAGAAAGCGAAAAGATCTGGCCAATTAGCGGAGTGCAAGATGAACACACAAGCCAACCCAAACCAGATTCACCAGTAGACAGCTTGCGTCCAGAACATTCAGCAGCCAATCAGGACACGACCATGCCTGAAGTGTCGTCTGGTGATGGCTTTCGCGCCACTCCTCTGGCACGGCGTATCGCAAAATTAGGAGACGTCGACCTGACAATATTGACAGGTACTGGGCGGCGTCACCGCATAGAGGCAACGGATATAATTGCCGCACTCAGGGGGGCAAGTGCTGCCAAATCTGACTTCCTGCTACTGCATGGCTTTGGCAGCAATGCCATGTCGTGGAGCGGGTTGATAGCCAGTCTTGAGGCACAAGGCGCACAGGTCAGCGCACTTGATTTGCCGGGTCATGGCGACAATCCGGAAGAAGCTTCGCAGCTCGATGATCTTATTGATTATGTTTTGACATATCTTCGTTCCCTTTCTGAAAAAGTTCACCTGGTAGGACATTCTCTAGGAGCCTTTGTTGCAGCACAGGCCGCATCCAGGATACCGGATATTGTAAGCAAAGTGATGCTGATCGCTCCGGCAGGGTGTGGCCCCGAAATCAATGCGGATTTTTTGCGAGGGCTGTCCAGCGTAAAGGACATTGACCAGATGCGTGGGTTGCTGAAAATGCTCGGCCCGAACGCGGCAGACTTTCCTGACACTGTCGTCAATGCCATGCTTCAGGAATTGTCGCGCGGACGTTTGCGTGCCCTGGCAGACCAACTGCTTGATGGCTCGTCGTCTTGCCTCGATATCCTGCCGGCGCTGGCTGAAATCAAGGACAGGATGCCGGTTTCGGTGGCGATCGGAATACAGGACCAGATAATTCCAAAGGATCATCTCTTCAGATTGCCGCCCCACGTCAGAATTCACATTCTGAATGCGGGTCATGTTCCCCAATGGGACGCCCCGGCGGAAATTGCTGCGTTATTGCAAAACCGTTACGCAAACATATAAACTAACAGTTAGGGGGATTAGAACCATGAGCCACGTGTTGACCGCAGATGGAGGCACCGAAAGCCTGCGGGTGCGTATCTATGATCTCGAGGGCAAATGTGTGGCATCACATGCCGAGCCTTATGAAACAAAATTCATGGCTGGAGCGAGGGCGGAGCAAAATGCGGAAGACTGGTGGTCCAGCCTCGTTACAGCGACGCAAATCTGCCTGAAAGAGGCGAATATCAGCGGTGATGCTATCGATGCAATGGCGTATGCTACTACGTGCTGCACGGTGGTGGCACTCGACAAGAATGGCGCACCGCTGCTTCCGGCGCTGATGTGGATGGATGTGCGCGCCGACAAGGAAGCCGAGGCTGTACTAGAGACAGGCGATCAACGCCTGATCCTGAACGGTAATGGTCAGGGACCGGTTTCCGCGGAATGGATGATCCCAAAGGCGCTGTGGCTGAAGCGGAATGAGCCAAAAATATTTGATAACGCAAGCACCATTTGCGAATATCAGGATTATCTCACAATACGCCTCACAGGCGAACGTTGTGCATCATTGAACAATGTTGGATTGCGCTGGCATTATGCCAATCGTGACGGGGGATGGGCCAGCGGTATCGTTGAAAAGCTTGGCATGCCGGACCTTCTGGAAAAATGGCCGTCCAGGGTCGCGGCCCCGGGTGAAGTGGTTGGCAATCTGAGCGCCACCGCCGCCGCTGAGCTTGGGCTTTCCACGCGGACAAAGCTTGTTCAGGGCGGTGCCGACGCGCTCATTGGAATGATCGGGCTTGGCGTTTCCAAACCCGGGCAGCTTGCATTGATTACAGGCTCGTCGCATTTGCAATTTGGCGTCACAGATGCGCCTTTGCACGCGCAAGGTGTCTGGGGGTCATACGCTGACATCGTGTATCGCGGACGCTATATCGTGGAAGGCGGCCAGACATCGACCGGATCCATCATCAACTGGTTCCGCAAACTGCTGAGCTCCGTTGATCTGGACGAACTCAACGCAAAGGCAGCCCTACTGCCGCCTGGTTCCGAGGGATTAATTGCGCAGGATCACTTTCAGGGAAACCGAACACCTTATACGGATGCTAATTCACGAGGTGCCTTTGTCGGTTTGACGCTCTCACATGAACCGCACCATATTTTCAGGGCTATCATCGAGGGGATCTGCTTTGGTACACGCACCATTCTGGACGGTTTCAAGGGCGGCGGTTACACCAGCACCGAAATGACTGTTGGCGGTGGCGCAACCGCGTCCAGATTGTGGATGCAGATCCATGCTGATACAGCCGGCATTCCGGTCCGCATTCCCGAAGCAACCGATGCCCCAACGATGGGCTCTGCCATCCTTGCCGCCCATGGCGCTGGCCATTTTGCTAGCATTGACGAAGGTATCGACACAATGGTGAAGCCAGGTGTTCTGATCGAACCCGACCCTGCCGCGACAGCCGCCTATGAAGACGTGTATCAGCAGTATCGGGCGCTGTATCCAGTTTTGAAACAGATCCGTGAACAGGCCAAATAGGCGGGAGAGCCCTAATGCTTTTCAACATTGACTCAAATTGCTCGCCAGAGCTTCTCTACTGCCTGGCACAAATGGGCCATGGCGACGAGCTGGTAATTGCTGACCGAAATTTTCCGGCTACATCAACCGCCTTGCAGACCTGCTTTCAAAAAGTGATTCCAATGCAGGGACTCAGCGCCCTTGCAGCTATCAAGACAATCACAAGTCTGCTGCCGCTTGATGGGTTTGTGGACCATGCTGCCGTGCGCATGGAAATCGACAACGCGCCGGAAGAGATGAACGAAACGCATACCGCTGTGTTTTCGCTTCTTGAAACCGTCATCCCTAAGGGGGCCGGCCTTGGACATATTCCAAGGCCGGCGTTTTATGAAAGGGCGCGTCGTGCCTATGCGGTAGTGCGCACCAGTGAAGATATTCCCTATGGATGCTACATTTTGCGCAAAGGTGTTATATTCTAGGTATGTCTAGCGCAGGCTGGCCTCGACATTGCCACCATCGACCGTCACGACATGGCTGGTTGTGCGCTCCATCTGTGCAAGCATTAGAAACGCCTCGGCAACATGTCGTGCCTCGACTTCCTGTTTCAGCAGATTGCCTGCCATGTAGTCCGCAGCTTCAATGCCGCGCGCACTGGACCGTGATTCTATAAACTCGTCGGTGACGATACCGGACCGAATCCGGTCCGCATTCACGCCATTCACCCGGATATGATCCGCACCCAGCTCAAGGGCAAGCTGGCGCATTAGGAACAGGGTCGAGGCTTTTGGCAGACCATAGGCCCCAAAATTATGTCCGGGATTTACCGATTGCTTGCTGATGTTGAACAGCAACTGACCACCCCGGCCCTGCCGGCGGAAGCAGTGGGCGGCAGCGCGGGCAAAACGATAGGGCGCAAAGAAATTCAGGTCATAGGAATCGGCAAGTTGCCGGTCATCCAGCTCCAGCATGGTGCCTGTCTGTGCCGCGCCGGCATTCGAGACAAGGATATCAAGTCCGCCAAACCGGCTGATCGCAGCCATAATCGCACGATCCGACGCGCCATCCTGAGTGATATCCATCTCAACCGCAAGGGCAGTCTTTGAAATGCTCGTGGCAACATCCTTAAGACCAGTACCAGGCTGGTCCACAAGCACGATATCCGCACCTGCGCTTGCAAAGGTGCCTGCTATGGCGCGACCGATGGCGCCTGCGGCGCCAGTAATTATCACCACCTTGCCCACCATCACAGGCGGCTTTGATTTGCCCAGCTTAGCCTGTTCAAGGGACCAGTATTCAAGATCGAATAAATCAGCTTCATTGACCGGGTGGAACCCACCCTGGTCTTCACCGACGGAACGAACCCGCGCATTCTGCACGCCAAGGTCGGCTGCAACGCTCGCCGCTTTGGCACTTGCCCCGACCCCGATGATGCCGACACCTTCCATCCAGACAAGTGACGGAAGTGACGACAGCATCGTTTTGGGCTGAGATGAACGGGCGACCTCGCGACTATAATAGGTTTTGTAATCCTGCTGAAAGCTGGCGATAGCAGCCGCTATCGCCGCCGCACCTTGCTTCCATGTGGATCGTTGCAGATGCAAAGGTCTGCCCTTTATGCGGATAACATGGTCAGGCGAAGCCACGCCGCGGGAGAGGAGTTGTGCTATATCACGACGCTCAAGAAACTCCAGAATTGAGTGGTTCGCTCTTACATCAAGGATCGGCATGGGCACAGTATCACCATCGCCACCGCATTGTGCCAAGGCCCCCCGCAGATCAACCACCGCATCAGGTAGCGCATCATAGTCCCGTGGCGCGATATCAGTTGGCCCGTCCAGATCAAGCGCTGCCGCGGCCAAGTTAGTGTGTTCGATGATACGCTCATAGCTTTGCCTTGCGGTGTCCCCGAAGGCGAAATGCCCATGCTGGAGAAGCAGCAGCCCCTCAACATCCGGATTCGTGTCGTAAATATCAGCTGCTACCTTAGCAAGGTTGAAGCCGGGCATTATGTAAGGCACAATTCCAAGCCTGTCACCAAAGATTTCGCGACACCGCTCAGCCGCGTTCGGCAAATTGGCCAGAACTAGGAATGCTGTCGCGTGGGTGTGATCGACAAACCTGTGCGGCAGATAGGCATGAAGCAAGGTTTCAACCGAGGGGTTGGGCGCCGCACTGTCGAGAAGGTTGTTCCGCTGGACATTGACCATATCTTCATCCGACAGCGCGTCGAGAGTGCGCAACCGCTTCAGTGGCTCCAGCCTGACCCCAGGCAGCCCAGCAGCCTCGATGACTTCGAGATCCCACCCAGAACCTTTGACGTGAAGAACATCCTCCATGTCACCAAACAAGTTTTTACGCCGCACCTTTACCGAGGTGTTACCGCCACCATGCATGACCAGATCAGGGTCCATCCCGATAAGCCGGCTCGTATAAACCCGAAGTGCAAGCACCTGATCGGCGGGCGTTTGCGGTGCTACGTCACACCATTCTTTTGCGACCTCATCGGACCATTGGTTACGTATCATGGGAGCTTGCCCTTTAATATCACATGCTCGGGGAACAACCCGGCCAGCCCGTCGGTTGAGGCGTCACAGATGCCCCGCTCGGTAATCAGTCCATTGATCAACCGGCCTGGCGTGACATCAAAAGCCGGATTGCTTATGTCCGAAAAAGGCGGCGTTATACTAACTTTAGCGATCTTGCCGTCCTGCCCTAGGCCTTGAACCCTTGTGACCTCCTCCACCGGTCTTTCTTCGATGGGGATCTCCGACACACCGTCGTAAAGCGACCAGTCAATCGTGGAAGAGGGCAGGGCTACATAAAACGGTACGTTGTTGTCATACGCCGCCAGCGCCTTAAGGTAGGTTCCGATCTTGTTGCAAACATCACCATTCGCGGCGGTTCGATCCGTTCCGACAATAACAATATCAACCATGCCATGCTGCATCAGATGTCCGCCGGCATTATCGACGATAAAGGCATGCTGGACTCCGTGGCTTCCTAGCTCCCAGGCGGTGATCCCTCCCTGGTTCCGTGGCCGTGTCTCGCCAGCATAGACATAAATATCGATGCCCGCTTCGGCAGCGTGATAGATAGGGCTTGTCGCGGTGCCCCAGTCAACCGTGGCAAGCCACCCGGCATTGCAATGGGTGAGAACACGAACTGGTTCACCTTGCGGTTTGTGCGCCGCGATATCCCTGATCAGGGCGAGACCATGGACACCCAGCATCCGGTTGGTCTCGACATCCTCCTCGGCAATTTCGTGTGCCAGCTGCAAGGCTGCATCTGGTCGTGCGTCTAGTGCCAGTGGCGCCAAATGGTCACGGCATCGGTCCAGAGCCCAGCGAAGGTTGATTGCGGTTGGCCTGGTTTCATTCAAAGTGTGCCACACATGGTCAAGCGCTTGGTCGCTGGAATCAGCTGCCATCTCCATCGCCACCCCGTAGGCTGCCGTGGCCCCAATCAAAGGTGCGCCACGAACCCACATATCCCGGATGGCAGTAGCGAACTGATCACCGGTCTTCAGGGTAGCGATCCGAAACTCTGATGGGAGCCATCGCTGGTCAATAATGCCAACATCGTAAGTTACCTCATTGAACCAGATGGAACGATAATGTGTGCCATCAACTTTCATTAGCCCGTCACCTTCGTGATCTGAATTGCCGCAAGGAATGCGTCAACATCCTCAATACTCTGGCGTTCAATGATCAGCCGCGCGCCGACCTTCAAGTTCTGTGCTTCAAGTTCGCCGCGAAGTGTCGCGTCCTCGATTGATTCAAAATCAGCATTGTGTGCCAACGTAAGTATGCGCCGGTGCATCTCGATGCCGCAAAACCCCAGCGCATCTTCCCATATCTCGCGTTGCTTCGCCTGCAGCGGCAAGCTGGAGTCATGTTGCTGATCCTCAAAGAGGCTGTGGGGGAAGAGAACGCCGCGTCGCTCACTAAGCCAGAGCACGGAGAATTCCTCATTGAATGCCGAAACAAGGTCCTTAATCACATCTAGGATCCAGTCCTGATAAGAAGCGAGGTCTTTCGAGTTTCTGTGCGCTGGCTGGCTGATGTAGGCCATTATGAGATTAGCCAGCATCATGCCGAGGTCAAAACCCATAGGCCCATATGTAGCAAACTCCGGATCGATAACGCGGATGCTGTCCTCGGTGCACATCACTGATCCGGTGTGCAGGTCTCCATGAAGCATGGTTTCGCTGTGCGCGACGAACTTCGTAAGCAGCGCCTGCGCCTCAGCTTTGAGTTTGATGTTTTGACGCAGGTCTGTCACCACGCCATCCACTGCCGGATTGTGATGGTTCAATTCAGCATCATGATAGGGGTCGGTGAAAACGAGTGACTCGGTAATGTTACAGAGGGCGTGATTATCCAGAAACAGTTTCGTGTCACTTTTGCGTTCCACAATTGGCAGCGCTAAATCGGACCCTCTAAAGGCTGTGCGCGCGATGAATTGTCCAAGGCGCGTGCCGAGGTTGTTCACATGAGCCCCGGCAATTAGGATGCTTCGAAGAATAGCGTGGTCATCAAGAAACTCCATGACGATCATAGCTTGATTTTCGTCAAAATACAGAACTTCGGGAACGGATCCGGGGTCGCGCTCGGCTTGTCTGATCAACGCGTGATACTCAAAAAACGCACGGTTGAGAGGCAACGGCCAGCTATCGCCTACCAGGCGAATATAAGGAAGCGCTTGCTTGACAATCGCCGCGCCCTTCGTACCCCTCACCAGAAAAACAAGATTGAGGTTGCCGTCGCCAATCTCCTCTACTTGCCACTGATCGGCAACACCACCGAGGCATTTCCTCAATACCTCTAACCCGCCAAGGCGTGAAGCCAACCCCTCTGGCGTCAAAGGTTCATATGTCTGCGGACCTTCCATGATCACAAACTTTCTCTGCAACACTAAACTCAACATAAACCGTAATTTGTTAGAAGTTCTGTTGCAATGTTTTGAAATCGAATCAATTGCTATAAATTCATTTGAATGTAAGGCTATTTGATACCCGTTTTGCTTGTGAATATTCCTCCTCACCAACAAGAGAAACTTAGTCAACTCCAAACCATACTAGAGGCAGGACGTGCCGATCCATCGCCAGTTTCTGACTGTTTGGAACTCAGGCGGCTTGCGGATGCGCTTTGCCATGCATCGAAGGTTCTGGATAGGCCGGCAGTTAGTAAAAACAGGGTTGATGCGGCGGTTAGGCACTTAAGCGGCTCAAGGCGAACCTTAAGCACCGCACCGATGCAAGGGATGAGCTAACCAGCAATCGCCTGATTATGCACGGGCCATCTTGCTGAGTTCTATTGCCTTTATTTTCAAGGATGAGGTCGATGAGAGGAGCCAGATAGATTTTAGTAATGAAACGCATTTGGAAATGCTGGAGGCGAGCGTCACATCAAGCCTTGCCAAACTCGCCAACTAAAGCAGAAAAGCGCAAAAACCCAAAAAAACCCGACGAACGGTAACAAAGTGGTGACATAAGATTAGGTGGCATTCACAAAAACCCTCGCAAGTCAAGATACTTGGAGGGCTTTGATATACTAATAAATCTGGTTTTTTGGTTGCGGGGGTAGGATTTAAAACTACGACCTTCTGGTTTTGAGCCTGAAAATAATCCGAAAAAAAACTGCAGAAACCGGTGATTCAATCTGCTGGTAAAAAAATGGGTAACAAAAATGGTAGTTGGGCATAGAGAAGCCATTTGTCTAAGCGCTGTTTTTGAGACCAGCTTTCTCCAGACCTTCCATGACATAGTCCTTACAAATAGTCGGAACTACCTTTTCATAATCCTTAAGCGAACGGATTTCTGTTCTCTCCTCTAGAAAGTTCTGAAGATGAATCCTCGCTATATCAATGTCACCATTTTGCGCATGGACAGCGGCAAGCCACCCCTGGTAGCGGCTGTGAGGAGAGATGTCGTTAGCGCTGTTGATCCATTTCAAAGCATTATCTGCATCCTCCATAGCCATATAAATCATAGGTAGGATGCCTTCATAAGACCCACGGCTCGCTGGATCCATCTCAACAGCCTTGAAAATGTGCATCAATGCCTCGTCAAAGCGTCCAAAGCTTGAAATCGCTAGACCATAATCCATGTTGCAGGAAGGGTGGTGCGGGTTTAGGTCAAGAGCACGCTTGGCTAACTCAATGCGTTTATCATAGTCCCTTTTAATGTTGTAAGACCTACTGAGCATAATCACAGCTTCGGGATTATTAGGATCAAGGTCGAATGCCTTTTGCGCATTGATGTGGAATTGGCTCTCGTTGGCTGCCCGACTGTTAGCATACTCATGAGAAAAAATCATACCTGTTAGGGTGCGGCACCAAAGCACGTAGGCGTCACAGAACTGGTTATCAAGCTCTATGGCAGCCTTGCACGATGCTATTACTTGTTCACCTGAACCTTTATTGTTCTGGACACTCAATGCCTTGAGATAGAGGTCCCATGCCGAGAGATTGGTAGTCTTCTTTCTCTGAACAAGTCGCTTCTGTTCCTGACCAGTAACTGCTGAGCCAAGTAGCGCAACAATTGCCTGGGACACCTCATCCTGAACCTCAAAGATATCATCTAGCTGACGATCCCACCTTTGGGACCACACCTGTTCATCACTCTCCGCACTAATCAGATTGGCTGTGATCCTAACCTTGTTGCCACCTCTGCGGACGCTGCCGGAAACCAGATAATCTGCATCAAGCTTTTCAGCGATATCCGATGCTGTTTGGCGCGAGTCACGAAATGCAAAACTCGAATTGCTAGCGATGACAGGAAACGTCTTCCAACTGGAAAGATTTAAAATGATATCTTCAGAAATGCCGTCAGCAAAATAATCCTGGTCAGTATCATTTGATTGGTTGATGAATGGCAGGACCGCTATCTTTGGTACGCGACTTTTGGTGGTTTGCTCTCGAGGGACATTTCTCTCCACCTTCGAGCCGCGCGCGGAAGCGCTATCAAGGAGTACATCGTACGCCCTTACTTGCGTGTTCTTTACCCGCTGATCACCGAGATCACTGAAGTTTAGGTCGACCTTCTGACTCACAAAATCATGAATGCTCTTGGACAGACAAACGCCTCCCGGTTGGCTTAGCGCTTCAAGTCGTGAAGCCACATTGACCCCATCACCATATAGATTCTCACCTTCGACGATCACATCACCCATGTTAATTCCGATGCGGAACATCATTCTATCTTCATCTGGGAGTGAATTGTTCCGCTCTTGGATAAGCCTTTGAAAATCAGATGAGCATACGACCGCCGAAACAGCACTTTGAAACTCAGCTAAAACCGAGTCTCCTGCCGTATTGAAAATGCGTCCACCATGTTCGGCGAAAAGGTTTTCTAGTATTTCGACACAAACCCGGAAACTCCTTAGGGTATCGTCCTCATTCCGCTCCATCATCTTGCTAAAGCCAACAACATCACTCACAAAAATGACAGCAATCTTTCGGATTATGTTTTGCGACATGGCACCCTTGTCCTAAAATTAGGCAAGCAATCACGATAAAATCAGCTTAGCACGTTTGCAATCTCTTGGCACAAGCACCAACAAACAAAATAAACAACAGACGTAAGTGAAGCTCAGGACCAATAAAAAACGCCATCTGGCGAGATAGCGGATTTATTGAGGCTAGTAGTCCCTTTAAGTTTCGTCAATTTGAAGAAGCAGTTTCATTGGTCAGGGATGATCGTTTTTTATGATTGGAGCATTGACCATCTAATTCGTTTAAATGCAAGTTGCCTCAACAGTGGAATGAGAAAAACCTTTTAGCTAATCGTGTCTAATATACTTAATACAAACTTGAGATTGTTTTCAGGGTGGCCTCCAGATCCTCTTTTAGGTCTTTGGGTAATTGGCTGACCCACTTTTTGTTCTTGAGTTCGAATCCACGATTTGTTGCTATTTCCCAAGAATTTTTCGCCTCTTTTTTCTCTCCATATTTGGATTTGATATATGCCCAGATTACCAAAATATCGGGGTGCATATCAATTGCATGTATATTCGCTCGGACTAGCTCTATTATTGCTTCAAATTGTTGATCCATAAACAATGCTAGAACTAAATTTCGCGTTATGAACCAACTACTATCGTTGGGTGTAAGCCTAAGTGCCCGTTTAGTAGCCGCAATGCCTTTTTCCAATTTACCACATCCATTGTAGACATATCCGGTGATCATCAAAATATCCACGGTGGGTGGATATTCCAGAGCTTTATCTGCATCACTGATGGAAGCATCACAGTTTCTTTTCAAGCGATTCAATCCGATCAAAGCTCTTGCTGCATAATTCATTGACTCATCTGCTTTAGGATTAGCAAAGCTCTGGTTGATTAGTTTTGATATTTCTTGCAAATCCGCTTCTTTATCCACACTAAGACCCAAGCCAGTCTTTTTAAACAATTGCCAAGCGAACCAAATTGACATTGAAAGTTCGGGATTTTTGCGGGCGAGATCTTCGAGCATAGAAAGAGATTTATAATAACTTTCTTCGGTTTCCTTTCTCCACTCTATGCGCCAATTTAAAAAAGCTGTGTAATCTTCCATGGTATTGAAGGGGAGTTTATTAGCTGTCGCAGATCCTGAATTGCCAACATTGATCTGCATGTCTTTTAGGATTTCTATGCTCATTTGATCTTGGACAACAAAAATTTCACTGAGGTCAAAATCCCTTTGTTGTGACCCTATGACCTTTCCTGTTTTTACGTCAGTTATTTCAAGATTTAATCTGCCTTTTTTTTCGACCACTTGGATTGATCCTCTGATTACGTGATCAACACCAAATTCTCGTTTCAATTCTTCGTCTAACATCTGGTATTTTTGGGCATAGTAGCTCGTACTACTTGAAAGCACCGTAACACCGTCATAGCTAGCCAAGGTTGCGATCATGCTTTCAGTAAATCCTTTTGCTAGCTCCGACTGACTCTCAGAAAGCCCAGAAGCTCTAATCGGCGAAACTAAAACTATGGGAAACGACGAAAAGGGTACCTTGTCCACGTTCATGGAATTTTCTTTAAACTGATCGTTTTTTGGCAACAAAAAACTAACGCTCAACACAGCACCAAAAATTAAACATGTAAGGGCCAGAAAGGTGGTCACTTTTTTTTTAATGGCTGGCGAGCGAACGCGTTTTTTTGTGTGGGGGAGGATTAGATCAACAGCATGAAATCTATTGTTTTTGATCCTTTGTAGGCCAAGGTCATTGAAAACAAGATTAGTTTTGGGAGCCACAAGATCATAAACAGATTTTGAGATACAAACCCCACTTTGTTGTGCAAATGCTTCTAGCCTTGCAGCAATATTCACTCCATCGCCTAAGAGGTCTTTGTCTTTTTGGACCACATCGCCCATATTGATCCCAATTCGAAATTCCAGGCGGCACTCCGTTTCAGGCAGACTATTAATTTCTGCAATGCGCAGTTGAAATGCGGCGGCACATTCAACAGCGTCCAAAGCGCTGGAAAATTCAGCCAGCACAGAGTCACCCCCTGTGTTGAAAACGCGACCTCCAAAATCCTCAACCAAGTTGAGAAGGATTACTTCGCATGCGCTGTACGTTTTTATTGTTAGGCTTTCGTTTTCTTCTACATGCTTGCTGTAGCCAACAACATCGGTGGCAAGAATAACAGTAACTTTTCGGTCAAGTCTCTTTTCGACCATTTAGTTTCACTTTAATTGCTAAAAAAGAAATATTTACGTCTATTTAAAGAAATTATCATACGTCTTTAATTTGCCTTCAATTAAAATTACTCAAAAATCACTAAACCACGATAGTTTTAAATTTTTACCGTATACTTTGAAAGATCATCGCGATTGTTTGCTACGTGCTGCTTAAAGATTTCATTGCTGCTTTCTTAAACTTGTTAACTTTCGTATTGGAGCCAATTTGTAATAACAAACTTATTTTCTTTGTTGAAAATCCTACGGGTAATCAATCTTTTCATACAACTTCTTTCATGCGATCTCTCAATGAAGCAGATTTGCTTATCTTTTATGACAAAAACAATGCTATTTCTGCTTCACTTGGAAATTCGATGATTGAGTAGCTAGTAAATTCTGCGTCAGCCATCTTGTATTAGCCTGTTTTTTATTTGAGGAAGTGTCCCTGCCAAGCTCTTTGCCCCGCAACGGGTCAATTTTATGGTGATCCCGGAAATGACGTTGCCGCATCACGACCTCATATTTGCGCCATTTGGGTCATAGATTGGGCCGCCAAGTACCTCAGCATTAAAGAATTCGCCCAATATTTCGACCTGTAACTGCGTGCCGGCATTGGCATGGTCGGTTTCGACATAACCCATCGCCATGGATTTTTGCACACGGTGTGCATAGCCGCCCGAAGACACATACCCTACCGCTTTGCCATCTTTCAAAATGGCCTCGTCATTACACACATCGATACCATCCACATCGATCACCATGGTTACCAATTTTTGTTTTGGCGCAGTGTTTTTAGCGGCAAGGGCTGCGGTTTTGCCAACAAATTCCTTGTGCCAATTAATGAAGATATCCATGCCGGATTCATGCGCGTCAAAGTCTGGCCGGAATTCCAGTCCCCATGCCCCCCAGCCTTTTTCTAGCCGCATCGACATCAGCGCCCGTGCTCCAAACCAGCGATAGCAATGGTTTGCACCAGCGGTTTCAATGGCTTCGGCCAGCCTGATCAGATAGGGCGGTCGGCAATAAATCTCGTAGCCAAGCTCACCAGAAAAGCTGATCCGATTAAGGATCACCGGCACCCCAGCCACATAGGTTTGCCACAAATCACGAAACTTCATGCTGGCAATATCATCACGCATTAGATCTGCCAAAAGAGCGCGCGATTTTGGGCCAGACAACGCAATGCCGTGCCACTCATCACTGACATTGGCATAAGACAAATCATCGGGACATTGCTTTTCAAACCAGCGACGGTGTGCGTCTTGCATCGCACCAGACCCAAATAGCATAAAATGGTCATCGGCAAGACAGGCCACGGTCAGATCGCCATAGAGCTTGCCTTTTGGCGTTAGCATCGGCGTTAGTGTCAAACGCCCAGCTTGTGGCACAACCCCGGCCAGCATATGGTCAAGATAGGCTCTAGCCCCGGCGCCTTTAAATTCATGCTTGGCAAAATTAGCGATTTCAACACCGCCGACATCCCACTGTACCGCCGCCACCTCGCGTGCCACATAATCATGACTGCGGTTGCGTTCAAAGGTTGGGGCCTCATGCGCATCAACGGCACTGTCCGCAAACCACAAGGCGTGTTCCAGCCCAAATCCCTGCCCCATCAGCGCGCCTTTTGCCACCAGCCGATCATAAAGGGCAGTGGTTTTTTGCATCCGTCCTTTTGGCAAGGTTTCATTAGGAAATGTCATTACAAAGCGGCGTTCATAATTTTCAGATGATTTAATGGTGCCCCAGTCTGGCGATGCAAAATCACCAAACCGCGCCACATCCATCGCCCAAACATCAATCGACGGCTCGCCGTCAATCATCCATTCCGCCATCGTCAGGCCCACACCGCCGCCTTGACAGAAACCAGCCATAACGCCCACCGCAACCCAGTAATTTTTCATCCCCGGCACCGGCCCGATCATGGGGTTGCCATCCGGACCAAAAGTGAACGGCCCATTGATGATATTTTTGATGCCGGTATTGCCAATCGCTGGAATACGTTCAAACGACAATTCCAGACGGTCAGCAATACGATCAAGATCGGGATTCAGCAGTTCATGGCCAAAATCCCATGGGGTGCCTCCAATTTTCCACGGTGTAGATTTCGGTTCATAGGTACCAAGCAACATGCCCTGACGTTCCTGCCGAAAATAGATATTGGCCTCATAGTCGATCCCCGCCGGCAACCGCCCGGCTTCGCCCTGATCCGCAATGCGCGTCTGAATTTCAGCGATATCCTCGGTGATCAGATAATGATGCTCCATGGGTTGGACAGGCAGATGAATCCCCGACATATGCCCCACTTCACGCGCCCATAGCCCGCCGCAATTGACCACCTGTTCAGCATTGATCTGCCCCTTTGGTGTGGTCAAATCCCACGACCCATCAGGCCGTTGGCCCATCGCGGTGACGCCGCAATGGGTGAAATATTGTGCGCCATGGACGCGGGCTGATTTGGCAAAGGCATAAGTTGCGCCAGACGGATCAAGGTCGCCATCTTGATCATCCCACAAGGCCGCATAATAATGTTTGGGGTCAATCAGCGGATGCCGGTCCCCCAGCTCTTTCGGGCTGATAAATTCTTGATGCAACCCCATATAACGGGCTTTTGACCGTTCGCGTTTTAGATAATCATACCATTCTTTGGTCGAGGCCGCGTAAAACCCGCCAGTGATATGCAATCCAACCGAATGGCCAGATGTGTTCTCAATTTCTTTGTAGAGATCAATAGTATAGCTTTGCAGGCGGCTAATGTTTGGGTCTGAACTGATGGTGTGGATTTGCCCAGCGGCATGCCAGCTAGACCCAGACGTCAGTTCATCACGCTCTAGCAACACCACATCTTTCCAGCCAAATTTAGCCAGATGAAACAGGATCGAACAGCCAACAACCCCGCCGCCAATGACCACAACCTCGGCGTGTGATGGCAGGGATTTTACTTTCGCGGTGTTGTCTTGTTGTATGTCTGGCATTTTACTTCCTCGTTGACATGATTGGCATGATCGAAGATCGGTTTATTAAGAGTGGGTGATGTTTGGTTTTGCTTGTTGGATCGACCTCTATTACTGAGTGATATAAATTCGCCGCATCAATACCAAGCATCAGGCATTCATCCCTTTACTTTGCGTAACAAATGCATCCAAAGCTTCCTTTACAGCGACATCCAGTGGTGGCCGCTTCATACTGCTCCAAAAGAACACGCCAGCGTTTAAAGGCACTCAACCGCATATCCTCTGCACCCGCCTCTTCCCAGCTTTCAACATTTTCACTGTTACTTAACTTGGGTTCATAGAACGCATTTTGGTAGTTACGCATGGTGTGTCCACTACCCAGAAAGTGCCCACCCGGCCCAACTTCATCAAGGGCATCTCTGGCTAGGGCTTTGTCAGGGACATCAAGACCCTGACCCAAAATCTTTTGATTACTGCCGAGACGGTCTGCATCCATCACCAATTTTTCAAACCCGGTACATAACACGCCTTCCAGCCACTCAGCAGAATGCGGGTCAACCTTAGCACCTGCTAGCATTGTTGAATGCATTGAAAAAGCATAATAGCGCAAAAACCTTAAAAAACCTTACGAGCGGTAACAAAGTGGGTAACAAAAGGGAGGGTGCCAAACACAGAATACCCTCGCAAGCCAAAAGACTTGGAGGGTTGTAACGTATTGATATATTGCTATTTTTTGTTGCGGGGATAGGATTTGAACCTACGACCTTCAGGTTATGAGCCTAAGGTTTCTAGAAAGGGCTGAAGTTTAATCTTGATTGTAATCGTAGTCTGGAAGTTGCACCAGACTAGCCTTTAACGCATCACCCCATGCGCGCGAAATCATCTGATAATAGGCATCATCTTTTTCCACTCGCAACTCTCTTGCCGAGGTCAAGCTGCCGTCATTATAAACTCGAATATCCAAAGGAAGACCAACCGACAAGTTCGCCTTCATAGTAGAATCAAAAGAGACCATTAAAAGTTTAATCGCATCATTAAATTCCATTTCTGGATCAAATGCCCGGACTAAAATAGGACGGCCATATTTTGTCTCGCCGATCTGAAAGAACGGCTTGTCATCTGAAACTTCAATAAAATTACCTTCAGGGTAGATCAGATATAGCTGTGTTTCGCCTCCTTTGATTTGCCCACCTAAAATCATGGTCGCTGAAAACGCGCTCTTCGCTGTTTGCTGAGATGGCGTCGAATTAACGATTATCTCAGCCAGCGTCTGACTGATAATGCGAGCAACTTGAAACATTGTTGGTGCGCCCAAAATAGAATCTCGAGGCTCTTTCAACTTTTTAGTCTGCTCAGAAAGAGTGCTTACAACAGCTTGCGTAGTAGCGAGATTTCCAGCTGTCGCTAGTAAAATTTGTCGCTCACCCGCCAAACCCCAACAAAAGGTTTTTGGGTAGCAGGATATGTTATCCAAGCCACCATTTGTGAGGGTGTCAGACATGAAAACGAGCCCGCGCTTGAGTTTAAGAGCTACGCAATAAGACATTATTTATTTACTTTATTCACTATTGTTCAACCATAATACTTGTCGAAAGATGCTCGTCGCCAGTCCCAATCCGGACACCAGAAATCGGAATTACATCGTTATAATCGAACCCACTGGCAATCTTAATGTAACGATCATCTGGAGAAATTGAGTTTGAAATATCAAACCCAACCCAGCCAAGGCCATCCAAGTAGACCTCCGCCCATGCGTGGCTAGCTGTTTGTATTTTTTCAAGATCCATCATCAAATATCCACTAGTGTAACGAGCAGGAAACCCAAAGATTCTTGCAATACTTATAAATGCATGAACATGGTCTTGGCAAACGCCTGCACCAACTTCTAGTGCCTGCTCCGCTGATGTAGTCACGTCCGTCATCCCTCTTTTATAACTGATACGGTCATAGACCTGGTCCGACAGATGATGCATCAAGGCTGGGTCAGTTGCATTGCTAAAGTTCTGCCAAATTTCTATTTCTCGCGCCAATTTACGCAAGCGCGGTCCAGGTCTGGACAAACTTGTGGATCTCTTGAATAAGGCAAGAGGTACAGCGCTTTTATGCGGTCCAACTATACCGTCATTATTTGTGACTTCTACCTTGCCGTTGGAAGAAATGATAAGACTATCTGCTAAAGGATCTTGGCGACACAACTGCACACTGTTTCCATGAAAGTCCGTGGTTTCAAGTTCCACGAAGCCGCCTTGCATTTCGATTTTCCACTCGAGAACCTGCTGGCTAATATTGCTAATTGGTATTAGGTGAAGCCGCTGCATAGCTGCTTTTTGAGGGTTTTCAAAATTAAAGCTAGTGTGATGAGATATTGAATAAATCATTTATCGCTCGAGATTAAATTCAACTGCAATCGCAAGACTGAGATCGTTATTTGCATGAATGAGAGTATCGATAAACTCACGAAGGCTCAATCTATGTATATCTGATTGTTTGCCACCAACTAATTGTTTCAGTGTTTCCCGCGCTTGGTGGGCTGACCCATAATCACGGCCATAAGAAGTCTCCAAATCAGTGAGATTTTTGCAAATCGCGCCGTAGCAAAACAACAGGGATCGCGGCATTCTATCATCAAAAATAAGAAAAGAAGCCACGTCAGACGGATCCAAACGCCCCCGATGAACCCAATTATATGATTTCCACGCCGAAAGAGACCTTAACAAGATTTCCCACTGACTGTAATCAGTGTCACCAAGTGACAGAGATGCTGTTGGCAGTAAGCGTTGATATCTAAAACCGACTATTCTTGCAGTATTGTCAGCGCGTTCAATAAAGGTGCCCAGTCTGAGGAAATTAAAAATGTCGTTGTGCAGCATTGTGCCATATAGAGCGCCACGGAAAACTGAACTTCCTTTAATAATATTCTCTAGTATTGCTGGTAAATCCTGTATTTTTACAGGTCGCTTAAGCGCTTCTTTGCCACTCATCCAGCTTTCATTAAGTGACTGCCAAACTTCCTGCGTTAAAGCATTTCGCACTGACTTTGCATTTTGGCGCGCTTTAGAAAGCAAGGAAACTACACTGTCGTCATTTGCTTTTCCTCGTAACACGAAGTTTATTACATTTGCCATAACAAAAGACTTATGTTGGTCGTTATAAGTATCGGTGTTTCCTGTGCTCTGGATAATGGCCTCCCACTCTTCATCTCCACCAGTCCTACGAGTAAGAGTATGGTGGAGCGTGGCCTGTATGCGTCGAGCGGAATTTTCGGCACGCTCAAGATATCGCGCCATCCAAAACAAACTATCAGCGTGGCGGCCTAGCACTTTAGGCTTCCAAAACCCAGGTGTCCTTTGTGCCGCCACCCTGACTAGAATTCACAACAAGCGAGCCTTTTTTGAGGGCCACCCGAGTCAGTCCACCAGGAGTGACCCGAATTTTCTCAGGAGACACAAGCACAAAAGGGCGAAGATCGACATGTCTAGGCGCCAGTCCACTTCTAGTAAGGACGGGCACTGTTGAGAGTGACAATGTGGGTTGAGCGATATAATTCGATGGATTTGCCCGTAGTTTTCGGGAAAAGTCTTTTAGTTCTCGCTTACTTGCTGCTGGTCCCACAAGCATGCCATAACCACCAGAGCCGTTCACTTCCTTTACTACCATGTCATCAAGATTAGATATGACGTATTGCAAAGATTCAGGATCGGCACAGCGCCAGGTTGGTACGTTATCCAATAGCGGTTTCTCTCCTGTGTAGAACTTGATAATTTCAGGCATATAACTGTAAACAGCTTTATCGTCAGCAATACCCGCACCAGGCGCATTAGCGAGCATGACCACTCCATTCCTATATGCATCAAACAAGCCAGGAGTGCCGAGTACGCTGTCTGGGTTGAATGAGAGAGGATCCAAATAATCATCGTCAATTCGTCGATAAATTACATCGACTGGAGACGTCCCAGTCGTCGTGCGGATTGTCACACGCCCACCCCTCACCTCAAGATCAGAGCCCTCTAATAAATCAATTCCCATTTCGTCCGCTAAAAAGGAGTGTTCGTAATAGGCAGAATTGAAAATACCAGGCGTAAGGATGGCTACATTTGGATCGTCGATAAACGAACTTGCGCTCTCGGCGAGCGATTGGAAGAGTTGTTTTGGATAATCACTCACTGTCCTAATGCGATGATTCGCAAACAGTTCAGGAAACATTTGGAGCATAGTCGCGCGATTTTCAATCATATAGGAAACGCCAGACGGGACCCGGGCATTATCTTCCAACACAAAAAATTCATCTGGCCCTGTACGAACAATGTCCACGCCGACAATATGTGTGTAAATATTGCCGGGGGGCGTAAAGCCACACATTTCCGGCAAGAAAGCAGCATTACTGTTGATAAGTTCTGACGGGATTATACCTGCTCGAATTATCTCCTGACGATGATAGATGTCTGCCAAAAAGGCATTTATTGCAGCCACTCGTTGAATGATGCCTTTTTCTAGATGAAGCCATTCACGTGAAGATATGATGCGCGGGATGAGATCAAAAGGAATAATCCTTTCTTCCCCATCACTGTCTCCATAAACATTGAAGGTGATACCAATGCTTCTAAAGAGTTCTTCAGCTTGGATTGACTGTTTAGACAGTTTCCCAAAGCCTTGTTCTTCAATCCAAGGAATTAACTTAAGGTAAGGTTGACGCCCCTTGCCCTCAGAACAACCAAACGCTTCGTCGAACATATCTCGTAACGCTCTTACACCAAAATTCATTGATGACACAATTTCGATGGCAAAATTAGTGCCAAGTTTTCATCTGTCCGGTGCAAAATTTGCAGCAGTGAAAAGTTTACATTTCTTGAGCTGCCGCCGTATAACGAATTAGGTTCTGAAGTAGTGGGTAGATTGGGTGGCGTCCACAGACTAAAATTCGTTTTTCAGTAAAGCGACAATTTCCAAATTCTAATCTAGATATAAAGCACAATAGTAAAGTGTGAATGCGCAAAAGCTCACCAACCTGACGACCTGTAACAAAAACAGTTAAGAAAACACTGAAATAAATATAAAAAACCTCGCAAGCCAAAAGACTTAGAGAGTTGTAACGTATTGATATATTGTGATTTTTGGTTGCGGGGGTAGGATTTGAACCTACGACCTTCAGGTTATGAGCCTGACGGAAACGCTTTGAAACCCGCAGAAAACCGCCACCCGCTCAGCGAGTAACAAAACGGATAACAAAGAATCTGTGCCTGAAAATCGGGTAACAAAAGGCTCGTTAGACCGACTCGGATGTTACTTTTTCCCAAAGAATTTTGTAGCTGATCGGACGCCAAACGAGGCCGCTACGATAACGCCTAGCGTGTACTGATACCAATCAGGCATCGTCTCAAGCGCAGCGAAACCCTCCGCAACGATAGTCCTGCCCCACTCACCAAAAAACGATAAGATCAACGGGATGCTGAAAAGTGCAACGAGCAGTTCATCTTTGAGGCTCTGTTGCCAGCCCTGTGTCATGATTTTTTCCCACTCAGCGTCATGTGTGGAGACGACCTTCATCACCTCCGCTTTGGCTTACTTGGCGCGTTTCTCGGTTCACGACAGCATCATCGTTAGAAAGAAAGACCAGAAAATTGCTATCGAAACACTTGAGAACCAGCTCCCCGGGAGGGCCAGTGTGGAGCCGAAGCTCAAGGTTAAGCAAAGCTGAGATGACCAACTCGATAGCGACGATTAGAGAGTCGCTGAGAGGGATCTGCGGGTGCTTGTGTAGGCATGATTCATAAGAGGACGAAGGGGCGTCAGTGACTTTCAGAACGCCAGAATCGGTTACCTAATATTGATTCAATCTAAGCCGCATATACGCAATAAAATTCTCATAGGTAGATCCAGAGATAAATCTAGGACCTTTGCTAACCTGGCAGCGAAACCGACGTGGTGAGGAAACCTGTCGTTGCAAGGACGAACAGGGACAACATAATTTCGAGGTGAATAGATTTTCTCAGCCGACGAGATCCGGCTTGCGGGTCATTGAGCAGAAAAGGCACTAGCCTGAACTTGTTGATCGCACCAAGAAGCAGCAACAGGCACACGGCGGCCAACTTTGCCAATAGAACATTGCCATAGGTTGAAGTGAAAAGCAGCTTTGGATCGCCAAGCAGAAGGTAGGCAAACAAGATGCCAGCCAGCAGCAAGCCTCCAACATAGCCCATGGCGTAAATGCCAAACCTGTGTGCGATGTCGTGTATCTTGGAGGCATCAGACGGTGATATGCAAAGTTCACGCAATGGCAGGAACGAACCGAGCCAGTAGGATAGACCCAGGAGGTGGATAACAAGCGGCAACTGTGCTATTGGACCGGCATTGGTTGCATGGCCAACAAGCGCAAATGAGGATAACGTCAACAAGATTCCTGTCATGCCGATCACCATCATGGTGATGGACAGTCTGCCGCCCCAAAGGAAGATGGCGATAAAGCCAGCCAGCAAAATGAAAGTTGCTCTTCCCCCCTTGGAGCTGGCCGCTAGCTCAAGGATCATGGGGTCAATGATACTTTGGATATCGCCACCAATGTTCCCTACAATTGTAGCAAACAAGAAGATTGCTGCCAAAATACCGCCCTTCGCACTCCGGCGGAGGATCAATTCACAGTACCCTGAGGTAGCCTGAGATAGTGATCCACCAAAATGCAGCAGAAATAGCCCAGTGCCTGACGCCCCGAACATTGTCATATAGGCAGCGAATTTGGCGAACGGTGCCATGATGCTCCAAACATCCACCACCTTCTATCCACCTAAGATTGTGAAGCCAAAGTCACCCTTGAGGATATGTCCGTCTTCGCCCATCGCCCGCCACTTTACCAGATAGCCACCACTGGTAATTTCGGGCAGTGGTATGACATGAGTCTCACTCGTCTCCATCAGGACGGCCTTTGGTAATAGAACAACTTCGCCACCGTCATCGCCAAAAAGACCACCGAGCAATGATTTCTTTGCGCTCGCCTTTTCTTTAAACAACTCAAGCTTAATCAGCTTAGCTGGTGACTTAAACACCATACTGATTTCCGTAGGTGCATCTTCAAGCTTGGCCCCATCTTCAGGTGAGACATTGCTCAATGGCGAATGAGCCAGAGCCGATAGCGGAAAAAGAAGGCAGAGAAGAACAAAAATGACTTTAGGCATCTAACTTTCCTTTGATTGAGCGTTTGCACGAGCGTTTATTTGGTCATGCTGCCGCTTAACAATATTTGGCCACGTGCTTTTGATGAACGACAGGACAGCAATGATTTCGTCGTCTGAAAGCTCGTCTTCATATGCCGGCATATTGTTCGGGTATGTCTTACCAATCATTTTCTCGATGCCGTACTTGGTCATCAAGAAAAGGTAGGTGTCTGGATGGTGCCAGGTGTGCCCTGTCTCATCATGGGGTGGCGCGGGCATGTACCCATCATTGCCACGCTGACGCCAATTCGCTTGCCCTTCTAAGGCAACACCATGACACGAGGCACAGTTTTGGGCGTAAACCTGTTTGCCTAGAGAAACGACTGCCGGTTCGTTGGGCTTGAGTGCGATGCTGGCTTCTGCTGTTTCAGTGGGTAGCGTGACCAAATAAGCCAGCCCGAGAGCAATCACGGCAACGCTGCCCAAAACAAGGTATGATCTTTTCATGACGTCTGATGCCTCATGTTAGACTGGGGTATAAATAACCCTTTCCCTAAGGGGAAGCTCAAGGAGTTCAGCATCTCTGCGCTGTATTATCGCACTGCAATCCGGCAGGGGCTAACTGGATACCGAATACAACCAGAGGCACCAACGATTACATGCACTGCTCCCACCTCATCTACCTCTATGACCAGCACGTCGATCCAGTGGTAGCTAGGTGGCTGGAGGACAGCACGGGAGCCTTTAATGACGCCTATGCTCTTACCGAGTTCATTCAGTGGGTCTGGAGGTCCAGGGTAAGACGAGGAGAGAATATTACCTTATACCTACCAAGCCCAAGGATGTGGGAGCTATTCGAAGAGTGGTTGGATGGCTAGTAACTCGTTGGCAGTGCAAAAACTGCAGTGCCTTGGGTCAAAAATGGCCCTGTTCACTTGAGGACCGATTAGGTAACCATTTCTTACCTTTTCTCATGTTTCCTCCGAGATAAGAACCTGGCCCCCTTCGGTTTCACCATTGGGGGTCTTTTTTGTGGTCACGATAGACAATGACGAGGCTGTGGTTAACGCAGGTACCAAAAGGCAATGACAAATCCACCCCAAACAATCAGACTGAGTTCAAATTTAGGCGTGGGCATTTAGTTTTGAACTTCAACCAAGTCTGGACCCAAACTTTTGAAAGCTAACCTACTCTGTTTTCTGGCCGCCTTTTCATGGTCCCTAGGCTTTCCCGCTGGATAAAGCCTAATGGGGTCATGGGACCCAACCAAGGTTGACATCAGTCATTCACCTCCTGTCAACATTGGGAAATGGTTGCACATTTGTGAAATTAATTCATTACTGGCGAGTTACACATTTTTCCACTGCATTGCCTCAAATAATTGAAGATTTACAGCTGTCCACAAACACCAAAAAGAAGTCGTCCCTCCCAACCGGTACTAAAATCAACCTGCATCAGTAACCCCGGTCCGTGGAGCGTGGCGCTCGGACCATGGCCAGACTATGAGCTTCAGACAAGCTTAATGTTTTGATTGGCGGACATAATTTAAAAATTGCTCAAAAGGCTAGAGCTCGGTCAAGCTCATGCGGGGGTCTCGGTTCAAGAACCGCCACTGAGGCGACCGGTAGCCAGTGCGGAGATTGTGACCATTAAGGCCGCTGTGCCTAGCATAAGTGCGAGTCCCCCGACCTGGAAGGTCACACCAGATAGAACTGTGCCCAGTAAACGCCCCCCAGCATTTGCCATGTAGTAAAAGCCTACGTCCATCGTGACCCGTTCAGCCCTCGTGAAGGAGAGGATAAGATAGGAATGGAGCGAAGAGTTCACGGCGAAGACAGCACCAAAAACGATCAGGCCACCTACGAGCGTGATCGTAAGCCATGACTGGGGGGTGGGTGACAGGATCGCTGCAATGGTAAGCACCGCCGGGACTAGAACCAGCATCCACGCCCACATTCTGGCGGCCCAGATCAAGTCGTGTTCCGACCGACTAGCTGCGCGGAGAAGGCGAGGTGCTGCAGCTTGAACCGCTCCGTACAAGATGATCCAGAGAGCCATGAAGATCCCAATCATGTAAAACACTAATCGGTTTCCCTCAGTTGTGCCATCCGACAGGGCTGCATAGAAGTAGATTGGGATGCCGACCACGAACCATACGTCGCGGGCACCAAAGAGGAACACTCGGGCCACGCTGAGCCAATTTACGTTTGGGGACTTCGAAAAGACCTCGGAGAATTTTGCGCCCTTCCGTCCCCTTGGCAGCCCTGGTGGCATAGCGATTAGCAGCGCCATAAGTGTCACCGCAAGGAGCATTGCCATGGCGAGAACCGCCCACACAAAGCCCAGCGTCGCCAGAAGCGCCGCGCCAAGCAGAAAACCGATGCCTTTCACCATATTCTTTGAGCCAGTCAGAAAAGCCACCCAGCGGAAAAGTCCGCCGTCGGAGGTAGGTGCCAGCAGTTTAACAGCGGATTTCGAGGACATTTTAGCGAGATCCTTGGCCACACCGCTTGCGCCCTGCACAACCATGACATAGGCAACCGAAAACCCAATTAACCAGGCTGGATCGAGATACGAAAGCGCGATTAGCGCCACGACCTGAAGTCCGAGGCCCGCATAAAGCGTTGAGTTAAGACCAAAACGCGCTGCGATCCACCCCGCCGATAAGTTTGTGATCATACCGGCAATCTCGTAAAGCACGAAAAGATAAGCAAGTTGCATCGGCGAGAAGCCGAGGGTGTGGAAGTGCAACAGGACCAGCATCCTGAGTGCGCCATCTGTGAGCATAAAAGCCCAATAGGCACCTGTGACCGCGATGTAGGCGTTCAAGCCTTTGGGATGCTTGAACGCAGTGCCGTCAGTCAAAGCGAAGCCCCGACCATCATTGCGACATCAACAAGTCGGTGTGCATAGCCCATCTCATTGTCGTACCAGGCGTAAATCTTCACCTGCGTTCCGTTGACCACCATGGTTGAGGACGCATCAACGATGCTTGACCGTGTGTCATTGACATAGTCGGCTGAAACAAGCGGGCGCTCCTCATAGCCAAGAATACCTGCCAAAGAGCTCTCGGCAACAGCTTTGAACAGTGCGTTCACCTCTTCAACCGTCGTCGACCGCTCCACTTCAAACACACAGTCGGTGATCGAAGCATTGAGAAGCGGTACCCGCACGGCATGACCGTTTAACCGACCCTTTAATTCGGGATAGATCAGCGTGATCGCTGTGGCTGATCCAGTGGTGGTGGGGATCAGCGAGTTCAGCGCCGAGCGCGCCCGCCGCAGGTCCTGCGCGGGGCGGTCGACTATGGTCTGGGTATTGGTCAAGTCATGGATTGTGGTAATTGAGCCATGTCGGATTCCAATCGCCTCGTGGATCACCTTCACAACGGGTGCGAGGCAATTCGTTGTACAGCTTGCTGCAGTGACAATTCGATGCGTCGCGTTATCGTATATGTCATGATTGACCCCATAAACGATATTTGCTGCGCCCTCGTCTTTGACCGGCGCCGACACCACAACTTTCTTCACGCCCACTTCAAAATAAGGGACGATTTTCGCCTCTGTCTTGAAAACACCGGTACAGTCGATGACCACGTCCACACCTTCGAGCGGCAGTGCTGAGAGGTTCTGCGTGCCAATAAATGGCAAATGCGTTCCGTCGATGGTAACCCCGTCAGCGTTGTGAGAGATGTCGGCCTGCCAGCGCCCATGTACAGTATCAAACTCTAGTAGATGGGCATGCATCGCGGCATCACCCTCTGCATCGTTGATCCAAGCGATCTTGGCACCTCTCTCTAAAAGAGGCTTGAGGGCAAGCTTACCAACGCGGCCAAGGCCATTTAGTGCATATGTGGTCATCAAAGCTCCCTAACATATTTGCGGCCAAAACCCCACACGATCAAATAATGCGATTAAACTGGAATTTTTTCAGTTGCATTAGGAAATACTAAATCAAAAAATAATGACTGTAATATCTCTACCGAAACTTTTTCAAAATTCTCACGCTCTTTTTCTGGAAAAAGAAGTGGCAACGCAACTGGAAAGATGTACGCACCTGCTCAACGGCGTATGCTGAAACAAACCAAA
>CACHEI010000023.1 GCA_902578815.1 uncultured SAR116 cluster alpha proteobacterium | reverse complement strand
TCATATGGGCACCGCAGTGGAATGTGAGGCTGAGCTTGACCAGTTAATGAACCACACAGGTGAGGCAGTGAATCTGCTGCTGGATACTGGCCATCTGCTATTTGCCGGCGGCGATAATGCGGCGGTGATCACAAAGCATGGCCCACGCATCAATCATGTTCACACGAAGGACATCAGAAAAGACGCTCTAGCGTCCATTGACAAACAGTCAAGCTCCTTTCTCGATTGCGTTCTTGATGGTGTTTTCACTGTCCCCGGAGACGGAATGATCGATTTTGATGATATCATGCGCCGTCTTGCGGACGTTGGGTATGAGGGATGGGTGATAATCGAGGCTGAGCAGGACCCAATCAAGGCGAACCCTCTCGAATATGCGAAGCTCGGATATAATGCACTTGTTGGTTCGGCGTCAAAGGCAGGATTTGAGATAGTCGACTAGCAGTTGTGGAAAACAGGAGGGAGATGATGGGTGCAGCGCATCGTTGGGTAAAGACCAAGACAGATTATGATCGTAACGGATTTGTCGTCATCCCTGATATGCTGTCACAGGAAGATTGTGACAGGCTGTTGGTTGAGGCTGCCGAAATTGGCCGAGGCAACCGTGGTGCGGTGCGCGGCATTGCAAAGCTGCCTGACAATCTTGACGATACAGAGGTATTATCAAGGTACCTGACCGTCCAGTTTCCACACAAGGCGTCAGAGCTGATCCGTGATGAATTCATTGCGCATCCGGCGATCGCGAAAGTGCTGTCACATCTGATTGGCCCAAATGTCAAATGTATGCAATCAATGCTGTTCATCAAACCATCTGGAAAGCCGGGTCAGGCATGGCATCAGGACGAACATTTCATCCCGACACGTGACCGTTCGCTGGCGGGAGTTTGGCTGGCGCTTGATGACGCCACGATAGAAAATGGCTGCCTATGGGTCAGGCCGGGTAGCCATGCAGATGGTGTGATCTATGACACTGCCCCACATGGGTCTGCCGACTTTGACAGCGGCAATCACCTGACCGGCACTCCGGATGATGCGGACATGGGGATCCCGGTTGAGGTCAAACGTGGGACAGCGGTGATCTTCAATGGCTACCTGCATCACCGAAGCTTGCCAAACAGGGCGCCGGCAGGCACGTTCCGCCGGGCGTTGGTCAACCATTACATGAGTGCGAATTCAATGTTGCCCTGGGATTGGGATGGGCGTATTTCCCCAACCCGTGATATGCGTGATATTGTCATGGTATGCGGTGATGATCCCTACAGCTGGAAGGGTGTTGATGATATCACCTACGCCTTCTTGCGTGCTGAAACGACCGATCTGGATGATCCCAATCATGATACCACCAAGAAGATCTTTTAATGGATCGTCACCTGTCCTCACCTGACATCATCGCCAGCCTTCAACAGGGGCGCTTCCTCGTTGTCGGTCGTGCTGGCATGGATCTCTATCCCGAGCCAGCGGGCACAAGGATCACTGAGGCTTTGTCCTTCGTTGCCGATCTGGGTGGTTCGGCGGGGAATATCGCTGTCGCGATTGCCCGCCATGGGAAAGTGGCGTGTCTTGTATCGGTTCTCAGTGATGACGCGGTTGGCCGTTTTGTTGCCTCAAAACTGTCGGATTATGGCGTAGCAACAGATCATCTTCATTTCACTGCTGAGCCGATGACCCGCAGCTCACTGGCGATTGCCGAGAGCCGGCCCGATGACGCAGATGTCGTTATTTATCGAAACAACACCAGCGACATGCGGCTGTCCCAAGCCCATGTGTCACAGATTGATTTTGACGGGGTTGCGGCCGTTGTTCTGACAGGCACAGCGCTGTCAGATAGTCCATCCGATCACGCGCTGACGGCTATTACCAAGGCCGCGCGGCAGGCGGGTACACCGGTGATTTTGGATGTTGATTACCGTGTCAGCGCGTGGCCCTCTTCAGCTGTAGCGGCTGATAGAACGCTGAATTTTGCGAGAAATTGTGACCTGATTGTTGGCAATAATGAGGAGTTTGCTCTGCTCGCCACGAGTACAGAAAGCTCCGGTGCTGATGGCTTCACCCTTGCCCGCGAGATGGCGGTAAAGGGCCAGATTATCCTTTACAAGCAGGGACAGGAAGGATGCCGTCTATTGCTGGGGGAAAGTGTTCAGCAATTTGGTATTTTTCCAGTTGAAATGGCCAAGCCATTTGGATCAGGCGATGCGTTTTTGGGAACATTGCTTGCGCGGCTGCAGGATGGCCTCAGTCTTGAGGCAGCAATCCGGGAAGGATCGGCGGCGGCGGCCTTTGTGGTGAGCAAAACTGGCTGCGCCTCTGCTATGCCTGACACGGATGAACTTGCCAGTTTCATGGCTGGCTATGAAGCCCTCTGAGTGCGGCGGTGGCCCACAGGACAGGAACCAGCAGGAGATCACAATATGCATATTGCGCCTTTCAATAATCAGAACAAAGCCATCATTGATATGAACGATGCGCATGTGCCATTGACCTATTTCAACATTGTGAAATTGACGCGTGGTGACCGTTTTCAATATGCAACACCGGGCTACGAGACCTGCATTGTCCCCGCAACCGGCCAGATTGATGTTGTTGTGGCCGACGTCACGGTTGAAAAGCTGGGGCTGCGGGGGGATGATGTGTGGGACGGCGAACCCGAGGGTGTCTACGTGCCGTCAGGTTTGACTGCAGAGATGATCTGTTTGACAGAGGCGGCGGAAATTTTTGTGGCAGGTGCCAAATTTAACCAGACGCTTACACCATTCGCCGTCCGCGCAGGCGATATTGACAAGGTGCAGTATGGCTCTGACGAAACCAAAACGCACCGCAAGATAAAGCACATCCTTGGTCAGAAACAGGCCGATCAGGTTGGTCGGCTTCTTGTGTCCGAGCTGTTTACAGTGGGGCAAGGTGGCTGGTCAGGGTTTCCGCCGCACAAACATGATACTGACCGCTTGCCCGATGAAACACGTCATGACGAGGTTTATAATTTCCGGTTCAAGCCCGACCATGGTTTTGGCATGCAGCTCTTGTAGCCATCAGACGGCAGCAGGGGCGAGGCGTTTCATATGGTCGATGGATCTACCTTCGCCATTGAGGCTGGCTATCACCCCTGTGTGGTGGCTCCCGGTTATGAAATGTACTATTTCACCATACTTGGCGGATTGAGCCAGCGTCCCCTTGTACAGTACTTCCAGCCTGAACATGCGTGGCAGATCGACATCATCCCGGGTATCAAGGACATGATTGCCAAATTCAAATAGGCGTTTTAATTTTGCACGGAGGCTAATTGTCAATAAGATCGATCAAGTAACTGTCTGGATTCATTTCTACAGCACGTGAAACAATGTCGTTAGCTGACGCCGTCTCACAAAGGGCCACCACACAACCACCAAAGCCAGCACCCGTCAGTCGGGCGCCAAGCGCACCTGCGCTCCGCAGGCTACTAACCAGTCGGTCCAATTCCGGGCTTGAAACCTCATAATCATCGCAAAGCGAGTCATGACTCTTATTTATGAGATTACCAAGGCCGCTGGGGTCATTTCTGAGAAGACAGTTAACCGCCGCCTGCACCCGCACATTTTCACTGACCACATGTTTCGCCCGTTTCATCTCGTTGTCTAAGACAACATTTCCGAACATCCCTGTGGTGGCGTCACGCAAACTACTAACGCCAAGAATGTGCGCAGCAGTAGCGCATTCAGCTAGCCTCTGATTATAAACGGTGTCTGACAATTTTCGCACACTACCAGAATGTACAACTGCAACTACATGGCCTGCCGGCAGTGACATGAGTTTGTAATCCAGCGAGCGGCAATCAAGCATCATGCAATCGCCAGGCATTGCAGCGGCGACCACCATCTGGTCCATAATTCCACATTGCGTTCCAATAAAATCGTGCTCAATCCGCTGTGCAAAAAGGGCCAATTGAGTATCCGTCACGGAGGGCAATTGCTGCGCTGTCACTAATGCTCGGAGTATGGCAATTTCCAGAGCAGCAGAAGAAGATACACCTGCACTGGGGGGAATGTCGGATTTGACGGCAATATCAATACCCTGAAGCCCGCCACCGACTGGCAGCAATTGATGCAGTGCACCGATGACAAAATCCAGCCAATGTCCGTCAAGTCCATCATAAATCGCCTTCTGGCCTGTCAAAAATTGGTTTGAAATCCCACAAACGAGGTCATCATCCCTAATGGCTAGTGCAACTTCGGTCCGGTTATTAATTAGACAGGGAAGTACCAGACCATCATTATAGTCGGTATGTTCACCGATGAGGTTTGCCCGCCCATGGGCATGGGCCAAAGCCATCGGCTCTCTGCCGAATTGGTTGTTAAATGATTTGATGAGATGGTTTCTTGAATGCGCATCATCCATCGGGCTGCTCCAGACCATTCAGAATGGCAGCAGCCCGCTCAGGTGGCAGATCGAGCAGAAAAAGGTCTGTTATCTGTTCAACTGCCGCGAGGTATTTCATTTTTGTTCGGCTTCGTTTGAGAGGCTGAAAAACGCAATGAAAATGGAAAACGTCCTCGTAGCCCAACGGCGCGATATGCCAGCCCATCGTAAGCGGCATCGGCGCATCAAACACAGAGTTGAGTTTTTTTGCTGCCTCGTCTAGCAATGAGGCGTATCCAACAATTTCGTCATCATTCATCTCTGCTGGGCGGGCAACGCGCCGGCGAGGCACAACACAGATTTCAAACGGATATTTTGCCCATTCAGGAACAAAAGCCACGCCATGGTCGTTACGAGAGATCACTAACTCTTCAGCCATGCCTGCTATTGCATCCAATAGTGGATTGCCAACACGAAAAGCCTTGGCTTGTCGCTCCATCCTCACGGGTATATGTGAAAGTGCATATATCTGGCCATGGGGATGATCGATGGTTACTCCTGTCTCCCGCCCCTGATTTTCAAATGGCAACACATATTGGACTCCATCAACCTCAAGTAGATTTGCAGCCTCAGCACCAATCGCTTCGATAAGCAGACCGATCCTATCAATACCAATTGTCGCAAAGCTGGCATTATGTTTGTCACTATATGAGATTACCTCACAGATACCTAGGCCGGGTGCCGTAGCCACTCCCAATTCGGGAGGTAGATCAGGCATTGCCGATAATGCAGCAAATCTGTTGGTGAAAATCGCCACCTCATAAGCGTCGACCGGAATATCAGTTAATGGTCCACCTTCGCGCATAACACAAAAGGGGCACTCTGCCTGATTGGGCAAAAAGGTGCGTTGCTGACGTGCCGCAGCAATCCCAACCCAGTCACCTGTAAGGGGGTGGCGGCGCAGATGCGGCGATACGCTATCGACCACGGGCAAACCGTCAAAATGTTTGTAGATACGTGGCTCCTTGCTGTAAAGGCAGAGGCGTCGGCCACCAGATCGATTAACGATATGTTTATAGTGGCCCATTTTCACCACAACTTCGGAAGCCAGGCGGCATACGCTTCCAACAAGTCATCAACCGTTTGCCAGATTTGGTCGAGGTCGATTTTGGCAGCAGTTTGCGCGTCTGTCATCATCGAATGATAAAGATGCTCGTTTCTGCCATAATCCTTTACAATGTTTGGTACCAAAGGCTGTGCCAATAACGTCTCTGACTTCCGTTGTTTGGATGGTGATCACTCAAAAATCCTCGCAAGGCAGCTAGCCAAACGAAATTGGCCATTCGCCTTTATTACGGCAAATCCTAATCATGAAACCCGTTGTTATTCAGATGATTATCCGGTCTTTCCAAGTGCCTGTTGCATAACATCCGCAATACGCTCCGTGAACTCTCTAGGGTCGGAAATTGCCTCACCATCCGATACTAGAGCGCTATCGAAAATCAGCTTTGCAAATTTTTCTGACCCATCGAACTCCCCGCCCTCAAGACGCTCATTCAAAGTTTTAATCAGCGGGTGCTTGGCGTTTAGTTCAAGAACCTTTGGGCCACCTTTGAAATCTGGGTTGTGCATTCGCATCATCCGTTCCATCTGTGGGTCCATCCCGTTTTGATCTGCCACAAGCCGGGCCAGACTTTTCTCCATATGCGCTGAACTTCGGACATCAGCCACTTGACTCTCAAGCGCATGTTTGACTTTCGCAACAAGACTGTCATTAAGCACTGGCTCAGCATTGCCTTCATCCGTTGTCGACTCGCCAATTTTTGACAGGTCAATCTCACCTCTCGTAATTGACTGAAACGACTTGCCCTTGAAGTTGGGCATATTGGTCAGCCAGAAATCATCAATCGGGTCGGAGAGCAACAATACATCAATGCCTTTCGCCTCAAAGCTCTCTAAATGGGGGCTGTTGAGTGCCAGTTCCGCATTCTCGGTGGACAAATAATAGATGACATCTTGACCTTCCGCGAATTGGTCAACATACTCCTGCAGCGTTACGAGTTCATTTTTCTTGGTCGATTTAAATAGACTGATATCAAGTATCTTTTCCTTGTTATCTTGATCCTCATAAAGTCCTTCCTTTATCACCTTGCCGAGCGCGGCCCACACGGACTGATAGTCCTCGCGGCGTTTTTCCAGTGCTTTTTTCAGTTCGCCAAGAAGGCGCTTCGTCAGTGCCTTTCTGATTTTGGTGACCACAGGATTTTGCTGTAACATCTCACGGCTAACGTTTAGGTCGACGTCAGGCGTGTCGATGACACCGCGAACAAAGCGCATCCATTTTGGCACTAGATCCTCGCAACTGTCGGTAATGAAGACCCGATTTACATAGAGTTGCAATTTTGGCTTCCGCTCTGGCTCGAAAAGGTCAAAGGGCGCAGAGGAGGGAACAAACAAGAGATTAGTGAATTCGACAGTTCCTTCGGTGCGATTATGCAAGGTGGCAAATGGGGAGTCATATGAAGAGGCAACGTCATGGTAGAAATTCTTATATTCTTCTTCAGAAATGTCCTTTGGCGCTCGTGTCCACAGAGCAATTGATGAGTTCAACTTTTCAGAGTCATTACCTTTTTTGAGCCAGGAGATGGGCTGGGCAATATGGTCAGAATATTTTTTGACAAGATAGGAGATCCGCTCCTGCTCAAGAAATTCCTTGGCATCCTTGCGTAATTTCAAGATTACGTCCGTGCCAGTAGTTTCGCGTTTCGCACTAGCAATCGTAAATCCTGTTTGCCCATCGCTTGTCCAGGTGTGAGCTTCATTTGTTCCATGTTTGTGTGATACCACAGCGATCTCATCGGCGACCATGAAAGCGGAATAAAAACCCACACCAAATTGACCAATCAACTGATCGCCGATGTCGCCATCATCGTTGTTGTCAACACGTTCTATAAACGCTTTAGTGCCGGAGCTTGCAATCGTCCCGAGTGTTGCTACCATTTCGTCACTGGTCAACCCGATGCCGTTATCTGAGATCGTTACCGTCCGGGCCTTTTTGTCGACGGCAATCCCGATGGCGCCATCGAAGGTGTCGTCAGACTCTCCTGATTTAAGCGCCTCGAATTTCCGTTTGTTGATGGCATCTGACGCATTTGAAATAAGCTCACGAAGAAATATTTCTCTTTGAGAGTATAGCGAATTGATAACAATATTCAGGATTTTTCCTGTATCAGCCTCAAATTTGAATTGTTTGTCAGACATTATTCCCTCCTCCCCTGTTACGCTGTTGGAGGTGGGATTTGGTCATCATTTTTCAAGATGTATGCTGCGGTTTTATGAAACGAAAAATGTGAGAAGATTTGGATATTCAAATATACAAATCAAGGCTAGCGTGAATAAGCGGTTTTGTTTAATGGTGCTGTAATGCAAAGAGATCTGTTATTGGCGATTGCCGTCATGCTGTTTGGTGTTTTTGCGTTTGACCTGATGGGAATCCTTGTCAGGATGCTAGGTGGCACATATCCAATTTTTCAGGTCGCGATTTTCCGAAATTTCTTTGGTGTTATTCCGCCGATCCTGTTGCTTTGGTACTTTGATCAGTTTGGAACGCTGCGGGCCCTAAACCGGCCAAAATTCCATCTTATCCTGTTAGTTCGCTCAGTGAGTGTTCTAACCGCACAATATTGCTTTTACACGGCGCTGACCAAAATCGAATTTGCCACTGCCTGCGCGCTTGGGTTCACGGGGCCACTTTTCATCACCGCGCTCTCCATTCCGCTGCTTGGTCACCGTGTTGGCCTTTGGCGCTGGTGCGCGATTGGCATAGGCTTTTTTGGGATGTTGACGGTGATGAAACCCTTTGATGCAAGTTTTTCGGGCTATATGATATATCCCGTCATGGCGGCTTTTGGTTATGCAATTTCAAGTTTGCTTGTTCGACTATACCCAGAAGACATTCCATCAGCTTCAATCCAGTTCATACAACAAATTTGCACTTGTTTGGTCGCCTTTGTCTGTCTTTATGCCTTTCAGACACCGATGCCGCTGGAGTCGCGGAATGATGCTGGGCTTTTCCTACTGATGGGTGTTTTTGGCGGTATGGGTGTTATGTGTTTGGTAATTGCTTACCGTATGGCTGATCCCAGCTCTCTTTCCCCTTTTGAATATTTTGGCATTCCTATTTCCTTCACGCTTGGATGGCTGTTTTTTTCCGAAGCGCCTTTTGACGACCTTTTCCCCGGCATAATCTTCATTATACTTGCTGGCTTAATAATCATTTATCGAGAACGGCGGACCAAACAGGCAGGTGTGATTGCAGGTAAGTTGAAGCTTTCGAAATGAGGTCGAAGGCTGCCATACGTTGGCTGTCTATCACCAGAAAAAAATGGGTCGGGTATGTAAAAAACATGCATCCCCAAAATGGGTACTTAGGGTGTTCAGCTTTTTCAAGAAGGCACGCATTGTGGGATAATCTGTATTGCGAAGTTTGGTGAATTGGTGACGTCCCCGTTTTCTCCGGTAATTATTATGCGTAATCTTAAAAATATTGATCTTTCTCCCGGCGCGATTGTTTATTGCCAGCGCACGGGCAAACAATGTGAGGTGCTAAAGCATTTTGCATATAATAGAATCGACCATGTTGTAGTTGCGTTTGACATTACTGAAAGTACTCCGCGGCATGTAACTCTTAGCGTTAGCGCGGCGAAGGATCGGTTTGTGAGCTCTCCAAGCGCGTACGTTCGTAACATAAATTTTTTGCCGAAGTTACTTGTGAGTTAACAGATGCTTAGAAAAAAAATAATCAAATATAGATCTGTTTTTTTCAAAATTTTGCTGATTTCCTCTGCAGTCAGCGCATGTCAGTCACCTGGTGGAAATGGAGTTGAAACCACTCGATACTTTCCTGGGGATAACAACAGTTTGGTTCATGCAAGCGATGATGCCGCTGCTGATCAGACCCCCGAGAACCCCCTACCGCAGATCAAAAAAGTTATTGAGTGGAATACATCATTCAGTAGCCTCATCATGCCACCGGCTGAGGTCAGGGAAGCAATTGATATAAACTGCAGAAAAATTGGGTATGATCGCGGCGTGATCACGTCTATGTCCTTGTCCAATTCTAAGGTCGTAGCTGATTTTGATTGCCGTGGTGAAGACGCCACCTAGGGTTTTGGCATGACATTTTGGATCTGTTTATCCGTTGGCCAACGTGTAAACCATGCCCAAAATGAGAATCAAAACACTTGATTATCTAAATTTTTATACTTCTTGATTTTCTGCGCGATCGATATCACCATGGACTTTGTGGTCAGTCACTAGCCCACTTTAGAAAAAGGCCATCGGTAATTTTGGGTAAGGCTCAAATTTTTGATGGTCTGTTGGTCGTTGTTCAATGAGTGGAATTGATAAACAGGTTGCGATTCGTTCGAGTGAAGAACATGTGCGCAAGATATTATCTGAGAAATTTGCAGAAATTTGGCCGGATGTTCTCTTATTTTTCATTATTCGCACACAGAAGCTGAATGCGACACTGGGGAACCCACTTGATGCCATAATTATTCAGGTGATCTGTTGGCATCACTTCCTTTTGAATATCCGTGAAACTGTCGACACGGATGATAGTAGTTTCGACACAGCTTTAAAACTATGGTCTCAATACAATCATGCAGATGACGCTGCGGGTAGTTCCAAGCGCCTTACATTTGTCGCCATTGAGAGGCTCACAGCCATTCCCTTTGAAACAGTCCGTCGAAGGGTGCGCGGCCTTGAGAAGCGCGGGTGGGTGATCATCAGCGATGAAATTGGTATTGATCTGAATATTGAATCACCAATCAATCAATTGATCGTAGGGGAGGTACACCCTTTTGAAAAGCAGGAATTTGTCAAACTACTTTCCAAGATATGTAAATTGCTTTGAATATTAGCTTAGCGACTCATTCAACATAGACGACGAAGACTGCGTATCGAGTTGTAACCCCTAAAATGAAACTGATTTTAAGAATTTGGCGAAGGGTTCTCGTCCTAAGCAGGTTAACATGTAGTTGCCGTACTCAAAGACAGACAGTCAGACTGACGGGACATTGACATTGGGATTTAGAAATGGATGACAAGATTACCAGACTGGAAGAACAGATGGCTCTTATCCAGGCAGATTTGTCCCAAATGAGTGACGAGCTTTTTACGCAGCAGCAAGAAATTGGCTGCCTGCGGCGAGAGATTGGAACGCTCAAAGGCAGGATACAGTCTGCACAAGCAGATAGTGGTATTCTGAAACCTGAGGAAGATAGCTCACCGCCACACTATTGAGTCAAACGTGAGAGGTTCATGACCCTTGTATTCTCTGATAAGTCGCTGTCAGTCTTAAGACTAATTAAATGAGCATCGTGCAAACGGATGCCATATCCAATCTTATTTATGATATTTGCAAGCTATCGCTGACATTTTCAATTGCTTTAGCGACAGGTTGGGGTTTTTTGGCTCTGAACATACCAGCACCCTTCCTGATGGGAAGTCTTTTTGGTGTGTGGATATTTGGCAGTATTTTTAGGTCGTCCCGTCAATATCTCGGTGTTGCCCGCTGGTTCCATGTGCCAGTCATTTTTGGACTTGGCGTTTTGATAGGATCAAATTTTAGGGCGGATATGTTGACCCAAATATCGCAATGGGCGGGCACCGTGTTGATCATGGTGATTACAACTGTTCTGGTATCTTGCATCGGCTACATCTTCTTGAACAAATTTAGAGGATATGAACCGCGCCTTGCCTTTTTGTGTTGCATTCCAGGTGGGCAGGCCGAGGCGTTAGCTTTGGCAAGAGATGCCGTAGATCAAGACTATGTCGTAGCGCTTTTTCATCTTGTACGGGTCGTCTTTGTTTTTGTCTCTATGCCACTTTTGCTGGCAGTTTTGGAGGGAGACTTTGCGGTAGAGGCCTCAAACATCGCCCTCCAGGAAATGCCCAGCATTTTTGATCTTGATAATCAGAAAATTGCGGCTTTTTTTGCTACTGCTTTTGGGGGGTTTCTACTTGCCCGCTGGTGCCGTGTTCCTATGCCGCATCTGTTGGGACCAATGGGTCTGTCCTCACTTTTTCATGTCATTGGTTGGGTGGAGTTGCCACGGGTTCACGAATTTGTCCTTCTTGCCCAGCTTGCGATTGGCGGTGGTGTCGGCGCTAGATTGGCTCGGGTGCCTTTTACCGAGGTTATCGAACATCTTAAAATAGCTAGCATTAATACATTAATGATTTTGGCAGCTTATTTGAGTGCAGCATCTACAATCACCTTTTATGGTAATGGCGAGTTTTTGACAACATGGATGGCCTTTGTACCGGGCGGTCTTTATGAGGTGACGTTACTGGCTTTGCTTTTTGGCTTTGACGTCGCTTTCGTAGCTTTTCATCACACCGTAAGGGTTGTGATGATCTTTATGAGCATGCCACTGATTGTTAACAGTCTTGATAGAAAGTGATTGCAAGCGCATCTCATCATTTCATAGCCTGCATTTAATTGATCCCATGCAGATAAGGTCAGTTAGCCATTTTGTGACAGCAGCATGGTTAACCGATTTTAGTATCAGTCCCTGCTAGCGCCAGCGCTATTCGCGCTTCCAATAATTGCTTTTTGTTGCTCTTGCCTCGCTGCCTCAGTTAGTCAACGAGACCGAGAAGTGCCCATTTAATCTGACTGTGATACGCACAGTGGTAAAATTCGTTACTTCAACAAGAGTAGGCGCAACAAACTGCCTCCGCCTCTACATGCTGGACCTGCGCAAGAAGAAGCTTGCCAAGCGAGTGTCTTGAAGGACACTCTCATCAGTGAGTGCCAATGATTTTCTAGGTAACACAATATTCTTAGCTAGCTTCTGGCAATGACAACCTCGTTGCGCGGCAATGACAAGGAAACTCATTTCACAAATAAAAAAACATGTGTTGGGTTAATACGGTAATACCAATTCCTAAAATCGGACCCTTGTATTGCAAAACAGGTCATGACGCCAATATGCTTCGGTGGTTCCAGCAAGTGGTCTAGCTTATCGAATTCAGAACAGGGGTCGTGAAAATGCTCGGTTGTTCGGTGCATGTGATAAAATCCTACATCGACCGCAAATTTTTTTTGTCCGGGAGAAAACGGATCGTAAGTGCCATGGAAAATCGCCACTTACTCCGCATCGTGACCAGTGCTGGACCGGGTGCACAACCAAAATCCAGCGCCTTTTCGTCCAGTTTTAGATGGGTAAAAAGAGGTGTTGTCAATCGTGATAGAAAATTTTGATATGCAGGTACATATGCTCTGTTGTCATACCCGAAATAGTGCGCATGTTCTACGCGTGCCGACGAGAAATGGGTGTTGTCAAGAAAAATGGCATTGCATTCTGAACTACGCCAATAGGTTTGGGCATCAATTGTGGTGAAATGTGAAACTTGGCCCGCGAGACATACTATGCATTCCAAAACAAACCCCTGGCAGTTGCAGCCTTTCCCATTTTTCAGCGCCTTCGAATGGTGTTTTAGTAGTGGCTAGGATCATAACTTACACCACGGTTCCTTCCTGAGCTTTTAATAAAAATAGAAGAAAAAGTTGACATAATTTCTTTAATTACAAGGTGCCAATCCTTAATATATAGAGGCCGTGTACTAACAAATTATTTTGTTTATAGAGGATGGTTGTTCAAATTTGTCGCTGCTAAGGAAACCTTCGATGAGAAATTTAATAAGGATCTGCCTGATATCAGTTTCTTTGATTTTTTCTGTAACTGCTCCGCTACTTTCTGCCACAGATTGGCAGTCAGTTGTGGATAAGTCGAGAGGCCAAACAGTATATTGGAATGCATGGGGAGGGGACACCCGGACCAACGAGTTTATCGGTTGGGTCGGGGCGCAAGCAAAGACTAGATACGGACTAAATATTAAACATGTCAAGTTAACGGATACTGCAGAAGCGGTATCTAGAGTGCTATCTGAAAAAGCGGCAGGCAGGAATTCAAATGGGTCTATCGATTTAATTTGGATTAACGGACCAAACTTTTTTTCTATGAAAAGAGAAAATCTTCTTTTTGGACCATTTGTTGCCGATTTGCCGAATGCAAAATTTTTAGATTTGTCTCAGGGCTCGCCGAACACGGTGGATTTTACCGAGCCAGTTGAGGGATTAGAAAGCCCATGGAGGCTCGCAAAATTTGTCCTTATTTATGACCAAGCCAGAATAAAGGAGCCGCCAACGAGTATGCTTAAGCTTGGCAAATGGGCTTCTCATAATCCGGGCAGGCTGACCCACCCAGATCCATCAAACTTTATGGGAGCGACTTTTTTGAAACAAGCTCTTCTAGAGTTGGTATCTGACGCCTCTATTTTGCAATATCCGGTGGAAAGCGAAAAACAATTTCTTTTGGAAACCGCAGTTCTTTGGGATTGGTACGACGATATGCGACCGAATCTCTGGCGAAAAGGAAATAGCTTTCCTGAAAATGAGTCGGTTCAAAAGCAACTATTTAATGATGGAGAGCTGGATTTTGCTATGTCTTTTGATCCCGCTGTTGCAGCCGCGGGAATCGAGGAGGGATTGTTTTCAAAAACAACTAGGGTCTTTGTGTTTGAAAATGGGACACTAGGCAATGTGAGTTTTGTCGCTATCCCTTTCAACGCCGCAAATAAGGATGGTGCGATGGTAGTAGCGAACCTTTTACTTGAGCCGAAGGTTCAGGCTCGGATGCAAAATATTGAATTTCTTGGTTCCTTCACAGTTTTAGATCTCCAGAAACTAGATTCAGAATCTCGAGAAATCTTTGATTTGCTGCCAAGCACTCCCGCTTTGCCAAAAATTGAGGACTTAGGCCAAACTCTTCTTGAGCCTCATTCAAGTTGGATGACATTCCTCACACAAGAGTGGGCTAAGCGTTATACGAGGTAAACGAGTGAGATTTGCCTTTAATTTGGGTAATGCTGTCCAAATTTTTGTCTTTGTAGCTATTCTTGGCCCTATTTTTCTTGGTCTTTTTCAGAATGTTGTGAGTGTTTTTGGACAAAAGGCGTATTTGGATATAGCTGGCCTCTCCGCTAATCCACTGCATACCCTGCTTAGTGTTCCAGGTTTATCAACCGCCGTCCTAACTAGTTTATCGACTGGCATACTTGCTACAGTGATTTCACTCTGGTTGGCCTTAATTTTTTGTATAATTTTTTTGCAGAAAATCGTGAAATCTGGAAAATTAGCGATGATAACTATGCTTCTCTCTGCACCACATGTTGCAGTGGCGATAGGTTTGACATTTTTAATCGCACCCTCTGGCTGGGTTTTCAGATTAATCGCTAGCATATCGAATTTTGAAAACCCACCTGATATTTTTACTATAAATGACCCATTTGGGGTGTCTTTGATTGCTGGTCTAGTCGTAAAAGAGGTGCCCTTTTTGATTTTTGTGATCATCGCTTCAATTACACAAATACCTGTAAAATCCTATCTGTGTGAGGCGCGTGCACTCGGCTATGACCTAGCAAATTGCTGGATAAGGATTATAATTCCGCAAATCTGGCCATTGATTCGATTACCAGCATTTGTAGTGCTTGCTTATTCCCTGGCCAATGTCGAAATGGCTGTTGTTTTGGGCCCTACAAATCCCCCTGTATTATCAGTTTTGTTGATGCGAATGTTTTTGTCACCAGACGTCACACTTCTTGCACCGGCGTCAGTCGGCGCATTACTTCAAATTTTACTCGTCTTATTTGTCTTTCTAGTATTTTATCTTTTAGAGGTATTATTTCGATTTTTTGGCAAGATATGGTTATGCATTGGGAATAGATCCGCTATTTTTGGTATTATTTTCCCATGGACAGTGCAATTTAGCTTTTGTGTAATGTTATTGGGTTGCTTTTCTCTGTTTCTGTCAGTTGTGTGGTCTTTTTCGTCTCATTGGCGGTGGCCATCAGTGTTTCCTGAGGCTTTATCTTTCCAGACTTGGATTAAATTGGCTCCTAATTTAGTTCTTTTTTTGGGTGATAGCATTCTTATCGCCAGTTTAACCACTCTTTCAGCTATCATTATTGCAATCGCGTGGTTCCAAACCGAGAAAAGAGACAATGCGATGGACGGTAAGTTGTTACCTTTCGCTATTTGCATTCCATTATTTATTCCTCAAATAGGATTTCTTTTTGGTCTTAATTCGGTTTTTTTAAAAACCGGATTGAGTGGAAGCTGGTTCGCTGTAATTTGGTGTCATTTGCTGTATGTATTCCCATATGTTTTCATAGTGATGGCCAATCCGTGGCGGTCGTTGGATCCAAGAATTTCAAAATCAGCTTCAGCTTTAGGAGTTGGACCCCTAAAACAACTTCTTTTTTTAAAAATGCCAATCCTAATCCCGTCAATTCTAGCTGCTTCAGCAATCGGGATCTCAGTATCGATCGCACAGTTTTTACCAACATTATTTGTAGGTGCGGGGAGAATAAGTACTCTTACAACTGAGGTGATTGCTTTATCATATGGTTCCGATCGACGTATTTTAGGAGTTGTAGCGACGCTACAAGCTCTAGTTCCCTGGATCGCTTATGCTGGAGCTTTTTTTATATCAAGGTATATCTACAACAACCGCAGTGGTTTGGTTGGCATCTCCCAATGAGCCTTATCCTTGAAGAAATAACTATTAGTCTTAAACGAGGCAAAAAGCTCATTGACGGCTTAAGCTTAAGTGTAGCTCACGGAGAGATATTTACTGTGATGGGACCCTCTGGCAGTGGTAAATCCACGCTTCTAGATGCAGTGGGTGGTAATTTGGGCAAAAACTTTGACTTGAAGGGTGAACTTACCTTGAACGAACAAGACCTGCTGTTGTTACCGCCCGAAAAACGTAACATTGGGCTTCTCTACCAAGATGCAATTTTATTTCCGCACTTGTCTGTTGGTGAAAATTTGGCTTTTGGCTTGAAAGATAAAAAGCAAGGCCGCGCAAAGCGAAGAGCTGAAATTGATAAAGCCCTCCGGCAGGCTGGCCTGGACGGTTTTTATGATCGTGACCCGGCTACCCTTTCTGGAGGTCAGCGGTCTCGTGCAGCTTTGATGCGTACACTGTTGTCAGAACCGGCAGCACTATTGTTGGATGAACCGTTTTCAAAACTTGATTTAGATATGCGTGACGAGATACGATCGTTTGTCTTCAGCTCGATTTACGAAAGAAATATCCCAGCTCTAATGGTCACTCACGATCCCAGTGACGCAGTTGCTGCAAATGGTCCAAGTATTAGCATTCAGGTAATTTGATGCAATTGATCCTCGACGGTCGAGCCTGAGAATGCGCTTTTATTGATTACTTCATTTTGGTTTTGGAGAGGCTATTGCGTCAGTCAGAAAAATACATTGGCGTAACTTTTTGAGCGGCAGGTGAATATGTTTAACTACAACCACTCTCACACAGAAATAAGAGAAGCCGTTTCAAAATTATGTGAGGGCTTTGATGGTAAGTACTGGCAGCGATGTGATGCTGAGCGCGCTTACCCGACGGAATTTGTTAAGGCACTGACAGATGCCGGCTATCTATCTGCGCTTGTACCAGAGGAATTTGGGGGACTGAGTCTGCCAATCTCGGCAGGTGCTGCCATCCTTGAGGAGATACATCGTTCTGGTGGTAATGCCGCTGCCTGTCACGCCCAGATGTATACGATGGGAACTGTCTTGCGACATGGGTCAGACGTCCAAAAGGCCAAATTTTTGCCCGGAATTGCAGAGGGCAGCCTGCGTCTGCAGGCTTTTGGTGTTACTGAACCCACTAGTGGCACTGATACGACAGCCTTGCGGACTGTGGCCAGGCGCGATGGTAATGAATATGTTGTTAATGGCCAAAAAGTATGGACATCGCGGGCGGAACATTCAGATCTGATGCTGTTGCTGGCGCGAACAACACCGCTTGAGGAGTGCGTGAAAAAGACTGACGGCCTCTCGGTCTTTCTTGTAGATATGCGTGATGTCCGCGGCAAGTCGCTGACCATTACACCAATCCGCACCATGATGAACCATTCGTCGACACAGTTGTTTTTTGACGATATGCGCATCCCTGCTGACAGTCTTGTTGGTGAGGAAGGTAAAGGATTTCGGTATATTTTGTCAGGCATGAACGCTGAGCGCATTCTAATCGCTGCCGAATGTATTGGTGATGCGAAATGGTTTATCGAGAAGGCCTCTGTCTATGCTGGAGAGAGGAGCGTTTTTGGTCGGCCCATTGGCAAAAACCAGGGCGTTCAGTTTCCAATTGCTAACGCCTACAGCCAGATGCGTGCCGCAGAATTGATGCTGCAGGAGGCTATAAGGTTGTTTGAAACAGGTGAAAATCCCGGGGAGGAAGCAAATCTCTCAAAATTGCTTTGCGCTGACGCATCCTGGGCCGCAGCTGAAATATGTGTTCAGACATTTGGTGGATTTGGCTTTGCTGAGGAATATGATGTTGAGCGGAAATTCCGTGAGGCGCGGCTGTATCAGGTTGCACCGATCTCGACCAATCTGATACTTAGCTACATTGCCGAGCATGTGCTGAAATTACCGCGATCCTATTAGGAGCAAACTTGGTATTTGTAAACAGACAGGCCTAATTGCACCTCCGTCAGCACACCAAAGGGTGACTTGCAGACCGTCTTTCCCGTGAGGGTGCGAAGAAACGCCTCCAATGCGGTGATATCATTATCTGCTTGATCTGCTGGTTTGATATCTGATTTCGACTGACACTGGGCCATTGCCAGCCTTTCATCATTGGCAGCGCTCTGTATATCTCTGCAGACCCTAATCATCTCCTATTTCAAAGAGGGTGTTTTCAAACAGTCCAGCGAAATTGTCATTTTACAAGCTGGATTACCCGTTTTAAGAGGCAGGTCATCCTGAGAAACATTTCTTGCGTTGGTTCATAGGGTTGGCGCGTGAGCTTTTCCGGCAAGAAACTGGTCTTCATAGGCAAAAAGCGAGACAGCCCCGCCAGTGTGAAGAAAAACAACCTCGCCATCACTGCTGATCTGCCCATTTTTGATCTGGCCAATCAGTCCTGCCATTCCTTTACCAGAATAGACTGGGTCCAACAGAATTCCCTCATTGCGAGCTACCGCGTTGATTGCTGCAAGAGTCCCGTCTGTCGGGATGCCATACCCCTCACCAACATAACCATCGTCAACGAGAACTTTGCCACGCGACAATTTCTTTTCAGTCAGCAGGGCGGCTGTTTTGACAGCCAGCTTGTAAACATTGTCAATTTGAATTTCTTTTGGCTGACGCACACTTATGCCCATGATTGGTATGTTGCAATCAAGGGCATGAAAGCCGGCAACCATTCCGGCGTGCGTCCCGGCGCTACCTGTGGAGAGGACAATAAGCTTTGGATTTAGTTTATTGTTCTCAAACTGATAAAGAAGTTCCTGTGCCGATGAGACATAGCCAAGAGCGCCTGTTTCGTTTGAGCCTCCACCGGGAATGAAATAGGGTTTTCGGCCTTGCAATTGAAGTTTTTTAGCTGCCTGCTGCGCCTCGTCATTCATATTGAGACCGGGTGGACGAAATTCGATCTGGGTGTTGAACATTTGGTCAAAGAAGACATTGCCAGTCTGCTCATAGTCTTCTCCCTTGCCGGGAACACGGCGCTCCAAGAGCGCGTAGCACTCAAGCCCAAGTTTGCAGGCTGCGGCTGCTGTCTGCCGAACATGATTTGATTGCACGGCGCCCTGCGTGACAACAATGTCTGCATTGGCCTCAAGTGCAGCTGCCATAAGGAATTCGAGTTTACGGGTTTTGTTTCCGCCTGTTGCTAACCCGGTGCAGTCATCGCGTTTGATCCAAAGTCTGGGACCTCCGAGTACTTTGCTTAAACGAGGCATCTGCTCCAGGGCTGTCGGTTGGTGACATAGGCTGACCCGGGGAAAATTTGATAGAATGTCGTTCACTGTTATTTCCTTGCTATTCGTTCTGGTTTGTGGGGACGCATCTCTTAAATCGACAGTAAAGAGATGCGCCTCAGTGGACTTGAATTAGGCGGATCGCTTTATGCAGGATTTGTGGCATTGAAAACGATACAAATTCCTGCGGATGGAGTTTCACGGGTTTCTATTGATCACTTAAATTCTACTTCGATGAAGCTGAAGGGAGAATTGCTGGCGTTGACAATGTTATGTTCAACTCCAGCGCCTCTAGCGTATGAGCTTCCAATGGTAAGCTGATTTTCCACCGTTGATCCGTCGGGCAATTCAGCTGAGAGGGTACCTTCTGTTAATGGAACGACGACATAATCCATTCCATGCGTATGCCACCCTGTTTCGGCACCGGGTGAAAAATCCCATCGCGTCACCCTGACCTTTTCATCATCCACTTGAAGGGTTGAAATGGCTTTCTCTCGCTTCATGCCCTGGCTCCCGTGTTTAGGCTCGTTGGTGGATGACAAATCCTCGCGCAAAGACCCTATCACAAAGCCGATTGATCGCAAAAAGCCAATCTGTTTGGTACTGCGTGAAGGATGACAATGGTTCCCCGGAAGGAGGGTATTACGGGCTTTTATCAGCAGAAATAACTTAGCTGGTGCGCCAAACCTGGCTACTTGATATGATGATCAACTAAGAAAAGATAAGCGTGGTAAAACCTCAATGACAATCAATCTTATCGGTTATACGAATAGACTATCAACGCGACCCGGTGAAACAATCGATTTTAAGGTCTCCTGTAAAACAGGAACCTCCGTAATGGCGCGTCTGTTCCGTTCGATTTCGGCTGACGCTAACCCATCCGGTATGGGTATTGTTGAGACATGCTGCGATGATTTTTTTGCGCCTCTGGAATTTGAGGGCAAGGAACAGAATTTTACCTCTGGTTCACATGCTGTGGCTGCGGGAAGTATTTCGTACATTGGAAGCAAAAAAGTCGAATTTTCTGTAATCGTTAAGCCAACCATTTTGACGGGTAAACCGCAAACGATCATGTCATTGGGGAATAAGGAGATCAACATTAATGGAGAGGGTCAGGTCTGCTGGGCAGTCGCCTCGACTGAGTTGGTTGCACCAAGGCCCATAAGCTTGAACTGGTGGTACAAAATTGCCGCGATGATTGACGCTTATGGGCGCATGACATTGCGGGTTGATCAAATCCGCAACAATGCCAGGGATGAAAGCCTGAGTGTAGAGGCGAAAACAGATATAGCTCCTTCTCTCAATGGGACACTTTTCCTTGCAGCGCACGAGCATGGTGGTTCAGTAGCGCAGTTTTTTAACGGCAGGATTGAAGCACCTGCGTTGACTGTTGACGGGGTAGTGGTTGAAAGATGGAACCTTGCTGATGAGATGACTTCAATGCGCGTACCAAGCGCTCTTGGCGCGGCAGGCCAGGAACTGTGCCTGGTGAATGCGCCGATCCGCGCTGTCCGATGCAGCCTATGGGATGCCAGTGAAATGTGCTGGCGTCACAAACCTCAGCATTATGCAGCAATACATTTCAATGAGGATGCTATCTTTGATTTTGACTGGGAGACCAGCTTTTCCTTCGAACTGCCAAAATCCATGCCATCTGGGGTTTATGTGATGCGTATCTCCAGCGGTAAGCATGAAGACGCTATGCCATTTTTTGTTTGCCCTCCAAAAGGAACGCAAGCGGCCAAGCTGTGTGTGCTGGTCTCCACCTTTACATATACAATCTATGGAAACCATGCGCGCCCGGATTATACGCCATCTTGGCAGGATCGCATTGTCGCCGATGGAGCCTATCCCCATAATCCAGCGGCCTATCCCGAATATGGATTATCCACCTACAACATTTTTCGTGATGGGAGCGGCATCTGTCATGCCTCGTGCAAAAGGCCACTTTTTAATCTTCGTCCGGGATACATAACTTTTGGAGCAGCTGACTGTTCCGGATTGCGCCATTTTCAGGCTGACAGTCATCTCATCTCATGGTTGCATAACCAGAACATAGACTATGACATCATCACGGATGATGAGCTTGATCGTGAGGGCGTTGAAGTTATAAGGTGTTACGATGCCTTGATGACTGGCACCCACCCGGAATATCATACCACGGCAATGTTGGATGCCCTAATGGCCTACCGCGATGGAGGTGGGCGATTGATCTATCTTGGTGGGAATGGTTTCTACTGGCGAATTGTCAGACATGCGGAAGATCCCGAACTGCTTGAAATACGCCGGGCTGAGGATGGATTACGTGCGTGGGCATCAGAACCAGGCGAATATTACAATGGCTTTGATGGATCCTATGGTGGATTATGGAGACGAAATGCAAGACCGCCCCAGCAGCTTGTGGGGATTGGTTTTACCGCGCAGGGCGTGTTTACTGGCGGAGGGTATAAACGCATTTGTTTTGATCCCACTTTTGATTGGGTTTTTAACAAAATCAATGATGATGTGATTGGTGATTTTGGCTTTAGTGGCAACGGCGCAGCCGGTTTCGAGCTTGATCGTATCGACCCTGAGCTCGATAACGGACTGGACATCACAATCCTTGCACAGTCCTTTGGTGAACGTTTCATGCTTGTGCCAGAAGAACAGCTCACTCACCTTACTAATCTGTCAGGAGACAGTGAAGCGCAGGCAAAGCGCGCCGATATGGTGTATGTTAAAACGCCATCTGGTGGAGAAGTTTTTGCTGTAGGTTCGATTACCTTTTGTGGTAGCCTGCCATGGAATGATTTTGACAATAACGTGTCCCGTCTTCTGCGAAACGTCGTCAAAAAGTTTGTGGATACCAACAAGAGCCCGAAAGACGCTTAATTGGGGCGTCCGATTTTGGGTAAGGCCTTTTCAAGAAAATTGCCGACGCGGACAGCCATTGCTTCATCATTCGGCCTCGCAACAATTTGTATACCGAGTGGCAGACCATTATCTGCCAAACCAATAGGAACACTCAGAGCACAAAGTCCAAGATAATTGAATGGTCGGGTGAAATGTGCAGGGGATATGGATTGATCAACCTTGTTCAGAGGCGGCGCCGTGCTGGTCGTGGTCGGCGTCAGAATGGCGTCAAAACCCTGCATTGCTGAAATGAATTGCCGGCTTTTATTGCGCCGTTGTTGAAGCATTTCTAGGTAGGCATATGCCGGATATGCCTTGCCGGACAATACCCGCTTCCGCACATCATCATCCATTGGCAAATCTGCCTGCTCATAGAGATGACCATGATTGAAATAGGCCTCAATCGCTGTGATGATGCCATTGTCATCCGCAAGATCGGCATAGCTATGAGGTGAGCAAAAAGTGGAAATGATTGCTCCCATTTCCTCAAGGGCATTAAGAGCATTATTATAACTGGCCAAAACTGCGTCGGAGCAATTTGACCGTTCTAAATCGGATAGGCTGCCAAGTCTCAACCCTGCCACCGTGCCTGCCAACGCTGCGTATATGCCCGCACTGTCTCGTCTGTTAGCGTCAATCATTCTGCCATCGTGTCCCGCCATTATATCAAATAGAATGACACTGTCGGCAACTGTCTGGGTGATTGGACCGGGCGTGTCAAGGGTCTGTGATAGAGGCATGATACCTTCGCACTCAAGTCGCCCCTCTGTGACTTTCAATCCTGTGACACCGCAGAATGCCGCTGGCAGTCGAACAGAACCGCCAGTATCAGAGCCGATTGCGCAAACCGCCATGCCGGCAGCAGTGGCGACTGCCGACCCTGAGGACGAGCCTCCGGCAATATGATGTTCATCCTCTTTCCATGGATTGCTTGGGCTTCCCATTTTCTGGTTTGTTCCCCATGCCCCGAAGGCATGCTCAACGGTCTTTGTGCGACCAAGCAGTATGCCCCCTGCAGCAAGCAGACGGTGAACAATAGTCCCTGTGAAGGATGATACACGGTCCTTGTGAACCATCGACCCATGCGTACAAATCTGCCCCTCACATTCATAAATATCTTTCAGCGCAAATGGAATGCCATGAAAGGGTCCCAGCCTGTAGCCATTAGCCAAGGCATCGTCGGCTGCGATGGCGTGTTCCATGGCCTCCTCAAAGAAGACATGCTGAAACGCACCAAGCTTTGCCTCCTTTTTTTTGATTTGATCAATATGAGCGGCAACAACTTGGCTCGGTTGCAGACTTCCCTCGGCATAGCAGTCTGCAAGGCTCTCAATGGTTCCAAGAAAATCCGACATTGTCTCTCCCTGAAGCGTCTGGGTATCGGAGGGGTTTTGACCTAGGCTGATTTCCTCTTGGATTTGGCAGATTTTGGTTTGCTTCCGGCTTTCCACTCCTTGCCGGGCACCGCGGCTAAAAGATCCCGCGAATAGCTGTGTTGTGGATTGGCAAAAAGTTCGGCAGTAGCACCTGTTTCGACGATCTCGCCATAGCGCATCACGGCAAGGCGGTCACAGACCTGAGCGGCAACACGCAAATCATGTGTAATGAACAGCATAGAGAGGTTCATCTGGTCACGTATCTCATCCAGAAGTTCCAGAATTTGTGCCTGAATGGATACATCAAGCGCTGAAACTGGCTCGTCGGCAATCAAGATTTCTGGTTTGAGCGCAAGTGACCGCGCGATGCCGATACGCTGCCGCTGACCACCAGAAAATTCATGCGGAAAACGATCAAAAGCCCTTGTATCGAGGCCAACAATGGAAATAAGTTCACGCGCCCGCTTGATTGCCTCGTCCTTCTCAATGCCCAGTGTAACCGGACCCTGTGCAATGATATCTCCCACCCGCACTCTTGGATTCAATGAGGCAAAGGGATCCTGAAAGACCATCTGGATTTTGTTCCGCCAAGGACGCATTTCTGCCCGGCTGAGACTGTTTATCTCGTTTCCGTCAATCCTGATTTCCCCTGAGTCCGTGTCCATCAGCCGAATAATGCATCGCGCTAACGTGGATTTGCCTGACCCACTTTCGCCAACAACGCCAAGCGTTTCACCCTTGTGAAGATCAAGCTCAACATTCTTTACAGCTCTGACTTCGCGATTTGGTTTGCCGAGGCCAAAGAAACTTTTTCCACCGCCAAAAGTCTTGTTCAAGCCCCTGACCTGCAACACAGTTTTTTCTGATCTCGAGCGCGCCTTGCGCGGCATGAGGCTTGGTACTGCGCTGATAAGAGCCTGCGTATAGGGATGTTGAGGCAAATTCAGCACCTGATTTACCGTTCCACTTTCCACAACAAGGCCATGCTGCATCACCACTACACGGTCAGCAATATCAGCGACAACACCGAAATCATGGGTGATAAACAGCACGCCGGTATTGCTGGCAGTCTGCATATCGCGGATCAATTTCAAAATCTGCGCCTGGGTTGTCACATCAAGTGCGGTTGTTGGTTCATCAGCAATCAAAATCTGTGGTTTTAGCGCCAGTGCCATCGCAATCATTGAGCGTTGCCGCTGCCCACCGGATAGCTCGTGAGGGTAGGCATTCATAATTTGATCTGGATTTGGCAAATTGACGTCTCGAAGCAATTCTATCGCACGTTCAAGCCGCTTGGAGCGGGACATACTCACATGATAGCGAAAAATCTCGTCGATTTGGCTGCCTATGGACATTACAGGATTCAGTGCGGTCATTGGTTCCTGAAAAATCATCGAAATTTCGCTGCCGCGAATGTCTCGCAACCTGTCATAGGTTGCCATGGTTACATCTTCACCATTGAAATTGATCTGTCCGTCAGAAACGCGAACATGTGGTGCTGGTAAAAGTCCCATGACCGCGCGTGCCGTCAATGATTTGCCGGACCCACTCTCACCCACAACGCAAAGCGTTTCACCCGGAGCAAGTTCCAATGACAGGTCTTGAACCGCGTATTGTCGCTCAGAACCAGCAGGCAGTTCAATGAACAGATTGTCTATTTGAAGAAGGTTTTCTGTCAAATTCTCTCTCGCAACCGGGGGTTCAGGGCATCATTCAGCCCCTCACCGACAAGATTAATTGCCAAAACTGTGATTAGGATTGCGACCCCGGGGAAGGTGCAAACCCACCATGCCGAGCGAAGCATGGTCCGTCCTGCACCAATCTGAAATCCCCAACTCATGATATTGGGATCCCCCAACCCCAGAAAGGCAAGACCGCTCTCGATCAGAATAGCCGTAGCAACCATCAGCGAGCCAATGACAATAATCGGACTCATGCAGTTTGGAAGAATTTCACGCAGCATGATCCTTAAATCACTCATGCCAAGGGTGTGACAGGCCTGAACAAATTCCCGACTCTTCAGCGCTAAAAACTCGCCCCTGACAAGTCTCGCCACACCAGGCCATGACACCACGGCAATAGCGATGACTATACTGACGATCGATGGCTTCATGATGGCCACCAGTAGAATCGCAAAAATGAAGGATGGAATTGTCTGAAAAATCTCGGTAACGCGCATCAAAAAATCATCAAGACGACCACCATAATATCCAGAAAAGGCACCAAAAACGATGCCAATTAAAACCGCAACAAGCGTTGCGATTAGGCCAATAAGCAAACTCGTCTTAGCACCATGCACTATGCCTGCAGCGACATCCCGGCCAAGTGAGTCGCTGCCAAGCAGAAATCCATTCATTCCCGGCCCAGACAGGGGCTTTCCAGCTAGTCTGAAGGGGTCGAACGGGTACAAGAAGTTCGCTGTCACTGCCATGATGATTACAATAAGAATGACAGCGAGGCCGAAAACGGCGGACTTGTTGCGCCTGTAGCGTTGCCAGAATGTTGACATCTCAGGAAACCTCGATCCGTGGGTCGAGGAAACAGTAGATAATGTCCACTATCAAATTGACCACAATAACTAAAATCGATGACAGCATGAAAATACCAAGGAGCAGATTGAGATCTCTGGCAAACAGCGACTCAAAGGCCAGCATTCCAAGGCCAGGCCATGCAAAAACTGACTCGACAATCACTGACCCACCGATGAGGGCACCAACCTGAACACCTGCCATCGTCACAACGGGGAGAAGAGCATTACGTAAGACATGGACAAAGGTTATTCGCCGTTCTGTGAGCCCCTTGGCTCTGGCTGTCACCACATAGTCCTGACCATATTGTTCAAGCATTGAGGCCCGCATCATACGTGTGTAGAGCGCCAGATAAAACAGAGACAGCGTGATCGTTGGCAGGATGAGATGCACAGCAATATCTTTTGCCCGGTCCCATCCCTCATAGAAGGCGGCAACATTCTCCATGCCACTCGTTGGCAACCAGCCCAGCTTTAGCGAGAACACAACAATCATCATTAGGCCGACCCAGAACAGGGGAGTGGCATAGGTAATAAGCGCAAAAACCGTAATGACAGCGTCTTTCCAAGTGTTCAACTGCATTGCTGCAAGCAAGCCCAAAAGAACACCAAAGCCAACCGCTAACAGGATTGTGCATGTCATCAGTAAGCCAGTTGCAAAAAACCTGTCAAAAATCAGGTCGCTGACTGGCATGTCGTGGCGGAAGGAATAACCAAGATCGAGGGCAAGCACATTTTTCAGATAAACAAGCAACTGCACCGGAAGTGGTTGATCGAGGCCGAATTTGGCCCGCAGTTGCGCCATGTATTCTGGCGTTGCTGAGCCAGCCTCACCGGCAAGCACATCAACAGCATCGCCTTCTGCCAGATTAAGCAGAAAGAAATTGATTACAATGATAGCAATTATGATAGGCACGCCCTGAAACACCCGCCTGCTTACATATCTGATGATTTTGGTGGACTGGGTCATGGCAATAAAATTTTCATAATATCTGCAGAGAGTTTTTTTGAGAATCCGTGAAGGAGCTGGGCCCGAAAAACTCGGGCCCAGACCTGCTTTTTAGTCATCCAGATAGGCTTCGCGGAACGAGCCATATGCACCCATTGCTGAGTCATATGCACCTTTCAGCTTGTTGTTGTACACAACGAGGAATTCCAGCTCAAAGAGGTTAACAACTGGCATATCATTTGCCAGGATCTGCTGGATTTCGTTATATGCTGCTGTGCGTTTTGCTGCGTCGGGCTCACCAGCACCTGAGTCGAGCAAGGCATCAAGGGTCGGATTGCTGTATCGCGAGGAGTTTACAAAATGTGTACCTTTACGGATCTGGTCAGTGCCGTAATGTCTATGTACACCGAGCACAGGGTCTGGAAGCTGATAGAAGTAATTGACGTTCATCTGGAAGTCATAGCGGTGATAGACACGCTTCAACCATGTCGGCACGTCCTCATAGCGCAGTTCCAGATTGATGCCGATATCTCCCATTACCTGCTTTAGATACTCACCGGCACGGCGCCAATCCTCACCATAGGGAATGATGTCAAGAACACCGTTGAGACGAACCCCGTCTGAATTCTTCTTAAAGCCCGCTGCATCAAGCATTGCATTTGCCTTTGCAACATCGCCGCGCTCGGGATAATTTGGCATCGTAGCATGCAGATTAGTTGCCTTGAAGTTGCTGCTCAACGCACTGGTGGCGGGCTTGCCATAGCCAAAAAAGATTGTGTCGATCATGAAGCGGCGGTCGATTGCGGTTGAAATCGCGCGACGCACTGCTGGATCAACGAACGGGCCTTCCTTGGTGTTGAACTCAATCAATGCCATCGGGTTGATCATTGAATAACCGTCCGTTGTTACATCGATGTCATCACGGTCCTTGAGGCGAACAGCATCAATGTTTGGAATAGCATTGTAAGCTGCATAAAGAACTTCACCATTTTCCATTGCAGCTGTTCTTGTTGATGCGTCGGGAATGAACCGCCCTACAATTCTGTCCAGGTGCGGCAGTCCCTCCAGCCAATAATCCTCATTTTTGTCCAGGCGGATATATTGACCTTTTTTCCATTCAACAAACTTAAATGGACCTGTACCGACCGGATTGTTGGCGAGCGGCGCTGACTTAACATCCTGCCCCTCAAGCAGATGCTTTGGCACCATCGGTGACTCATAAGCTGAGAAGGAGCGCATCATATATGGGGCAGGCTTGTTCAGTTTGAAAATCGCTGTATGAGCGTCGGGTGTCTCAATGGCACTGACTTCACGAAACGAGTTGGGTCCGCGTGGATGAACCTTTTTCAGAACGTCCATGACGGTGAACTGCACATCGGCAGAAGTGAATGGCTTTCCATCGTGCCACTTCACGCCTTTGCGCAAATTGAATGTCACTGTTTTGCCATCTGCGCTCATCTCATAACTTTCGGCAAGGATTGGGATCATTTTTCCGTCATTGTCATAATCAAATAGACCCTCATAGACTTTTGGCATAACCAAACCAATTGGACCCGAAGTTGAAACATATGACGCCAGAGTTGGTGGCTCAGGCTGTACGAGGAAAGACAGAGTCCCCCCATCCTTTCCAGCATGCGCTGAGACATTGCTCAACGCCAATGTGGCTGCAACTAAACAGCTCTTTAACAGTCTATTCATAACATTCTCCCTTTAGATTTACTGTCAGCCTCAAGCGCTGATTTTCTTGGCCCCAAAAAAATATCTAACACTTCTTTTCTTTTGAAGGGGCAAAAAGAGCGTTAATCACAAGAGCTTTCGAGTCAAGCTGCAAACCATGCCCAAAATGTCTCTGCTTGGTGCTATAACTGGCAATGACTGTCACCGGATGTTTAAGCGACCATAAGAAATAGTCTAACGCTTAATGTTTTGTCGGATAGTTCTGGTAACTGTAGTCAGATTTTCTTCACAAATTCGCATCTATGCCAATTGAATTTGCTCGGTGGGGATCTTTGAACACGCAATGCCGGCATAACCAACGGCAAACGTTGCTGTCAGGAGCTGTTTGAGATGTTGCCCTCGTAGGCTTGTTAAGTCTTTCAATGCCCGATGGATGGCTTGTCTTCATAGGTCTAAAGAGGTTGATGAAACTCTACAGTAGACTTCTATAACCTCGCTAGTTGCGCTGCTCGACGCGGGGTGCGATGCAGGATCAATAGGCTGGCGCGCCCGAGAGGACTCAAGCCTCTGACCTCCGATTTCGGAGGGGGGCACCCTTTCCAATTATGCTCGAAGATGTGAGGATTTACGCTGGATTTCCAATCTAGATGAGCAACAAAAATGGCCTAAATGTCCACCTTTTTTGAGGTCAGTGTGACCATTACAGGGACCAGAGGGACGCGGCAAATGACGGAAAATATGGGGCAAGTAGACGTTACTAGAGGCAAATTTGCAGCGAAGATGGCGATTAGGATTTTCATTGCCCAGTTTAACTCGGAATTTATCAGCCAGACCAAATATCTGTGCTGCCGCAAATCAACGGATCAACCCCAGCAAATAATGACTCATCTTTTCCTTCATAGTCAAAACGCGACAGGATATTAAGAATAACTTGGATATGTGCTCGTCTTTTGTCGTCTGACTTTACGATTGTCCAACGGGCGAATGGCAGGTCAGTGTTTTTAAACGTATTAAGAATTGCTTCTGAATATTCCTTCCATTTCGAGAGACCCTCAACATCGATGTTTGATAGTTTCCATTGTTTCAGCGGATCTGTCTCTCTAGAGAGAAATCGTCTGATCTGTTCGGCGCGGCTAACATTTAGCCATATTTTGATTAGTGTGATTCCATCGTCTGTCATCATATTTTCAAATGCTGGCACTTGGGCGAAAAAAGAGTCTGCCTCATCTTTCGTACAAAACCCGAAAACCCTCTCGACAACTGCACGGTTGTACCAACTTCGGTCAAATAGCACTAAATCGCCAATGGTAGGCAGATGATGAATGTAACGTTGGAAATACCACTGTCCCTTTTCGGTGTCGGACGGTTTAGTGAGGGCAATGACATTCGTATTTCTGGGATTAAGATTTTCAGTTACCCGTTTGATGACGCCCCCCTTCCCAGCGGCATCTCTTCCTTCAAAGACAACTACCACTCGCTCTTTGGATGACCGTAACCAATTTTGGAATTTAGCCAGTTCAATCTGAAGCTGGTACATCGAGCCTTCATAGATGTCGCGCTTGAGACGTTTTTCGTAAGGATAGTGATCAGATATGATTTGATTTTTTTTTGCTTTTTCTATTGCGACACGAAGATCACTTGGCGCATTTTTTTGAAAAAACTCAGACACAGCTCCGTCGAATTTACTCTTGTGATTTCCCATTTGATAAGGCTCCTGTGAATTGGCTCGCTTCTGAGACTTTATGGCGACCACAAAAACAAAGTTAGCCCATGAAATGCACGAATCCAATATAAGTATCACTTCGCCTTGATTTCTTTTCCAAACTCAAAATTGGTTCAGGTAAATCAGTTCATGGTGATACATGCCAAATAAACACCCATTTAACAATGAGTGTGACCGAAGCGTCACCGTTCAGAGGACATCGGGACATATAAATAAAGTTATCGTAGCATAGGACAGGGGCGGGCAAGGGTCACACCTGCCGACACAACTTTTGTATTGGTGGAAGCAAATTTTTCGTGATCGAGTTTCACATGTTAAAAACGGCTCACAATTTTTAGCTCAAGACAAACGGGCCATTTGAATATGACCTCTACTCTAATTGTCTATTGTTTGTACTTGACAGTCGTTTGTCCTTCTTTTTTCCATCTTACGATGCCACCATTGAGGTGACTGACGTTTGTGAAACCCAGCTGTTCGATGATTGCATTACCAAGCCTTGTGGTCCTGTTTCCAGTCCTGCAATACAACAACACTGGGGTTTGTTTTGTACTCACTAGAGAATTAAATTTTTGGAGAAAGTCAGGGTGAACGTTGCCGTCCTTTTTGAACGCCGTGATGGTATTAGCACCGTCTATGATTCCAGTTTCAAACCATTCGCCCTCTCTCCTTATATCAATGATCGCAACACCGCTGCTTCGGGCCTTGATCAGGTCCTCAGGAGTCGATTGTCCCAAAACAACAGCATCAGCGACAGACAGCAATTCAATATCAAATAAGAGCGTGGCATTTGGCGGGATTGCGTCTCCTGCTCCATTTTTCCCATAGGCTAGATTTGGAGGAATGGTAAGATGGCGCTTTTCACCAACTTTCATACCGGCGACCCCTAGCTCCCAGCCTTTAATTACTTGACCCGCGCCTATGGTGAAACTAAAGGGCTGGCCTCTGGGTTTGGAGGCGTCAAAAATGGTTCCGTCTTCAAGCCGCCCTTCATAATGAACAGTGACTCTTTTGTTTTTTTCAGCCTGAATTCCAGCGCCCTCCACAAGGGTTTCAACCTTCAGTTCTGAGGCAAAAGCGGGCAGGCTTGCCAACAGAGATGCAATTGCTATCGCTTTATTAATCCAACGCAACATTGTCTTGGTCCTTCTATAAAATTAGGCTGCACCTTAGGTCCGTGTGATGTTCATGTTTGGGTATTAACATTATAAAAACCAAATTATCTGTTGATCAGTTTTCGACTGAAAAACTGACTTCAGTAGGGCTGCAGCCAACACCATTTATAGGGTTCATATCCTGAGGACACGCAGACATCACGGCTATCAAATCACAATTGGCCTTCATTTTTATCCAGTCTCCCATTTTGGAAATAGTCGGCTCAAAAGATGTTTGACCATCACTTTTTACTGGAATGTTCATCCAGAGGTTGAAAGGGTCTGGAATTGATGGCGCCCTTTGCTGAATTGCCAGAAGAGCCATCCTCAAATTATCCGTGCAATTATCGTGATAAGTTTCACAACCCAGTATTCTATATCTATTGTTATCACAGCATGACATGAGGGTGTCGTGCTCGCCCGGCGATGTATCTTCAACTATTTTAAGCATTGGTTGTCGAGTGTTCGAAACCAATATGTCCCCGATCTTTGGGAAAATACTCTCCAGTGATGTCCGAGTATGCGCCATCGAGAGAAACTCTTGCATATCCGGATCCCGAAAGGCCCAAAAGTCACAAACTTGAGTTCCATGCGTATTCTCTATCCTGATGGTCTGGCCGGCAGATAGTTTTACAGCCACTCCACAACGCGCTGGGACGAGATAAATTTGCCCAATCTTTGGCGTGCCATTTCTGGACACAGCGCTGGTTAAACTTTCGTTGGTTCCGTCCGGGTTCGAAGCATCAAAAACCATCATTTTTCTCTACGTTGGAATGAACTAGCTTTAACTATACTACAGTTGGCACGAGCGTAAACTCATCTAATTCAATGTGTTGGCGGCACCTTTAAATATTGTCCAACTTAGGACGTAATTGTCGCAACACAATTGCCAAATCAATGCAAATTCGTTGAGAATCTTTCCCACCATCGGGCTTTATTGCAACGTCCATAGTCATTGCGCCACGCTTCACAGACCAGGTTACTGTTGCTTTTTGCTTGTAAGTTGTGTGGACGAGCTGTGCAAGTCTTAAACTATGGCAGCGCCAAAACCGATAAGACCTCCGACTGCGCCACCCCAGACTACCAGCCAGCCAAGATGTTTGCGTATCATTGCTTGTATTATATTCTTGACCTGCCCCGGTGTGAGTTCACTAAGTCGCTGGTCAATTATTTGTTCCACCTGAGCTATTAGTGATGAAGTTAGGTTTTTATCACCAGTTTCTTTAGATTTTGCCTCTTTTATTTCACTTATGATTTCTTGAAGTTTTAAAGTGATAGGCTCCTTTAGAGGTTGCAGTGCTTTTCTGCCACCCAGTATAGCCAACATGCTTCCCATAGATGAACTTTCTATGGCTTCTACCAGTCCATCAAAAACACGGTCAAAATCAATCATGTTGCTAAGGTCTTTCGAAAGTGCTCCAGTTTGTTGCTCAATGAAAACGTTAATGTTTTGTGGAGTAAAAAATTCATTCATTACAAGCTGTTTTATTCCTAGTTTAAATTCTTCAAACCTGCTTGGGATCACACCAGAGCCATAAAAGAATGGCACCTTTTCAAATAACATGTGAATGGCTAGCCAGTTTGTGATTCCACCAGAGAGTGCGAACAACCCAGATAGATATATTATCTCATTGTATCTTGGCGACAGGTAACTAGCGCAAATAATTGCTAACGCAGCTAAATTTGTTGTCAGACTTTTGTTGAGCATTTAACTAACTCCTTGATGTAAACAACTGCACCAGATGCCAAAATCCTCTGAAGGGATTGTCTTCACCGTTGGATTTTGCAGCAGCTGTTGTTCAAAAAAAGCAACCTTGGCACTTTGCGTATGACAAGTATTATGACGCTAATTGCTAATGCTGATAGGAGGATTCCTTCCGTAATACAGCTTCCCACTATATAAATGTCTTGTGGGGCTATTGGGAGATGTGGGCCATGGGATCATCTGTTTTTGAATTACGAAAATTGCGCAAGGACGACTTTGATAAGTGGAAAGAATTGTGGTGCACCTACTTGTCTTTTTATGACTCGGAAGTTACCGAACTTGTTTATGAAACAACTTTTGGGCGCTTAGTCTCGAGAGACAATGAAGCCCAAAACGCGATTGTGGCTTGCGAGCACACGGAACTAGTAGGACTAGTCCATTATATCTTCCACCCAGATAATTGGAATATTGAGGATGATTGCTATTTGCAAGACTTGTTTGTTGTTGAACCTGAAAGAGGCCGCGGCATCGGTCGCTCTCTTATTGAAGCCGTATATGCTGAAGCAGATAAACGTGGTAGCCCAAGTGTTTATTGGTTAACTGAGGAAACAAACAAACGAGCTAGGGCTTTGTATGACAAAATAGCAACTGCAACCTCATTTATTGAGTACAGCAGATAAAAGGGCGCTGTATCAGATGAGCATGTCATTGTGAGAATGAAAGCCGTAATTAAAATATTGAAAAAAAAAATTTTTCGAATTCCCACGTTTTCTAGCCTCTTCGTGACCGGAGTGTGACCGCGTTCGGGACAAGAACGACGCATAATTTATAGTTTTTTTGCTCTGGGGCAAAAAGGGGCCAAACCGCCCCACGCCTATACGTGCAGGAAGACAACACATAAACTTGTAATTTTTAAAGATATCGATATCGGTTACAGTATGATTGGATACTGTAATTAGACTATAATTAATTTTTCTCGCTTTTTACCGATCGGCAAATTTATTTCGCGAGGTTAAGAAATATATCACCCATACCTGCCTCAAGCTTATCCATAGGCGTCATATTTCTTAAACTACATTGTCCTCCTGTAATTCTATGAAGTCCAATCCAAGCCACTTGTTCCGGAGTGCATTGAAATCCATCGTGCAGAAGACCAACAACTATCTTATTGTCAGATGAATACACCCTGTCTCCATTGATTTTTTCTCCCTCACAAAAGTCATCTCGTAATACTTCTTCTGGAAAGGAGTTTTTCCCACAGGGGTTGTCAATCACCAATGCGTAAAGTTCAACGACGCCTCTTTTGAATTCAAAGGGAAGTTTTTTTATCTCTGCCATCCTCATTATGTCACATGCACATGGCCAACAGCAGCGATAGAGGCTTCCACAGACTGGTTTTCCGGTTTTGCTGTCGTTTGCATAAACAAATTCCGGTTCTGAATCAGGTGGTACGAATGAGCCTGAAACTGGGCAATAAAACCGATTCATCGACAGGAATTCGTTATAATCTGCATAATTATCAAGGATATATTTGAAGAACATTGCGCCACCTGCATTTCGATTGCCGGACGGAAAAATGTCGTCCCAATTTGCACGCAATTCTGCGTACAGCACATCATCTGCGCGGTGCTCTTCTGCATGACTCATTTGAGGTGAGGTAAGGCATAAGAACTTGACCAAAAGAAGCAAAAGTAATTTTGATGAGTGTCTCAGATGCATAGACCAAAATCCTATTTTTATTGGCGTACAATGTGGGTTTTGCGCTCTTCAACAACGGTCATTACTTTTTCTGTCCCATCTGTCCATCGGACCGAAACCGAATTTATGGATTCGTTTTTGCGCAATCCGTAATGTGCGACAGGCTCCATCTGGCAGAGGTATCCGCTTCCTGCATCGATGGTTTTTGCATGTGAGCGCAGATTCGTATTTAGAGTTACCGTAGCACCACGAGCAGGGGCACCATTTAGATTGACAGGTTGTATACGAACAAATCTGCCAGCTGAGGCTATGTTTGCAGAGAACAGGCTTAATGGCTGAGGCGCACTCTCTCCATGTGCAACAAGAAGGTCTAAAATGCCGTTGCCGTCAATGTCTGCGACCGCAGCCCCTGTGCCGAGTCCCTCACTCTCCAGAGCTGCGGATAATTCAACGCGCTCAAGTGTTCCATTGTCCAGTAGGCGGAACATTCTGTTTGGCTGGCCAATATTGTTAAAAAAAATCTCGTCGTAACCATCGTTATCGAAATCAGCACTGATTACGGTTCGGATTTTCGAGGGTTCCTTAAACTCAGAAGTAGCTAGATCATGGAAGTTATTACTGCTTGAGGCAAAAAGGCGGTGATAGCCATTCCAGTTGCCAATAATAAGTCCCAAACGACCGTTATACATGATGTCTGCTAGAGCAGTGCCCCGCCCGTCTTGCAGAGTGTCATCAACGTTGTATTCTAGTGTTCTATCTAGGAAATCACCGTCGATATTTTGATACAAAAAATTGGGCCCCCTCTCGTTAGCGGCAAAAAGATCATTGCGATCACCTAAAATATGTCCCGACACAACCGCCCTGCCGCCGGTAACCCTATCCATACCGAGCTCGATCGCCACGTCTGTAATTATATTTTGTTTCACTTCATAAAGTCGACTAGGTCCACCGTAATTCGAAACATAAATTGCGTAACGTCCATCGCCTTTTCGATCGACACAGGCTACAGAGCGTCCTGCCGTCAAATTCGCAACCTCCTTATTTTCCTGGATCTCAAATAAATCTACATCGTTTGTTTGCAAATCGAGTAGACGATCCGCTAGGACTTTTTCGCCGCTGTAACTGTCTGTATTCAGGAAGTAGACTTCTTCAAAACCATCACCATCAACGTCGCATGCAGCGACACCGATTGTCTTTCTGTCTGCATCCTCGAACAGTTTATGTATTTCACGACTTGATAAAGTTCCATTTCTGTACGTTAACGCGAGATTGGGATAACCAAAACCTGTGACTATAAACTCGTACGAACCATCGTTATCTAGATCCGTAACTGATATCCCGTAGCTAAGACGAGGTGGGTTTTTCGTAATTCTGTGACTGTGATCGATAAAAAAATCTGCATGCGCTGTTATGATGCCGCAAAATAACCATGTTGGAAAAGAACCAAGCCCTAAAAAATAAGTAAGACGGTTAAGCATGGAAGGCCCTTGAAAAACTTGATTGAATGGACCTCTGATATCGTCAAAAATAGGAATTATTCAAGATGAGTCGGTTTGTAACTCGTGTCTTTTCGTTTCTCTTTGTGGTCCTAATTGCCGCTTGTAGTTCCAAAAATGATGGATCATTACTGGTGCTTGAAGGAGATGGCTTTAGGACTTGTTCTGAACTTCACATCGAATGGGAGATGGCAGATCAATTATCAAAAGAAAATGTTAGTGCTAGAAAGCGATGGATATTGCAGTTGTTGCGTCAAAAAGATTGTCGATTACCAAACCAGCCAAATCCAAAATTTCAATTTCACCTTAGTATCAGTGGCTAAGCACGGCTAAATTTTGTGGGTTACCCACAAGCCTAAAATCAATTTTGAAGTTTCAGCCTCTGGTCCAAATGCCGCACTTTTTGAATTGGCCCTCCAGCCTTTTTCATTGGAGTAGGGTGATAAGATGGCAGCTTAGTAACATTGTCAACTAAACTTCAGCTTAGTGAGTTAGGTGATAACTCTAGAGCACTTGTAGTGCTGCCGCAAATCCGCGGGGACACGCTTGACGAAGTAGTAGGTTGTGCCTCTTTGGATTACATGGGGCTTTGGATAATGTTCCAGCAATGCCTTTGGCACACGCCGGTAGAAGTAATAGAAGCCACGTTTACGATAAAGATGATGGTTTTTTTGACCTACCATGCGACCTACCCAATTTAGCAGTGATTAACTAACTACTTGAATCAAGGCGATTTAGGTCTGGTGAAACACAGAGATTGGCGCACCCGAGAGGAAGGTTCGATGCCTACCCGTGGCGCCATCCAGTGACTGAATCCAGCTATATCAATAGCTTATCACTTCTCTACATATGGTCAACTATCAAAACCTTACCTGCAACCTTGCCTGAACCAAGGT
>CACHEI010000022.1 GCA_902578815.1 uncultured SAR116 cluster alpha proteobacterium | reverse complement strand
GTTGGACCGTCGCACACCATCGTGTCACTTGGCTGCTCAGGGTGGAGCGCCGGTCAGCTTGATCGCGAAATGAACGAAAATGTCTGGCTCCACCTGCCAGCTTCAACAGATCTGGTTTTCGAGCATGATCGAGAGACTTTGTGGCAACAGGCGTTTGACGCCATTGGCATAGACCCCGCCTATTTTGCCGGCGATTTCGGCAACGCCTGAACTCCAGATCGCGCCTCAACATCAGGAAGCAAGTCTGGCCGCCAGCGCTTCATTTGACATGATGTCAACGGACGGCCCAACCGCCGCAAGGGCTGGTGGCGCGGTTGCAATTAGGTGTGCGGCAAGCTGGCTAACACGCTCTTCAGTCACATCATCAATCGCCGCTAGCAGCTCAGCATCATCACTCGGTTTGCCAAACAGCGTGATCTGACGGGCTAACGCATCAGCACAGCCAGCAACCGATTCGCGCGCCATCAACAGTGACGCGCGTAATTGCGCCTTGGCCCTGTTGACCTCGGCACCATTGACGCCGCTGGCGACATCTTTCAGCTCATCACAGACAACACCAAGCATCTCATCAACTTGGCTAGCCGATGTTCCGGCATAAATGGCAAAGTTACCACTGTCAGAATGCATGTTGGCGAAGGAGAAGATCGAATAGCATAGACCACGCTTTTCGCGGAGCTGCTGGAACAGCCGCGATGACATGCCACCCCCGAACAGAATGGACAGGGCCATCAGCGCGAATCTGTCTTCATTATTGGCCGCAAGGCCTGGCAGGCCAAGCACGACATGTGTCTGCTCAAGATCACGCTTGATAATCTGGCGTCCAGCCGACCAGACCGGTGCCTTGCGTATCGTATCGGTGGCTGTCTGCAGGCCACCAAGCCACCCTTCAATGGAGGCCAGCAATTCATCGTGTATCACCGCGCCTGCCGCACAAACAAGCATCTGCCCCGCACCATAATGACGGCTCAAAAATCCGTTGAGATCACCACGACCAAAGTTGGAGACGGAGTCGATCGTTCCCAGAATCGGGCGGCCCAAAGTATGACCGAAATAGGCCGATTTGGCGTATAGATCGAACACATGATCATCCGGTGTATCAAAGGATTGACCGATCTCCTGAATGATCACACCGCGCTCGCGCTCAATCTCAATATCTGGAAGCGTCGATTCAGTCAGGATATCGGCTAGAATATCGACGCCAAGAGACAGATGTTCGGGCAGTAGCCGCAGGTAATAGGCGGTTTCCTCGCGGCTGGTATGGGCATTCATGTAACCGCCAACATCCTCTACCTCAGTCGCAATCGCCTCCGCATCACGGCGTTTTGTTCCCTTGAACGCCATATGTTCCAGCATATGAGCGATACCCTGTTCAGCCTCACGCTCATCACGCGCGCCAGCCTTGATCCAAATCCCAACAGAAACAGATGTTGCGTGGGGCATATGCCGCGTTGCAACACGTAGACCGTTGGCAAGTGTTGAAAGCGTAGCAAGCGTCACAGGCTACGCTTCCTTTCAAGAACCAGGGTCTTAACCGCAACATCACTCGCCTCGATCGTTTGTTTACGCTCCGGGCGCTCCATAAGATCGGCAAGATGCGCTGGAAGAGCTGGCACTATTCCAGTTGCCTGTTGGACTGCGTCCTGGAATTTTGCCGGGTGAGCGCAAGCAAGTGCCACCACCGGCGTTCCATCTGGCAGCGTTCCGTCAGCAATAGCCCGCCTTGCGGCAGAAACACCAACCGCGCTGTGGGGGTCAAGCACCATTCCATCATCATGATTAGTTCGGGTAATCTCCGCTATGGTGCCAGCATCATTAAGGCGATAGGCAGAAAACAGCGAACGCGCCTCTGCCATCACTGTCTCCGATAGCACAAATTTACCAGTTGCTGCAAAATGTGCCATCACGCGGGCTGTTTCAGCCCCATCACGCTCCAACAATTCAAAGAGAAGACGTTCAAAATTGCTAGAAACCTGAATGTCCATCGAGGGGCTGAGCGAGGGATTAACCGCCTCACGCTGCATTGCCCCCTGTTCAAAGAAGCGGGTCAGGATGTCATTCTGATTTGAGGCCACGATCAGTCGTTCGATCGGCAGGCCCATCTGCATCGCCACATATCCGGCAAAGATATTGCCAAAATTGCCGGTTGGCACCGAGAAGGCCACCTTCTTCTGGGGCGCACCAAGTTCCAGTGCTGCAGAAAAATAATATACAATCTGAGGCATCAGACGTGCCCAATTGATCGAATTGACAGCAGAGAGATTAACGCTGTCACGAAAATCATGCTGGTTGAAGAGCTGTTTGACGATCGCCTGGCAATCGTCAAAATCACCATGCACGGCAACAGCATTGGCGCCTTCGGCAATGACCGATGTCATCTGGCGTTGCTGAACGGGTGACACGCGACCTTCTGGAAACAGAATGAACACGTCAATCGCATCGCGCTCCTGAAAGGCCTCAAGCGCAGCTGATCCGGTGTCACCACTGGTGGCGCCCAGAATAACCGCCTGTTGCGACGAGCGTTGTAGCGCACGGTCAAAGGCACGCGCCAGAAACTGCATCGCATAGTCCTTGAAGGCAATGGTTGGGCCGTGAAACAATTCTAGCACATGGATATCACCAGTAAGATGACGCAGAGGTGCCACCGCCGGGTCATCAAAGCCTGCATAGGCATCGTTGGCCATCGCCGTCAGCTCATCGGCCTCAATCTCGCCATCAGTGAAGCGTGCCATGATGAGACCGGCAAGTTCCGGATATGAAAGGCCACGCATCGCTGCAATTTCCTCAGCAGAAAAGCGTGGATAGGTAGTTGGCAGATAGAGGCCACCATCACGCGCAAGACCGCTCAGCAGAGCCTCTTCATAACTAAGTGGGCCGTCATTGCCTCTCGTGCTGATATATTTCACTGCTGCGCCCCCCCGTCGTCTTCATGGCCACGGCCAAAGGACAGCCTTCCAGCCTGATGATGGAATGCCAAATATACGCCAATCAAGGCCAGCGCAATACCATACCATGTGACCGCATAGCTGAGATGTGAATTGCGTAGGTTCAATTTTGTACGCGCCGCGATTGGCAGTTTCACCACATCACCGGTACGAATTGTTGCAGCATAGACCGATGTGACCGCCTGTGATGACAGACCCAGATGCGCAACGATCTGTGCGGGTACGAGGGTGAACCAAAAGCCGTTCTCCGCCTGGTTTTCCGGAACAAAATAGCCCTTCTTGCCGGGAAAGCGCAAAATGGCATCAAGCGTGACTTCGCCCTCAACAAGGGTGAAGGGACGCTTTACAGGATCTCGGTAGGTTTCGGATACCCAGCCCCGATTAACCAGAACGATGCGGCCATCGCGCAAGGAAAAAGGCGTCACGATGTGAAAGCCGGCATTGCCCTCATAGGTGCGGCCGGTCATGAAAATTTCCTTGTTGTGATCAAATCTGCCAACAAGGCGCAGCCGGCGGAATTCGAGATCCGTAGTTATCTCGCCTGCAAGCGGAAACTCGATTGGCGAGGCGGATGAGCGTTGCTCGAAGCTGGCAATAAGATCGTTTTTCCACTCAAGGCGTTGTAACTGCCATGTACCAAGCGCCAAAAGCATCAGCAGCGCAGGAAGGGCAAAGAATGTGGGCCAAAAAAGAGGTTGTAATCGTATCATCTTAAATCCAAAGAGGTATTTACCTGCTCGTACCGCATCACCCGGGGCGCGGCAAGTGCCAAACGGCAGACTCAACGTAAAAAGGAGCGCCCGCAACAGGCGCTCCCCAGCATCGTTTATAAATAAGCGCTAAGCCAACTCGATCAACCGCCCCACCAATACACGGCGGCGAACAGGAACAGCCAGACGACATCAACGAAATGCCAGTACCAAGCAGCAGCCTCAAAACCGAAATGCTGTTCAGGCGTGAAATGACCGGCCCGCCCCCGCAACCAGCAAACGGCAAGGAACAAGGTGCCAACAAGAACATGGAAACCATGAAAGCCAGTCGCCATGTAGAACACAGACGGATAGACACCATCAGTAAAACCAAACGGTGCATGGCTGTATTCAAGCGCCTGCAGGGCCGTGAACAGAACACCCAGACCAACGGTCATTCCAAGTCCGGTCATGAAATCCCTGCGATTGCCATGCTGCAGCGCGTGGTGTGCCCATGTGACCGTACAACCGGAAAGCAGCAGGACCAACGTGTTGATCAGTGGCAAATCAAAAGGATCGAAGGTGGTAATGCCCTCTGGCGGCCAAACACCACCGACTGGAAACAGCGCCCGATCAAAAAAAGCCCAGAAAAACGCGACGAAGAACATGACCTCGGAAGCAATGAAAAGCATCATGCCATAGCGCATACCAATCTGAACGACCGAAGTATGATGCCCCTGATACTCAGCCTCACGGATGATGTCACGCCACCACATATACATTGTCATCAAGACAAGGGCAAAGCCAAGGCCAAGAACGGCAATGCCATAATGAACCTCGTGCATATACATAACGCCACCGACAGCAGCAGTGAAGGCCGCCGCCGACCCCACAGCAGGCCATGGGCTAGCTTCAACAAGGTGATAAGGGTGTTTGTTCGCACCACTCATTTTTGTCTCCTCTAAATCTGACTGACAGCTGCCAGTCACCTCTCCACGATTTCATTTATCCTACCTTTTTGTCCCCGCAAGTGCAGGAAAGAATGTGTAGGACAGGATAATTTCTTTGATTTCGGCGGTTTCCGCGCGCTCCACAATCGCCGGGTCAATGAAGAACCGTACCGGCATCAGCACTGACTCGCCCGGCGCAAGCGCCTGTTCAATGAAACAGAAGCAATCAAGTTTCATGAAATGTGGACCAGCCTTCACCGGTGTCACATTGAATGTTGATGTACCGACAGATGGCACGTCACCAAGGTTTATCGCCCGGTAATTAATAATGACTTCCTCGCCCGGGTTGAGAGTTACTGGCGCGTCAACAGGCTCAAAGCGCCAATTCAATGACGGATTGACGTTGGCGTCAAAGCGTACCTTGACGGGGTGATCAATGATGATGGGATCTGCATTCTCCGTCACAACCTGGGTTGTTCCGCCATAACCAGTAACGCGGCAGAACAGGTCGTAAAGCGGCACCGACGCATAGGCAAGACCAACCATCGCCAAAACAAGCAGCGCTAGCACCGTTAAGGTGCGCCGATTTCCCTGCGCCCGCTGATCGATCTGTGGCCGAATGGTCTGCGTTGTCATGAGCCGCTCCCAACCCTAACAATGGTCAGCGCATAAAACAGCACCACCAGCAGCACAATGGCACCAAGCAGCGCGAGATTACGGCTGCGACGCATTTTCTGCATTTCTCCTGCGGTCGTTGGCTGCGGGCGCTCGGTCATGATGTCATTCCATATAGCAGAAATTGCTGGATGGCGCGGTCGACAACGAGCGCCAGGAACAGAACGAAAAGATACAGAATTGAAAAGCCGAACAGCCGCTTTGCCACCGCATGGTCGCCGGAACGGAACAGTTGCAATGACATGTAGACAAACAGAGCACCCGCAGCGCCAGCAAGACCGGCGTAAAGGACTGACGCCATGCCGATAAACCAGGGGGCGACACCCAAGGGCGCGAGCAGCACCGCGTAGATCAAGATCTGTTTGCGTGTCTCCATCTCGCCTGCAACAACTGGCAGCATCGGCACATTCGCCCGTGTGTAATCTTCATTGCGGAACAGCGCCAGCGCCCAGAAATGCGGTGGTGTCCACATGAAAATCAGGGCAAACAGCAGTAAAGGCTCAACCGACAGGCTGCCAGTCACAGCGGCCCAGCCAATAACCGGTGGCAGCGCTCCTGCGGCACCACCAATAACAATATTCTGCGATGTCCGCCGTTTCAACCAGATGGTGTAGACAACACCATAGAAGAAAATGGTGAAGGCAAGCAGGCCAGCTGCCAGCCAGTTGGTAGCAAGTCCAAGCACCAGAACCGACAGGGCGGAGATAACCAGGCCCATGGTCAGGGCTTCGGCTGGTTCCATCAATCCAGCCGGAATAGGCCTTGATTTAGTCCGTGTCATCACCGCATCAATGTCGCGGTCGTACCATTGATTGATCGCCCCGGAAGCGCCAGCACCAGCGGCAATGGCAAACAGGGAAATCACAAAGACAAGGGGATGAATGACACCTGGAGCAAGAAACATTCCGGCAAAACCGGTGAAGATCACAAGGCTCATCACCCGCGGCTTGAGCAGTGACCAGAAATCACCCACCGATGGCACCCGAAGCGCATCTGTATTGGCAGTAATGTTCTGATCTGTACTCACAGCTATTATCCGGCTCCATTAAAGAAGAGGGAAGAGCCCTTTTGGGCGCCTCCTAGGCTTTGTTACTTGACCTTTGGCAACTCGTCGAAGGTGTGATAAGGCGGCGGCGACGCAACCTTCCATTCCAGAGTTGTGGCACCTTCACCATACGGATTGTCAGCGGCGCGGCGCTTGACGATAAAGGCCTGCGCAATCACAACGAGGAACAGCACCGCACCAGCTGCACCAACATAAGAGCCAATTGAGGCGACCATGTTCCAGCCAGCAAAGGCATCAGGATAGTCAATGTAACGGCGGGGCATACCGGCAAGACCCAAAAAATGCATCGGGAAAAAGGTCAGGTTGACACCGAAGAAGGTAATCCAGAAATGTAGCTTGGCAAGACCTTCTGAATATTCATATCCAGTCATTTTCGGGAACCAGTAATAGAAGCCAGCAAACAGGCCAAAAACAGCACCAAGCGAGAGCACATAATGGAAGTGCGCAATCACATAATAAGTATTGTGTAGAACCACATCGAGGCCAGCGTTCGAGAGGACAACACCTGTCACGCCACCAACTGTAAAAAGGAAGATGAATCCAATCGCCCACAGCATCGGCACACGAAAAGTGATCGAACCACCCCACATTGTGGCGATCCAGGAAAAGATTTTCACGCCTGTTGGCACGGCGATCACCATCGTGGCTGCCGTGAAATAAGCGCGTGTGTCAACGCTCAATCCGACGGTGTACATGTGATGCGCCCACACGATGAAGCCGACAAAACCGATCGCGACCATCGCATAGGCCATTCCCAGATAGCCAAAAACAGGCTTTTTGGAGAAGGTTGAGATAATATGGCTAACAATGCCAAAGGCCGGCAGGATCATGATATACACCTCTGGGTGTCCGAAGAACCAGAACAGGTGCAGGAACAGGATCGGGTCACCGCCCCCTTCAGGAATGAAGAATGTCGTGCCGAAATTACGGTCTGTCAGCAGCATGGTGATCGCACCAGCAAGGACAGGCACCGCCAGCAGCAGCAGGAAGGCGGTGATCAACATTGCCCAAGCAAAAAGCGGCATTTTATGCAGCGTCATACCAGGCGTACGCATGTTGAAAATCGTCGTGATAAAATTGGCTGCACCAAGGATCGAGGACACACCTGCAAGGTGCAGCGAGAAAATCGCAAGATCCATAGACATGCCTGGCGTGCCGGATGAGGATGACAGCGGTGGATAGATCGTCCATCCAACGCCCGCACCACCATCCATAACCGCAGAGAGCAACAACAGAATGAATGAGGGGGGCAACAGCCAGAAGCTGATGTTATTCATTCGCGGGAACGCCATATCCGGTGCGCCAATCATGATCGGCACAAACCAGTTACCAAAACCACCAATCAGGCCCGGCATCACCACGAAAAACACCATGATCAAACCGTGCGCGGTGGTGAATACGTTCCAGACATGACCGTCAGCCATATACTGAACGCCAGGCTCCATCAGTTCCATACGCATGTATACAGACAGGCCGCCACCGATAAAAGCGGCGAGAATGGCGAACACGATATACATCGTGCCAATGTCTTTGTGGTTGGTCGAATAGAGCCAACGACGCACAAAGCTCTCTGGGGCACCATGATCAGCGTGGGCTTGAGCACTCATGTTATAATCCTCTTCGCTAACTGGTTAATTGGCCGAGGCCAGTTTCAAAGTTTTAGGGTTGACAAGCCTATCGTCCATCGCGAATTCCTCCCGCGCTGATGACAACCATTTATCGTATTCAGACCGAGGCAACGCCCGGACTTCGATCGGCATGTAGGCGTGATTAACGCCACAAATCTGGTTACATTGACCATAATAGATTTGTTTGCCAGACGGTACGTCAATCCACACCTCGTTAGTGCGGCCAATGAAAGCGTAGACCTGCACGGCAAGCGACGGCACAAAAAATGAATGCATCACGTCATTGCCGGTAATCAACAGCTTGATCCGGGTGTTCTCTGGAACAACCATCGGATTGTCGACAGAGAGAAGCCTGATCTGCCCTTCCTGAAGGTCGGCCTCGTCAACAAGATAGCTGTCGAAGGCGATGCCGTCGTCTGGATATTCATAATTCCAGTACCACTGGTTGCCTGTCACCTTGATTACCATGTCGGTGTCGGCCGTACGGTCCAGATAATAGAGTAGGCGGAAAGACGGAATCGCTATACCGACGAGTACGGCCACTGGGATCACTGTCCAGAGGATCTCGATGACCGTATTGTGTGAGGTCTTCGAAGGGTTGGGATTGGCGCTGGCACGGAAGCGTATTCCCACATAAACAAGCAAACCGAGGACAAACAGCGAAATCAGCGTAATGACGACGAGCAGCATATTATGCAGGTCAGTCGCCATTTCGGCGATCGAGCCGGCCGGTGGTTGCAGATCCATCTGCCAGGGTTCCGGTTTTGCGGCATTTGCACCAGAGGAGTTCAGCGAAATGCCGACGCATGCAGAAAAAGCAGCCAAATATCTGAACGCCAAGCCCGGCGCAAGCGTTGCCAAGCCTGTAATTATTTTGGCTAGGAATGCCATGGATTTTTCCCCCACAGTTCGATTAACCCCGTTTAAGTACTCGCCACAGTTTGCAAAAAACCGACTTCTTCTTTTAGGGTTTAATTAGACTGATTTTTAACAATAGAAAAGCCCCATGCGGCTACCTGTCGCTATAATTTTTACCTTTTTTTTCCTTTTTGAAGAGACTGGCATTTTGCCCTTCGCAAACTTGTCAGGCAAATTGGATTATAATCTTGAAATACACGCTTTCTCCCCCCATCCTCTCAGGAGGACCAAAACACAGTACATTTTGATAACTTATTGATATAACGGAAAACACAATGGACCATCTGGCGCAAACAGACGACATATTCTTCACCGGAACAAATCTGGAGCAGGACAAGGCACAGCAAATCGTACGACAGGCACTAACTAGCGCTGATGACGGTGAATTATTTCTGGAGATGCGGCATTCGGAAATACTAGCCTTCGATGATGGCCGATTGAAATCAGCAAGCTATGATCAGTCCAGCGGTTTCGGTCTGCGAGCAATCGCCGGCGAAGCACATGGCTATGCGCATGCCGGTGAGTTGAGTGAGGCAGCCCTGCGCCGGGCAGCGGCAAGCGTTGGCGCTGTGACCAGAGGATATAACGGAACGGCGGCACTTGCCCCGGTGGCTGGCGGTAATCACCCCCTTTATGACGACGGCAACCCGCTGAATGAGATGCCGTTCGATTCGAAAGTCAGCCTGTTGCAACAAATCGACGCCTTCGCCAGAGCGGCAGATCCGAGGGTAGTACAGGTTAGCGCGAGCCTCGCCGGCTCTTGGCAGGCAGTGCAAATCATGCGTGCAGATGGTGAGCGCGTGGCCGACATCCGTCCCCTCGTCCGGATCAACGTGTCAGTTGTTGTTGAACAGGGCGGCCGCATGGAATCCGGCTCTGCCGGAGCTGGCGGTCGGGTGATGTTTGATAAATATATGACGCCAGAGTCATGGCAGCCACAGGTGCACGAAGCGCTGCGCATAGCAACGCTCAATCTGGACTCAGTTGCCGCCCCGGCAGGAGAAATGGAAATTGTGCTTGGTGCCGGCTGGCCCGGGGTTATGCTGCATGAAGCGGTTGGCCACGGTCTTGAAGGGGATTTCAACCGCAAGGGCACATCAATTTTCAGTGGCCGCGTTGGCGAGCAGGTCGCATCGAAAGGCGTCACCGTGGTTGATGATGGCACCATTATGGACCGGCGTGGCTCAATAACTGTTGATGATGAGGGAACACAGTCCCGCCGCAATGTATTGATCGAGGATGGCATTCTGCGCGGCTTTATGCAGGACCGGCAGAATGCGCGTCTGATGGGCGTTGAGGCGACGGGCAACGGACGGCGTCAATCCTATGAACATGCGCCAATGCCGCGGATGACAAACACTTTCATGGAGAGTGGCACGGACAACCCCGAAGAGATTGTCACCTCCATCAAAAAGGGCATTTATGCGGTCAATTTCGGTGGTGGTCAGGTTGATATCACCTCGGGCAAATTCGTCTTTTCAGCTTCTGAGGCCTATCTTGTCGAAAATGGCAAGATCGGCGCGCCAGTAAAAGGGGCCACCCTGATTGGCAATGGACCAGATGCAATGTCAAAGATTTCCATGATTGGCAATGACATGGCGCTGGATGACGGGGTTGGGACATGTGGCAAAGCGGGTCAATCGGTGCCGGTGGGCGTTGGCCAGCCAACTGTGAAAATGGGTGGTGTCACGGTCGGCGGCACAGAGGCGGCGTAGCGTCAGCCTGGACGTCGGAGAAATGGCACCAGACAGACCAGCAACAACGTCACGACGGCACCAAAGCCAAATGGAAATTGCGACCCGCCAAGATCATAAAGCGGTCCAGCAACGCTCAGCCCGACGACCTGTCCGAGCGAACCAAAGCCTTGAATCGTACCGAGCGAACCTCCCCGCACGGTCTCACCCGCAATCTTGCTGACGGCGGTGGTTATTGCTGGTGTCGACAGAGCAAAGCCGAAACAGATGGCCGTTGCCCCCAGCAAAGTCTGTAGTAGGGGATAGGCATTGCCGACAAAGAGACCTGTGACAATCATTACAGTGGCAATCTGACCAAGCGCCAAAAGGCAAGTGCCAAGAAGGGTTGTTCCCACTTCGCCAAAGCGGAACACGACACTCTTGATCAACACTGCCTGAACGACAATGATGCAAATACCGATATAGGTGAACAGCCAGCCAGTCTCGATGGCACCAAAACTGAGATAGTCACGCAGCACCAGAACAAAGGACGCCTCAACCTGTGCAAAAGAGAGATTCAAAGCCAACGAGGCAAGTGCGTATAGCGCCAATGGTGAGACCATCAGGACACGCAGGCGAGACACCACTGTGCCAGCATCCCCTCGCTCTTCAGGCGTCAGCCGCTGACGATCAACACCTTTCAGCCAGCTGGTCATAAACAGAGCGACAAAGGCAAAACCCGACGCCATCAGAAAGGGGACCTGAAAGAGCGGTCCATTGCCAAAATGGCTCAGCAACCCACCAAGCGCCGGGCCGGCGACAAAGCCGAAGCCGATGGCTGCGCCCAGCAACCCCATATATTGCGCCCGCTTTTCAAGTGACGTGCGGTCGGTAATCATCGCCTGAATGACACCAGTATTTCCAGACCCTATGCCAGCCAGGATACGCGCCAGAAACAGCTGCCACAGCTGGTCAGACATGGCGAACCAGAAATGCGCAACCCCAGTCAGGGCCAGCGAAAAAAACAGCACACGGCGGCGGCCAATATGATCAGACAACCTGCCCAAAATGGGGTTCGCAACAAACATGGCCAGAGCAAAGGATGCTAACAGCAGGGTCATCACACTGGCCGGTAGACCCATCGATTCCAAGATCGTGTAGGGAAGAATTGGAATTAAAGCTCCGACGCCAACAAAATTGATACAGACAATCAACAGTAAAACGGGCATCAAAGCAGCCTATAAAATCCTGTCAACAACAATAAGCAACAATATATGCAGCCTTGGCGGACTGATGATGTCGGCAACCAATCTGCACATCAAAAGCTATTGGCTGTGAAAATCCGAGAGACATCCTCTCCCCATTCACCTTGCAGCGCGTCCAGCAACATTTCCGCTGGTGTTTTCTGGCTGTCTAGACAATCCCTGAGAGGCGACAGGAAACCAGATTCATCGCCACCACCACCGTCAAGAATGCCGCGTCGACGCAACCCCTTGCCCGAGATTGAGACCAGACGTGATGCTAGATCGTAGACATCATGTGGGCCAAGCCTGCCTCTGAAACCATCTTTTGCCACAGACAGGCGGGCTGCCATCACGTCGTCTGCCTGCAGGTCAGATGCAAGTGAAGCTGCTTCCTCAAGCGCCTCCTCATCATAAAGCAACCCCACCCAGAAAGCAGGAAGGGCGCAGATATTTGCCCACATACCGCTATCAGCGCCGCGCATCTCAAGGAATTGTTTCAGCCTGACCTCAGGAAAGGCGGTGGTCATGTGATCCTCAAAATCCCCCATGGTTGGCATCTGCCCTTCGAAGCCCGCAAGTGTACCCGCCATGAAATCGCGGAAGGAATGTCCAGCAACATTAATATAATCCTCGCCGCGATGGACAAAATACATCGGCACATCAAGGATATAGTCAATCCATTGCTCATAGCCGAAAGTCTCATCAAACACACAGGCAGGAACCCCGCATCTGGCGGCGTCGGTATCTGTCCAGGCATGGGCGCGGGTCGACAGGAAAGGTGACACCTGTCCTTCCTTGAAGGGTGAATTGGCAAACAATGCGGTGGCAATCGGCTGTAGCGCGAGCGAGGTACGGAATTTACGCCGCATGTCCACCTCGTCACCATAGTCGAGATTGACCTGAACGGTGCAGGACCGCAACATCATGTCAAGCCCGAGAGAGCCCACCTTTGGCATGTGCGCACTCATGATCTTGTATCGCCCCTTCGGCATGAAGGAGATATCCTCACGGTTGGCGGTGGGATGATAGCCAACACCCAACATCCCAATGCGGAGGGGGTCTGCCACATTTCGCATGTGCCGCAAATGGCGTCCCGTCTCGGCGCAGGTCTGATGCAGATTGGCCAATGGTGCGCCAGAAAGCTCAAGTTGGCCACCGGGCTCCAGCGTTACCGACCCCCCCTCGCCATCCTTCAGCCCTATGATTTTACCCTTTTCCAGGATCGGCGTGGCGGCTGAGCCAAGTTCGGCCAGCAAGTCGCTGAGCAGCTGTGCCACCCCATCCGGCCCCTCATACTCAATCGGTTCCTGCGTATCGCAGCGATACAGCAATTTTTCATGCTCTGTGCCTATTTTCCAGTCGGATTTCGGCGTTTCGCCCGCCTCCACCCAGTCGATCATGGCCTGCTTGTCAGCGATCCGCATGTTGTCGTCTGTCATGAATGGAGTCCTAATGGATGGTCGGGTTGAACCGCAACGGTCGATAGTACAGCAAGCAGGCTATTAACAAAAAAATGTTTTACGTTTTACCCGGCCAGTCACCATGGACTGACTGGAAGCATGTCAGCGCGGCTATTGCCGCAGTATCGGCCCGCAATATGCGCGGACCCAGTGAAACTTTCAAACAGTTTTCACGCTGGTCGAGGATGCGCCGCTCATTCTCGGAGAATCCACCCTCTGGGCCAATCAGAATGGCCGCAGATTCCGGCTTGGTATGCGCCGCAAAAACAGAGACGGCATTGCGGTCGCCCTTTGTGGCGCTGGCCTCGTCGCACCAGACCAACAATCTATCCTCCGGAACCGCAGCCAGAACATCGTTCAGGGGCGCAAAATCACGAATTTCAGCGATATCAAGTCGCTCTGTCTGCTCGGCAGCTTCGATTGCGTTGGCTGTCAGACGGTCGTCATTCACCCGCGTCACCTGACAGAAATCTGTACGGGTCGGCCAGATCACACTTGCACCCATTTCTGATGCCTTCTGCGCAATGAAATCCAGCCGAGCTTTTTTCACCGGGGCAAACAGAAGCCACAAATCGGGGCTGGCCTGCTGAGGACGCGTTTGTGCAATCACATCAAGAGAACAGCTACGCCTGCCGATGCTCTGTATCGCGGCGCGCCACTCGCCATCAACACCATTGAAAAGCGCCACAATATCGCCCGTCACAAGCCGCATCACGGATGCCAGATAATGCTGCTGGTTCCTGTTTGGAATGATAGACATTCCCATCGCCAGGTTGTTGGGAACGTAAAGCCGCGCTTTAAAACCAGTCCTTGCCATAGCGCATGTTTACCCTGTCGGACCAGATTTTTCAATCCATCAGCCAGCCCTAGCCGCATAGCGAGAGGCGGCTTTGGGGGGCCGAATCTTATCGTTGCGTCAGGGATATTGGACAGAGCTTCATGGCTACGCTATTTCTTGCGAATGACCAACGAGCAAACAGACAAAAGCACCGTACATACTGACATCCAACTGACTGGGTGGTGGCAAAAACTGCCACGGGTTCTGCACCCCTATCTATTTCTTGCGCGTTTAGACAGGCCGATTGGCTGGTGGCTGCTACTGCTGCCTGCCTGGTGGATCATTCCCCTCGCCGCCGAGAACAACCTACAGATGTCAAAGATGATGGTGCTGTTTTTGCTTGGCGCAATGACAATGCGGGGCGCCGGATGCGTCGTAAACGACATGTGGGATCGGCGCATCGACCTGAATGTGGAGCGAACCAGCGGCCGACCAATCGCCGCGGGTACTGTGTCTTTGCTGCAGGCGTTGCTATTTTTAGCAATTTTATGCCTGATTGGTCTGGGCATTCTTATGCAGCTGCCACAGACAGCTATCATAGTCGGCATTGCATCGCTGCCTTTGATCATCATCTACCCACTTGCCAAGCGCGTAACCTGGTGGCCGCAGGCCGTTCTCGGGCTGACCTTCTCCTGGGGTGTTCCGCTCAGCTGGGCAGCGGTGACAAATCAATGGCCAACCCCCGAGATTTGGCTAATTTATGCTGGCAGCGTTGCCTGGGTCTTTGGCTATGACACAATCTATGCAGTTCAGGATATGGCCGATGACAGGATCGCCGGGGTAAAATCATCGGCTCTTGGTCTCGGCGGCCGTCTGAATTTAGGGGTGCTAATTGCCTTCTGTGTCGCCATTCTGCTAATTTCAGCAGGCATTCAAGCGTATCAAGGTCCGGGGGTCTGGATGCTCGGTGTTGTGCTGATGGCAATACATCTGTTGCACCAGGCGCGAATGATAAACCCTGATGATCCACAAGGCGCGTTGACCCTGTTCAAATCCAACCGTAATGCAGGCCTGATCCTGACATTGTTTTTGATAATCGACAGGCTGGTTGGCTGACGCCGGGCAGAGCTAGATGTAGGCCTCTAGATCATCAAGCTGCATTTCGATAATTTGCCATGGCGGACCTTTGGCGACTAGCATATGGGCTGACAAGCGCTCAATGATAAGACGGCGCTCCGTCCTGTTGGCCTGCATGTCAGAGACGAAATGCTCCAGACTGCGGTGATCGTCATTGCCCGTAAGCTGGCGTACAAATTTGACGGCCTCTGCCTGACTCATTGTCTGAAAAATCCGGTTCTTTGCCGAAATTCGCGACAACCCCGCCGGCTGGCCCACCCCAACATCGAGAACGCCACCCCGCGCCGCATAGCCAAAGACAGGCTGATATCCGGAAATGATCTCACCGCCAGCAGCTGGTACGGGAAGATGTGTGACTGCCCCACCATTGAAACGAATATAGTCGTAGGCAATACCGACGGCCTCGGTCCGGTGCATGATTTCCAGCTGCACCCCGCTAAGCCAGGCAATATTCAGCCGCACCTCGCACCCGGCAGCCGGGAAAGCGGTACATGGCACCGCGCCATAATAGCCGAGCTGCGCCGCATGAACAATGTCACAATCATGCAAGACAGCGGGTGTAACGGGAATTATTGCTGCATCACCAAATTTGCGACGGAGCTGCACTGGTGCTCGGTTTGATCCAACAGAGAGAACCGCCGTCCTCTCATCAAGAATTCTGGCGTCATCAAAGGCCCGAAGTCGACCATTATCAAACACGAACGCCGTATCCGGCGCGTCGTAGGGATAGTTGACCGCCCGATCAATTTCCGTCTGCACGGGCAGATAAAAGGTTTCGTCAAGCCAATCTGACATTATACTCCGGTGTTAAGGCCCATCATCTCGTCAAGCCCAAGGGCGATATTCATATTCTGAATCGCTGCACCTGCCGCACCCTTGCCAAGATTGTCGAGTCTGGCAAGCAACCAGAACTGCCTGTTATCCTGATCTGCGAATACAGATAATTCCATATGGTCGGCGTTTGCGAGCCCATCTGCTGCAAGCAGATTATCGGCAAGCAGAGTTTCATCATTGGCCCTCGCGGCTGCCATGCGCACCAGACCTGGACCGGCAAAATGAGCCGCAAGGCAATCATGCAGATCCTGACCGGTGACGGTTTTAGTCAGCTGCCCTTTGTGCAAGGGAACATTGACCAGCATGCCAGCATAGAAATCAGCAACGGCCGGCATGAAAATGGGTGGAGTACTGAGGCCGGCAAAGGCCACCATTTCGGGAATATGCTTATGCGCCAGCGCCACACCATAGCTGCCATGAGCTGGCAATGCCCCATCGGCCTGCCGCGCAATCATACTATTACCGCCACCGCTGAAACCAGACACTGCTGGCACGCTAAGCAACGCATCGCGCGGCAAAATACCTGCTTCAATCAGCGGACGGGTCAAGGCTAGAAATCCGGTTGGGTAACATCCCGGATTGCTTATCCGCGAAGCAGCAGCAATGGCGTCACGCTGCCCGTTTATCAATTCAGGAAACCCATAAACCCAGTCGGCATGCGTTCTGTGCGCGGATGATGCGTCGATCAATCGCGCATTCGTCAGCCCCCCCATAACAACAGCTTTGCGCGCGGCAGCATCTGGCAGGCACAGAATCGTCAAATCGGACGCAGCCATCATCTGCTTGCGAGCTGCGTTATCCTTGCGCTGCTCATCACACAGAAACCGCGCCGTAACAGCCGGATGCATCGCCAGTCTGTCAGACACCTGCAATCCCGTTGTTCCGGCAGCCCCATCGATGAAAATGTTATAAGTCATGTGCATGGTCATAAACGCATTGGATGGTTCATGCAAGGATGGCTATAGTTTTGCGCTGACGGTTGAAATGACCAGGTCGTTACAATATGTGAAGTGCATGATGAAACGTACAGAGCAATCACTTATTTCCGAACTTCTTGATGCCGCAAAATCTGCGGGAGCTGATGGCGCCGATGCCATGCTTGCCCGCGGTGAAGGCACCTCAATCGATCTCAGGCTTGGCAAAGTCGAGGCAAGCGAACGCTCGGAGGATTTTGACGCGGGCCTGCGAGTTTTTGTTGGCCAGCGCAACGCTTCCATTTCGACCAGCCAGCTCGATAGCGACAATATTAAATCGCTGGCACAGCGTGCGGTAGCGATGGCAAAAATTGCGCCCGACGATCCCTATGCACGTCTCGCTCACACAGCTGAGCTGACCAAACATCTTCCCGAGTTGGAAATGTATGATGAAAACGTTCCAACGATTGATGACCTGACCGACATTGCACGCGGCGCCGAGGAGGCAGCGTTATCGCACAAGGGCATCACCAATTCAGAAGGTGGGTCAGCGAGCCATGGCGTTACAAATATTCTGATCGCGACGAGCAACGGCTTTTCCGCTGACTACAAACGGTCATCGAACGGTGTCTCGGCGATGGTTATAGCTGAACAGAACGGGAATATGGAGCGCGATTATGATTACAGCGCAGCAGTCTTTGCGGCTGACATGGATAGCCCGGACAAGGTTGGCAACACTGCCGCCACCCGAACGCTGGCGCGCCTTGGCGCAATCAAACCGCCCACCGGGCAGTTTCCGGTGGTCTATGACAAGCGAGTATCAGCATCACTCGTCGGCACCATGGCCGGTGCAATCAATGGCGCGGCTATCGCCCGTGGCACCAGTTTCTTAAAAGACCGTATGGGCGAACAGGTCGCGGCTTCCGGCCTGACATTTGTTGACGACCCGTTACGCCCCCGGGGCATGGGATCACGGCTATTCGATGGTGAGGGGCTCGCTGTAAAGCGCCGTGAAATGGTCAAGGATGGAGTGTTGCAGGGCTGGTTCCTTGATATTGCCTCGGCAACCAAACTCGGCCTTAGTTCAACCGGCAATGCCAGCCGCGGCCTTGGTGGACCGCCATCTCCATCGACAAGTAATTTCTATCTGGAAAATGGTGACATTTCATTTGATGAGCTGCTCGCCGATATTGACGCTGGTTTTTTAGTAACCGAGATGATGGGCAGCTCAGTCGATATGATAACTGGTGATTATAGCCGCGGTGCTGCAGGTTTCTGGATTGAGAAGGGCAAAATCGCGCATCCAGTGGCTGAGGCGACAATCGCAGGCAATCTCAAAGACATTTTCATGGCAATAACCCGGGCCAATGATATCGACATGCGCAAAAGTACCTCAGCCCCTTCACTGCGTGTTGACGGCATGACGGTGGCAGGTTCATGAGCTTTGTCGCACCCGCTGGCAGTCGTCGCGGTTTGGTCGACTGGACCGAATTGATTTTAAAGGATCACGGCTTCCTCAGGATCTATTGGCACAATGAACATGAAATTGCCCCGGATATGTGGCGGTGCAATCAACCAAGTCCGAGCCGTATCAAGAAGGCGGCTGATCGGGGCATCAGGACAGTTATCAATTTACGCGGCCCACGCGCCGACGGCGGCTGGAGGTTGGAAGCCGAAGCCTGTGCCAAATATGGCCTCATATTGATGGATTTTACCGCACGATCGCGCGCCGCTCCGGATAAGCAGATGCTACACGCCGCAAGGGCATTGTTTGAAGAGATCGAGTTGCCGGCAATGATGCATTGCAAATCAGGCGCAGACCGTGCCGGGTTGATGGCAGCGTTGTATCTGCTGATTGCCAAAAAACAGCCAGCGCGGGAAGCAGTGAAACAGCTTACGTGGAGATATGGCCATGTCAAACAGGCAAAGACTGGAGTTTTGGATGCATTTTTTGCGTCCTATTTCCCCTATGAAGACCTAGGCATGGAATTTTTTGACTGGGTTGATGGTGTTTACGACCCCGCCTCAATCACCCGTGAATTTAAGGCAAAAGAGTGGGCTGTTCGCCTGACTGACAACATCCTCCGCCGTGAGTGATTAATCACCACCAAAGAACTGAAGATTGCACAGACGAGCATAAACGCGATTGGCCGCGGTCAGACTGTCATGTGTGCCACGCTCGGTAATCTTCCCGTCCTCCATCACTAGAATCTGTGAAGCATCACGTATTGTCGCCAATCTATGCGCAACCACCAGAGTGGTTCGACCCTGTTGCAAGACGGCCAAAGCGGTCTGTACCCGCTTTTCCGAATCCGCATCAAGCGCTGCTGTCGCCTCATCAAGCAAGAGAATTGGGGCATCCTTGAGCATCGCCCTGGCAATTGAGACGCGTTGGCGCTGGCCGCCGGACAGGCGATTACCCATCGCCCCAACCTCGGTATAATATCCGTTTGGTAGGTCGGCGATAAATTCATGCGCGGCAGCGGCCCTTGCAGCAGTCTCTATCTCCGTAAGGCTGGCGCCTGGCCTGCCAAACGCGATGTTCGCCGCTATCGTATCATCAAAAAGAATAGCATCCTGTCCGACCAGTGCAATATTCTGGCGCAGGCTTTCTGTCGTGACAGTGGTTATATCCTGACCATCAATCATGATGGTGCCTTGCGTTGCATCGAAAAATCGCGGCAGAAGATTGATGATCGTCGTCTTACCAGCGCCGCTCGGTCCAACAAGCGCTACTGTCTGGCCTGCACCTGCCTGGAAGTTGATGTCATCTAAAACCTTCGTGTCGTTGCCATAGTTGAAACAAACCTCGTCAAACAAGATTTCACCCTTTCTGACTGTAAGCGCAGGAGCGTGATTTGGCGAGGTGATTTGTCGGGGAATGTCGAGAAGGGCAAGAATGCGCTCAGCTGCAGCAAGTGCTTCTTGTGTCACCGCGTTCAGCGTGCCAATGCCCCGAACCGGCTGAACCAGCAAGATCAAGGTTGTGATGAAGGCAACCACATCACCCACCTGCATATTCCCAGCGGCAACACGCCAGCTGGCGAGAGCGACAACACCGCCAACCGCAATGCCACCAACCACCTCGAGGATGGGATCAATCTTCGCCCGCCCGGTCAAAAGCCCAACAAGACGCTGGTAAAGGCCGTCAAAAGCACTCTCTGTGCGTTTAATTTCAATGGCTTCCATCTGATAGGCCTTGACCATGCGCGCGCCCTGCAAGGTCTCAGCAAGTAATGAGGTCACGTCCTCCATATGTGACTGCAGATTACCCGAGGCTTTGCGCTGGCGATTGCCGATGCGAATAATCGGCTGCATGGCCAACGGATAGACCGCCAAAACGACAAGAGCCATCAGCCAATCTAACCAGAGCATTGCGCCGATCAGCACTATCACCGTCAGAATGTCACGGACGAGGTTGTTTGCAAGCCTGACAAATGCCTCGCGCAACAGATTAAGGTCATTCATGATCCGTGACATAAAAGCGCCAGCCGGTTCACGCGTAACCACCGCAAGATCAGCCTTGATCAGGCTCTTTGCCATGTCTTTTTGCAGATCTGTCGTAACCCGAAGCGCCAACGCGTTGACCTGAATCGTCTGCATGAATAGGGCAAAACCCTTGACGAGGGCAAGGATGATGACTGCCGGCGGCGCCAGCCAGATGACCTCAGCCGCCCTGCCATCGGCAAGCGCATTAAAAATATACCGGGTCAGCAATGGATAGGCAGATACGGTGCCGGCGACAATGGCCATCAATAGAAACGCCCAGATCAACCGTGCAAGGTAACGCCTTATCCACCCATCCCAGATGCGCCTTATGATCTCTCTGGACCTGTTGCTGGCGGATTGTTGCTGCGTCTTTTCTGACTTCGCTGTCTGCATATCAACTTTCTATTCACTCACCGAGCAGCCACAAGTGCTGGTAAGACTCCATCATGATAAAATTCAGTGCAGACTCCATCAAAAACAAGATCTCGCGCAATTGTCTTAATCACCCCGCGTTTGCTAACCTGATGGCTAGAGACTGAAACCAATTTGATTTTTGAACTATACATCAGTGGGTGGGTTTGCTCAAAGAGACCAATGGCAGGTCGCATACAAGCCGCCGCAATGTTGAACGGGGTGGTATAATTGCCGGCACAAAGAAGGACACTTTTGAGCAACAGGATCTCAGCAACGTGAGGTTTGCAGGTAAACAGACGCAAGACATGCGTTTTCTTTTTTTTTTGGCGAGTATGATGCCACACTCACGCGTTATATTATCAATCCGAGGTTTTTGCCAAACCACGTCGCCAATGCCAACATGCGCTTTATTCACCAGCAAACGAGACCTTGGTGAGAAGCCTTTTTCGATGATTTGATATGCCAGCAACAATTGGCCTCGGTCTGTATCAGACATTTTTGGGCGACGTCCTTGTGCATCATACCGGCAGCTAGGCCAGAGTCTTGCTGGGGGGATCAGATTATATCTTGCATATATAATCAAAGTTTGGACAGAGCCAACAGCATCATTCCGTTGCATCCCTAATGCCACAATCCCCTACATAAGCTGGCATTTGCTGCTATAAATTTGCTAGATTATGAGAAACACGGGACGATGTTGTATTTATCGATTGCCTTATTGGGCCAACGTCCTGTCGACGGCTCATCATTTTGGAAATGACCAAAGGCAATTGCAGATAAGATGCTAAAAACACTCATAAGAAAACCTGTTGGCGTGTTTGTTCTTAGCTGGCTGTTGGCGGCCATTGTTGCTTTGACGATGGTGACCATTCGGTGGCGCACCTACAACCCTGAGGAGCGGCAGGAAATTCTAGATGATCATGATGGATTCATTCTGGTGTTCTGGCACTCGCGCATCATTGCCATGCCCTGGCTGTGGCCACGCCGCCACGCAATGAATGCCCTGCAGTCCCCACATCCAGATGGCCGGCTTTTGGCCCACACCGTCAACCATCTCGGCGTGCATACCGTGTGGGGAAGTAGCAACCGCAATGCGATGTCTGGATTGAGGGGATTAAAGCGCGTTCTTGATGCCGGTAAGGTAGCTGCTATAACACCTGACGGCCCTCGGGGGCCTGCTCGTGTCGCTGCGACTGGGCCAGTGGCACTCGCCAATTTGACAGGAAAACCGATCATTCCCGTTGCCTGGTCAGTCGATAGATTCTGGCGTGCACCCGGCTGGGACTGCATGATCATACCAAAACCATTCTGCCGCGGTATCATGATTTGGGGCGAGGCGTTGACGCCAGATGGCAGGACGTTTGGCAACAAGAAAAATAGCGACGAAAGCACCAGAGATAGAATGGAGAGCCAGCGTAAAAAATTAGAGGTGGCACTAAATGCTGTCACTGATCGAGCCGATGGGTTTTTCACAAATAAGAAAAAGGCAGATGACGGGAAGATCATTACAAATGCCTAGGAAAGATGTTAAACGGCCAGCTTCAAAACTACCCTCTTCATACAGTCTTACCTGGCGTTTGATGAAGCCATTTCTGGGCTTCATTCTCAGGCGTCGCGCAAAACAGGGCAAAGAAGACACTGCACGCCTCCTGGAAAGATTTGGCTTGTATCAAACATCCTTGCCGAAAGGGGCTATCTGGGTCCACGCCGTTAGCGTTGGTGAGACAGTGGCCGGCCTGTCACTCATTGAGGCACTAGCACCCCGACTTCAAAGTCAAGCTTTTATAGTCACCACGAACACCATGACAGCTGCTAATTTGGTTAATGACTGGAAAACAGAGGTAAATTTGACCCATCTTTACCAGCCCTTGGATCACCCAGCCTATGTCGACAGGTTTCTTGATGCGAGCGCTCCAAAGGCCGCCATTTTCATGGAGTCTGATTTCTGGCCAAATCTTATTCACAGAACAGCAGGACGTGACATTCCAGTGATTTTCGCCTCGTCACAAATCTCAGATGCTGCTGCTTCACGTTGGCGTCGCTACCCTGCACTCGCGGCTGCAGTTTTTGGAACACCTGGACTTGTATTAGCGGTTAATGACAAACAGTCGGGCAGGCTGTGCGACTTAGGTGCGCGATCGGATATCGTACATCGATTGGGATCCCTGAAGCTGACATCAGGAAAAATAAAAACCGATCCCAACCTGATGGCTATATTAAAACAAGCAGCCGGTGACCGGCGCATTTTTCTGGCCGCTTCAACACATGAAGGTGAAGATTTAAGCGTGATAAAAGCTGCGCAGGCTCTAGGGAATGAATGGTTCACCCTGCTCGCCCCGAGGCATCCCAAAAGAGGCGCTACCATCGCAGCGCTTTGCCAGGACCATATACCAGGTGCCAAGGCACCGTCGCGCCGCGCCCTAGGTCAGACGCCAGCAACAGGAGAAGTGATTCATATTGTTGATACGCTTGGTGAGATGGGTAGTCTATTTGCAATTGCTGATGTGGTGTTTATGGGAGGGTCGCTTCTGCCAATCGGCGGGCATAATCCGCTTGAACCCGCCCAGTTCGGTCTACCAGTGATCTGCGGCCCGCATCTTGCTAAAAATCAGGCTGAATTTGATGGCATTCGGGAGATTGGCGGTGTCACAGATATTGCCAACGGTGATGAGCTTGCAGAAGCCGTGAAAGCAGGCATTCTGACCGACGAGGCAAAACAAACCAGCGAAAGCGCAATGAAATCATATGCCAAGAGCGCTGGCAAACGGCCCGCCATTGCCGCAAGTTATATAATTGAGCTGCTCAATAACCGGAGACCATCAAAATGATCAAGACACCATCATTCTGGAACAGCAGGGGTGTCATTTCGACGCTACTTCTGCCCCTTTCAGGCCTATGGAGTCTCGCTGGATTCATTCGCAGCTTTTTGGCGCAGAAAAGCCGCGCTAAACTGCCAGTCATCTGTGTCGGCAACCTTACTGTTGGCGGTAGCGGAAAAACGCCGGTTGTGGCATATCTCTATGATTGGTGTGTGGCAGCTGGCCACGCCCCAGTGATCCTGTCGCGTGGCTATGGCGGCAGGACTAAAAAGCCTCTCTGGGTTGATCCGCAGATACATGAGTCATCAATCTGTGGTGATGAGCCATTGATGCTGGCCGAGGGACGCGATGTGTTAGTTTCACGCGACCGGGTGGCTGGTGCCGCCGCCATATCGGCGCGTGGCCTGCATGATCTGATCCTGATGGATGATGGGTTACAGAACCCCTTTATGGAAAAAGATCTGAAGATTGGTGTTTTTGATGGAGCTGTGGGCATTGGGAATGGTCGGGTTATACCAGCAGGGCCGTTACGCGCATCGCTTGGAGAGGGTCTTGCTGAACTGGATTTGGCGCTGATCAATGGCAAAGATGAAACCGGTCTCGCACCAACAATCCTTCAGGGGTTACCGCTTGTTCACGCAACACTGCAGCCGGATCGGGCAGTAATTGGCGAACTTGGGGACGTCCCGTTGTTGGCTTTTGCCGGCATTGGGCGCCCAGAACGGTTCTTTGTCACTGTAAGGCAATCTGGCGGCAATCTTGTTCATTGGCTTGCCTTTGCTGACCATCATAACTATTCACAGCATGATCTGACAAAATTGCAGGAGGATGCGACCCGATTGGGGGCACTCTTGATTACCACACAAAAAGATTGGGTTCGTCTGCCCATCGAATGGCGTGAGCGCATCAGATCTATTCGGGTAACAGTTGAATTGGATGATGATGATGGATTGACCGGGGCGGTTTCTGACGCAATATCCACATCGCGTAAGGCCACAGATAATGGCTGACCTAATCAGTAGTTTCATCCTACGAAAATTACGCCAGATTTTCATCTGGCCACTTGAGGCCACGATTGTCTTTATTATGTATTTTGCCGCCCGCCTGCTGCCAGTGTCAGCAGCGAGCTGGATTCTCGGTGCCTTTATGAGCCAACTTGGGCCACTAACGCCTTGGCAGACGAGGGCAAGACGCAATTTGATAGCTGCAATGCCCGATCTAGACAGCGCAAGTCAGAACAATGTCCTGAGGTCAATGTGGTGGAACATAGGGCGGGTGATTGGGGAATATCCCCACATTGCTACACTAACACGCGAGGGCCGTGTTGAATTTGTCGGGCGTGAAAATCTGCAGGGGCTTAAAACCGGCGGCTTCCTAATCGGCGCGCATATCGGTAATTGGGAAATCGGTCCCTATGCAGCAATCACCGCCAGCAAACCTGTTGCTGCCATTTACCGGCCACTTAACAATCCCCTGCTCGGTGGGCTTCTAAAACGTCGGCAGGCAACCTATGGTGGTGACATCTATCGCAAGGGGCGTGAGGCAGCCCTCGGCATGGTCACAGCACTGAAAAAGGGACAATTCATGTGCCTTCTGGTAGACCAGCAGCTGCGCGAGGGCATGGTGATTCCTTTTTTTGGCCGGGATGCGACAACATCAATCAGCTACATCAAACTGGCAATCCGCAAGAAAGTGCCAGTAATGTACATGCATACAGAGCGGCTCGCAGGATGTAGATTTCGTGTCACCATTTCCCCGCCCATTACTCTTCCTAACGTCGATGATGATGCCAGCATTATCAAAATGGCAACCGAAATTAATGGCACATTGGAACAATGGATCAGACAGCGGCCCGAACAATGGTTCTGGCCACATCGCCGTTGGGGTAAAGATATCTAATTGCTAGAACAGTCTTTCCTGATCGTCATCCAACTTCGATTTTCGGGCATGGTCCTGAGCCTTAATTAGTGGCGCTTTGCGCGGCGTGGATTCTGTCCCCCGTGGATCGAGTAGCGCCTGTCGGCTGGCATCGGCAAAGCGTACAGTCACCATGGCACCCTCTGCCGCCTCTGCAGCCCGTTTGACCGGTGTGCCAGACCCGTCTGTCACCAGTGCAAACCCCCGTTCTAGAACACGCTCAAAGGAATTAGCCTGCAGCAGCCTTTCAAGGGCATCAAGCGACTGGGCGCGTTTCGCGAGTTGATGATCCATCAGCTGCGCCAGCCGCTCCCCCTGCCTCGCAACCTCTGCACCGACCTCGGCAAGTCGGCGTTCTGGTGGCCGCAGCCTGCCAGCAAGGGCGGCAAGACGCAACTCGCAGCCAGTCAGTTTCGTGTCGAGTGCATTGTTCAATCCGGCGATGGCAAGATCAAGCGTCTGACCTCGCCGGTTTATCACTTCAGCCGGGTCTAGCAGCGCCCGCGCCAATGATCGCAACAGCTCGCCCGCCATCTCGAGGCGGTTACTTACGGCACGTTGCAGCCGGGCCTGCCCCTCGTTTAATCTAGCCGCCAGTTCCACCTGAACTGGAACCGCCAATTCCGCAGCCGCAGTTGGTGTGGGCGCTCGCAGATCGGACGCATAATCTATCAGAGTAGTGTCAGTCTCATGACCAATCGCGGAAATCACCGGAATGGTGCAATCGGCAACAGCCCGCACCACCGATTCCTCGTTGAATGCCCATAAATCCTCAAGTGATCCACCACCACGGGCAACAATCACGACATCCGGGCGAGGCAGTGACCCATCTGTTGGCATCGCATCAAATCCACGGATGGCAGCAGCAATTTGGTGTGCCGCATTCTGGCCTTGGACCAAAGTACCCCAGACCAGTACATGCACGCCGAAACGATCATGCAGCCGGTGCAGGATGTCACGGATAACGACTCCGGTTGGGCTCGTCACCACACCGATGACCGATGGCATCTGCGGCAGGGGTTTCTTGCGATCGTCGGCAAACAACCCTTCTGCGGCGAGCCGGCGGCGCCGTTCCTCCAGCTGTTTGAGCAGCGCGCCCTCACCTGCGAGTTCCATTTGACTGACAACAATTTGGTATTTCGACTGGCCGGGATAGATCGTCAGCTTGCCCGAACAGATCACCTCAAGACCCTCTTCGGGCTGAATGGCAAGATTGCCAGCCATCGTTTTCCAGCATACCGCTGCCAACGTCGAGCGTTCATCCTTCAATGTAAAATATAGATGGCCGGACGGTGCGCGTGTTGGCCGTGAAACTTCAGCCCTTACACGCACATAGTCAAAAGCACCCTCGACCGTGGCCTTGAGGCGCGACGAAAGCTCGGAAATCGTGATGAAGGGTGCATTGCTCGGATCGCTCTGCGCCGACATGTTTCCATCAAAAGAAGCGGGTGTCTGGTCTTTCATAATGGCACCATACTATGCCATATTGCGCCAGCTGCAATAACTTAGACACCAACATCCGGAACGGACGGGGATCATGAAAATTCTTCTGGTAGGTAGCGGTGGGCGAGAGCATGCGCTTGCCTGGTCAATCTCGGCATCTGCGCTTGTTGACGAGTTGGTTATCGCCCCCGGAAGCAACGCTATGACAGACTTTGGGAAATGCGTGCCGGTGGCTGCAGATGATGTCGAGGGGTTGACGGAACTAGCCATCAAGATGGCCACCGATCTGGTTGTCATCGGACCTGAAGTGCCGCTTGTCCTTGGTCTTGTCAACAGGCTGGCGGACAACAACATCGCCGCCTTTGGTCCATCCCAGATAGCGGCCCAGCTGGAGGGATCGAAGGCCTTTGCCCGCGAGGTCTGCCGGCGGCACAATATACCGCAGCCCGCCTTCGCTGTTGCCAGCAATTTAGGTGACGCCAAGCAACATATCGACGCCATGGGCGGGTTCTGTGTCGTCAAGGCCGACGGGCTTGCTGCGGGCAAGGGCGTCGTTGTTGCCGACACGACTGAAGAAGCAAAGCAGGCGGCAACTGAAATGCTCGGCGGACGATTTGGTGCCGCCAGCCAACAAGTGCTGGTCGAGGAACGCATGACTGGACCCGAAGCCTCGCTTTTTGCGCTTGTCGACGGGGCCGATTGCCTGTTCATGGCCAGCGCACAGGACCATAAACGCGCCTTTGACCAAGATCAGGGTCCAAACACCGGTGGTATGGGCGCGATTTCACCCGCACCCCGTCTCGATGATGCGTTACGTGACCAGGTCATGGCCGAAATTGTTGAGCCACTGGCGCGCGGCATGGCCGACGAGGGAACGCCCTATCGAGGGGTGCTCTATGTCGGTCTGATGCTGACCGAGGCAGGGCCAAAGGTCGTTGAGTTCAACTGCCGCTTTGGTGACCCGGAGGCACAGGTCATCCTGCCACGGCTGAAAACTGATCTGGTCACGGCGATTCTGGTCGTTATTGAGGGCGGGCTTGGACATTTCTCCATGCGCTGGGACGAGCGCAGCGCCGTGACGGTAGTCATGGCTGCCAAGGGTTATCCCGGTGCCTATTCCAAAGGCAGTGAGATTCGCGGCCTAACAAGGGCTGCAGGGCGCGAGGACACGATGATTTTTCATGCGGGTACAATGATCGGCCCAGATGGCACTGTGCGGGCAAATGGAGGACGGGTGTTGGCTGTCACAGGCTTGGGGACCGACGGCGCCTCAGCCCGCCAGACTGCCTATAACGCCATCGCCGATATTGACTGGCCTGATGGGTTTTTCAGGACAGATATCGCCAAAAGCTAACGCCGATCCCGAAAAAAGGCACGCAGCAGATCGGCGGCTGCAGCGGCTGACAGCCCACCATAGATTTCCGGTCGATGGTGGCAACTTGGCTGATCAAAAAACCGAACGCCCGACTCCACCGCTCCAGCCTTTACGTCAAAGGCACCAAAATACACCCGTCGCAAACGTGCATTAGCAATCGCGCCTGCGCACATGGTGCATGGCTCCAGCGTCACCCAGAGATCACAATCATCAAGACGGGATGTTTCCCGCACCTGCATGGCCTCGCTAATGACCAGCATTTCCGCATGATGAAGAGCGTTGTCATCGCGCTTCATACGGTTTTCTGCCATGGCAATCACCTTGCCATCAGACGTGGTGACAGCTGCTGCGACCGGCACCTCACCAGCCTCTGCCGCTGCCTTTGCATGCGCCAGCAGAGTGAGCATCAGTCCATCGGCTTTGATTGTCTGGTCCATTTTGCTGTTTCCGCCGCCGCCACCATCGGTGGGTAAAGCTCCGCTTGATACCTGTCTTACTTCTATAGACAGACGATTGGAATTTGCAAAGCCAAGTGATTGCGATTACACCAGCGGCATGACAAAGGATCAGAATTTTTCATTGGATAAATCAGCGCCCAGTGAACGTATCGCCAAACGCATTGCAAGGGCCGGAATCTGTTCGCGCCGCGAGGCTGAGGCACGGATTGCCGATGGCCGTGTCAGTGTTAATGGCAAAACCATCACCAGCCCGGCCCTGAATGTGAGTTCGGGTGACAGGATCATCATTGACGGTAAACCGCTGCCAGCAAACGAACCTGCCAAGCTGTGGCGTTACTACAAGCCGCGCGGCCTTGTGGTGAGCGCACGCGACGAAAAGAACCGGGAAACCATTTTTGACAGGCTGCCATCGAATCTGCCTCGTCTGATCAGTGTCGGTCGATTGGACATGGACTCTGAGGGTCTGCTCCTGCTGACCAACGATGGTGATCTGGCCCGACATTTGGAATTGCCGGCGACGGGTTGGAGCCGCAAATACCGGGTCAGGGTTCAAGGGCAGGTTGACGAGGCCAGTCTTGGCCCGCTTGCCAACGGCGTGACAATCGATGGTGTGCGGTATGGCAGTGTCCTCGCCACCCTCGACAGGCAAATGCCAAGCAATGCGTGGCTGACCATTGCCATACGCGAGGGCAAAAACCGTGAGGTCAGGCGGATCATGGAGCATCTTGGCCACAGGGTAGGACGCCTGATCCGCATATCCTACGGCCCGTTTCAACTTGGCGAGCTCACTGAAAGCGGCATTGAGCCAGTCAAATCACGGGTTCTGGCTGACCAGTTGGGCATTACGGGCGGTGAGCCAGCCAGCGCAAATGATGCCAAGCCAAAGCTGAGAGCCAAAGCAAAACCCAAAAGCCACCGGGGTGGCTCTGGCAGGCCAGCAGTAAAAAGAGGACAGAATGCGGATCATCGGGGGCCGACATCGCGGCGCAAAATTGGCGGACATCGCCGGTAACAAAACACGACCGACCGCTGACCGTGTCCGCGAGTCGATCTTCAACATTCTTGCCGGAGGGCGTTATGGGTCGCCCCTGGTCAATGGCATTGTGCTTGATATGTTTGCCGGGACTGGAGCAATTGGCTTAGAAGCGCTGTCACGAGGCGCTGTCAGGGCCAATTTTGTCGAAAACGACTCTGCTGCATTGGCTGTTCTGAGAGAGAATATTCACAAATTGCAGCGCATGGATGATTGCCGGGTCATTGCAGGCGATGCCACCCGGCTGGTAAACTTGCTGGGTAATCCTGCCAATCTCGTCTTTGCCGATGCCCCCTATGGTACAGGTGACGGGTTGCGGGCCGTTGCCAACCTAAACGCCATTGGCGCCCTGCTGCCAGAGAGCATTGCAGTGATCGAGACTGGCGGGCAGGAAGAGCTTGATCCAGACATCCTTGCCACGACCAGTCTCAAACGCATTGACAGCCGACATTATGGCAAGGCGGCTGTTCATTTTCTGACAAACTGATAAGGGTTGTCACCTGCGGCCAAACAGATTTTCGATATCGGCAAGCGATAGCCTAATCCAGGTGGGACGGCCGTGGTTACACTGGCCTGACCGGGGTGTGATTTCCATCTCCCGCAAAAGCGCATTCATCTCATCTGCATTCAGCACCCGTCCGGCACGAACCGACCCATAACACGAAAGCGTGGCCAGCACGTGGTTCAACCGATCCTCAAGGCTAGTGCTGCCGCCAAGCTCCACAAGCTCCTCAGCAATATCACCAACCAATTGTTTGGCATCGGGATTGCCAAGAAGTGCCGGGATGGTTCGCACAATAACCGCGCCTTCGCCAAATCCCTCTATTTCAAGCCCAAGTCTGGAAAGCGTCTCACCCATCTCGAGCAAGGCTTCCCGCTTATCATCTGCCAACTCGACAATTTCTGGCAGCAGCAGGGCTTGCGCGCTGACACCTGCCTCGGCAAGGGCGGCTTTCATTCGTTCCATGACTAGCCGTTCATGGGCGGCATGTTGGTCAATTATTGTGAGGCCATCTTCGGTTTCTGCGACAATATAAGTCTTATGAAGCTGCGCCTTAGCTGCACCCAGAAGCGTCTTACAGGCTGCCGCCATCTCACTCTCATCAGTGGCGATTTCATTCGGTCCTGCGAGACTGGCGGCGGGCGGCTCATCACCCATGAGATGAGGGGCCTGCGGCAACAGGGACTGCCAGACTTCACCGATCCGGCGTTTCGAAGCCGAGGGGAAAAAATCATAAGGCGTGTATAATGGCGGCGCTGAATTTGTGGCTGGACTAGGGCGTATAGCACTACCTGAAAACCGTGCCAGCGCAGCTGTTCCTCCCTCCAATGTCGTTCTTACACCATCAGCGGCCAATTGCGCGCCAATGGCGCCAACAAGAAGCGAGCGCACGCCGGCGGCATCGCGGAACCGAACCTCAGCCTTTGCCGGATGAACATTCACGTCAAGATCAGTCGTCGGTACTTTCAGAAAGAGTGCCGCCATCGGATGACGGCCACGTGGCAGCGTGTCACCGTAGCCGGCGCGAATGGCACCCAGAAGCGAGCGATCATGGATGGGTCTGCCATTAACGAACAGATAAATCTGCGCCGGAGTCGGCCGGTTCATTGTTGGCAGACCAATCATCCCCTCCAGCCTGATCCGGTCACGTTCCGCGTTGATGATGGCTGCCTCATCAGTAAATGCGCGACCAATTATTGCCGAGAGACGATGCTGGCGAGCAGTGTTTTCAGGAGATTGATTTTGCTGGGCAATCAACGGTTCAGTGGCGTTCAAATCGAGGAGGTTGCGACCATCATTGATAATTTGGAAAGCAACAAAAGGCCAAGCCATGGCAAGCCGCTTCACAACATCGACGCATTGTGCCTGCTCGGTGCGGTCAGTCTTAAGGAATTTAAGCCGCGCAGGCACCGATTTGAACAATTGTGTTACCGAAATCAGACTGCCCGTCTGCAATGCAGCGGGTTCAGGACTTTTGAACCTACCAACGTTGACCTCCAGACGCCAGGCGTGCGGCATGCCAGCCATTGCCGAAGTCAATTTCAGATGTGACACTGCCCCAATGGATGGCAGGGCTTCTCCACGAAAACCAAGCGATCCAATGTTATTTAGGTTGTCATGGGGGAGTTTTGAGGTGGCGTGGCGCTGGATCGCAAGCAGCATATCATCGGGTGTCATCCCATGACCATCATCAGCGACCGTTAATTCATCAATGCCGCCACGACGCAGTGTGATGCTGATCTTGCTGGCACTTGCATCAAGAGCGTTTTCAACAAGTTCACGCAGAGCACTTGCCGGCCGTTCAATCACCTCACCAGCGGCGATCTGGTTAACAAGCCCGTCCGGGAGTTGCCGGATCACGGCCATGATCACCTCTTCATTTGATGATTACGGTCTCGCCGCTAGCCTCATCCGTGGCGAGAATATCACCATCTGTTGGAAGCAAGCCCTCACGTAGGTTTTTGCGAATGCGCTGGTCTTCTGCAACCTTGTCCAATATCGGGCCAATATTCGGTAGTCCACCAAAGATAATTTGGAGTGGCACCCGACGCTCTAGTTGTATGCCATAGGTTTCCTCGTCCACTCGTTCGCGGATATTGTCAGGAACCGATGCGAAGTCAAAGAGCGCATTATAACCTGTTGCATCAGCATTTCCCGACCCAAGTGACTTGCTGGCAAGGGTCATAGCATCCTGCGCATCGGTCTGCCCTTCCTCACGGATATCATCGGGCGTGTTGGCAAAGCCCGGTGGCAGCGACAAGGGTGGGCGAACAACAACCTCAAATTCGTCAGGTGAAGATTTCTTGGTACCGATTGCCCGTTGAAAATCGGAACAAGCCGCAGTGCCAAATGCAATAAAAGCTACCATGGTGAACTGCAGCAGAAGCAGTATTGGCTTCTGGTTGGTCTCGCTAAACTTCATTCCTAATTGGTCTCCTGCGCAAAAAAAATTGAGTATACCCAAAAGGTTGCGCCCACTGTTATTGCCGCATCGGCGACATTAAAGGTAGGCCAATGCCATGATTGAACGTATACGTCTATAAAATCAACAACTTTACCAAAACGCAACCTATCTATCGCATTTCCAGTCGCCCCACCCGAAATCAAACCGGCAGCAATCTGCTGCACATGATCAAGGCGGCTAGCCTGCCAGAAAAACCATCCGACCACGGCAAATGCAAGCAATGTCAGTCCTGCGCGAACACCTTGCCCTCCATCAGCGAGCATGCCAAAGCTGATACCCGGGTTCCATACGGGAACGAAATTAAGAAAGGGCATAACGGGATAAATGCCCGGGGCCGCAAAAATCCAGTTGAGCACGAATTGTTTTGAAATCTGGTCGAGTAACAGGACAAAGACCAACAAAATTGCCACGCGCCGTGCCGCAGGCCCCGTCAGACGGTCACCAAGACAGGAATGGTCAGTATGCTGGTCCTCATTTTTCATCGCACTGCTGCTACAACTTTCTGACACCGCTTGCAGATGTCAACCTCAGCTGTAACCTCTGGCGTGATCCGCCAGCAACGGGCACATTTCTCACCGTCTGCCATGGCAAAGGCAATGGCAACATCGTTGATGCCATCAAGCTTGAATGCATCCTCAGGTGCTGGAAGATTGGTGATGACTGCGGCTGAAGTGATAAACAGGGAGGCAGCGTCAAGACCGTCAAAAAGCTCCTCAACATCGGCGCTGACATGAACCTTGAGCGCCGCTTGAAGCGATGTACCAATTTTTCCTTCATTTCGGGCATTCTCAAGGGCGCTCATCACCACCTGGCGGACCCGCCGGATACCGTCCCAACGCTTTGCGATGCTGTTGTTTGCCCATTTTGAAGGAATTGGATCGTAGCTACGCAAATGTACTGAATTTTCAGAATCATCAACCCGGGTCTGCCATGCCTCTTCTGCGGTGAAGCACAGGATTGGCGCGAGCCACGCTGTGAGTCGGTCAAAAAGCTGTTTCATAACAGTACGACAGGCGCGACGTTCGACCGAATCAGCCGCATCACAGTAAAGCCTGTCCTTGCGAATTTCGAAGTAAAAAGCCGACAGATCACTGTTACAAAGAGTATGAAGCTCTGTAAAGATACTGTGGAAATCGTACTTATCCGTCATCACCCGAATTTTCACATCGAGTTCGGCAAGCCGGTTCAAAATCCATTTTTCCAACTCGGGCATGGCGTCATAATCAACAGCTTCCAAATCCGAATACCCATTAAGCGCACCAAGCAGATAACGAAGCGTATTGCGGAAGCGCCGGTAGTTATCCGTCATTCTTTTGATGATTTCAGGCCCGATCCGCAGATCGCTGTAATAATCAGAGCTGACGACCCACAGGCGCAGAATGTCGGCACCATTTTGGTCCATGATTGCCTGTGGCGTGACAACATTTCCAAGCGATTTAGACATTTTCCGCCCCTTCTCATCTAGCACGAAGCCGTGTGTCAACACTCCTCTGTAAGGCGCCCGTCCCCTGGTCGCACAGGACTGCAAAAGCGAGGAATGAAACCAGCCACGATGCTGGTCAGACCCCTCAAGGTACAGATTGGCCGGACTGGACAGATCATCTCGGTCCTCAAGAACAAAAGCATGGGTTGAACCAGAGTCGAACCATACGTCAAGAATGTCGGTGACCTTTTCATAGTCATCAGTATCGTAGTTCGGACCAAGGAAACGACTTGAGTCGGACGCGAACCAACAATCGGCACCCTCTTCGCGTATCGCGGCAACAACCCGGTCGATCACCGCCTGATCACGAAGCGGCTCGCCCGTTTCCTTGTTCACAAAAACGGTAATCGGTACGCCCCAAGCCCTTTGACGTGAGAGGCACCAATCCGGACGCTGGGCAATCATCGAGGTAAGCCGGTTCTGGCCTGCTGGTGGATAAAACGCTGTCTTTCCCAATTCTGATACAGCCGTGTCACGCAAGCCTTGCGACTCCATCGACACGAACCATTGGGATGTGTTTCGGTAAACTAGTGGCGCTTTTGAACGCCAAGAATGCGGATAGGAGTGGACCAGCTTTCCGATGCCGATCACGCCGCCCATTTCAGCCATCATTTCGGCAATCTTCAAATTGTCGCGCAGAACATGCATACCGGCAAAGAGCGGCAGATGTTCCATAATCCTGCCATCCTCGGCCACGGTATCAGGCACCGGCACACCATGTGTGAGATGCGCAAGCTCATAATCCTCAACACCGTGACCTGGTGCAATATGGACAAAGCCTGTTCCCTGTTCCGTGGTGACATAATCAGCATGAAACAGCGGAACATCATGTTCATAGCCGTGATCAGCTAGCGGGTGCACAGCAATTGTGCCAACACAATCAGCGCCGGTCAGTTGATGAAGCTTGGTATGACCGGCGATGCCAATTGCAGCGCAGACATCCTCCAACAACGCTTCCGCAAGAACAATCACATCGTTGACACTGGCATGGGATCCCTGGTCGATTTCATTGATGCGGATAACCGCATAATCAATGTCATTGCCACAGGCGAGCGCACGATTGCCAGGCATGGTCCAAGGCGTCGTTGTCCAGATAATAATACTGGCATCAGCAAGCGCAGGATGGTTTGGCTGGCTAACTGGAAACCGCGCGTAGATTGTTGTCGAGGTGTGGTCCTCATATTCGATCTCGGCCTCGGCAAGAGCTGTCTTTTCAACGGGCGACCACATCACCGGCTTGGCACCACGATAGAGGGTGCCGTCCATCAGGATTTTGCCAAGCTCAGCTGCGATTGTCGCCTCGGCGTCATAGGCCATGGTGGTGTAGGGATGTAGCCAGTCGCCAAGGACGCCAAGCCGCTGAAATTCTTCAGACTGGACATCGAGCCAATACGCCGCGAAATCACGACATTCCTGCCGAAACTCAGTGACTGGAACCTGATCCTTGTCCTTGCCGTTCTTGCGATATCGTTCCTCAATCTTCCATTCGATTGGGAGACCATGACAGTCCCACCCCGGCACATAATTGGCATTTTTACCAAGCATGGATTGTGACCGATTGATTACATCCTTTAAAATTTTGTTCAGCGCATGGCCTATATGAAGCTGCCCATTTGCATAAGGCGGTCCGTCATGAAGAATAAATGGTTCAGCATCCTTACGTGCCGCGCGAAGACGGGCATAAATGTCGATATCTTTCCATTTCTGCAAAATTTCTGGTTCGCGCTGTGGCAGACCTGCCCGCATTGGAAACTCGGTTCGTGGCAGAAAAACGGTATCTTTATAATTCATTGCAAAAGGTCTTTCAGATATGCACCGCACCTAACGGTGGGTTCGGTTTTTCAACTTTGGGGTTCAATCTTGTTCAAGCTGTCTTTTTTATCGAAGGCAGGATAGCCCTCGCGGCCTGCGCATCCTGCGCAATTTGTTTGGTCAATTCATCAATACCGCCAAATTTCTTTTCGGCACGGAGAAATGCCTTAAGCCGGACCAAAAGCCGTCGGGCATAAAGCTCAATATCCTGGTCAAAAAGATGGGCCTCGCAAAGGACGCCGCGATTCTCAACGGTTGGCCGAATGCCGATATTCGCAACGCCGTTGCCCAGCAGCAAAGGACCGGTGTCGTCATGCGTGAATATTTGGACCGCATAGACACCTAATGCCGGATTGAGTAGATTGCCAAGTGGAATATTTGCCGTCGGAAAGCCAATGGTGCGGCCGCGTTGATCACCCCTCACCACTTCGCCGGTGATTGCCCAGTCATACCCAAGCATTTCTGCTGCCTGCGCCGGCTCACCTGCCTGCAGGGCGGCCCGTACACGGCTTGACGAGATCACGACACTGTTCGCATCCACCAGCAATGGCACGGAATGGGCTGTGATGCCAACCTCCCTGCCAAACTCATTGATACTGTCAATATCTCCACCGCGCCCCTTGCCGAAGGCAAAATCTGTCCCGGCATAAAGTTTTTGAACACCAAGGTTAGGCAGGACGTTGCGAACAAAGCCCTCAGCATCAGTGCAACGCAGATTGTCATTAAAGGTCACATGGATGATGCTATCGACACCCAGCCCACGCAGCAACCAGTCTTTTTCCACCCTGTCAACCAGATGAAAAGGTGCATCATCCTGTCGGAAAAATTCCCTCGGATGCGGGTCGAAAGTGATTACAGCAGATGCAAGCCCCTGCGTCCTTGCGGCTTCGACTGCCGTGCTGACCACTTGCTGGTGCCCTTTGTGAACACCATCGAAATTGCCAATTGCGGCACAAATCGGGCTATGGCCCAGCGGCACATCGCCAACTGACCAGTCAATAATTCTTGCGGGGGTGTCTATATTTTTATTCATGGGCCGGCACTATATCGCCGAAAGGATATCAATATCAACGGCTGACAACAGTTTTATTTCATCCAACAAACAGTCGCGCGCAAAAACTGACACACCCTTTTCCTGTGGCATCAAGGTCGCTTTAATGGCAGTGTAATGCCTGATTTCCACTCACTGATTTCTGGGATTGTTGTCATGATGTTCAGGTCCCAGGGCGCACCGGCCACGCTATGAGGAGCCGATAAATGAATGAATTATTAATCGACGAAATCGGCGACAAGTTGGGCATTAGTGGGATACTGACCCAACAATCAATCAATTTGGTACTGGATTACGGGTTCAATCTGTTTGCCGGCATTGTGACCCTGACAATTGGGATCTGGCTTTCCCGAAAAGCCGGAGCAGCGACACGCAAGTGGCTGACGAGGATTGACCGGCTGGACCCGACTTTAGTGCCGATGCTGGGCGCGTTAGTGCGCTATGCGGGCCTAACCCTTACGATTGT
>CACHEI010000021.1 GCA_902578815.1 uncultured SAR116 cluster alpha proteobacterium | reverse complement strand
ATTTCGGTTAACTCTAGTGGCAGATGGATAATCAGTGTTGTTTCCCAAAGTTTATTTTCAGCCTAATAATTGCTGACTTATTTCTGGCTGTTAGCTGTTGTTTTAAGATAATAGTTACCTGAATTTAGCTAATTGATTCCTGCTGTTTGACATTACTTTCACCAGTTTCGAACATAGTTAAAAATCGAGTGCGGTGGTGTGGCGCTCGGTGAGAGTTTTTGAGCTTCCCGTCACTTAAATCACCATCCGTGCCAGCGGCTTTTTTCATCCACCTTTTTTGTGAATTTGTCGCACATAGATTATTTGACCGCGTTAAATGCCTTGAGCAGAACCTCTCTAACTCTCTATCTGTCTATCTCTCAATCTCTCTGGAAGGTTTTACAATGGTTTAAAACCTATCCTCGACCACCGTGTTAGTGACCCAATCTCATTCACACAATACCTTCTAAATAATGAGTGAAAATATGCAATCAGCTCCTCCTGCAGCGACTACATTACCTATTTAGGCCAATGACACCGGGGAACTGTGGTTGTCTTGGAAAGATAATTGGTTACTACTAAAACGGGTTCAACGATAACATCGAAGAGATCAAACTTTTTGAAAAGGGAAACTGAGATTAGCTATGACAAACGTATCAATGATCAATTACTCCACCCGTGATTTTGCAACCAAAGAGCAACTTGAACTTTATCTCCTTAGGCAAGAAAAAGCCTTTACACCGGAGATCATAAAACTATTCACAGACGCTGGTATGTTGAGGAGAGTGGTAACACAAATATGGAACAAAGAGCAATCGCATCGAGTTGGCATCATTTTCGAGTACCGTGATCAAGAGGCTTACACCAAATGTCAAAAGCTCCTCGAGGAGCATTACCTCCCAGCGGTAGAAGGCTTAACAACTAAAGTTGTTGGATCACGAGGTGTTGTGGTGCACGAATTCATTTCTGAAAACTACAACAACTGATTTACACTTCAACCGCATATTCGAAATCGCTGATTATCCAGACCTAGCAAGGTCTTCTTTGTCGTCCAGAAGACCACTCTAACTACCTTCGGTCACACCTGAGTCACACGCGCTTTGACAAGAGCGTTTGGATCGCTAGACTCTATAGAACCCACATTACGGTGTCAGGCTAATTTAGCGCATTGTTTTTATCATGAAAAGTTTTGCCAAGGGGTTGGGTTCGATGCTCCTTGGCACCACGTTCAAAGCTTGAAGGTCCGTGGACCGTGATTCGAGTGATTGTTTCCAAGAGATTAACTCTCTGGAATAGGAGTTTGTGTTTCAATCAGGCTTCCTAGAAAAATAAAAATCACATCTAATTTAATACCTAATTACATACTCCTGAGGGTGACAAGCATATTGCTGACTGCTTGAGATGGAACAAGTCTTGGGCAAAAGCAACTACAGCCCAGCGATCTATTTGGCCTACGTTTGTAACCCATGTTTGTCGAACCGTTCCTGGAATTGTATTTCATGATCCAAGTGATTGTTTTTCTCGGATCACGGTTCTTGGACCATGGCCCTTGACATCTTCATTCACCAACGCGTGACAGTAATTCTGTGTCCTTAGCCATATTGATGACCAAAGCTTTCGTTCGTCCAACCACCAATGGCATCGATTTTGTCTGCGGGGCATTCAATCGCACGGAGGCGTTCTCGCAGACTGTGTCGGAAGGAGTGGATGACAAATCCATCCGCTACCCGTGGCTTAAGCCATTTGTCTAGTGCCGCGCTGGCAGAGTTCGCATTGCACTTGGCTTCGCAGTATTTGGTGAAGACGAGCGCAAAATCGGTGTCCAAGTTTCTGTGCGCTGCTCAGAGTGATGCCCCCACCAGCAGCACCTGTCTCCTATTGGATGAGGCCTCGAATCTCCGCCAGGGATGCTCGACAAGGTTGATTTGAGGCGTGCAGCTCTCCAGATGGATATTGCAAGCCTGCAAGCCGTAGGCTTCTGACCGGCGTATTCCAGTATTACTGGTGAGTGTGACTAACCAGCGCGGTTTATCATCAAAAGCCATACATTCCTGCTGGAGCTTTACCAGATCTTCGGCAGGGATTGGCAATCGTTTATTCATTATCTCATTCTATGGAATGAAGGTGCCGCTGAACACATTGGTCACTGATAGGCCATTTTTTTGATGACAAGGTTGATGACTGCCTTCGCAGACGAGAACGCCCGCATCTCAGAGCAGAGGACCTATTACCTAAGATTAACCCGCCGGCCCCTTACTCGGGCAAATAGGCCCCACCTCTTTCCTAAAAGTACCAATTTCAAAAAAGGATTAAGCGGTCGATTTTTTGTTTTTGTTTAATACTTTCTCAATCTAGATGCGTTGATAAAAATTTGAGTGTAGCCGTAAAATAACGGGAGCATACCCACCGACATCGCGGCACCCAAAGCGGGGACGTTCATTGATGCAAAGATCGGGGCGTCAATAATTAGGATAAAGCCGATTAACAAACCGATCCAACCTCCTCTTACACAACCGTCACCAAATTTCGTAAGTATACTGTTGTCACCCTTTGCCCCGATCACATTACCGACCCCAATTGTAGCTACTAATAATAAAGATGGTATATCTAGGAATTTTTCCTGTCCCCCTCCATAGTTAATCGCGGCAACAACCGCGCCTAAAACAATAACAAGGCCGATAATTCTGGTTGGGGTTTCTATCATAGTCTCAAGCTCCAGGGTCCAAAAAGAAGTGAAACCGAAATTTTCACTAAACGAGTTCATTAAGAAAACCTAGTCTCGTTTGAGACTTCGGTTGATTAAAAAATGACCGACAACACCTGCAATTGAAAGAATTATGAAGACCGACAACACCGAAATACTCTCATCACTTTGCTCGAATTTTCGTCGACTATCGTTTACGTACATCAAGATCACGAGGCTTGACCACAGCAGTGAGACCCAAATCCGGCGTTTTCTTTCTTTCATTTTGCCACGCTATCACCAGCCATCTTAAATTCAAGTAATACCAACATAGATTTCGTTGTATAAGTAAGACATAAAAGTTAACTGAATGCCAGCAACCCTTCAGCATCAATTAATTGGTTTCGCCTGAAACCATATATGCCTAAAAGTGTTTTTATTCACCGTCCTCTTGAGCACCGTCACAGCATGGCATCACATTCATCTTGCAATGAACACATTGTCCAAGTCCGTGAACCCAAATGATTGTCTCTGGCCTGCCACAACATGGACAGCGCGGTTGCAGCATCGGCTCCTTGGTGGCTTGTTCTTGTTGGTCAAACATCCGATTCACTATTTATTAGTGCTGTCTTAGGTGTAGATTGGGCAGACTGGGCTCCCATGTACTTACGAGCATAGTAACTATATTGGCCTTCCTGAGGCAGCGCATCCGTTGGGCGGGTTGGCCACTTGATCGCTGGCTTTTGTTCAGGTGAGACAAGGTAGAGACCCATCTTTGCTGCAGTCTTTTTTGCCTCGGTCTCTGACATGGAATTCTCCTAATTTCGTGTCCATCGAGCGGATTGAACGCCACGGTAGGCAGTGAGCTTCATCGCGATATTTCCGAACAATGCAGTCTCAAGTTTTTCCAAATAGGAAGGCATGCTTGCAGCGCTTCGGCACTTTCGTATTCAAATATGTATATACGTGTCAAATCTTGATCTCGGTTCACAATCTTGTGTGCAGTAAATGAAAGAAGACCACGTTGACCAAGCTTTTTTTAAACTAATTCCCTGTGTTCATCGCAGTTGCATCCAAATAGTGCCATATCACCCTCAGACGCGAATTTTTGAACCGAAACATTGGTAAAACCTGCTGAAGACATTAAATCCTCCGTCGGCCTATGAAGATGAACTAGTATCTCAAAGCTTAAAAAAGGCTACCGTCTCAATCGATGAAATGCGAAACACCGATAGCTTATCGCTTTTCTACATATGGTCAACTATCAAAACCTTATCTGCAATCTTGTCTGAACCGAGGTTCGAGTTCCGAGGACCAACGAACAGAGCATCACACTCCACAGACCGGGATTACTGATGCGGGTTGCAGGCACAGGTCGTCTTTAGATTAGAGGGGCGGGGTTATGGGTGGTAGTGCTGGCGCCCTGGGCCTTTGGCGTTTTTAGGTGGTTGGAGGCAGGGGAATGAATTTTTGCTCGTTGGTTTGGTTGTTGGCCTTTTCGTTTTAATGGTCTAGGCGAGGGTGCCTCATGTCGCTCTAATCAGCGAAACACAAATTTTATGTGAGTTTTAAAAAATCATGCCTATAAACATGCAAAGCATGGCTTTGACCTTATTTTGCTGATAGATCTCCAAACCCATGGCTATTTATTCCATCCTTTTGGCGAAGCAGTGAGCATCACTTAGGTCTCGCTTTATTTCTTAACCGGCGAGGATAAAACTTATGTCCTCAAGCTTGTCTTGACAGCAAGTGGTTTCTTCCGCACTGTTTCTCTGACAAAAATAAAAAGGCTGCTTGAAACAATTAACACCATGCCAAAAATTGAGTAAGCGTTTGGCATCTCTCCAAAAGTGAGTTGTTTGTCAGTTTGGGCCCAGAGCGCAACAAGGTTTCTAATGCTCTTGTGATAATCTGTGCTCACGATGCGCAATGTAAATTCCGGAAAATATTACGACAACTGTGCCGAAAATCATTGAGATACCTGGAACATCCTCAAAGAAAAAATAACCATACAGCACTGCCCAGATGATCATGGTGTAATGGATCGGAGTTAAAGCAACCGCCAGCCCAATACTTAATGCATAAATGATGAAGATTTCACCTAGAGCCGAGAATGCAGACAACGAGAGTAGCATAATTGCATCCAATTTAGATGGAACCTCTATCCAGAAAAAGGGTAAGCACACGGATAGCAAAAGAAATGAAGTTAGTGCTGTGTAAGCGACTGTTGTTTGCACATCATCGTTGTAGCTTACCCGACGAGAGATAATTTGCCTTATTGCAAAAAACAGGGCTGCTAGAAATGGAAATAAAAGTCCTAGATTAGAATTTTCAATGCTAGGCTGCGTGATCATTAATGTGCCAAAAAAACCGATTATTACTGCAGCACAACGCCTTTTTCCCACCCGTTCGCCAAGTAGATAGGCACCTAGGATCGTTACAATAATTGGTGTGATAAAGGTTATGGCAACAGCATCAGCTAAAGGTACAAAAGATAAACCAATAGTGAAAAATGCTACGGTAAGGGCAACTGTTACACCCCTGAAAATTTGAAGAAAAGGATGCTTTGTCTTGAGAATTTTGATCCCCCGAAAGCAAATGAAGACAACCACACAACAAAATAGAACCAGCCATCTTGCCCAAGCAATTTGCATTGGGGGTAGGGACCCGGTTAAAAATTTTGACAGTGCATCTGCAATAGAAAAGAAAAACATGCCGAAAAACATGTAGAGCATTGCTCGGATATTATTTCGCCGATAAATTTCAAGCGTCATGACTGTCAATTCCCTCCCTCTGACAAAGCAGTGAAAATAACTTAGATCTCGCTTTGTTATTCAACCGGTGAGGATAAAGCTTATGTTCTCAAGCTGGTCTTAACTGTAAATGGTTTTTTCCGTACTGCTTCTCTGACAAATATAAAAAGGCTGCTCGAGACAATTAACACCATGCCAAAAATTGAATAAGCGTTTGGCACCTCTCCAAAAAGGAAAAAGCCCCAAGCCCCTGCGAGGAATAATAGTGAATATTCAAATGGCGCAACTACTGACGGTTTGCCGATTCTGTAGGCAGATGTCAAAAGAAGCATTCCAGTGCTTCCAATTATCGCCACAATGCAGATTATAGACAAAACATGGCTGTCTGAAAAACTCCATTGTCGGACGATATATCCCAACGAAGGAAGATCAAACTCATCTAACCCGAGTACATACAATACAAGGCTGGCGACTCCTGCAAACAATGCTGATCCAATGTAAAGATGGAGCATTTGCTGCCAAACTGTGTCTTTTTCCTTAGTGTATCTCGCAATCATCATTGAAATAGAGTAGGTCAAAGCTGTGAAAAGAGGGAAAATGGTTATAGCATCAAATTCGTCGGGCGACGGTTGGACAATAAGGATTACCCCTATAAACCCAACTATCATTGCAGCAACCCGATATATGCCGACTGTCTCTCTCAATACAATTTTTGAAATTGCAGTAATAAAAAGTGGGCTCGCAAAAAACAATGCTGTCGCCTCCGCCAACCTTATATGGCTTAAAGCAAAATAAAAACACAAAAAACCTACAAAAAATAAAACAACCCGGGATACTGCAAGAAATGGATAAGAAGATGATATCATTAATTTTCTTCCAGTAAGTTTAACGAAAATTGAAATCACTAACGCTCCAAGAACTCCTCTCATCGTCAGAACTTGAAGCAATGATCCTCCATCTGACAATTGCCGAATTAGCACATCCTGAACACTAAAAATCAACATCCCAGCTAGGATGAACAAAGCACCCCGGAAGTCGTCAGAGATCATGTCAAAAATACTCTCATTGAGCTTTAAAAACTCTAAAGATGATGCTCGTGTATAAGTTTATTTGCAACTAATTATTATCAATAAATACAATATTTTAGTGAACAATTTTTATTCCAAAAGCGACAGATATCCAGAAATTTAATAGTCCTAAAAAGGTATGATCAAAGGTCAAAAAATGGGTTTTTTTTTGATCGTCTATTGTTTTAGTAACCAAAAGTCAACATGCTCATTTTTTGGGATGGCATGAAACTAACTTTGAAGGCTCAAATAAATCAAATGAAGTACTAAGATGGATAAACCTAAGAACGCTATGTAACTTTTGAAAAAGGATTTTTTGCTTAAAAATCTTTTTTAAAAAAGGATCTTCGAAATGGCTAAATTTAAATCACGCCCTGACACAAGAATTATCTCGACACAATTCACAGCAATCCTTGGAAAGCAGCCTTATAAACATTTTGGCATGCGTGCAAAATCTGGATTAAAGCGCACAGCTTTTCACGATGTAATCGGGCATGCTAAAGAATTTCACATTCACAACACCTATTTAAAGCCCGACGTATTTACAGACCCTGTAGAAGAATACTGGCACATTCGAAACTCAGCAGGACTCATTGATGTTACTGGGGAAGAAGTTATCGAAGTGACTGGACCTGACTCTCTTGATCTAGTTAATGATCTGATGCCGCGCGATGTAAAGAAACTACCGGATCAAAAAGCGTTTTACTCAGTTCTATGCCATGCCAATGGTGGAATTGTTGAAGATGGCATTTTTGTGCGTTTCAATGAGCGGAAATTCTGGTGGGTTGGAGGGCCTGGTAATGCTGAAGAGTTACTGTACAGTAACGTTGGCAGTCGCGATGTGAAATTGCAGAGTTATAACGACAAGCTGCATGTCGCAAGTGTTCAAGGACCACTTTCGCGAGATATCCTGAATTCTGTTTGTGAGCGTTCTCTTGAGAATGTCCCACCTTTTGGGCTGCTACGTGCCGACTTGTGTGGTGTCCCTGTTACCATTACGCGAACTGGGTACACAGCTGAATTGGGCTATGATATTTATGTTGATGTAGAGTATGGTCCAAAATTTTTTGTTGATCTAAAGAAGGCAGTTGAAGCTGCGGGTGGTGGACTTGCTGGCAGCCATTCACTTAATATCAGGCGAATTGAAGCCGGGATTTTGAATTTTGGGTTCGACTTTGATTGGCAACACACTCCGGTCGATGTCGGTTTAACATGGATGATCAGTGAAACGAAAGGCCCTTATCAATCACGTGAGGCATTAGTTGCCGCGAAACAAAAAAATCCTGAAAATAAATTTGTAGGCTTTGTACTGGAAGGGCATGAAGTTCCCCTGAGCGGCGATAAGGTTGTTTTGGATGGAGAGGTCATCGGATTAATTACTTCTTCCACGGGGTCGCCTGCACTGGGAGCGCCGATCGCAATGGGTTATATCGTAGTGGAACAAGCTATAATCGGCAAAAAAGTTCAGATCGACTGTGGTGGCTCGTTGAAAGTAGCTCGGGTAGCAGATACTCCATTTATTGACCGCGAACGCAACCTTATGAAAGCTTGATATTCCAGCTAAAAGCCAACACGCATCCAAAATATTAATTGCCGTATGAACTCTACGTGGAGTTTAACAGGACGATGGAAAAAAAGAAAACTCGTTACCGCTTTGGTGCTGATATAGGTGGTACGTTTACCGATATTCTGCTTGTAGATGATGATTCTGGTAACTTGGTCGCTTTAAAAAACCCCTCCAATCGTAAGATGCCCGAACAGTCAATAGTAGATGGCCTCGTCCAACTTCACGAGAAGCATGACGTGGAACCCTCTGAAGTGTCCTATTTTTCACATGGCACAACCTTAGGAGTGAACACGCTACTAGAGCGGGATGGCGTTGAAGTGGGATTACTTACAAGCAAGGGGTTCCGTGATATTCTTGAATTACGACGGTTGCGCCTTCCACAAGCTAATGATCTTTTTGCGCCTCGTCCTAATACCTTATGCCGTCGCCGTTATGTTTTAGAATTAGAAGAACGCATTGGTCACAACGGCGAAGTGATTCTACCGCTTAAAAAAGAAAATGTCATTGCCGCGGCGCGTAAATTAGCAAAACAAGGAGTCGAAAATATTGCCCTTTGTTTTCTACACTCCTACCGCTTTGACGCCCATGAAAAACAGGCCAAGGATTGGATCAAGGCTGAATTCCCAAATATGTACGTAATTGCCTCGAGTGACCTTTGGCCTCAACAACGCGAATATGAGCGCTGTCTTGTGAGTGTAATCAATGCCTATGTAGGTGCGCGAATGCGTGATTGTTTCAGTTCGCTTAAACAAAAAACTGAAGACACAGGATTACTCACTCAAATTTTTTCTACAAAGTCTAACGGTGGCGTAATGGGTCTTAAAGGTGCCGGCGAGCGACCCGTAGAAACGTTGCTTTCCGGACCCGCTTCTGGTGTCACAGGCGCTTTTTATGTTGGCCAAACTATAGGCGAAACAAAGATGATCACGCTAGATATGGGCGGTACTAGCGTTGATATTTCGATTGTAGACCAAGCCATGCCTTATTCTAATGAAAATACCGTTGGCGAATACCCAATTTCAATGCCTGCTGTCGATGTTTCAGCTATAGGTGCTGGTGGTGGATCGGTGGCGTGGCTTGACCCAGAAGGCATGTTGAAAGTGGGGCCGCGGAGTGCTGGAGCCCGACCAGGACCTGCCTGTTATGGACTTGGAGGTGAAGAGCCAACAGTTACAGATGCTTATGCATATCTTGGCATTCTATCACCTGACGGCATCCTAGGTGGTAACATGAGGCTAGATCTTGACCTCGCCAAACAAGCTTTGAAATCCCTTGGTGACCGGCTTAAGCTTTCTGCAGAGCAAACTGCTGATGCAATCCTGCAGGTTGCTACGGCAAATATTTATGCAGAAGCGCTTCCACAAATTGCGCGGCGCGGTATTGAAACAAGTGAATTTTCTTTATTTTGTTATGGTGCCGCTGGACCGACCCATTCTTTTCTTTTGGCAAGAGAACTAGATCTAAAAAACCTAATCGTGCCTCCAATGCCCGGCCTACTGTGCGCGTTAGGCTGTTTAGTGGCTGACCTCCGTGCAGATTTTGTGGCTAGCTTGTGGAGAGGCACCAAAGAAATTTCGTTACAAGAACTTGGTAATACTTATGCGAGACTAGAAAAAGACGCTAGAACTTGGCTTGATGGGCAAGGTGTAGATGTTCTCTCAACTCAAATAGTCAGATCTGCAGATATGTGTTTTGAGGGTCAATCTTTTGAGTTGAACATTTGTTTTCCAAATGACCTCAGCATTAATGTTCCAAACATCGAAAGTTGGTTTCGTAAGCATTATAAATTAATTTATGGCATCGATGATTTGGATACACCTATCCGACTTCTAGAAGCACGAACCCAGATTATCGGATTAACAAACAAGCCTGATTTGAAAAGTCTGCGACCATTCGGAACTAAAACAAAAGTTGGATCAATTAAACGCAAAATATTTGAAAACGGGAAATCATATGATGCAACAATTTATCAACGGGCGTCTTTGCAACCCGGCGATACATTTAGCGGACCCGCTATTGTGGAACAATATGACACTACAGTCTACGTACCCTGCGGGTTTGACATTTCAATAGACGCTTTTTGGAATATAATAGGGGTAAGATCAGCGTGACGAGCGACCTTATCACACTTGAAATTTTGATTAATCGGTTTCAGGCTATTGTCGATGAGATGGCCCAGGCGCTCTTTCGAACCGCCTACACTGTTTTTATAAAAGAAACTCAGGATTATGGTACGGTCTTAGTAAGCCCAGATGGTGAAGTTTTTGCTGCTTCACGTCGCTACGGCGTATTAATGATGATCGGTCATCCCATGGCTGAAGCTATCCGTTCAATGGGCACCGATGTGCGGCCAAGGGACGTGTTCATTACAAACGATCCTTTCGCGACTAGAGGGATGGCCACTCATTTAAACGATATTTATTTGTGGAGTCCTGTATTTCATGAAAATACGCTGATTTGCTATGTTTGGACATTTATTCATATGTCTGACGTAGGCGGCCGAGTGGCTGGCAGTATCGCTCCATCAAATACTGACATAACTCAGGAAGGAATCCGGGTGCCACCTCGGCGCTTATACCGCGAAGGTATTTTGGATGAAGATTTTCTGAAACTTTTTTTAATTAATACCCGCACTGGTGAAGAAAATTGGGGGGATATGAAAGCTTGCCTAGCCGCTCTATCTACTGGTGAGCGTCGCATCGCACAAGTGATAAAACGCTATGGTGTTACAGCATTTTCTGAGAGTATTACAAATTCGCTTGATTACGCGGAACAGCAATCCCGTCGTTTGATCTCAACGGTGCCAGACGGAACCTACACATACAGTGACTATATAGAAGGTGACGCGGTTGGGCTTGGCCTGTTGCGCATAAAATTGTCCCTTAAAGTAAACGCGGGTACATTCTTGATGGATTTTGCCGGCACGGCACCACAGGTGCGCGCCGCGCTCAACTTGCCTTCGCATTCTCAAGATGGGCATTGGATGATGATCACCGGCCTTGTGAACTGGTTATGCACGAGAGAGCCAACCATCTCCTACAATGCTGGACTAGTACGACCATTCAAAATTGATGCACCGGCCGGATCTCTTATCAATCCTGAAGAAGGTGCGGCATGTGGGGCACGGTATTCGACCTCGCATAAGGTATGCGACGTAATAATTGGTGCTCTGTCACAGGCAGTGCCTAATCAGTTGCCAGCTACGGACTCTGGACAGGCAGCCATTCTTCTTGTTGCTTTGCCAGACCGGGCAACGTCTCGGACACGAGTGAGCGTAATACAACCTCTCGTTGGAGGTTCAGGCGCTAGACCCTCTATTGATGGTGTGGATGGCACCATGGTGATTTTAAATTTTCTAAAGAATGTACCGACCGAACTGTTAGAGCGGGAGATGCCAGAGATTTTAATTCGCAAATATGGCTTACGGGAGGACTCAGGTGGTGCTGGGGAATATCGCGGTGGCACTGGTGCTATTGTTGAGTTTGAAACCAACGCACCATTCACCACTGTAACTGCTCGTAATATGGAGCGCTATAAGTTTCCACCGTCTGGGCGCTTGGGTGGCAAGCCCGGCTCCACAGGTTATTCTCTTTATAAACCTTTTGGCAAAGAACCTCGCGAAATTGGCATTATTGACGTTCTTGAAATGAATGCGGGGGATGTCCTAAGCTTTGGCACTCAAGGTGGTGGTGGCTATGGAGACCCCCTTAAACGGCCTGCTGAAAGAGTTTTTAATGATGTTGTTGATGGGTACTTGACTTTTGAAACAGCGAGGCGCGATTACGGGGTAGTAGCTTCCCTAAATAGTGGTGTTGATGAAATTATGACCACAGCCCTGAGAGAGAAAATCCGTGAGGAACGCGGTCCTTTAAGTTTTTATGAGTTTGGTGAAGCACGAGATGCTTATCAAGCTCGATGGCCTGAAGAGCTCCATGACGCTATTTGCGATACTATTTCTGTTTTACCAACCGTACAGCGACAGATCTCATTTAGCGCGCTCTATGAAGAGATCAATGCCAGATTGAAAGACAACATAGCTGTTAAACCGGGAGATGTTTCCAGCATTCATTCTGAAATTCTATCGCGGGCTGCAGAATCGTGGCGCATTGCGTCCGAATAGACGCAAACTAACTTCAAGGAAGGCCATAATGGATTGGCTAGTTACAACTGAGTGGCTTCAGAAGCATGCAGATGAATCAAATATCGTGATCCTTGATTGCACGTGGTTTGTCCCTGACTCTGAAAAGAATGGTTTTGATGAGTTTTTGAAATCTCATATTCCAACAGCTCAATTCATAGATTTGAATGTTATTTCTGATCCAAAGTCTCCCTATGCAAACATGCTTCCATCACAAAACTTGTTCGCAAGTGAATGTGCAAAACTAGGCATAAAAAATGACACTCATGTGATCGTCTATGATTCTAGTTATGTTTCTGCCCGGCTTTGGTGGATGTTTCGTGTGTTCGGCCACCAAAATATCTCTATTCTAGACGGTGGTCTCCGAAAGTGGAAAGCTGAAAACCGGCCACTTGAGGTTGGGCCTGCACCTGCCCGTCCGATGAGCCCAGGATTCACGGTAACATTAAATCCTAGCAGTATCCTAAATATTGAAGAAATGAAAAAGGCTGTAAAGTCCGGTGACACAACAGTTGTTGATGCCCGAACACCGGCTCGTTTTGATGGTATTGAAGGCTCCGGCTATCCAGGTGTTCCCAGCGGCTTCATGCCAGGCGCGATCAATATACATTGGGGGAAATTTTTTGACGCAGAGAACAATTTTACCTTTATTTCAAAGTCGAAAGCAGCAGCGATATTCGAAACGGCTGGTATCGATTTATCTGGAAAGATAGTGTGTACATGTGGATCGGGTGTAACAGCGGCTCTTCTTGGTTTCATGATTGAACGTCTCGGCAATAAAGAATGGAAACTATATGATGGCTCATGGCACGAATGGGCTCAACAAATAGATACTGAAAAACTGACAGTGAAAGATTAGCAACTGCAATGCCTAAAGATAAAAAATTAAACATGACTAACACACCGCTTCCAAAGCAAACAGATGTGGTAATTATCGGTGGTGGTATCGTGGGTGTCTCTGCAGCATGGCATCTTGCGGTTGCAGGCTACAGAGTAACATTATGCGAAAAAGGTATAATCGGCGGCGAGCAGACTGGTCGTAATTGGGGATGGTGTCGCAAAACCTTACGCGATCCCAAGGAAATTCCGCTTATGCAACAAAGCGCGCGAGACTGGCAGGACAAAGAGGTATTTGGTAAACTTGAAACTGGATATCGAACTACTGGCATTGTCTATTTTTCTGGCCGACAACACGGAGATACAGAGCATTATGTAAACTGGCTGTCCTCAATACGAGACTTTGGATTAGACAGTCACATGATAACTGCTTCAGAAGTTGACCAGCTGATACCGGGTGGGACAAACCTGCCGCGTGATGGCGCACTATTCACTCCATCAGATGGCTGCGCTGAACCTTCACTAGCCGCCTCTGTGATATGTACTGCGGCAGCGGATGCAGGCGCGAAAATTTTTCAAAATACCGCTGTCCGCGGACTTGAGCGATATGCGGGACAGGTGCGAGAAGTTGTAACAGAGAAAGGAGCAATAAGGTGTGATGCGGTAGTTTTAGCTGGTGGAGCATGGTCGCGTTTATTCGCTGGGCAAGAAGGAATAAATCTGCCAGCACTTAATGTTATGGGATCTGCTATGCGCACACTGCCCTTTCCGAATGGCCCAAACATCTCGGTTGCAGGAAGGCGCTTTGGTTGGCGCAAACGCGCTGATGGTGGCTATATCGTGTCCCAAGCTGATGCCACTATCTTCGACATAGTTCCAGACAGTTTTCGCTTGGTTTGGGCTTTTCGTCCCCAACTATTGCAGGGTCTGCGTCAGTTGCGCCTGCGTTTTGGAGCAGCGTTCTTTCATGAGCTCAAACGTGCTCGAAAATGGGCATTGGATGAGACAACTCCTTTTGAACTTGAACGTATTGCAAACCCAGCACCTGCACAGGCAGTCTTGGAAGAGGCTGCTCAGCGCCTTAAAAGGGCTTTCCCAGTTTTTGATCAAATTCAGATTGCCGATCGTTGGGGTGGGCTTATAGACGTAACACCAGATGCTTTACCGCTAATAGGCACTTCTGCTTCTGTTCCGAGTTTAATCTTCGCGACTGGGTTTTCAGGTCATGGATTTGGTTTGGGTCCAGGTGGTGGCCGACTTGCTGCAGAGTTAGTTATAGGTGGGTCCACATGTGTTGACCCATCGCCCTTTGCTCCAGCTAGGTTTGGTCTATGAATTTTATTTGTCGAAAGATTGGGCAATGATAAAAGGATTTGACCATCTTATCTTTTGGGTGAACGATTGTTCTCAACTAGAAGAAGTTTGCACTGCTTTTGTTCAAGCAGGTTTCACAATTAGTGAACGGTTGGATGCCGGTCGCGAACATGCTCCAAATCGGCAAAAACTTATTTGCTTTAAAGATGGTTCCTACATCGAAATCCTTACCGTTCAAGAACCAGATGCGCGCTTAAAACATCGTTTACATAAGATCGGCCAACACGGTGATGGTTGGGCGGATTTTTGTTTGGAAGTTGAAAATGCCGAAATTGAGATGGTGCGTGTTAATGCTGCTAATCTACCGATTAAAGGACCAACAACGCATTCAAAATTTCTGGAAAACGGAAAGGAATGGGGAGTTAAATTGTTGAACACCGGTATTGGCATTGGACATCCCGTCTTACCATTTATGGTGGAGGATACGGTTGGACGCAATCTGCGTATACCTCAATCTGGCCTTGATCACGCGAATGGAGCAGTTGGTATTGGAGGTGTACGTTTAGCTGTTGATGATTTGGACTTGGCAGTTGACCATATGTCAAGGCTTCTTAATCTGACTGCCATTTTGACACCCGCCTGGGATGAACCACATGCTGGGCAACGTTTTAAGTTGCTTAGCGGACATTGGATTGATCTGTTTTCTCCTGCTCCAAGGTCATCGCAATTGCGGTCAATACTTGAAAAGCGAGGTGAAGGCATCTTCTCGGTGGTATTATTGGGCCATGAAAACGTGCCCATTTCACTTTATCCAAATGCAGAATATGGACACCTAGAGATCGTCGCGTAATTATAATCTTGTTAAATCAAATTAGGCTTACATTGTCTCAATAATAAAGGCTTTTGAACATGGGAGACATTACCTTTCTAATTTTAAAGCGGTTAGGTTTCGGTCTCATGACGCTTTTGATTGTGTCGATAGTCATCTTTTTTGCGGTAGAGCTTTTGCCTGGCGACATCGCTGAAACCGTATTAGGCCAAGCCGCAACAGCTGAGACGGTGGAAGCCTTCCGCAATAAAATTGGCCTAAACCGTCCCGCTTTCGTCCGTTATTTTGAGTGGCTTTCAGGAGCGGTCACTGGTGATTTTGGCGTATCGCTCGTAACAGACAATCCAGTTGGTAATGCTATTGCTGAACGCCTTAGCAATACCCTTTTTCTAGCCACTTATGCTGCAGTGATAGCTGTACCGGTCGCAATTTTTCTCGGCATTTTAGTAGCGCTACTGCGCAACACGATTTTTGATCGCCTCACAAACATAGCCACGTTAGCGTCGATCTCCTCTCCAGAGTTCTTTGTTGCTTACATTCTTATTATTTACTTATCTGTCAAAACTGGATTCTTTCCTCCAATCGCTAATCTTTCAGGGAACATGTCATTTCCTGAGCTTCTGACTCGTACCTTTCTGCCTGCTTTGACCCTTGTACTCGTGACCACGGCCCATATGATGCGAATGACGCGTGCTGCCATCATAAACTTGCTCGCTGAACCTTACATCGAGATGGCAAGGATGAAAGGGGTGTCTCGTTGGAAAGTTATAGTACGTCATACCCTACCAAACGCGTGGGCACCAATAATTACTGTAGTTGCTCTGAATATGGCCTACTTAATTACAGGAGTTGTTTTAGTGGAGGTAGTCTTTGTCTATCCGGGTATTGGCCAACTATTAGTCGATGCAGTTTCGAAGCGAGACTTTCCGATAGTGCAGGCCTGTTGCCTGATTTTCGCGGCGACCTTTATTCTCTTAAATCTGGCTGCAGATGTAGGGGCGATATTGAGTAATCCACGCCTTCGCAATCCCAAGTAACGGAGTTGATATGACAATTGATGTCTTCGTTTACTTTGCTGCCCTTGCACTCATGCTTGTCTTGTCGGTTGTGAAGGAAAGACGCGATCTAAAAACTATTTGGCTCTTTTTGCTTGTGGGTTCCATACTGTTGCTAATTTTTGATAAGGCCTACGTGGTCTTTACTATGATTACTGCAGCTAAGGTTTTGGCTGCTTCAATGGGAGCAGCATTTCTATTCCGGTTAACTCTCAGGCATTTTGTCCCTGCCGATTTAGTTAAAGAAGTTGTGACTTTGCCTTTGACTGCTGCCTTTGGCTTATTAGTCATTCTGATCACAGCGTTGACTGGCATCTTTGCTCCTTGGATTGCTCCTTTTGGTGAAGCTGAGATAGTAACATCTTCCTTTGCACCTGCAGATCAAATACACTTGTTGGGATCTGATCAACTTGGACGTGATATGTTCAGCAGGATCGTCTATGGTGCTAGAAATTCTGTCGGGCTGGCTTTTGCAGCCACATGTCTTGCTTTTTTTGTAGGTGCTTCAGCTGGCCTCATGGCAGCTGTTAAAGGTGGATGGTTTGATCAAATAGCAGGTCGGCTTGCTGATGTAATTATGTCTGTTCCCTCCCTAATTTTTGCCCTACTAATTCTATCTATTTTTGGCACCAGCATTTTTGTAATCATTTTGGTTGCTGCCGCTATATATTCACCTCGAGTTTTTCGTCTGGCACGGGCTGTCGGTCGTAATACTGTGGTCATGGAATTCATTGAAGCTGCTCGTCTTCGTGGAGAGGGCGATTGGTACCTCATACGCCGAGAGATATTACCCAATACCACAGCTCCTCTTATTGCTGAACTTGGTTTGGTTTTCTGTTATGTTTTTCTTTTGATTGCAGGCTTAAGTTTTCTTGGGCTTGGCTTACAACCCCCTACGGCAGACTGGGGCTCGATGGTCCGTGAAAACGCGGCTTTAATCTCTTTTGGTGATGTCACACCCCTTATTCCAGCAAGTGCGATTGCTTTACTGACTATTTCGATAAATTTTGTTGTCGACTGGATGTTGCATAGAACCTCTGGCTTAAAAGAGTAATTTCACGATGTCTATAGAAAACAAAACAGAATTTATTCTAGAAATGCGTGGGTTATGCGTCGATGGCTATTCGAATGAAGGTTGGATGCCCATCTTAAAAGGGATCGACCTCAATTTGCGTCGCGGCGAAATTTTAGGGCTGATTGGAGAATCTGGCGCTGGAAAATCAACACTAGGCGCTGCGGCCATGGGATATGTTCGAGATGGTACACGGTTCGCTAGCGGATCTGTAAACTTTGACGGCATTGAATTAACATTTGCTACTGAAGCTCAAAAGAACGCCCTGCGTGGCGCTCGCATTGCCTATGTCGCTCAATCAGCCGCGGCGTCCTTCAATCCCGCGCACAAACTTATTGACCAGCATTGTGAGGCACCTCTGCAGCACCGGCTTAGGACAAAAACAGCTGCGCAGAAAGACGCAATCCAGCTATATGAGCAACTACGTTTGCCAAACCCGAAAGAGATTGGCTTCCGCTACCCTCATCAGGTATCAGGAGGACAATTACAACGTGCCATGACAGCAATGGCTATGTCTTGCCGCCCAGACCTGTTGATTTTTGATGAACCTACAACTGCACTTGATGTGACTACTCAGATCGATGTTCTCTCCGCAATCCGAGACATTGTTAGAGTTTATAACACGGCCGCAATCTACATCACACACGATTTAGCTGTAGTTGCTCAGATGGCAGACCGAATAAAAGTTTTGTTGCGCGGAAAGGAAATAGAGGAGGCACCCACTCGAAACATGCTGCTTTCGCCGCAGGAAGAATATACCAAAAGTCTTTGGGCCGTGCGGAGATTTAAGAGCCCTAGCAAACCTGCACCAAAAGAAGGTGAAAAATCACTAGTATCGCTCCATAACATACACGCTTCATACAACAAAAATGACAAGATTGTAGATGATGTTTCTTTTGAAATTTTCAAAGGAATGACAGTTGCTGTTGTAGGGGAGTCTGGTTCCGGAAAATCAACAATTGCTCGTGTCATGACAGGATTGCTTCCACCAGATCAGGGAAACGTCCGGCGCATGGATAAACCGCTTCCCTTGCACTACAAATCCCGCAGTCGCGAACAATTACGCCAAATTCAAATGATCTACCAAATGGCTGACACCGCTCTGAATCCCAAAATTCCTGTTTGCGAAATAATTGGCCGCCCAGCAGAGTTCTATTCGGGACTCCAGGGCGCTGAGCTTAAAGGTCGTGTAGAGGAGTTACTTGAGCTGATAGAACTTGATCCAGCTGAGTATTACAATCGCAGACCCTCAGAACTTTCTGGTGGTCAGAAACAGCGTATTGGGATCGCTCGAGCGCTTGCTGCTGATCCTGAAATCATAATTTGTGACGAAATAACGAGCGCATTGGACCAACTGGTAGCTGAGGGCATTTTGCGTCTCTTGGACAGGTTACAGCGTGAATTAAATATGACCTACATGTTTATCACGCACGACCTCGCTACAGTACGGGCGATAGCCGACTTTATTGTGGTCATGAAAGATGGAAAAGTAATTGAAAAAGGTACAAAAGAGGAAGTATTGCGCCCACCACATCATTCTTATACTGAGCTTTTATTGTCTTCAGTACCAGAAATGGACCCAGACTGGTTGTCTGATCTGCTAAAGCAAAGAGGGTAAAAGCCATAGAGAGCGGCTAAATTACTATCTAGTCGGGAAGCCATTAACTTTTTGGGGAATGACGAGGCAGTTTTGCCCAACTCGTCGGTTGCGCAGTACTTGCTGTAAGTCCGCCATCGGCTACCAAAGTTGTACCCGTCACAAAAGATGCCTCATCAGATGCCAAGAAGAGAATAGCTTGAGCCAATTCTTTGGCGGTGCCTATTCGGCCCAGAGCAATAGAATGCCCATACTCGGCTTTATGTTCACTTGTTATGGTGGCTAGCATACGCTCTGAAGCAACGGGTCCAGGACAAATTGCGTTGGCACGTATTCCATATTGACCTTCTTCCCAAGCAAGACATTGAGTCATATTAATAATTGCTGCTTTCATAGCGTTGTAGGGGCTCCAATCTGGATCGCCTCTTAGACCAGAAATTGAGGACATATTTACGATGCTGCCACTATTGTTTTTACGCATCACTGGTATAACGCACTGGCATGCGATAACTGTGCTGCGGAAATTAAGGCTGTACAATTTATCGTAGACACTCATATCATTTTCTGCAACCAACCCAGATGCGCTACCACCTGCTACGTTGATCAAAGTGTCAACCGTTCCAAAGCACTTAATTGCACGGTCTAACGCGTCTCGCAATGCCGTCTCGTCGGTAACATCCACTTCAAATGCTTCGGCGCTTGCACCATTTTCTTGCAGTTTCGCCGAGATCGCCCTAGCGAGATCAATTTTGATGTCTAAAATGGCGACTTTAGCACCTTCCGCTGACAATTGATTAACGCACGCAGCCCCCATACCGTCTGCACCACCTGAAACTATCGCGACTTTTCCTTTAAACCTACCATCTCTAAATGTCATTCTCGCTCCCTCAAAAAAGTTAGACCGTCTGACGCTTAACTTAAGTTAATTTGGTTTTATACCGCTTAAGTTTTCTCTAAAGCCATGCAACCCGTTTTTCGCAGGACGCTCGACTCTTTTGTTATGGTTAGTTATGTTTATGTTATTTTAAAATAGACGCGTTATTTGGAAATTTCCAGCTCACGCAGCCAGTATAGGGTTTTATCCGACGTAAATATTCTGGCAAAGGGTAAATAGGGTAACGGGAGAGAAGTAATGAAAGATTCACCAAAATCAAAAGAACAGAGTTCCTTTGGCCAATTTGGGCGCAGGAAATTTATGCAAGGAGTTTCCGCTGCCGGTTTGACCATTACCGCAACCGGTACACTTGGTGCAAAAAATGCTTTCGCAAAAAAATCAGGTGGCCATCTCAAAGCAGGCCTGGCGCACGGTTCAACAACCGATACGCTTGATCCAGGCCTCTACGAAAACGGTTGCACAATTACGCATTCCTATACTGGACAAGGAAAGCTGACAAATATTGGAAGCGATGGAAATCTTGAAGGAGATCTAGCCTCTGGATGGGAGGGAACAAACAGCGCGAAAACTTGGACATTCGAACTTCGTAACGCCGAATTTCATAATGGCCGCAAAATAACTGCTGCCGATGTTATAGCTTCGCTGAACCATCACCGTGGGGAGACAACCACTTCGGCAGCCAAACCACTACTCGAGAGCGTCAAGTCGATAAAGGCTGATGGGGAAAAGGTTATTGTTGTAGAATTAGACACTGGCAATGCTGATTTTCCATTTGCACTTACAGATTACCACCTATCAATCGGGATGGATGCCGGTAATGGAAAGGTTGACTGGAACGATTCTGGTTCGCAATCCGGTCCATATAAATTGATCGAATTCAAACCTGGTGTTTCGGTTACTTATGAACGTGCCGATAACCATTGGAACGCCGATATTGGCCATGTTGACAGCGCAGAACTGTTGGTCATTCTTGATCCTTTAGCCCGGCAATCTGCTCTTTTAAGTGGTCAAATTGACATTTGTGAAAGGCCTGACACGCGTATTGTTGATAAGCTTGGAAACACTCCGGGAATAGATGTGGAACAATCCGCAGGTTACCGTTTCCATTCATATAATATGCTAATGAATACGCCGCCTTTCGACAATAACGACGTACGCATGGCACTTAAATACTCAATTGACCGCGCTGAATTGGTCGACAAAGCCCTATCTGGATTTGGCGTAGTGCACAATGACAACCCCATTACCCCTGCCTATCGATATTATGCAGCAGATATTCCGCAACGCGAATATGATCCGGAAAAAGCGAAATTTCATCTCAAAAAAGCGGGAATGGAGGGTCTCACCCTGGACCTTTCGGCCTCATCGGCAGCATATCCTTCGGCAGTAGATGCGGCTCAACTCTACCGAGAGCAGGCAGCAAAAGCTGGTATCGAAATAAATGTTGTGCGTGAACCTTCTGATGGATATTGGAATGATGTATGGATGAAGAAAGCTTTCACAGCCTGCGATTGGGGCGGTCGTCCAACTGAAGACCAAATGCTCTCAACTGCTTTCAAATCAGACGCACCATGGAACGATACCGCATACAAGAGTGAGCGTTTCGATACTCTGTTACTTAACGCACGGTCTGAATTGAATGAGTCTTTGCGAAAGGAAATGTATATTGAAATGCAAATGATGTTGCACGAGGAGGGTGGCGTCATAGTTCCAATGCTTCCAAGTAGTCTCTGGGCCAAACGCTCGAAGGTAAAACATGGCCCAAATATGTCTTCAGCATGGCAAATAGACGGGTTGCAATTCGTCTCGCGATGGTGGCTCGAGGCATAAAATCTCACGATAGAAAAATAACTGATTTTTCTGTCTTTGAATCTAACAATCTTAGCGGGGTGTTTTGTAATGGAGCACCCCGTAAAGGTATCTTAAATCTGCTAACGTCTGAAGAAATGACAATGTTGTTAATCGCGCGCAGTAATTCTTCAGCGAAAGGCAAAACGCTTTTGAAATTTATCCAAAAAAATATATGAGTGGCTCTTGCTCTTAAAGGTCCGCACACCGCAAGAAATGCAAACTTAAGATAAGCTCAAACGATACTTAAAGCGCGTTTGCGAAAGCTATATGATGTAAAACAAGGAGAGTGGAAGGTTGACTTAATGGCAAGTCACTAATGTATTTTTTGAGTTAACTGGCAACCCTTTTTCAACTTTTAGTCTCACCGTTCCTTGGCAACTTATAAAAGCTCTAAATTTGCAATTGTAGCAAAACTGATAGGGAATGCTCCGAGCAATTTTCAGTAATTTATGCCTAAATGTTGTCTAGTAATTACTCCCTAAAACAGATTCCCTTTACGCAACGTTGAGGCCACGATTTTGGCCGCGTTGTATCCAGGAACACCTGTCACCGCTCCACCGGGATGCGCGCTGGCCCCACATAAGAACAAGCCTTTGAGTGGAGATGCATAGTCCGAATACTTATGCGCAGGTCGGGAAAAAAACATTTGATCAAGTGATACATTGTAGTGGTGGGGGTTTCCACCGGGTAATCCGAATTGACTTTCATAGTCGTTGGCCAGCATTACATGTGAATGCTCTATCCAATTTGGCTCTAGTTTAGCGTGCGCGGCCAGCGTTGTTTCAACCAATTGCAAAATTCGCGCACGAATCTGTGGTAGTGCATTAACATCATTGATTGTTGGCACATGTCCACCATATATGCTCAAAATATGTCGGCCTTTTGGTGCAAGTGACGGGTCCACAAGTGTTGGAATTTGAACCGTCATGAACGGTTGCTTAGATATCTCACCCTGCTTCATCTCTAGGAATGCTTTCTCTAAATACCGAAGGCTAGGTGCAACTACATATTGGACCGGTGAATTATCTGGGGCATCTTCTCCTATCTTTGCAGAACCGGCAAACATTGGAGGTTTAGACGTCGCAATATGCACTTTGAAAGCAGAAGACTGACTATGTAACCCTGCGATAGTTTTGACGTAACTTTCAGGCAGCGAGCCATGAGGAACAAGATTGGCGACAACGTGTTGAATTGCGGCATTAGCGACTACGCAGCGCGCCCCAATCTTAGTTCCATCTGAAAGCACTACCCCAGAGGCACGTCCACTTTTAACTTCTATCCGACTTACCGCAGAGTTAACTCTAGTTTCAAGACCAAATCGTTTTCCTGACTCAACAATTGCGTCACAAATGCGTGCCATTCCACCCTTTACAAGTCCGATGCCTCCTGCTTTTGTTTTGTTGTTCCGAACATGGCTTCGAATCAAATAGAAGGCGGTTCCCGGCGTATTGATGCTCACACACTGACCTGATCCAGCAGCTGGATAATATCCGAGCATGACTTTAGTCTCTTCCGCCTCAAACCAACGTGAAAGATAATCATTTGCACTCATAGTCATAAGTTCAGCAACATCAGAAAATTTGCGGAACAAACCAATATTTTTAGCTGTAAACCGCATTTTCTTTAAAAGCCCAGATAACGTCAAATCTGCTGGATCAAAAGGTATTTCCCACAGAAGTTTCTCAAATATTGATCCCATAGAGGCTAAATGTGCCCAATACTTAGTGTAATTTTCAGCATCATTTTTGGAGAATTGAGCTATTTCAAGTGCCATTTTCTCGGGATCACCCCAAAGAGTCGCGGTCCTTCCACCTTCAAGCAGGTGTATACTTGGCGGAGGTGTGATTACTTCGAAACCAAATTTAGCAAGCTCTAGATCAAGAATTACTCTAGGTTGCAATAATCCCATCATATGCGATGCCGTGTTTACTCGGTACCCCTGCCAAATCTCCTCAGTTGCTGCAGCCCCTCCCAGCGTTGGTCTTTTCTCTAAAACACAAACTTTCTTACCTATTTTGGCTAGATAAGCACCACACACTAGTCCGTTATGTCCACCACCAATTATCACTGCATCATAACGCAATGTTTTTTCATTCATTAGCTAGCCTATGTTTTAAATAATTTAGCTTGGAACCCTATGTTGACATCATTTTTGTGGCGGTGCTAGATGTTTTCGTAACCCACAACCACTCCAATTGTGAGGTAGAATAACTCTGTGTTCAATTAATTATTTAGAACTAAAAAAAATCTGCTGAACTTTGCAAAACTCCACGATTATTGAAGGTGGCATTTCAATTTTATAGACTAGAAAGGCCTACAAATGAGCGACCAATCCAGAAAGAACCGTGAATATGGGTTTTCTACACGTGCAATCCACGAAGCTTATGAGCCTAATGACCACCTTGGAGCGTTAACACCGCCAATATTCATGACATCTACCTTTGCATTTGAAACGGCTGAGGACGGTGGTGATATGTTTCGTGGTGAAAAGGACGGATACATTTATGGCCGTACCAAAAATCCAACGCAAACTGTGTTAGAAAAGCGCATTGCAAACCTCGAAAGGGCAGAAGCTGGTCTTGCCGTTGGTTCTGGTATGGCCGCTACATCATGTGTGGTGCTAAGTTTATTAAGCGCTGGAGATGAGATTGTTATAGACCACACGCTTTACGGGAATACTTTCGCTCACCTGACCCAAACTCTGCCTCGTTTTGGAATTATTGTGAAAATAACTGATTTTACAAATATTAAAGAAGTTGAGCGAACTATTTCCAAAAATACCAAGATGGTATTTTTTGAAACCCCAGCTAATCCAAATATGCGTCTAATTGACATCGAATCAACCGCAAAAATTGTTCACTCTGTCGGCGGTTTAGTTGTGATTGACAACACTTTTGCAACTCCAGTTTTACAACGCCCGATTAGTATGGGTGCAGATATTGTTGTGCATTCTGCAACAAAGTACCTTGGCGGCCATGCTGATATTATTGGTGGCATTGTTCTAAGTTCTGCTGAAATCATAACTACTTGCCGTCAGCATGGCTTGCGCTGGATCACGGGCGCAACTCTGTCACCTTTTAACTGCTTTCTGATGCTACGCGGATTAAAGACGTTGGAACTGCGCATGGAGCGACATTCACAATCGGCACTGAAGGTAGCAAAGCTTCTGGAAAGTCATTCTAATGTTGACACTGTGTCATATCCCGGACTAGAGACGTCGCCTCAATATGATTTGGCTCAACGGCAAATGAATGGCTATGGTGGGCTCATCTCGTTTGAGGTAAATGGTGGTCTAAATGCAGGTTTGGCTATGATGAATAAACTTCAAGTGATCACCCGAGCAGTCAGCCTTGGCGATACTGAAACGCTTATCCAACACCCGGCAAGCATGACGCATGCGGTGTATGGTGATGAAGAGCGTGCAAAACATGGTATCAGTGACAGCCTACTGCGCTTGTCTATCGGACTTGAAAATGTGGAAGATATTCTGGACGATATAGATAACGCGTTGAATGACGTGCATTGAGTGAGGTTGATCGAATTGGTCTGCCCCTTTCCTTTAGCTTTTAAATATGTGAGGATCTAATACAAGGCCTGTACACCACTTCCATATTTTCAGGGTCCGTGGATCATGGTTCAATTGACTGTTTCCACGGATCACGCTTCCTAAATCTTAGCCTTCAACATCTTTATACATCCATGCGTGATGGTAATACGGTGCTCTTGGCAATATTGATGACCAACGCTTTTGGTGGTCCAACTTCCGATGGCATCAATGATGTCGGCTGGGCACTCAATGGCTTGGAAACGGTTCGCTAGGCTGTGTCGGAAAGAGTGGATGACACAACCATCTAGCACTTGTGGCTTCAGCCACTTGTTCAGTGCCGCACTCGCAGAGTTGTCATTGTACTTGGTGTCACTGCAATATTTTGGGAAGGCGAATGTAGAACCTACAACTTTGATCATCTGTGCTGCCCATAGCGAAGTTCCTACCGGTTGCTGGCCTAAGCGCTCTATATGCTGGATGCTTTTTGCATTCACAAGCAAGGATAGTGAGAAGTTCAATTTTAAGATCCCTTGTATCCATTGGGTCAATCTCAGTCAAAAAACATGGCAAAAAAGGACCAGCAAAAGCCGGCCTGAGTTTAAGGGAGAAAACATGAAAAAAATGTTCATTTTCCAAAATGACTTTCTGGCTAAAATTTTAGTCAAATGTGAATTTTTAGTCGTAAAGATTGTTTTGGGTTCGGGTTGCTAAAAAATGCTAATTGGTTTTTAACAATACCCATAGTTCAACCCAATCAAAGTTTTATAGCCTCCAGCCACATAGTCTGGTTTTGTTGTGTGTTAAGCTATAAAGTTTTCTGATTAGGGTAATTTTCGAGTGGCGAAGCCTTGTTTCACTTTACAAAAGAAGAGTTTTTAAGTCGTCAACAAGAGACCTGCCGCCGAATGATTGCTGACGGGTTAGATGGGCTTATTCTTTTTCGTCAGGAGAGTATGTATTATTTGACTGGCTATGACACTAGTGGGTACTCAATGTTTCAAGCAGGCTTCATAAACGCTGATGGAAAAACTGCTCTTCTCACACGAAGTGCAGACCAAATACAATCATCTCTGACCTCCATATTTGAAGAAATTCGTATTTGGAGGGATGGTGAGGATGCCGATCCCGGAAAAGCTCTAAGAGAGATGCTAGTGGATCTTGGCTGTAAAGGTAAAAAGCTGGGTGTTGAGTACCATGCATACGGTCTAACTGGGCAGCGTTCAAAAATGGTGGATAAAGCATTAGAGCCTTTTGTGAGTTTGGTGGACGCTTCAGATCTAGTTCGTGTGCAACGACTGGTTAAGAGTGATGCAGAACTTGAATACATAAGACATGCTGGAACACTGTGTGACGCAATTTTTAAAGTGAGTTGCGATCTTGCCGTACCCGGTGTGTGGGTTAAATCAATATATGGCGCAATGATGAAAACAATATTGGATGGTGGTGGTGATCCATCAGCCTCACGTTGGCCAATGGGAGCCGGTGAATATGCCTTATTTGGACGCTATCACACTGGCGACGAGATGATTAAAGATCAAGATCAAATTGTTTTTGAGCCAGCAGCGTCTTACAGGCACTACCATGCCTGTTCCATGTATAATATTGTTACGGGTAAGCCACACCAAAAACAAATTGAGATGAACCTCGCCTGCGCAGAGGCTTTAGATTCTTGTCAGGATGCTTTAAGGCCCGGACGATCAGTAGGGGAGATTTTCAATCTACACGAATCGATATTTAAAACTTTTGGATATGAAAAGGCTTCATTAGCAGCATGTGGTTACACGGTCGGAGCAACATATCCTCCAACCTGGATGGATTGGCCAATGTTTTGGGCAGGAAATGAACAAGAAATTGAAAAAGGAATGGTGTTCTTTCTTCACATGATCTTGTTTGACAATGAGAGTGGACTTAGCATGTGTATGGGTGAGACCTCAATAGTTTTGGACAATGGACCACCTGAAAAAGTAAATCACGTGCCGCGTGAGCTGATTGTCAATTAAGTGATATAAATTAAGCGCATTTAATTGGGTCTATTTACCCTACGAATTATTTTTCGTCGTCGTGTCTTTGTTTTCTATAGGTTATCCGCGAGCATGAGGGATAATAAGCGCATATCCCTTGTTTGTTGCGGGCCTCTTATCGGGGTATCTATGACCGTGACTGTAATAATGCCAGCTATTTAAACCTCCTCTTTTGGTAGTGATCCCCATAGAAGTCCCTCATGTGTTGGGAGTACCCCGAACATAAGTTGCTCGCTAGTGTAGCTATCGAGGTGATCACCGTTACTAAACGACCTCTCAAGCTTTGTGATCATCAACCCTGAGGAGGTCTGTTGATAGGTAATCAGTTCCTGTTTAAGAACTGTGCTTTCAGGTTGATTTGTTTTGGGATGATATAGGTAAACATGGTGCGTAGTCATGGCGCAGTCCTCCGCTTTAGTACTTTAGGCGTATGCCATGGCGTACAAGTTGGTAGTTAAATGCCTTAATGTCGTATACGTTTTTTGGAGACTCTTTTCAAGGATTTTAGTGCCGCAAAGCGACAACTAAATTATTCATCCGACCTTTGTACCAAAGCAACCTAAGAAATGTTGTCGAGTACAAAAGAGAGTTGAAGAAGAACCTAAGCCTCCGATCCAAAGACGATCTGGGCCAATAATCAGATGCAGTAGTCCCGGCCCGTGGAGCGTGATGCTCAGACCTTGGGCTTTAGACAAGGTTGTAAACAAGCTGTGTGCTTTCATCCGCTGATATAATCTTATAAAATAGCGTTGTAGTATGAATTTTTATACTTGGCCTCGCCTCGGTTAGGCATCGAACTCAGCCCCTAGGCACCACTTTCCACCCAAGTTTTCTTTATAGACCCTTGGTCACAGGTTTGTGTCATTTGTTGTCGTTGAGACGATGATATCGACAAATAACACCCACTGTAACTCTAAATCATTATTAAAAAGCAACCGAGGAATGACCGAAGATAACAGAAATTTATCGGTTTTAACCAAAGGTGCTCCTATCGAAATACGAACGACGTCAAGCCGTCGTTGCTTCCCACCAAAACTACCTAAGCCGACGCTTCACCGTCCTTTGGGTTTGCGACCTTAGAAGAATGATGTGTGGTGGTCTTTTGATGTTTCTTCTTTTGCTTACAGCATTGTTTCATTAGCAATACAGCACCAGCACCTATGGCAACCCCAGACAATAAATTGAGTTTCGCAGTTAAGAACATATTCACCTCTATTTATAAAATTCTACCTACTTTAAGAGTTATTCTATGTTTCGCTTTAAACAAGGGAGTGCGATGAGGGGTTGCAGACTTAACAACATATCCGCCCCAGATGCGAGTCTATAGGAGGCAGCTAACCAGCATGTTTCTCATATGCAGTATGGTGATACTTTTGGGCAAGTGACAAATAGTCACTTGACCTTTTGCCACCGTTAAATGATAGACATTTGCCATGAGAAATTTGTTTGGATGAGGTCGGATTTCTTCGATATAAATCGGGACGTAATTTAACAAGCACAATCAGGCGAAAGTCTTCGGTTCTTAACACAACCGATTTCACCGACGTATTTAGGGGACTGTAGATGATGGCGTGGATAAAGATTTGGGTCATTGCTTTTCCAAGCCCTCTGGTTTTTGCTCCTCTTGTACATGGTTTTGTTGATAAATTACTTGTGCAAGGAAAAGAAACGACAATCGACTATCTCAAACAATCACACGCAGTGTGGATTGTGGCCACGACAAATAAATACGACAAAGTTGGAGATAAAGATGTTTTGCGTTGTTTGTAGTGTTAGATATTCAAACCCGAAACTAATGCATGTAGGACATCAATATATGGCGGATAATTTTGATCCTAAAACTTTTGATGGACTTTTAGAGTTTAGAGCTTTTCATCTAGCACCTGATAAGGGTCTGGGTATTTTTACTTTTAATAACCAAGAAAATTTGAAAAAGCATCTATCTGACATAAAAAAATTCAATGAAGATTACGGAGACCGTTTTTCTTGTAAAATTGCTGTGGATACTGGAATTGTGAATCCCGACTTGTACTTCAAAGCATAAACTGACGATACTCTAGAAATTGAGACCAGAGAAACCAATGCTCACAAAAGTTTCAATCGGATTTGTCTGGGCTGTTGGCCTCGTTCTCCTGCTTACTGTGTTTGGCCGTCGTGGCGACGAGACTTCTATCGAAATCTGGATGTGGACCGCTGGTATGACGGGTCTCTGCTGGCTCATTACCAAAGTGATACGTGATCGAGCCAGTGATGATGAGTAACCCTGTTCCACTTAGCTCAAACAGTCACAAACGTTTGGATTGCGGCGGCGACAAATAAATACGACAAATAAATATAAAGCAGTGCGATGTAGAGACGCATTAGCCACTTGGACATAGCATTACCTATCGGTTGCTTTTTGTATTGGGTTTGATTCTTCTTGCGGCGGCTGCTGAAGAAAACGAGGGGCTGAAGTGCCTTAGTCCCTCTATAGCGAGTGGGTAATGATGTTGACTCTTTCCATCAAATTATCTGAATAAATAAAATACATGCTTAGTTTACAGGCTTATCCGGGGGGATCTAAATCAAACTACTGACATGTTTCACCTATGCACTATGGGTAATTGTTCTGGAAAACTTCCGTCACCTAACTGTGAGTTTTTCAACTAATTGGGGCCACTTACGTATGGACTAACTCCAAACATTACTTTGGTTAGGGACTCAAGACTGTAAATATCGCGACCTATAAATACGGGTAATGGTCTCGACCACCACAACAAAACAAATCCATGGACCCAAGTTTATGGGACTGGAATAGGGAAAGGTCGTCGTAGACGTGACCTTCGTGCAAGACACCAGCTTCCAAACCAATCATCAAACCATAGTCGTTTAGTTGTCTTCTGTCTTCAAGGTGGGAGGTTGAATAACGGCGCTTATCAATAGGTTGGGATGCGCCTGAGGCCGCCAGGCGGTCTCCAGGCTACATTCGCCAAAGGAGAACCAATGCAACCAGAGGCACCAACGATTACATCCACTGCTTCGACCTCATCTACCTCTATGACCAGCATGTCAATCCAGTAATAGCTAGGTGGCTAGAGGACAGCACCAGAGCGTTTGATTAGCCTATGCTCTTATGGAGGTAATTCAGTAGGTGTGGAGGTCCAGGGAAACACTAAGAGAGCCGATTACCTTTTATCTACCAAGCCCACAGATTCGAGGGTTGTTTGAGGATTGGTTGGCGGGCTAGTAAATTGTTGGCAGTGCAAAAACTGCAGTGCCTCGAACCATGCATGGCTGTATTCCATTGAGCGTTAATAATATTAATATATGGTTATTCATTTTTTTAAAGATATGGAGCTTGTTATGATTTTTTGAGTGGACTAATCAATGCCAGTACAAAATGTGACCGCCGCTCAGGAACGCTTTGGTTCTATAGAAGAAAAATGGGATGGCGTGAAATTGATTGGGAGATGGCATGAAGCTGGTAACAAAGGATTTATGGTTGTCGAAGCTGACGATGCCGTATCGCTCGGTAAATATTCTAACCAATGGACTGACCTTTGCGACATTAGCATAGTTCCCGTAATGACTGACGACGAGGTAGTTCAGGTGCTCAGCGCAGGTTGATTCTGCCCTCTAATTGAGGCAAAGACTAGCGTTAGTTCATCAGAATTTTCTGGTGCCCTTTTTTCGTTTAAGCAGACCCTAACTAAAAGTGATGCTTAAAGTACAGGAAATAACTCAACAGGTAAGTTTTAATGACAGATACCGAGGCAAAAAAGAAGGCAGCAGAGAAAGGCTTTTATTTGGTCGACCCAGACCGTATCGGTGCAGGGCCGCCAAAAGAAGGCAAATATACGGAAAGCAGAAAGAGTTATTTCGCTCGCAAGTACATGGAAATTCATGCTGGCAATAGCAACGCAAGGGTGCGATCCGAAATCGATGAAGTTACCCGTAAGTTGATTGATGTTGAACGGCGGTTGCTTGCAGCGCAGAATGCTAACGGGGATGCCGCGTCATTGAAGGCAAAATTGGCTGCCTTGCAGTCTGAGCGGAAAGCCAAGAAAGAGACCTTAGTATTTGCACCTTTGAAAAAAAGCCCCTCTGGATCAGACCAATCAGGCTAAAAGTGTAACAGATCATTAAGTTTGGATTCGATACGTCGCATTGACGTCTTTGCAATGTTACGAACCAACGTATTTCGACGGGATCCGTTGAGTTTATTCACTGGTGAAGCACGCATTTCATGACAATCAAAACCATCCGTTATGATGATGCCATGTTTTTTCGGCAGGATGTCAATCGGGAAATTGTATGCCACACCAAAGTAAAATCGATCCGCCCACTCGATATATTCAATCCACTTCTTGTCATTGCGGAAATCTTCCGAGGACGATTTTATCTCAATTATTGTTATCCAACCCTTGTGACTCACTGTGATCAAATCAACTCTTCTTCTAACCGTCAATCTGAACTCACGTAATACTCCTTCACCCTTAACATAGTATGATCTTGCTATGGCATCGGTTACGCGCTGAGTGGTGAGAATTTCTTCATTCATTGTTCTTCTTGGCTCACACAAAAAAATTCTTACCAACGTTGAATGAATTCGCAACTAACTTCGATTACGCGGCTTAAATAAAGTCCTAGTTTTCTTCTACGCCCACTGGTTGGTGCAAGTAGATTTTGATGTTGGTCTTATGCAATTCAATATTGGCTTTCGCACGGTTCTGCAAAGCCTTGAGCATATGTCCTCGAATCTATTCTCAATCCACATCTATAGGTGGGATCTAGTGAATTTGGGCACTCATTATCCCAATCGTCGTATTTAAGGTAAAAGGTGGCTTCCCCATCGAAGGTGCGGCATGAGTAAAAATCCATCGTTTCCTGGTTAATCTTCTGACCACAAAAAATTGGCGTGTTCATTAGTTGCACTCCTTGATTCCTGTTTCTGGATCTATAAAACACGCCTAAGCTTTCAGCTCATTGTTGTTTTCAGGCTTTACTTCACTCAATGTTCTGTGGAAATTGCCAGCTGAATTGAACGTAGTGACACCATTACATTCGTTCTGACAAGCTTTATAACACAGCTTTTTAAAGTCATCGTAGCTGACATCATCACCAACATTACATGTCTACCTACTGCATTGTCGACCAGCTGCGGGGCCAGGAGGAGTGCTTTAATGCCAGATGGATGCATCATCTTCTCCTCACTGCATAGTCTACGTGACCGCCTCCGTGTCCTTTAATGCCTCGCCAACATCATTGATGCAATTGGTGGTTGGACAATCGAAGGCATCGGCCATCAATATGGCAAAGGGCATAGCCTTACCGTTATGCATGGGTGGATGGGAAAGTTGTCTCCTTTTAGACTTGTATCGTCAAAAATTAATTAAGATAACCGACCGTCAAGACTGGAAAGCTAGTGAAACCAAATCGCCCTTGTTGCTCGGCTGCTTCCAGTTGCGACTTCCAATCTGACACCTCTGCCTCGGTCATACCCTGGGTAAGGGCAAAATTTGCCATGACAGCCTCAGTATAGCGAGCCGGTGAATTCTCATCTCTTTTTGTAATTAAATATGCGAGCGATTTATCTCTGATCATACTAAAACCACGATGCGCAAGTTTGCCCGGCAATTCCATTGGAAGCATTTGATGACTGCAATGCGCTCTGAAAGCTTCATGAACTTTGTCATTTAGTTTTTCGTCAGCACCAAAGAATTTAAAATGATCCCATAAAATGGAAATGTTCACGAATGCTCCGCCAGGCTTAATAATACGGGTAATTTCGTCCAGAGCAGCGTCGACATTTGGTATGTACTCGAGAGCTTGTGTTGAGGTTGCAGAGTCACAGCTTTCGTCCTGCAAATCGCTTTTGTCGGCATGCTCTTCGATAAAAATTATATTTTGGAAATCCTCACACCGCTTTTTGGCTTGCTCCATTTGGTCTGTGGTGGGGTCAAGCCCATAAATTGTGCCAGAGCCCCCAACGGCTTTTGCTAGGTGAGGCAATAGATGACCAGCTCCGCACCCTACATCAATGATAGTGTCTCCAGGCTGTATTCGCATTTCACTTAAAATGGCATTGCGCCTTGATGTTCCTGCTATGCTCTCGGCCATTAAGCGCGCCAGTTTGCCTATATCACTATCAAACTTCATGTAAAACTCCATCAACTACAGTTGGGTTCAGTCACGAATTCACGCTTGGGTCAGGCATCGAAACTCCACCCAAGAGCATTACTATTTCATACACTTAGCTAAATCAGTGTCGCTGTAGCTTGAAATTGATACTGTATCGATACCGTGCTGCAGTAATTTTAACCCTCCATAATAACCCCTTCAAGTCATCCAATATGCGCTCACAAAGGCGTTATTTTGGTTTGCTTCTTAACTTAGGTAAGTGGTTAAAACTGTGCTCTCCATTATATGACCCGAGGCTGCTACCATTTCTGCGTTTGCCTTCATAAATTCATCCAGTGCACCCTCACTAGCTGAAACGATTACGACACATTTGTTTGGGTTATCTTTTTCGTGACCTCGGTATAACGACTCAAGTCCAAATTCTTTTTGCGTGGGCAGACTATCATCATAGGCATTAGCCCAATCTTCAAATGAAGATGTGATATCAAAGGTAATCACAGTTGTTTCCATGGATAACTCCTATTTTTCATATTAGAACGATGTTATTATTAAGACACTATATTAAAAAATCTTTGACATATTAACTTCAATGTTCTTTTCGTCAGATATTTTGCCTCCCGCTAGACTGCACGCCTAGCGCAACCATGGAAGTGATGGTTTCAAAATTGCATTTGCGGGTTATTCAGGGAATCATCATTGGCAGCGGGCGCACCATGGATAATCTCAGCGTCTTTCTAGCCACAGGATGGAAGTTTGGATTACTCCATTCCATATATTGTCAAAACATCACTAAAATGAGTGAAGAAGTCTTTAGACCGCGCGGCAGCAAAGTCGCCCTCCATATAGCCTAGACTAATTGAGTTTGGCATTGCCTTGAACTCAGAGAAATACTGTGTTGCTAATTCAAAATTTTCTTGTTTGTGGGCAATATATACCAAGCAGAGTTGTAAGATTTCATTCGTGCCATAGTAAGAATAATCCAAATCTTTATTTTCTTGAATGTAGCGCTTTGCTTCCCCGAAATTGCTTAGTGCCAACAATGCATAAGCATAATAATACCTAACCCACGCGGGGTAATGCGGTGATAATTTGAAAAGATTCTTGTAAGCTACCAGAGCTACTTCAAAATTTTCACAATTTTGATTGATCCAAGCAGTCATTGCATAATCATGAGGTCCAGCTTTTGATTGTTTTTCATTGAGAAGCTGATTCATCAAAGGCAGCCTTGCACATGACTTCTCAAACAAACCCAGAAGAGCCTCATTACTTGAGGCCAAAGCAAGCGCATCAATAATTCCAGTGTCACGTTGCTTCAAATTAACCTCGGCAATCTTCAAGCTTTTAGATAAGTCCTTATTTGGGTCCCGAGATAAACCCAAATAAACTTTTTGTTGGAGTAGCCATGCTAACATTTGCGTAATACCCATATTTTCGGGCTCGACCTCAAGTATCTCTTCTATCAATCCCATCGCCTTGTGATGACCTTCTGGAGTCCACGACAACATATTTGCTTGGGCCAGTATGTGTTTTTTATAGATTATTGGGTCATTTGATATTCGACGATTGGAACTTGATGAATGATCCATCATGCTCATTTTTTGTAGTGCTAGTTCGGCAATTTTATCTTGATATTCGAAAACGTCTGCTTCAAGAAATTCGTATGCTTCTGATGCAACGATCTGTTCTGCACTTAGGTCTGAAATTTTTACCGACAGTCTTATTTTTGCGCCAGAAACTTGTATGGTTGTGTCAACAATATAATCGGTTTGGTGTTCGGCTCTAATTTGTTCATTAGTCAAATTCATCGTTTGGATATGCTTGGCAGTTGAATCAGGAGACACATTTAGTCCTGGGTGTTGAGCAAGTGCTGTTCCAAGATAAGTTGTGAAACCTGGCGCTAAATAGCTCAGATTGTCATTGCTAGATAGGTAGCTGGTTGGTCTCACCAACACCTTTAATATGTCGGATTGTTTATGATCTCTTTGATTAGGAGAGGAATCGATTTTTGTATCCAGAATGCCAGCTGAATAAATCCCAGCTCCTATCAAGATTACCAAAGCAAAAATGCACGCTGATAAGGACTTTCTCGAGACCCGGATTTTTTTGGAATTAATCTTGCGCCTCTGAGACTCGTCGAGCAAAACATCATATGCATGGAACGAGTTCTGTTTGACCTTTTGAACCCCAAGATCATTAAAGGTAAGTTTTGTTTTTGGAGCTACGAAGTCATAAATACTTTTTGAAATACAGACGCCATTTGGCTGTGCCAACGCCTCAAGGCGAGCAGCAATGTTTACCCCATCGCCTAGTAGGTTGCCTTCTCTGGAAACGACATCACCCATATTTATGCCGATCCGAAATTCTAACTTAGTGAGGATATTAGCCGACTCATTCCGCTCCATCATCTTTGTTTGAAAATCCACTGCAAATCCAACGGCGTTAACTGCACTAGTGAATTCTATGAGCACCGAATCCCCTGCAGTGTTAAAAATCGACCCATTTCTCTTACTCAAAAATTGTTTGAGTATTTTCTCACACTCGGAATATGCTTGAAGGGTAGCGTTTTCATTATGCTCCATATGTTTGCTGTAACCAACTACGTCAGCAACCAGGATCACTGCGATTTTTCGATTAGCATCCATGTCTGACATAAGCGCCTGCTATACCCAAATAAAAATTTAAGTAAAAAATTGACGGATTTATAAGCATCAAGACCCAAATCACAAAAACAATGAGTTTATAAATAGCAGTGGCTGAATCCGCCTATCGACACTTATCAACGTCGAAAGAGAGTAATAAGTTAAGCTAACAGACGTTTGATTGAGTGTTAAGGGTATCAGGAAATCCTATTGGTTAGCAAATCAGTGCCTCGAAAGCGTGAAAATAGATATCACTATGCAGTGATTTGGCTACCCATAATGCTCCCCTCAAGCGACCAACATGCTCTTGTAAAAGCGTTTTTTAACGTGCTTTTTTGGTTGCACTTTAGATTGCAACCTCGCTGGTTAAGCACCTTCAAGTGCAACCACTATGGATCAAGCCGCTATTTGACGCTTATACATGGTTTTAAGGTTTAGCTGATAGGTCAACGACATAGGTGATTTGTTGTCAGTTTGGGTTGCAAGGTAACCATTACAATACAGCAAGACTTAGGCTTTCAATTTATTCGCCCAGCTGGGCAAACGAATTACCTGATCTAATTGCAAATGGTCGTGGTGAGCGGCGTTTGTTGCCGATGTTAGTATATTGGTGAAAAGCCTACAGGCTTTGTCGGCTGGTTCTTCGATACTGCATTTGTCCCTTTGATAGCCTGAAAATTTTCAAACCTATATCGCTGAGAGCAAGTGTGACGCTGAACAAATGGCTGAAGCAACCGGAATTGGATGGATGTGTTATCCACTCCTTCCGTCACAGTTTACTTGACCGCCTCCGTGCCATTGAATGCCCTGCCGACATCATTGATGCCATCGGTGGATGACCGAAGGCATTGGTCACCAATATGGCAAAGGGCATAGCGTACTGTCGTGCATGGATGTGCTAATTCAATAAAATAAGACCGACGAGACAGACAGGCTTACCACTATGACAAGGCAAATTGCCATCACCAAATTGATGATTTTTTGTGTTCGAACCTGAAGATCCAATTCGTTGACTTTAACCCCAGCATATAACCAAAAAAAGTGTATCAAGACCCAAATAAGATTTGAAAGGACGACCTTTATTCCCGTCTCAATAGCAAAACTTTCTGAATAAATTACAAAACCAGTAAATAGCGTGGTGTGCACCGAATAAGCTTTAGGATTGATTAATTGTAGGGTAATTCCAGTGACTAGTCCCGGAGCAGTCACATGAATAAAGGCCACTTTGGATCCTGCAAACGCGACCTTGCTAGCCATAAACAGCAAATAGGTGGCGGAGATAAACAAGAGAACATTTCGCACGAGAGGGTCCGCAAGCAACAAAGCTGCAAGTCCTGAAATGACGGCCAACGAAACTAGATTGTTTCCAATCCACAATCCACCCAAATATTGGACACCGGTTTTCCAGCCATATGCTGTACCAACACCAGCCAACGATAACACCCCCGGCCCTGGCGTGATCAACAAAAGGATTACAGCAAATGCGAATGCGAACATAATTTGAAAAGCTCCAAGAATGCTGGACGTATAGCGTTAGGCAACAGTCACTTGAACCACAGTCCATGGATCTTAACGCTTTGGGAATGGTGCCCATTGCCGAAGGTTCGATCCCTAATGTAAGTGCCAGTCGTGATTAAATCGATCTATATCAATAGCTTACCATTCATTCACATATGCTCAAATATCAAAACCTTATCTGCAAGCTTGCTAGAACCAAGGTTTAGGGTTCGAAGGTGTCAGGTTCGAGCGCCACGCTTAACGGACTTCAGGGTTTAGATTGATTTGTGGGTTGCTGACTGCTGAAACAAAATTTCTCTGCGCCAAATATAGAGACCAGACAAAATGGTTAATGCGCTGCCGGCTAGCATCATTGCATTAACTTGCTCACCAAGAATGAGAATGCCGGCTGCCATAGAAAACAAAAGCCGAGTGTAACGGAAAGGGCTTACAACGGACATATCTCCCAGTCTGACAGCCTCAGTCATAAAGATCACACCTAATGAGCCCAGGGTAATCATTGCGGTAAATATTATGGTCATTTTTATATCAGGCATGCTGGCTCCCCCTGTAATCAAGAGTAGAACACAGCCACTGACGCTAAACAGCAAACATGAGTAAAATGAGAGAAGCAAAGTCGAAAAATTCTTATGTACTAACTTAGTGCCAATATCTCGCAAAGTCATGCCAACAGCAGAAATAAAAACGAGACTCGTCATCATATCAAAGTCAGTGGTAGCAGGTTGGACAATAAACAACGCTCCTAAAAAACCGATTAGAATTGCTAATTTTCGCCTAATACCGACTCGCTCCCCAAGAAATATTGCAGCAGCAGCAGTGATCATCAATGGTACAGTTTGGATCACTGCTCCGATGGTGGATATAGGTACGTAGACTAACGCTAAGCACATGCTATTTATGGCAATGATGTCACCAAAATTTCGTAAAACCACTGCGGGATCAATTAAGGGCGATAATCGAATAACCTCACCCGTGACGCCCATGAGAGCCCAAAAAACTATTGTCGAACCCATGCCAAGAAAAATCATCACTTGCCCAATGGGTAATGTCTGACTGGCGATCTTGATTAGTAAGTCTGCAAACGTAAGACAACACATCGCAGATATCATTAAGATGATGCCTTTAACATTTGCACTAGTAGTTTTTTTGATAGAGTGTTTGTTTATGGGTTTACCTTTTAATCCACGTTTCTATGTGATTGAAAATAACAGCGTTTGCTCCACTCCAACCTTTGATATTCGGGCTGGCCCGTGGCTTGGGCCCCAAGGTCGTGATCCAAACAACATTCAAATACCGATTAGGTTGTTCAAAACGGGACCCTTTAAAATCATTAACTCGTCGGAGGGTTGGGCGACATAAATAATTAAGATTTAAAAGTCTATCAAGTAGGGAGAAAAAAATGAACCGATTTGATCAATTGATGAAAAGGTCACAAGATACGCGTGTAATTCTCATGGACGGTGCGACTTGAACAGAGATTGAGCGGAGGGGGGTCGCACAGGTTGCCAGTGCATGGAATGGTGGGGGAGCAATGTCGGACCCTAATGTCGTAATGGCATTCCATGAGGAATACATCTTAAAAGGTTCTGAAATCATTATAAGCAACACCTTTGCCAATGCAAAGCGCGCACTGCGAGATGCAGGGCGAGAATTTGACTTTGAACAGTTAAATAAAAAAGGCGTTCAGCTTGCTATTGAGGCGAGAGAAAATCAGGTTTTGCTGACCTTGTTGTTGTGGGTGGTGTTTCCTATTGAACTTTCCTTTTGGTTGTCGTTGCAACAAAAGCGTAAATTTGCATTGTCAAAGCTTCACCTAATCCTAGAATTTTTATTAATCGGGTCACTCGGCTCGGTTCTCCCCGAAACCGAGCGACCGGTAGAAAATGTCAGAGGCCACTGTGCTCGTCAAACATTCAAAGTGCGACAAATCTACACCCTTGGACACAAAGACGAGCCATAATGTTGATTTGCTTAATAACTTCTCCAAGGGTGTTGTTTGTCAACTTACTCGAATCCACCATTGTCGTGGTTCGCTATTTCTAAAATAGCCAGCATCGCCCTTTTATCCATGGCCTTTTTTTGAAAGTTGGGGTGCCCATCAATAGTTAACCAGTCACAGCCTGGGGTTGGTCCCCGGCGCATACTAGAAACCGTAAGACAGCGTCTGACCCACACTATGAGGGTTTTTAGCGTGAGGTTCATAAGCCTGTTGTGTCCACCCTTGCCTCCTTATTAAAAGGCACTGCTGAGAGCAATCATCGGCATTATCCTCAATACGGGAGAAAACCGTGGGGCAGGGACCCAGGACAATACTTTCTCGTTGAAAGGGGCTGTTAAAAGGATTGAAGATGACCTCTCGATCGGGCATGAAGTTAAGGGTGCTTTCTTGGTTACATCATCCCATCTCTAAATTTGTCTTCAGTGATGGCCAAACGGATACAAAACCATCAATTTTATGCGTTAAACCATGAAGAGAGCTCTGGCAATGGAAGTCTTATGGGACTGCAAATGCCCGCAATTGCTATAGGTGTAGATCGGTTCAATTTGATAAACCGTCTAGAAATGTGTCGAGAACAATTCTAATGCCCTCTTTGAAACTTCGCCGCCTCTGGACGATGGTGGTGTCGAACGAGTGATGTGACTAGAAAACGGGCTTTGTGTATAGACAAAGTCTCATCCTTCGACTTCAATATTTGTAAATTCGGAGAATCGTTCTTTATCTGCACTCTTTAATTCTCTCAAGTAAACGGCAACAACATCAAAATGTTGTAGCCTCAGAGAGAAACGAGAATAATTGTGTTTTGATAAACTTGGCATTCATGTTGCTCATACCTATTTACAATGCCTACCGGTGCAATCAGACATGCAAAAAGGACGGCAAACCGCGATGATTAAGCGTTATTATTTAGTGATGGTTAGCCGCCACAACCCGCCGGCTTGCATACCAGACACCGCGACACGCCACCTTGTCATGCAAATGCTGGCGTGGATTTGGTGCACTGTTCTCTCGTGGTGGATAGGATCCATCTTGGTTTTTGGCGTCAGTGCGTTTCACACAATTTTAATTTGTGGTGTTTTTGTCACCGTTGGAGTTTTCGAAACAGCACAGCAGCATCCCGTTTAATTTTTGGCTACGGAGAGAAAATGGTGGTGATCAAGCATAAAAACTTGAACCAAGCTTTGGCATAGGCAGGAGGGCAAGCTCAGCTTCTTTTTCCGATTGATCGTTGTGTTCTACTAGCAAAGCGATGCAAATTTTGCAGCGCAAAGGCTTAATATTAACCCTATGGTGATTTGTCGGAGATGAGGTATGTACAGCTAGTCGCTCGGTGCCGGTTTGAGTCCAGCCGAGCGACCCGAAATGTGAATATGTAGTTGTGGGGGATAACACTACGTCTCATAGGTTATAACTATGTTAAAAATTTCTGCCGTGGTTTACGCATTAATGCTAATTATTGTCATTCCGAGCTCGGCGTCTGCCGTTGATTGGAAAAGTGGTCTCGGCCTTGGCTTTGAAAAAATGCAAAAAGTTTGGAATGGCATGTTGGAAGCCCCTCGTATGACAGAGTGTAGACTAGCATCCCGCAAAGTATATAAAGGAAAGCAAATTTGTGTTTACAAAGGCGCCAACCAAACATTAGTGGCTGCCTATAATGACGCGAACGGCTTTTGCACTAAGTCGATGAAATGCCGGTATGACCCAGATTCTGGAAAGACTATCAAATCATTAGTCGTGGCATTTACTGAAGCACAAGACAAGCTTGATTAGGAAACAGAC
>CACHEI010000020.1 GCA_902578815.1 uncultured SAR116 cluster alpha proteobacterium | reverse complement strand
ATTTAAGTGTCTACTCCAGTTATCGCTTTGGTAGTCCTCTTGATATCGCTAGTCTACTTTTTTGTTGGTAGTAGGCTTAACAATGATTCGACATCCAGCGGCATTCGTTACCATTCGCGACCCCAATATTCAGGTCTTTACGCTGCGCTTCTCGCCTTTATACCTTCATCGCTTCTTTTGGTTGCGTTGTCACTTGGCGATGATTTGGTTTTTCAACGATTAGCACTCGAATTTGTTCCAGAAACAGTATCAACGGCAGAAGATTTCCAAAAAACTATCGTTCTTGCCCAAATCGAAAATGTGGTTGATGGCATTAATTTCGGAGAGCAACCTAAGTGGGTATATCAAGCTGCAGAGGCTTGGCAAGGTTGGCTGTCGACGTCTATGATATTGAAAGCCGTTTCAGTAATAAGTCTTTGCCTCATTGTTGGTCTCTTCGGCTTTTTAAAATTGGGCCCAAATTTTCGTTCCCGCAACGCAGTGGAGCGAATCATCATTTTGATTTTGGCGTCCAGTTCTGCAATAGCCATCCTGACGACAATTGGCATAGTTTTTTCAGTGGTCTTTGAGTCTCTTCGTTTCTTTGCCCTGGTTCCATTTACTGAGTTCCTTTTTGGCCTTACTTGGAATCCACAATTTGAGGGCGCTGAGCGCGCTGGGTCTGGACAGATGGGTCTCGCCACTTATGGCTCCATTCCGCTGTTTGTAGGTACATTTCTAATCTCGATTGTTGCTTTGTCAGTTGCTGTGCCAGTGGGTTTATTCAGCGCGATCTACCTCTCCGAATATGCTTCCAGTCGCTCGCGCTCAGTTGTAAAGCCACTGCTGGAGATACTCGCGGGGGTTCCTACGGTTGTTTATGGGTTCTTTGCAGCGCTTACTGTGGCACCTTTTATTCGATCGACCGGCATGAGCCTTGGCCTTGATGTTGCCTCAGAATCCGCGCTAGCTGCAGGTTTGGTGATGGGTATCATGATCATTCCTTTTGTCTCTTCACTGTCAGATGATGTAATCAACGCGGTGCCCCAATCATTGAGAGATGCTGCTTATGGGTTAGGCAGCACAAAGAGCGAGACGATCCGCAGAGTAGTATTGCCCGCCGCATTGCCGGGGGTGGTTGCCTCAGTTCTGCTGGCGGTTTCGCGAGCTGTTGGCGAAACTATGATCGTGGTGATGGCAGCTGGCCTGGCAGCCAACCTGTCCTTGAACCCACTTGACGCCGTTACCACTGTTACCTCTCAAATAGTTACCATTCTAGTTGGTGACCAAGAATTCGAGTCAGCAAAAACATTGTCAGCCTTTGCGCTCGCGTTGACCTTGATCGTAATTACATTGGGTTTGAATTTTGGTGCGTTGCAGATTGTGAAAAAATACAGAGAACAATATGAGTGAGCCACAGAAAGGCATTATTACACCCCACGTGGCGATTTCACGTGTAAACGCAAGCCTTGCTGCGAGACGCGCTAGGGAGAGACGGTTTCGTATCTATGGGCGAATTGCTATAGGCCTTGCGTTGGCATTTCTCGTGACCCTCTTTGTCTCAATTTTTACAAAGGGAATACCAGGCTTTTTTCAATACTACGTGACACTTGAAGTCGTGATTGATCAGGAAAAGATTGATCCAGATGGCGATCTATCTGTTCAATCGCTCTATGATGGTGATGCCAGGGGTATCATCCGAAGTGCGCTCTACAAAGTGACTGGTGCTGAGGGTCGTTCGGGTCGCAAGGCTGCAGGAAAGCTTATCTCTAAAGGCGCCGAGCAACGCTTACGCAAAGCTATAATCAAAAATCCAGCGTTGGTTGGACAGACAGTCGCAATGAAATTTGCTCTTGATGATGATGCTGACTCCTTTCTGAGGGGTTATATTTCAAGCGCTGTTCCCGAGAAAGACAGAAGGATTAGTGACAAGCAGATTGAATTTATCAACAAGCTTCAGAAGTTGAATCTGATTAGCTATGATTTTAGTGATTATCTGATTTTTGGCAGCGCATCACGAGACCCAGAGATTGCTGGCATAAAAGGCGCTTTTATTGGCTCGATGCTAACCCTCGCTGTGTGTTTGGTTCTGGCATTCCCGATGGGTGTTGCTACTGCCATATACCTCGAAGAATTCGCGCCAAAGAATCGAATCACTGAACTCATTGAAGTAAACATCAACAATCTTGCTGCAGTGCCATCGGTGGTTTTTGGTATTTTGGGTCTCGCTGTTTTCATTAGTATTTTTGGCATGCCGCGTTCGATACCTCTCATAGGTGGTGTCGTTTTAGCACTCATGACGTTGCCCACAATTATTATTTCATCTCGCGCGGCAATTAGAGCCGTGCCGCCGAGCATTCGGGATGCCGCATTCGGTGTGGGGGCTTCGAAGTTGCAAACTGTGATGCATCACGTGCTTCCCCTAGCAATGCCCGGGATGCTAACCGGCACAATCATCGGAATGGCGCAAGCACTGGGTGAGACGGCGCCCTTGTTGATGATCGGCATGGTTGCATTTATTGTCGATATTCCTGGTAGCGTGACGGATCCTGGAACCGTGTTACCTGTGCAGATTTTCATGTGGGCGGACTTTGCGGAGAGAATGTTCATTCACAAGACAAGTGCGGCAATTATTGTGTTGTTAGTTTTTCTTATCTCCATGAATGCTATTGCAATTTTTATCAGAAGTAGGCTTGAGCGTCGGTGGTAGCCTCTGACGCGATATAAAAAAAGGCGGAAACGAAAAAATGGACATTGTGAGAGCACCAATTGAAATGGAGGCTTCCAAATTGCCCAGCCTCACTGTCGGTGAGGTTTATGTTGACACGCCGAGAATGACAACAAGAAACGTAAATGTGTTCTACGGTGACAAAATGGCGATTGACAATGTGACGCTGGATATTGCTGAAAAGCAGGTTATTTCCCTCATCGGTCCTTCGGGCTGTGGAAAGTCAACTTTCCTGCGCTGTCTGAACCGGATGAATGACACAATCGAGAGCTGTAGGGTGGAAGGCCAGATCAAGCTGGATGATCAGAATATCTACGATCCTCATATAGATGTTGTTCCGTTGCGTGCCCGTGTTGGTATGGTTTTTCAAAAGCCAAATCCTTTCCCAAAAAGCATCTATGACAATGTTGCCTACGGCCCAAGAATTCATGGTCTAGCGGGACATAAGGATGAGCTCGATAGCATTGTGGAAGCGTCGCTTCGTCGAGCAGGGCTGTGGGGGGAGGTTGCCAATCGCTTGGACCAATCTGGCACAAGCCTTTCGGGTGGTCAGCAGCAGCGTTTGTGCATCGCCAGAGCAATAGCAGTGTCACCCGAAGTTATCTTAATGGATGAGCCATGCTCAGCACTGGACCCAATTGCGACTGCACGAATCGAAGAGTTGATATTTGAGTTACGTGAAGAATTCACAATTGTTATTGTGACGCATTCAATGCAACAGGCAGCCCGGGTTTCCAACAGAACAGCTTATTTTCATCTTGGCCGGTTGGTAGAAGTTGGGGGGACGTCTGAGATTTTTACCAATCCGCATCATGAACTCACAAATAGTTACATCACTGGCCGTTTTGGTTAGATTTTATGAAGTATACAAAATAGATTGTTGACCACAATTAATGCGGGAAGGAACAAATGGAAAGCTCGCCACACACCAGCTCGGCCTTTGATCAGGACCTCTATGAGATGTCTGAAAAAGTAAGGAGTCTGGCGAATCTTGTTGAACGTCAGCTTAAGGCCGTAACACAGTCACTATCAACGCTTGAAGATAAAGGGCTTGATAAGCTGATAAGGCGCGATAAAAAAGTTGATAAACTGGAAAGTGAAATTATCGAACAAGGGGTTCAGGTTATCGCGTTGCGAGCGCCGCTGGCAGAGGATTTGCGCCGCGTTCTGGTCATCCAGAAAATTGCTACCATTCTTGAGAGAATGGGTGATTACGCGCGTAATACGGCGAACCGAACAAAGGTTATCCTGGCCGAGGGTCCCGAGGCTGTTCCTGTTACAAATCTGCAACAGATGGCTGAGCTTACTTGCGAAATGTTGGTTGATGTGATGGCCGCCTTCGACAATGTTGACGCGGAAATGGCAATCAAGGTCCGCAACGGTGACGTCAAGGTTGACAAGCTGCACACCAAACTTCACCGAGATGTGGTGAAATCTGCGCAGAATAACCCCGATCAGATAGTGGCTAACGTGCATTTGCTTTTCATTGCCAAAAATTTTGAGCGCATAGGGGATTATGCGACAGGCATTGCGGAGCAGGTTTACTTCCTTGCAAATGGTACGTTTGTTGATGAGTTTAGACCTAAAGCAGACAAGACTAGTTGGAACGCCTAGGTTTTGAGCTAAAAAAGCTTTTCCTTATTCAACTGAACATTTTTGCGTTGGTGGTTTTTTTTACTCTATCATCTAACATTCTTTGATTTGCTTGGCTTAAGCTTGCAGTTTTGCCATTTCTATTGCGTTAAGTGATTGAACCTTTGAGAAAATATCTTTTGAAGAAAGAATGGTGCTACATTTTTCATATCGTTAACAGTAAGTCGGTGAGACAAAAATAGAATAGTTGCTGAACCTATTGCAGTGTGATTAGCTGTTAGACGGTGTGGTTGAATATTGTGGGTGTAGCGATGTCCCGCAGAAAAACTTTGCGATTCGGTGATTTTATCCAGGCGATGTCGGTGGATAGCCAACGTGTGCCGCTAGCGGAGTTAATGCCACAGCCTCTTTTTGATCGTCATGGGAATGAGTTTCCGCAACCCGTGCCAAAGATGAAGCTCGGCGGTGGCGACATCTTGAAAATACTCCAACCCTACCTTTCCACTCGATTTATGGACCAAGCACGTGCAGTGGTGCCATTGGCAGTCTACCTTGGCCTGTTCCAATATTTGGTTCTTCAAACCCCTGTAATGGATGCAACTATCATTGCTGGTGGCTTACTCGCAGTAATGATCGGTTTGATGATGTTCATGGAAGGGTTAAAATTAGGTTTGATGCCCTTCGGCGAGATCATTGGCAATACTTTGCCAAGAAAGTTGCCACTATTTGGAGTATTATTTATTGCATTTTTGTTGGGTGTTGGTGTTACGTTTGCGGAGCCTGCTATTGGTGCGTTGCAAGTTGCCGGTTCAATCGTCGACCCTGAAAAAGCACCCTATTTATACACGCTGCTGAATGACAGGTCAGGCACAACTGTATTGCTTGTTGGTTTGGGAGTAGGTTTGGCTGCTGTTTTGGGAACAGTTCGCTTTCTTCGAGGTTGGAGCCTAAAGCCTTTAATTTTTCTGAGTCTTACCCCGACCTTGGTGCTCAGCGTAATTGCATTTTTAGATCCAGAGCTGTCTAAAATAGTAGGCTTGGCATGGGATTGTGGCGCTGTTACGACGGGTCCTGTAACAGTACCTTTAGTATTGGCTCTGGGTATAGGGGTCGCTGCTGCGGCAGGCAAGGGTGCTGACTCTTCGCTCTCTGGATTTGGTATTGTCACGCTCGCTTCTGTGTTTCCAATACTTGGTGTTTTGATATTGAGCTTTTACACCGCATACACTGTGCCCGCAGATGTGATAATAGAAAAAGCCTCTGAGATAAAGGCGGCATCTGCAATGGCATCAGCAAAAACGCAGTGGCATGAGACGACCCCTTGGACTGAGATACTATTAGGGGTGCGTGCCATCGTGCCGTTAGTGATTTTTTTGGCAATTGTTTTGATTGTAATCCTTCGGGAAAGAATGAAAAACGCCAGTATAACTTATTATGGTATTTTTCTTGCGGTTACAGGGATGTGTATTTTTAACGTTGGCCTGACTTATGGGCTTGCAAAGCTTGGGGATCAATCTGGAGGTCTAATTGCGGCTGCATTTACTGCAATTAATTCCGTTGAAGCCAGCCCGCTTTACAGTGTCTCGGTTGGTATAGGTATAGCTACACTTTTTGCTTGGATATTGGGGATGGGTGCAACGCTGGCAGAGCCTGCTTTAAACGCGCTGGGTATGACCGTGCAAAACCTAACAAACGGGGCATTTAAAAAATCTATGCTAATGGGTGCTGTCTCCTTCGGAGTTGCCACGGGCATTATGTTGGGGGTTTTGAAACTAATTTTTGATTTCCATATTATGTATATCCTGATTCCTGGTTACACTTTAGGTCTTTTTCTCACTTTGTTGTCCACCGAGGAATTCGTGAATGTTGGATGGGATTCTGCAGGTGTGACAACTGGGCCAGTGACTGTGCCGTTAGTGCTTGCAATGGGACTAGGTTTCGGTAATGCACTTGGTTCCACTGAGGGTTTTGGCATATTAGCGGCCGCATCCATTTGTCCTATCGTTGCAGTTTTAACGCTCGGTATTTATGTCCAATTTAAGGTTAAGCGCGAAGAGCAAAAAACTGCCCGGGAACTTGCTCAAACTGAAACCTTTGAAGGGGGTTGAGCAAATGAAACGTACGTTCACTACTCTAACAGAAGCGACTTTGATTACAGCGGTAGTCCAGAGTGGCCTTGGAGAAGTTATTACTGATGCATTATTAGAGGTGGGCATTCAGGGTGCAACCCTTCACTCAGCCATGGGTGTAGGTATAAGGGAGCGGCTTGGGGCAGTAGGTGTGGCAGTAGATGCCGAACGTGACGTTGTAAGCGTTATGGTTTCGAGTGACGAAGTTGACCGTATATTCGAGCGCGTCTTCCTTGCTGGCAAATTAGATATCCCAGGTATGGGGTTTATGTACGCAACTCCTTTGATGCAAGCTGCGACTTATGTTCCACCGGCAATTCTCGCAAAATATACGGATCGCTGATATGGCAAAGGCTCTGATTGAGACAGAAAAGCAGCGTTTTGAATATCTGGACTATACTTGGTTGATTTCTGGTATTTTGTATCAGGGAGGAACAGATACGCTGATTCCAGAATTGATGTCGAGGGGTATTAATGAGGTTTTTTTTCATAACGTAGCGGGTACCCCTATTGGCAAAAAAACTGTATCTGGTGTCGCTGACTCCTTTGACGTAGAAGAGTTTTTTGTCGTTGTTTCCGCCGATCAAGCAGAAAATATTTTTGATTTTATTTTTCACTTTTGTGGTTTGGACAAACCAAATATTGGCATGATTAGATTAAACAAGCTAAGTCATTCAACACGTTTTTGGCTTCCAGAAAATGATGCTGTAGAAACTGATACAGCTAAGGGCTGACAGTCTAAAGAGTAGGTGACGCTATGACAAAATCAAATAAACAGGTTGATCTGAATAAAAAAAGCATTCGCAAGAATAAGCGTCATATTTTTGAGCTCGAGTGCCAAGCATCGACAGCCTATGCAGAATCTATGCTTGTTATTGCAGATATTGAAGAAAATCGCGCTCTTTTAAGTCGTAACTTCAGTGCCGCGTTCAATGGTAACCGTGCTATTGCAGTGGATAATATTGAGGATTTATATCGTTGTCGTATGCTGATGGTTGATGCCCTAGAAGCAAAGACTGATATTGAACAAAATTTCAAATCTGCGATGGCAAATAAGCTGCGAATTGACCTTCTAGAAAATAAATTCTCTTTAAATGAAAAGTTACGTGAAGTGGCAAGTCAAATGTCCGCAGTTAATGAATTGCTTATATCATTGAATAAATTAGTAGCCGACTCCAATGAAATGCTGGCGGATCAAGGTTCAGAAATGGTGTCAGAAAATGCGGAATGGATTGATGGCAAAATCCTCAACACCATCAAAACGGCGAATTCAGATAGCAATTCAGAACTTGTGAATGATAATGCCGGCCGGTTGGAAACGCTCTTAGAGCAAGCACATGTTGCAGAACAAGGTGCGAAGATGGCATTGCAACAAATAGAGGCTGAGACTAAGCAAATTTTGGATACAGGAGATGGTATTGCGGATCGGCGTGCGAGAATCCAAGCTGAAAGGGAAAAAGTTGTGGCCAACCAAAAGCGTTCCTCTGAGTTGATGTCAAAATGAAGAGTGATTGGATCGTAGGCTAATAACCTGAATGTCCTACGTTCTAATTATGCCTATGCATCAATTACATACCCATACCTTAATTGTAGGGCCTTGAGTAAATCCTGCCACAGCTATCAATATGTCATAAAAACAACATGTAAAGCCTCGCAACCCTCTGGGTTGTGGGGCTTTTTTAAGTTCTGTGGCCCGCAGTCATGGTCCGTATACTCCCAAATATACAGAATTAAAGGAAACAAAAAGCCATAATCCGAATAGATAGTGGTATAGTTGTAAGCCGCACGTCTTTTCTGATGTCTTGCATTAGAGCGCTATGCAAACACAACACCCTAAGGGTTTTGATATCCACAGCTTTCAAGTTGGTCTCGCCATGGTGGGTTGCACCCCCTCTGCTCGCAATTTAGCGCAGCTGCCTTGGCCGCCCTTTCCAATGATGCCGCCAGCGATCTGATATCTGTTTTGCTGAGACTTTGCAGATCATTTCGTCCTGTCTCAATGATCCACGCTAGAATGCTGGCCATGAATGTGTCACCTGCGCCAACGGTATCGGTAATGTAATGTGTCTTTGCTGCGGGCACATGTATGTCGCCAGCTTCAACGAAACCACGTGAACCATCTGCTCCAAGGGTAAGGATAAATAGCGCGGCACTGCAATCAGCCCGGCACTCGGCCAGCGCTTGTTCAAGCGACCGGCCCGGATAGAGCCAAACAAGGTCCTCATTACTCAGCTTCATGATGTCAGCATTTTTCATCATCTGGCGCAACCGATTGACATAGGCGTCCCGGTTGCTGACGAGGGCCGGCCGCACATTAGGATCGAGTGATGTGAGAATGGTGTTGGCCTTGCAAGTGTTGAAATGCTGTTTCCATGCCTCGGCATCCTCCCCGTCAATGAGAGCAAGGCCGCCAACATGAAAGATGGCTGTTTCCCTCGGTAATGCGGCGACCAGCGTTTCTGGGGTTACCTGACGCTCTGCCGTACCGTGCCGATAAAAGCTATAGGAGGGACCCCCATTGGCATTGACTGACACGACAGCAAGAGAGGTGGGCTGCTTCACCCGCGCACCGGTAATGGTGACATTGCTTTGGAGTAGTCGTTCACTTAGGAGATCACCAAACCTGTCGGTTGAGATTGGTGTGAGGTAGGAAACATCAACACCCAGCCTGCCAGCCGCTATAGCGACATTAAATGGTCCGCCGCCTTCTGCTGCGATAAATTCTAGCCTTTCGCCGTCGTTCTCATTTTTTGCGACAAGGTCTATCAGATTTTCACCGCCCACAGCAATCATTCTAATTCTCCAAATCGTTGGGTGCTACCCTCGCCCTCTTGTAAAGTGTTCTAACGTGAAACGCGATTTGACTGCTGCGATCATAGTGCCCGCTGGCCTGGGAAGGTGGCCTGTTAGGTTTGCCAACGCTCACTGAGATATGCTCCATGTGGCTGGCAATGCCTTGTCGACGACGCGCCGGGCGTTTACAAGGTCATTCATCTGCGCCCGTTCTCTTGCTTCTTTTGCCGGCATGCCTTGATCCAACCATCTCTCGATCAATCGGGTCTCTAAGATTTCGCCTTGCACATCAAGCCAAATAGAGGCGTCCCATCTATTAGCCAGCCTAGCCCAGCCTGGTTCGTCAAATAATAGGTAATTGCCCTCGAATAGAAGGACGGATAAATCATCTGGCACAGTTTCTCCATTTTCAATCACGCTGTCCAAGCTCCGGTCAAAGGTAGGAAAGTGTTTCGCCCTGCCAGCCTGCAGAGACTCAATCAGTTTTTCAAAACCGGCTAGATCGAATGTTTCGGGTGCGCCTTTGACCGAAAGCAAACCCTGCGCAGACAGGGTTGCATTATCAAGATGAAAGCCATCCATTGGAACCAGGCAGCAGGACGGTCCGAGACGTCTTGACAGATCGTTGGCGAGAGTGGATTTGCCGCTACCCGGTGGGCCAGCTATGGCCACGGTCAAAATCTTTCCCGGTATCACCAGTGCGGCAATTTTTGCAGCCATCTGAGCAAGATCAGGAATCTTAAAGTTTGGGGTGGTTGGCATTGCGTCTCTTTCCTTCACTTCGCGTTTTTAAATATGCTGACATGGCTTAGCCGATGAAGTCATGTTATTTTATAGTGGGTATTGACGTTGGTAGCCGAAAATTGTGAAATTTTTGAAGTTTGCTGGAGTAATTTTTAAAATGTCAGGAAAAATCTTTTGATAAATGGTCTGAGGGCTATCTGCGTTTTTCTTGTCTATTTTCTAATGTTTGCCACTCAAGCCAGTGCTTCTGGCGGTGATTTTTCCGCTCCTGTTTTTATCATCCCGCCAGGTGGCCCAGCAACAGTACCGACAGCCCATCTTGAATTCCTTGAAGGGGCTGATGAGACAGCAGATTTTGAGTTTCTGGAAAAGGCTGAGTGGGCGCCAAAACTAATTGCGGACCAGTCTCTTGTTGAGGGTTATTGGGTCCGTTTGCGGATTAAGAACACGCTCCCCACGGATGACATTGGGATCAAGCATAATTTCAATAAAGAAAAGCGAATATTTGCCCGGCACAGCTACGGCGTCGATGAATATCTTTACTGGTCAGGAAACGGGGGTAGCTGGATCGATGAAGGCAGAATTAATGCCCATTATCTTGTCACGATGCCGCAGGGTGAAATCACTACGATCTATAATTTCTTTCGCAGCAGACCATTTGACAGATATTACAGCAAGGTTGATGGGCTTGATCGGATAACAATCGGTAAATGGAACGACATTCGTCTGCTCGAGTTTTTCCGGATCGCGACCAACCTTGCCGTTGTCGCAATCGCTTCTGCTTTCGGCCTATACTATTTGTTTATGTTCGTGGTGGGGCGTGGAAGTTATCTGTGGCTATCGGCAAGCCTGTTTCAGATTTCTGTCCATTGTTGCCTGTATTTGTCGCTGTCATCTTTGATCCAGCCGCCGTTGTGGCTAGCCAATGTTGAGATGGATATGGCGTCAATCTCACTACTCTTTGTGTTTCTCCTCCAGTTCTTTCGTCGCTCTCTTGATTTGCGTCGCAATTTTCCCATCCTCAACTGGGTCTTTCTGGCAGGTATCGCCTTTTATTTGCTGATGGTGGTTTTGAATGTTGGTTCCTCATTAACCTATCCAAGTGCGCCCTATCTTGATTTGGTGGCATATCCCCCCGATCGTGCTGGCCCAGGTATTATAAAGCTGAGATATTTGATCCCGCCGTTTTTGCTTCTACTGCTCGGTTCGGCAATATTGTCTTTAGTCTTGTGGCGACGCGGCAGCAATTACGCGAAATTTCTGATGATTTCCTTCTCACTACCATTCCTTGCTGTGCCCATTACCGCAGTAACTTATTTTGCTTTTGGGTTTTCCTGGCAAGCCTGGATGGTGATTTCGGCTGTTGTAGGATTTTTGATGTTGGCAATGTTCATTACCTTTGGTTTTGCTGTGGCACAGCAGTTTAATGACATGAAAAATCTCGCACTGACACAGCAGATAAGTCTTACAGAGGCCTATCAGCGTTTCGTACCGCCACAGTTGCTGAAGAATCTCGGCAGGACGAGTATCCTTGATGTAAAGCTGGGTGATCAAGTTGATGTTGAGATGAGTATATTGTTCTCTGACATCAGATCCTTTACTGCCCTTTCCGAGGCCATGTCACCGGGTGAAAACTTTGCTTTTGTGAATGCCTATCTAAGCCGCATGGGTCCTATCATCAGGAGTCGTAACGGCTATATCGACAAATTCATGGGTGATGGTGTGATGGCTTTGTTTCCAGAGTCGGTGACAGACGCTGTCCTCGCCGCGGTGGAAATGCAAAAGGAACTTGATCGCTACAACGAAGAGCAGAACCAAGCTGGCGCACCAATAATCGATATTGGTGTCGGAATTAACACGGGCCGGATGATGCTTGGAACGCTTGGTGAGGCAGATCGGATGGAGGGGTCGGTCATTAGCGATGCTGTTAATCTTGCTTCAAGGCTTGAAGCACTTACGAAGCGTTACGGGTCCAAAATCATTATTTCTGAACATACCTACCGGCAGTTGGACACGGCCAAAATTACCTGTCGTGAAATCGACAGCGTAGTGGTAAAGGGCAAGGACACACCAGTCAGAATTTTTGAAGTGATCAATGGGGAGCCCCCAAAGCTTGCAAGATTGAAACGCGATGATCTAGCGAAATTCAAAAAAGCCATGTCTTTATATAAAGGCCAGAAATTTGCGGAGGCCCGCGACCTGTTTGCGGTTATCCTGAGACATGGTGAAAATGATAATGTTGCGAGTTTGTATGTGGAGCGTTGCAACAGGCTGCTCGAGGAGGGCTGGGATCCCAAGACCTGGGACTGGGTTGAGAGGCTTGAAACAAAGTGATTGATGCAAAGTTAGTTCATAAAAGTAGGTAGAGTAATGGTGTATCGACGCAGAACAAAGAAAGCAAAGAATTTGCGCCGCGCAATCTTTGTCCTGATAGCTGGCCTGTTTGGTTTTTTCATTCCTCTGTCAGGATGCGAGCAATTCGGCGCATTGCCGACTGGCGAAAGCTATCTGCGAATACAGCAATCTAAAAATTATAATCTGGCCGATGATAAATTTGTCAATCTGGAGCAGGATGCCGTTCTGTCAGGACCTGGATTCTGGGATAATCCGGGGGAGAATTGGAACAATAATTTCTTCTTCAACAATAATCAGACACGGCCTGATGGTCTATTGCCGGAGAGCAAAACTCCATTGCCTGATGATTTTCATGAAAGTTCAGACACCATAAAATTTGTCTGGCTTGGCCATTCAACAATCCTTATGTCAATCGGGGGCAATGTCATCCTATTCGATCCTATATTCTCCAACGCTGCGTCACCTTTGAGTTTTGTTGTGACACGGTTTCAGCCACCAGTGATTGACCTCGCGTCACTGCCTAAAATCGATATTGTTGTGGTCTCACATGATCATTATGACCATCTTGATATGAAAACAATAAAGCAGTTGCGTGAAGATGACATCAGCTTTGTTGTTCCCTTGGGGTTGGGTGCACATCTCGAACATTGGGGCGTTTCAGCAGCAAAAATTACTGAGCTTGACTGGTGGGAAAATACTCAGATTGGTGGATTGAATCTGATCTGTACACCGTCGCAGCATTTTTCTGGGCGTATGGGGCCATACAAGGAAAAGAGATCGCTATGGGCGTCATGGTTGATCAAATCACTGGACCAATCGGTCTATTTCAGTGGTGATTCTGGCTATGCTAGTCATTACCGGCAGATTGCTGAACGCTACGGGTCTGTTGATCTGGTGTTCATGGACTCGGGTCAATACAACAAGCGGTGGCAGCATGTACACAATATGCCTGAGGAAGCCGTGCAAGCAGTTCTGGATATGGAGGGTCAACTTTTGGTTCCAATTCATTGGGGCATGTTTACATTATCAATGCATGATTGGTTTGAACCACCAGTGCGTGTACTCGCCGAGGCGGCAAAAAAGAATGTAAATGTGCTGACCCCGCTGTTGGGGCAGTTGGTTGATGTCTCCAATTTGCCGGCAAATGATAAATGGTGGGATCGCGTCAACTCGCCTTAAAATTTCTGGCGAGTGGAATGACCATTCTGGCGGCACTATCTGGCTGGTTTTTGGATTTTTCTCAATCTGTCGGATAGAATTCCAACTACACCGCGGACAAAGATGTTTGACTCATTGAGGTATTTGTTAAACTCGTCTTTTGTGACCGAAATGACATCACATTCTGTGAGGCATTTGGCGTCAGCCATACGAAGTTCATCATCAATCACACCCATTTCACCAAAAATCTCGTTTTCCCCGATGATGAAATCTGGTTCCTTCGTATCGTTAGTGGGTAGAAAAATGCCAACGGACCCACGCACAATAAGAAAGACTGTACCAGCTGCATCACCGGCTTTGAAAATCGTTTGGTGTTGCTTCAATTTTTGCTTTTGCACCGTCCTGACCCTCAATCATAAATCTCGACCTGTTTTTCCCTCGCGATGAATATCGCAGTGTCTTTGAAACTCTGCTGCATTGCGTCTAATTGGATATCCGTTCGGTAGGGCGCGTGATGCGTAATTGCAAGGCGTTTGCAATTGGACCTTTCCAGAAACGCCTCGCCCTGCTCCATGGATGAATGTCCCCAACCCCGGTACTGCTGTAATTCATCTGCCGTGAACATACCATCCCAGATCGTCAAATTGGCTTCATCGATGAATGTACTCAGACTTTGGAATTGGTCCTCCCTATATTCATTGTCGAGCAGGCAGCACAATTTGGCTGTTGAAGTTGTGATGCTGTAGGCGGCAGATCCGCCTGGATGGCTCAAGTTATAACTCTCAATCGTTAAATCGCGGGCAAAAATTGACTTTAGCTCGTTAAAAGACACAATCTCCAATTTGGAAATTTCAGATAGCAAATCTATTGGAAAATATGTGCCGTTATAATATTGCTGGATGTAACTCTGCGTGGAGTCTTTCGAACACAGCGCAGAGCATATAAAAATTTCAGACTGCTTGGAAAAGAGGCGTGGGTTGAAGCCAAGTCCCTGAATGTGATCATGGTGGAAATGGCTCACCAAAATAACAATTGGCCGGTCATTAGCAAGAGTGACATTCTGGAATCCACTTCCAGCATCAAGGATGATCTGCGCGGTATCGGTCATGATTTCTGTGCATGTTGTGTGCCCACCATACCTAGAAAATTCAATACCAGATGCCGGAATAGACCCGCGGACACCATGAAATATGACTCTCATCAAAACCTGCCAAACAGAACGGAGATATTATTTTCTAATAACGCTAATTAACGATTAGTTGACCGTCACTTGACCGCCACTTCAACAAAAAAATCACTCTGGCATCGGGTAAATGGAAGCGTATGCCAGAAAATGGCGCCAAGGCGTACCAATTGCCATGCTCGTTTGGCTTCCAAACTTCCTTATCCAGATGTAAAAACGGGCGACTTTGCCACCTTTTTCATTAGATGCCATAAATAGCTAGCTACATGCCGCAACAGCCCTCTTCGTCATTTCCTTGACGAGATGGGCTCTGTAATCACCTGGCGCGTGAATGTCACTGATCAGTTCATCACTGCTAACAGTGACAGCTTCGATGGCCTCTGGCGCAAATGAGCGAACAAGTGCTGTCTCAAGCCCCTCGTGGCGAAAAACACCATCTTCACCTGCACCGGTAACGGCAACGCGAACCGTGTCCCCCTTGGCGACAAAGACACCAACCATGGCATAGCGTGACGCCGGGTTGGGGAATTTGGAATAGGCGGCGGCGGATGGTTTTGGAAAGCTGATCGCAGTTATGATCTCATCTTCTTCCAGTGCCGTTTCAAACATGCCTACAAAGAAATCATCAGCGGCAATATCACGACTGTTGGTGTGGATTGTCGCATCAAGCGCGAGGACAGCCGACGGATAGCATGCTGATGGGTCATTATTGGCAATTGATCCGCCAATGGTGCCACGATTGCGCACTTGCCGGTCACCAATTTTTGCCGCTAGCGCTGCTAGCGCCGGGATACCCTCCATCACAGAGTTGGATGTTTCGACGTCGACATGACGCGTCATCGCTCCAATCCTGAGGTTGTTGCCAAGATCCTCAATTCCAGCAAGGCCGCAATCAGCAAGATCAACAAGCGTTTTGGGGCTAGCAAGACGTTGTTTCATGGTAGGGATCAATGTCATTCCACCGGCAAGAAGTTTTCCTTCATCGTTCAGCTTTGTCACCGCATCATTCGTGTCTGTGGCTCTGACATATTTTGTCTGATACATGATCGATTCCTATTCCGAAGCTTTGTATTGGCGTCCTTAAATGGCACGCTTGACCCGCTGGCGTGTCACTTTTCTGCCATGACCTTTGCGGCTGCTTGGATAGATTTCACGATGTTGTGGTAACCGGTACAACGACAGATATTGCCCTCGAGACCCTCGCGGATTTCTTGTTCACTCGCGATTGGGTTGTTGGTTATCAGTTCAATTGCGGTCATCACCATGCCTGGTGTGCAAAAACCGCATTGCAGACCATGATTTTCATGAAATGCTTGTTGCATTGGGTGCATCTCCTCGTCATTTGACACTCCTTCAATCGAGGTGACGTCCTGACCATTGGCCATAACCGCCAGTATTGAACAGGACTTTATTGACTCCCTATTGATATGGATCACACAGGCGCCGCATTGGCTGGTGTCGCACCCTATATGAGTGCCAGTTTTACCAAGCGTCTCGCGGATGAAATCAACGAGCAAGGTATTGTCAGGCACATTCGTAGAGATTGATTCGCCGTTGAAAGTGAAACTTACATTGGCCATGTCGCTAATTTCCCCATTGGTTTTTTCTTTTATAGCATGTCTTACATCATGTTTAATTTATCCGAAAATTGATATCTTGTGATAATTAAACTTCCAACAAATCTCATTTGTTGCCATCCATAATGAGATGTGACGAGTGGCCTATGGGATGCCACAGCGGTTAAGACATCTGCAAAAGGCAAAGCTAGTCAAAACCTGTCGCTAGATTAACCTTATGGCTAGTAATACGATGAATTAGGATGGAAAGTAGGGCCATGTTTGATAGCAATCTGACAGATAACTTACTGATCACGCATGCTACTGAGTGGCATGCCTCCGGTCACGGTGTGGCGCTTGCCTTTGTCATTAAAACATGGGGTTCATCACCGCGGCATGTTGGTAGCGTTATGATCATCCGAGACGATTTGTTGATTGAGGGATCGGTATCTGGTGGCTGCGTTGAGGGTGCGGTGATTGAAGCTGGCAGTGAAGCAATCAAGACTGGTATTGGCACGCGACTTGACTTTGGCGTTGAAAATGAAACCGCGTGGGAAGTGGGCCTGTCTTGTGGAGGCCAGATCGCTGTATTGGTGTCGCCGATTGGATCGGCAGGGATCAACCCAGAGATACTTGCGGGCTTTGTCGCGGACTTGCAGGCTCGACGTTCGGCCACGCTTTGTGTGAGTGTTGCTTCCGGAATGTTCCAATTGCCGTCACCACCAGTGACACCAGAGATCAGTTTCTTTGATGAGGTGTCAAATATGTTTTATTTGGTGCAGGTGCCAGCGCGGCGTCTGTTTATTATAGGTGGTGTCCATATAAGCCAGTTTTTGGCCCCGATGGCAAAATTGGCTGGCTATGACGTTACCATTATCGACCCCCGTGCGACCTTTACAGCAGCTGAGCGGTTTCCCGGGATTGACTGCGTTACCGCCTGGCCGGACGAGGCAATGCAAACCCTTATTCCGGACGCAAGGACAGCAGTTGTTACACTGACGCATGATCCTAAAATTGATGATCAAGGGCTACACGCTGCGCTCTCGAGCGACGCTTATTATATTGCTTGTCTTGGGTCTCGCCGCACCCATGCGAACAGATGTAAACGGTTGCATGAGCTCTGTTTTGATGCAGATGATTTGCGCCGGCTGAAAGGGCCAGCTGGGTTAAATATTGGAGCGTTGACACCAGGCGAGATTGCGGTGTCAATTCTTGCTGAGATGATCGCCGAAGAACGCATGTCGGACTCCGAATAATGATTTGGCTGGCTATAGTTTTGGCGCTGCTGAAGGGGGCGAGTTTTAGGTGAAGTTTGACCCTTATGCATCTTCAGAGTTCGTAACCTCGGGGATAAATGCAACTGTTGGCGGGATGATTCTGGCAGCTGGACAATCGCAGCGAATGGGTGTGCAGAACAAGCTACTGCTAGAAATTGATGGTGTGCCAATCATTCGGCAAACAGCGCAGGCACTTCTGGATGGTGGGCTGAATGACCTGGTGATTGTCACTGGCCATGAGCATACACAGGTTGCCGATGTCCTTACTGACATACCAGTCACCTTTATCCAAAATGATGATTATCAGTCTGGTCAGGCCTCCTCTGTGGCCTGCGGTGTTCGTCATTATCAAGCCGGTTCGCACTCTGCAGTGTTGATTGCGTTGGGTGATATGCCGCTGATAAAGCCTGACCTGATTAAGGCGCTACTAGGGGATCATTTAGGCCTGACTGATGCGCCAGATCGTATTACACTGCCTGTCTATGATGGTAGACGTGGCAATCCGGTGATCTGGGGGCGTATGTTTTTTGACGGTTTGATGTCGCTGACAGGTGACTCGGGCGGGCACACTATTTTTGCGGAAAGCAAAAATGCGATAAACAGCTTGAATTGGTCTGATAATAGCATTCATTTCGATGTTGATACACCGGCGAATCTGTTACAGCTGAGATGGTTTGAAAGCTGAGTGGAGGTGTTAAGTCGGCTTTTTGAGATTAGTCTGCCGTCTTATCCCCGACCATCTCGGCCTGGAAATTACCGAAGAACTGTTTTGACAGTTTTTTGGCCGTGCTATAAATCAGCCGGTTACCAAGCTGGGCAATCTTGCCCCCGGTTTCTGCCTTGGCAGTGTATTTGAGGATTGTGGTGGCACCGTCCTCTGCAAGCTCGACATCCGCCTTACCCTTCGCAAAGCCTGCGACGCCGCCGTCACCCTGGCCGCTAAGGCTGAAAAACTGGGGAGCGCGTGTCTGGTCAAGCAAAACTGCGCCGTTGAAGGTGGCTTTGATCGGGCCAATTTTCAATACGACCGTAGCCGCCAGTTCGGTCTCGCTTTTTGCTACCAACTTCTGACAACCTGGGATGCATTTTTTCAGTATTTCGATATCATTGAGGCTTGCATAAACAGAATCTCGCCTGGCTGGGATCACTATTTCATCCGCAAGATCCATCATTTGCTCCGAATCCTATTGTTCTGTTGCCTGGCTGGCAACGATTTCAAATTGTCTGATGCCAGCAACTATGCCTACCGTTTAGAAGGATTACCAGTCAGCTATCGTCTCTAATTACAGAAAAAAATGCGAAAACTAAGACAATCACAGAGTGCAGACAATACTTTCTGACCGAGTGTACTTTAATTTGACTAAGAGTAAGATTTTTGAGATAGGTGAAAATGATTGTTGCGTCCAGCGGGAAGTAATGGTCACTATTTGCCATGCCTTGTGTGCCCTTGCACGGTGAGATATTTGAGATTTAGAGAGATTGAGACATGAGTTCCATAAACACAAATACTCGCCCACGTCGCAGCTTCATTTTCACGCCTGGCCTGCGCCCGGACATGTTTCCAAAGGCATTGGCCAGTGGTGCCGATATTGTCTGCGTTGAGCTGGAGGATGGCATCTCGCCTAAGGACAAGGCAGAGGCGCGCAGCAAGGCGCTTGCATTATTTGCTGAGCCACATGCGGATGACGGCATTGAGCGGATTGTGCGGATCAACTCAATGCGCGAGCGTTTTGGTATACAGGATGTCAATGCCATTCTGGTGAGTAATACGCCGCCGCCTGCTTTGATGATGCCAAAAGTCCGCAATCCAGATGAGGTAGTGATGCTTGATCAGCTGCTTTCTGAGGCTGGGCATGATACCAGGCTTCATGTAATCATTGAAACAAATGAGGGTCTTGAAGCAGCCTACGATATTGCCGGGTGCAGCGCGCGCATCGACGCGATGTTCTTTGGCGGCGTTGATATGGCAGCTGAACTGAGATGCCAGCTAGCGTGGGAGCCATTGCTCTATGCGCGCTCACGGGTGGTGCATGCGGCGGCGGCGGCGGGCTTGGATGTGATTGATGTACCTTACCTTGATCTTGATGATCCGGACGGAATGCGTGTTGCCGCAGAGCAGGCCCGTGCGCTTGGCTTTGCCGGCAAGGGTTCAATCCATCCCAAACAGATTGCTGCACTCAATGAGGTGTTCACACCGGCCGCAGATCAGATTGCCCAGGCGCGGCGGGTCATTAATGAATTTGAAGCCGCAGATACAGGTCTTGTGGTAATTGATGGAAAATTGATTGAAAAACCGGTATTGCGTGAAATGTACCGGGTCAGGGCAATCGCTGACAGAATGGGCCTGTAGGGCAACTGCTCTCAACGGCAATTGTGGGGGATAGAAAATGGAATGTTGTGGTCCGGGTTACGCCAGCCCCGCGGAGGCGATCAAGGCACCCTGTGAGACTTTGCTCTATACCATTGCAATCTATACTGGCACTGGTATCCAGAAGCCAGACTATCTGGCGACTGTTGATGTCGACCCGGACAGCTTAACATATTCCAAGGTCATTCACCGGCTTGAGATGCCGGGGATCGGGGACGAACTGCACCACATGGGCTGGAATGCCTGTTCTTCTTGCTTTGACGACCCAAGCATGGCCCGTCGTTATCTACTTCTTCCTGGAGTCCGGTCAAACAACATCCATGTCGTTGATACCGCCAGCGATCCGCGTGCGCCGTGCCTTCACAAGGTGATTGATGGTGCTGAGATCAAGGCAAAGGCTAATCTCTCCGGTCCGCACACGGTGCATTGTCTTGGTGCCGAGATCATCATTTCTTTTCTAGGCAACGCCAAAGGTGAGGCGCCTGGAGGCTATCTTCGTCTGAACAAGGATTTTGAAATTTTAGGGCGCTGGGAAAATTCGATGGGCGACATCAAATTTGGCTATGATTTTTGGTATCAGCCACGCCATAATGTGATGGTCTCATCTGAATGGGCGGCGCCAAATACATTCATGCCTGGCTTTGATCTGGAGGAGGTCGGCCATCTAAAATATGGGCGCGAGCTGCATTTCTGGGATTTTGAAAAGCGAGAACCTGTTGAGAGCTTCTACCTGGGCGAGGATGGTCTTGTGCCATTGGAAGTCAAATTTCACCATGACCCGAATAGCACGCACGGCTTTTGTGGGGCGGCGCTTAGCTCCAACGTTATCCATTGGTGGAAAAATGATACTGGCAAATGGCAATGGGAAAAGATCATTGATGTTGAGAATGAGGCCCACCCCGAATGGCCGATACCGGTGCCGGGAGTAATGTCCGCCATCTTGGTTTCAATGGATGACAGATATCTCTATCTTAACAACTGGCTGCATGGCGACATGCGCCAATATGACATCTCCGATCCGCATAACCCAAAACTGACCGGCCAGGTCTGGATGGGTGGGTTGCTCGGCAAGGCACCGGTGGTCAATGGCGTCACCATGGCTGGTGGCCCGCAGATGTTCCAACTTAGTCTTGATGGCAGGCGACTTTATGTGACAACATCTCTTTTTAGCACCTGGGATAATCAATTCTATCCCGAAATCCGTGAACAAGGCGGCGTTATGGTGATGATTGATTGTGATCCGGTTAATGGCGGTATGGAGATCAACAAGGACTTTATTGTTGATTTTGGTAAGGAGCCAAATGGGCCGAGCCGCTGCCATGAGGCCCGCTATCCCGGCGGCGACTGCACAAGCGATATCTGGCTATGATGACAATCACCCTTTCCAATCGCAACAACGATAGCTATCAGGTCAAAGGCCGCAAGCCACTTCTTGATGAGCTGCGGGCGCAGGGTGTGGATCTTCCGTATGGCTGCCAATACGGCGGTTGCATCACCTGTGCGGCCAAACTCATTGACGGCGAAATTGACCAACGCGGGCAGGTGGCTCTCAACAACCGACAGATCAACGAAGGCTATGTGATCTTGTGCGTGGCGCGGGCCAAATCGGATTGTACGCTGGAGATTGGCGTCGAAAGTCATGACAGGCTTTACCGCAATCCGTTCCTCGACCCACTTGCCCCGCATGAGTTAAAAGCTGATATCGCAACACCGCTGGATACTGACAAATGACCCATCTAAACCATGACGAACCCTATAGCGATGAATATCTACAAGGCATTCTGAAATCGGTAAAGACGATTGCCATGGTCGGCGCCAGCCCGGACAAGACAAAGTTCAGCTATGGCGTGCTGCGCGTTCTGCATGAAACTGGCTATGACATGATTCCGATAAATCCGCGCCCCGGTCTTGAGGAAATCCGCGGTATTAAGGTCTATCCCAATCTCGCTGCTATCGACCGGCCAGTTGACATGGTCGAGGTGTTCAGAAAACCCAAAGATCTCTATTGCATTGCCGAAGAAGCAATTGCTATCGGCGCTAAGGTTTTGTGGGGGCAGATCGGCGTGGTCAATCATGACGCCGCGCATCTTGCCGAGGAGGCTGGTCTCAAGGTGGTAATGAACCGCTGTCCAAAGATCGAGCTGTTCCGCCCCTTCTGGAAGCCGAAATTACATCTGGGTATTTGACCGCTGGTCTGCTTAGGTGGCCATGTCCGTAAGTGAAGGTCGTTTTGGGGATGACTTTTCTGTGTACTGATTGCCCGCGATTTTGACATATTGGTCCTCTAGAAAAGCCTGATGCGCAATGGCCGCCGGGTCGAGGTCAGATGTGGCAGGCTTGTCGGACTCGAAATGACCGTAATCATCCTGTCCCCTTACCAGCATAGCCGTGTCCAGGTCATGTTTTGTCTGCCGAACATGCGTTGCCAGATATTGCACATTGAGTCCGATACGCCGATCCGCGCTCCGGTTTGGCATTGAGGCGTGCAATGTCCAGCCATGATGAAAAGTCGCTTCACCGGGTGCAAGTGGACAGAAGTGTGCGTTACTTTCATTAATTCCAGAGACCGTCTGGCCCTGCAGCAGCACGTTATCGCTGTCTTCTGTTGTTTCATGTTCCATTCGCCCACCCAGATGCGAGCCGGGGATCATGCGCATGCAGCCACTTTCCAGCGTTGCTGGCGACAGGGCCAGCCACATTGATACCTGGTCATCATGGCTCAGCCCCCAATAGGTCAAATCCTGATGCCAGCTGACATGTGTTTGGCTTTTCGGCTCCTTGATGATGTAGGTGACATTATAGAGCAGAATGTTTGGCCCAATCATCTGTTCAACAATATCCAGTACACATGACAGGGTGGCCAGCCTTAATGGCGATGTATGCACAGTGTGGATTTTACTGCGATAATGCATGTTGCCGATGAAGGCTTCCGCTTCTTCTAGAAGACCGCGATGATGTTCTGCATTCTGTTCTGAAATCAGCCGGACTGGCGAGACAAAGCCATTCTTCTTATAGGTGACTGCAATATTGTCGATATCCAAATCATACATCTTCACCCTCTTTTGGCTTATTTCTTAAGCCTCCTGCGCCTCGCGAGGCAGTCAACGAAATGTACGCTCGTTGGACTACTGGCAAATCTACTAGCTAGAACTGATTTGCCGCAAGCCTCGCGTTATATTGATCCTGCAGCGCATCACGTGTTGCAGCTAATTTCAACTTATACAGCTTCTCCCTAGATAAAATCTCACAGGTGAATTCTTGTGTTCGCTTGGGGTTTGTTCCCTTTGCCAAAAGGGTCTTACGATCAATGCTGTAGATTTCCTCGCGGGTTCCATCTGTTGTATGGGCAGTGGAAATCCATCCGATTTTATCGCTGCTGGTCTCATAGCTGCTGCCTGTCGGGGATGAGCGGAGGATAACCTCGTCATTGCGCCGCTGCCATTTCGTCGTGAGGGCGCGGCCCGAATCAAACCAGAATGCAATGAATTTGGCACTAATCACAAGGTCAATGTCAGGCGTCTCATCGGCAATGGCCTGATCTATGCAGAACAGCCCTTTGCCATCGGGTGCAATGGCGAGTGCTGGGATTGTAAAACCCATCATTAGGGCAATTAGAAATAGTCTGCGCATTAATGAATATTACCTTTTTTCGTCTTCAAACTTTGCCAGAAAACTGGCACTGGTCAAGTGTATTGGCATGCTATGGCGTTGCGTGGCGTGGCATAGCGTGGCGCTGTGCGCTTATTGTAGCCGTTGCCCCTTTTCTCAACTGAATGCTCTACCCATATCGGACCAAACAAAGATTTTGTAGAGGATGTATGAATGTTTGTTGCGACGCTGTTAATTCACGCCGCCATGCTGGGTTTCATGGTGTTTTTTGTCGCAGTGATTTCACCCTCCGCGTTGAAATCGCTGGATATCGGGTCGGTCAGCAAATTTCTCCGCTACGCGTTTCCAAGGATTTTTGCCTTTGGCTTTGTTGTTGCGACAATGGCTACACTGACCTCATTCTTGGCACCACCGAGTCCAGCACGGCTCATTTCGCTATTATCAGCCCTTTTCTTTCTCGTTAATTGGCTTGTCCTGACACCAAGGATCAATGCTCAGCGTGATCTAGTGTTGACTGGTGACAATGCGGCAAAGGCTCGTTTTGGGCGCCTGCATGGCGTGTCTGTTGGGCTATATCTGCTGCAGATGGCTGGCTCGGCAGCGGTGATTCTGCTATTGCATCCCTCGCTGGGATAGGGCCTCTTAGGGCTGAAATTTGGGCATGGAGTTGAGAAGATGCCGGCTGTAGCTGTGCGTGGGAGCGTCAAACAGTCGTTCGGCGTTAGCAATTTCACATACCGCCCCATCCCTTAAAACGGCAATGCGGTCACACATTTGCCGTACCACGGGCAGATCATGGCTGATAAACAGGATCGTCAGCCCAAGCTTTTCCTGCAGATCCTTCAGCAGGTTCAAAATCTGCGCCTGAATGCTGACATCGAGAGCTGATGTTGGCTCATCACAGACAAGTAGTTTTGGTTGTGTTGCCAGTGCGCGGGCAATTGAAATGCGCTGTCGCTGCCCGCCGGAAAATTCATGTGGGTAGCGGTCTCGGCTCGATGCAGCCAAATCAACTGCGGCAAGCAGATCGTCGACATAGTGATCAATATCCATTTGCCCCAGCTGTGAATTATGATGAAGAATTGGCTCGGCAATGATGTTTTTGATTTTCATCCGCCCATTCAGTGACGAATAGGGGTCCTGAAAGACCATTTGTATTTTGCGGCGAAAGGCAAGCAACGTTGGCCCCTCAAGTGTGGTGATGTCATCCTGTTCAAAGAAGATCAAGCCGGAGGTTGGCTCAATCAATTTGACGATCATCTTGGCAATGGTCGATTTGCCGCTACCACTCTCACCGACCAGTCCAAAAGACTCGCCCTCTCGGATCTCAAACGAGACATCTCTTACTGCATGAACGGGTTCTTTTGCAGCAATGCGCATGAAACTTTCATCAGAAAAGCTCTTGCTGAGAGACTTGACCCGAACCAGTGATGCGCCCGTGTTTTTCTGCAGTTGCCAGCGGTTGAGGATTTTCAGATTTTGGTCGGCCGCGCTACCCTGATCGGAATTCATGATTGGGAAACGGTGAATACGGCGGTCTGTCGGCGGGACCGAACTGACAAGCCTTTTTGTGTAGGTTTGAGATGGGTTGCCAAGCACCGCAGCTGGGGAACCCATTTCGACAATCCGTCCGTCCTTAAGCACCACCACCCTGTCGGCAATTTCGCTTATTACGGCCATGTCATGAGTGATAAGGATGACAGCAAGATTGCGGTCTGATCTCAGTTTCTGCAGCAATGCCAGAATCTGTGACTGAATGGAAACATCAAGCGCTGTTGTGGGCTCGTCTGCGATCAGGATATCCGGGTCAGCGCAGAGCGCGAGGGCAATCACGACGCGCTGCCGCATGCCCCCTGAAAACTGATGTGGATAATCGTCAAACCGGGTTTTGGCATCGATGATGCCAACATCATCCAAAAGCTCTATGGCGCGTTTGCGAGCGTCGCCTGCGTCAATCTGCAGATGTGTCTGAATGGTCTCAAGAAGCTGCTCGCCAACAGTCATTACTGGGTTAAGCGACGTTTGGGGGTCCTGAAAGATGAGACCAATACGCTTTCCACGGAACGCGCTGACCTCAGTGGCTGGATCTGCCAGATTAAGATTCTCCAGCTGGATGCTGCCTCCCTCAATTTTCCCCGGTTCATCTAGCAGCCCCAAAATCGCTCGGCCAATGGTGCTCTTGCCAGACCCTGACTCACCTACAAGGCCCAGAATTTCTCCCTTTTTCACGGAAAAACTGACATCCTGCACAGCGGTAACCAATAGTCGGCGTGTCAGATAAGAAATATTCAGATTGGTGATTTCCAGAAAATCCATCAGTTTATCTTTGGGTTCAGTGTGTCGCGCATCCAATCGCCGAGCAAGTTTATTGAAAAAGCGAGGATGACAAGGAAGAATGAAGGGAAGAAGCTGATCCACCATTCACCTGAAAAAAGAAAATCATTGCCAAGCCGAATCAACGTGCCAAGCGATGGCGTTGTCGGTGGAACGCCAACGCCAAGAAAGCTCAGCGTTGACTCTGCCAGAATGGCAAGGGCAAGGCCGATCGTGCCGATCACCAAAATTGGTCGCAGAATGTTTGGCAGGATATGTTTAAACATGATGATCCCGTTGGGCAGGCCAATAATCCGCGCGGCAGAAATATAGTCCTTGTTCTTTTCAACTAGCGTGGCCCCACGAGCAACGCGGGCAAATTGTGGCCATTCAGAAATGCCAATAGCAAAGATCAGAACAAAGATAGCGACCTCATCATGCAACTCACGCGAGATGAGGCCACGAACAACACCGTCGATTAGCAACGCCATGAGGATGCTTGGAATAGTAAGCTGCACATCGGCAAGACGCATGATTATTGTCTCATACCGGCCGCCAAAATAACCAGCTGTGAGACCAAGTAACACGCCAAATATGACACTGAATAGTATAGCGGAAAAGCCGACGATAAGCGATATACGCGTACCATAAAGAATGGCGGAGAAAAGATCGCGACCTTGTCCGTCGGTGCCAAAAAGGAACACCGTATTGCCATCCTCTACCCAGAAGGGCGGGGTAAAGGCGTCCATCAATGACAGTGAGGATGGAGTGAAGGGATCGTGTGGCGCGACGAACTCACAAAAAAATGACGTGAGCAGGATAATTACTAGTATACAGCTTGAGATCAACGCTGTTGGTGAATGAATAAAGCTGTGAAAAATATCACTGTCCCAGATCCGGTCAACGATGCCTGTTGTCCGTTTAGCCATCTTGGTTCTCATTCTTTGTTCGCAGCCGTGGATCGATCAGGAAATACAGAATGTCGACGATGAAATTGATAGCAACGAACACCAGCGCGATGAAGACCAGATAAGCCGACATAATTGGGATATCAACAAATTTGACCGCCTGAATGAACAAAAAGCCCATTCCTGGCCATTGGAAAACAGTCTCGGTGATGATCGAAAAGGCAACGAGCGTGCCAATATTGATTCCTGCAATTGTGACAACCGGTATAAGGCTGTTGCGCAGGGCGTGACCGAAATAAACGCTGTGATTACTAATACCACGCGCCCGAGCGAACTTGATGTAATCAGTTTGCAGGATTTCCACGATTTCAGCCCTCACTAGACGGATGATATAGGTCATCTGAAACAGGCTCAGGGTCAGTGACGGCAGAATCAGTGCCTTCAGCCCGGATGCGGTCAGAAGGCCTGTCCTCCAGAAACCTATCTGCACAACCTCGCCACGTCCAAAGGACGGCAGAATGCCCAAAATTACAGCAAAGATATAGATTAGCAGGATGCCGATCACGAATGTGGGCAATGACACACCTGCCAGCGAGACAAAAAGGATAAAGTTGCTTAGAATGCCCGTCCGGTTGATACCGGTATAGACACCCAGCAAAACCCCAAAACCAAGCGCCAGGATACTGGAGGCGATAACCAGTTCCAAAGTGGCCGGCATCCGCTCGGCGATTAACTCCGAAACCGGACGCCGCAACTGATAGGATTTTCCAAAATTGAATTGTATGGCGTTTGCCACGAATCGTCCAAACTGGATATGGATGGGATCATTCAATCCCAGCGTTTCACGCAACTCGGCGCGTTCCTCGGTTGATGTTTCCTCGCCTACCATGTTGTTGATAGGATCACCGACAAAATTAAATAGTGAAAAGGACAGCAGCGCGACGCAAAGCATGACACCGACCGATTGCACAATGCGTTTGAGAAAATAGCTGAACAAAATGGAGTCCTGCAGACAAGGACCCCCGCTGCCAGATACGATGGGGGTCCCTGTAGATTTAGTTTACAGTCGCAAAGCGGAATAGAGGTTCGTTATTTGGACGGATTGGCACATCAACATTGGACTTTGCCGCCCACGAAATAACCTGATGGTGAAGTGGTAGGTATGAGATATCGTCCTTGACGATCGCCCACGCCTCTGCAATTGCAGCATTGCGCTTTCCTGGGTCAACTTCGACAACCATTGTCTGGATCAACTCATCTACACGCGCGTTGTTGAAACCAACCTTGTTCCAACTGCCCTTCGAATCATACAGGAAGCTGAAAACATAGTGGCTGTCCAGTGTCGGGACACCCCAACCCAGCATATAGAAATCGCTGAGACCGTTTTTAAGGTCCTGGAAATGGGTGCTCTTTGTCTGGGCGAACAGATTGACTTTGACGCCAACCTTACCAAGCATGCCGACAACCGCTGTACAGATCGCCTCATCGTTGACATACCGATCATTCGGGCAGTTCAGCGTGATGTCAAAACCATCGTCATATCCGGCCTCAGCCAGTAATTTCTTTGAAGCAGCAGGGTCATAGGGAAGACGGGCGTCGAGATCCGTGGTGTAGCCATTGACACCCGGGAAGGTGATGATGCCTGCAGGTGAACTCAGGCCGCGCATGACCTTTTTCTTGATCGCTTCAATATCAATGGCTTGATAGAACGCCTGACGTACGCGCTTGTCAGCTAGCGGATTTTTGCCTTTGATGTTTGAGGAACGCAGCTCGGCGCTTCCTTGATCCATGCCGAGAAAAATTGTCCGCATCTGCTCAACGCTGTTAACCGTATGGCTGGCAGAACTGTCGATGCGTTTGAGATCCTGCACTGGAGCGTCAGTCACGATGTCAATTTCACCTGAGAGGAGTGATGCTACGCGAGTGGCTGAATTGGCAATTGGAAAAAGCTCAATGCGATTGAGATTATGCTCTACCGTACCCCACCAACCATCATTCTTTTCAAAAACGGTCTTGGTGTCCTGCTCGCGCAGAGTGATCTTGAAGGGGCCAGTACCGTTTGCATTGCTTGAGGCAAAGGTTTTCTCATCGGCATTGAAGTCACCCGGCACCGCTGAGTTGTTTGCTTTTGACCAGGCTTCAGACATCACAAAGATGTTTGAAATTTGGTTCAGCAGAATTGGATTGGGGCCTTCTGTGACTAGCTTCACCTTATCCGCACCAACAGCCTCGACAGAGGTAACGCTGTCAATATATTCTTTGAAGTCCGAGGTCTTGGATTTGGCTCTGTTAAAGCTGAAAACAACATCGGATGCCGTCAACGGCGAGCCATCATGGAAAGTGACACCCTTGCGAAGAGTGAAGACCCATGTTGTGGGGTTCTCGATTGTCCAGCCTGTCGCCAGCTGGGGTTCGATCGACATATCTAGCCCGCGGGTCACCAGCGCTTCATAGATCTGGCGCGAAACCATGGTGGTGGGACCCTCGTTCTGCTCATGCGGGTCAAGCGTCAGCGAATCACCTTTCATTGACCATTTGATCGTATTTGCCTGTGCTGTCGATGCTATGGTTGCTAGCAAAGCGACAGCCATAAATGACGTTATTTTCTTAAGGTACATTACACTCTCCCTATTTGTATTTTTGACTTGCCAAACCGTATCACGAAATTGAGATCTTAGGCCATTTGATTTGTAAAATTGCGGGTTCGGCAAATAGTTTTTTTAAAAATTCAAAAATCAAGTCGTAAGTGTTGGAGGGAAAAACGGCAGTTATATGAATATCGTCAATTACATCCGATTTGGACAGGACCCGCGCAATGGCGCGCAGCAACAGCCACAATCACCAAAGGACGGTTTTTCAACTGGGGAAAGTGAAGGGGCTTCTTCTGAGATGGCAGAAGCATCGCTCGAGGTAAGGCATATACCAGTCCCGGAATACACGACACGGGACTCGCTTGCTCATTTTGCGAAACTGCAAGATTGAGCACAGTTAGCTGTTGCGACGGGCAACCTCCTCCATGAACCTGTGACGGATTACCGGCGCATCAAGGTCAATCACTGGCACTTTGATATTTCCAGATTCACATTTCGAGACGATGATCGTCATTCTTTCGCGGGCGAGTGCGTCCTTGACCACGGCAGCGGTATCCCGTGCGGAACACTCAATCACATTCTCACATCCAGCCGCATCAGCCATTTTCGCTAGAGAAGTCTTCATGCCTGCATAGGTAGGCTGGTCGCCGGTCGATCCATAGCTGCCATTGTCGATGATTAGCAGAATGAAATTGTTGGCAGGATTGTTCGCGATTGTCGTCAGGGTGCACAGATTTGTCAGAATGGATCCATCGCCGTCAATGGCAATCACCTTGGCGTCCTGCACGAGGGCAAGCCCAAGCCCGATTGATGAGGCAAGCCCCATGGTGCCGAGCATATAGAAATTGCTTGGCTGGTCGTCTAGATTGTGCAGCTCCTGCGAGGGTAACCCAATGTTGCAGACTACCAGCTGGTTGGAGATGATTGGTTGTAGCTCTTTTAGAACGTCACTTCTGATCATTTTCATGCTCCCTGCCAAAAACTTGCGTCGGTTAGAATGGCGACTGGTTTCTTCGCCATAAAACTAAATTTCAGGATGCCATCTAACTCGTTGACATCAGACTGCTCGTGGAAGTGATAAGTTGGAATATTCATCTGCGCCAATAGAGCTTTGGTATGAACGGCCATTTCCACCTGACAGGCGATTGGTTCGCCAATTTCACCTCGGTAACTGATCAGCATAGGAAGGGGGATGTTGTAATATTGAATCAGGGTTGCCAGAGTGTTGATGGTGACGCCAATCGCCGTGTTCTGCATGATTATGGCAGATCGTTTACCACCCATATAGGAACCAGCGCACAGACCCATCCCCTCATCTTCCTTATTTGATGGGATGTGATAAATGGCGTCTGACCTGTCGATTTCTTCAATGACACCAGCAAGTTGCTTGCAGGGCACTGTCGTGACAAATTCGATTTTGTTTCGTACAAAATCGGCTACTATTTTTTTGTTGATGGACATATTTTGCTCTTTTGATTTCATTCTAGAGTGGCAATTTTGCCAACTTGGTGGGCGGGCATAAAAGCCCAACGACCGGATAAAGTAAACCCACCGATTCGCTTTATTTACCCCCATCCTTGTTGAAATCCATGCCACATTGGTCCCAATGCTGGAAAGTTATAATGCCACAATGCTGTCCGGTAATCATCCAAGTGATGCCAATGCCACATTCATTGACGTTTGAAGCGTTGTGTCCGCGCTGGCAAGGAGTGGTCAAGTCACGCAAATGCTCCACATTGACGCCTTTACCATAGTTATTAACCATGATACTTGGATTTTTTCGTTTCAGCTCATACGGACAAATCAGCCTTGTGTCTATATTTCAGCGCATCGTCGATCAGGTTGGTAATCGCCCGCTGCAGTAATAAGGGACGCGGCTGAATGACAACGCCATGCCGCTGGACAAGTATCGGGGTCAATAACCTTGAAGCACTGTTGAACAGGATGGTGGGTGCCCAAATAGTTGGTGCGTCTTACTCGATTAACCACACTGGTTGATTGGCAACTTGAAAATCTGCAACAATGGTCTTGGTTATCGGCTAGATTGCGTTTTTGTTGATGGTTTTTAGTCAAGAGAAGATGTGGTTTGTGAATTGATGCGGGAATAATTAGGCGGCTTAATTATGAGATGGTGACCGGTTTTTGGTCTTTGGCTGGGTAGAGATATCGTGACTTTGAGGGTTGGTATCAACGGATTTGGAAGGATTGGCCGCAATGTGCTGCGCGCCTTTGAGGAAAATCCAAGATCGGACATTGAATTTGTTGCAGTGAATGATCTTGCCGATATCCATACAGCGGCCTTTTTACTGGAGTATGACTCGATCCATGGTCGTCTAGCAGCACCTGTCACCCACGATGGTAATGTAATTAGGACTACCAATTGTGAGGTCAGATATTTGAGCGAAAGGTATCCGTCCGAACTGCCTTGGTGCAAGCTAGGTGTTGACGTTGTTTTCGAATGTACAGGCATTTTCACTACCGCAGAAAAAGCTGGAGTGCATATCAAGGCGGGGGCAAAGAAGGTTCTGGTTTCAGCCCCCTCTAGTGGCGCTGACATCACCGTCGTCTATGGGGTGAATCATACGGCGCTCCGCCCCGAACACCGGATCATCTCAAACGCCTCATGCACCACGAACTGTCTGGCACCGATTGCTTATGTGCTGCATCAGACCTGTGGTATCAAGCAGGGTTTCATGACAACCATTCACAGCTATACGGGTGATCAGCTGTTGCTTGATGGTGAGCATAATGACAGATACCGGGCCCGTGCTGCAGCACTGAGTATGATTCCGACGACAACCGGGGCGGCAAAGGCTGTTGGCCTCGTCCTTCCTGAGCTTTCTGGAAAGCTGGATGGCGTCGCAATAAGGGTGCCAACTCCCAATGTTTCAGCTGTTGATCTGGTGTTCGAGCCGGTCACGGCCATTTCTGCCGAGGCGATCAATCAGGCGTTGTGTGAGGCTGCCGAGGGTCCTCTTGCCGGTGTTCTTGATGTCACTGACAAAGAGCTTGTTTCTATTGATATGAATGGCTGCCCGGCCTCCTCGGTGGCACATCTGGATCAGACACGCGTGATGCCAGGTGGAATGGCGCGGGTGTTCGGCTGGTATGACAATGAATGGGGCTTTTCAAAGCGTATGCTTGATACGGCCTCACTGCTGTCGGTCTAGCGGCGGCCCGCCAATCTTTTGTTTTGAATGCGGCCGTTGCCGCTGGTTGATTTTGTCTCTAGGCTTGAACTTTCGGTGAAGCGTGGGATTTGTCGTATGAGTTCTATTGTCTCAGATGTTGGTGGCACGAATGCGCGTTTCGCCGTTGCCGCAGGAGCAGGTAATAACCTCAGCAACATCTGGACAGCAAAATGCGCGGATTTTCCAACTATTGAAACGGCGGTTGAGGCTTATCGGGAAACGCTAGGCGCTGTCAAAAGTACATACCTCGACGCAATGGCGATTGCTGTTGCCGGCCCGGTCAATGCGGAAACAGTCGATGTGACCAATAATCACTGGCTGTTTAACAAACACGATCTTCTCACCAGCCTCTCCCTAAGGAGGCTTCTTGTCATCAATGATTTCACCGCCCAGGCACTTGCCCAGACAGACCCGCGTGGCAATGGCAATGTTGAAATTTTGCCGGGTGAGAGTGATGAAAACGCACCTCTCCTGGTCATTGGTCCGGGAACTGGGCTTGGTGTTTCTGCGCTAATCCCGTCGGCAAACGGCCCCATCCCGATCGAGGGTGAGGGTGGTCATATTAGTTTTTCGCCGTGCAATGATGATGAGCGTGCGCTGGATGCCTTCATGCGTCGTCATAGCGCGCATGTCAGTGCTGAACATTTTGTCAGTGGTTCTGGTCTGGAAAACATCCATCACTTTTTGGCCGACAGGACGGGACAGCCGGTAGGCATGACAGCCCGTGAAATTGGCGAGAAAGCCATCAAAGAAGACGGTCTTTGCCGCGATGCTGCGATGATGTTGCTTGGCATTCTTGGCACTGTGATCACTGACAATGTGCTGACACTTGGTTGCTGGCGAGGCGTTGTCATCAGCGGTGGCATCGTGCCAAAACTCGCACCCCTGATTGCAAAAAGCCCTCTCGCTGAAAGGATACGAAAAACGGGATTGACCGAACATCTCATGGAAATGATTCCGGTCTGGTTGTCGGTTGATCCCTATGCGGGTTTGCGCGGCGCAGAAGTAGCGTTGGGCAATGCCCATCTAGCGCCACGCGTTGTTGACGCCTAGCTGGTCACTTGCCTTTCATCGCATCGAGAATGTCGTAACAGGCACCAAGCGTATGATAATCGACTTTGCCAGCCGGCGATTTGTATGGCTCCATCCACTGCCCATCACGGGTGACGATGCGGAACCAGGCACCATGTTTGTGATCGACAAGATGGTCCCAGGACCATTGCCACAGGTGAAGATAATGCTGTCGGTAAGACTCTTTGCCTGTCACTGAAAACAGCCGCCAGGATGCCGCTATAGCCTCTGCCTGGACCCAGAAATATTTATTGGCATCGCAGAAACTGTTATCTGGCGCATAGCCATAGACCAGTCCACCGTAAACCGGGTCCCATCCTTTTTCCATTGCGCTATTGAACAGCCCACAGGCGCGATCAAGATGCCAGTCTGCTGGTTGATGTCTGTTTAGCTGCAGAAGCAATTTTGCCCATTCGACCTGATGTCCGGGTTGATAGCCCCATGGCTTGAAAAGATCATCCGGTTTGTCAATGTTATAGTACCAGTCATGCTGCCAGTCGGTTGTGTAATGTTCCCAGATCTGGCCATTAGTCAAACCTGTCATTGCAACGGTGAATTTGTGGGAGATTATGGAGGCGCGATCAAGATAGCGTGTCTCATTCGTGCTTTCATAGGCGGCGAGCAATGCCTCAACGGCATGCATGTTTGCATTTTGCCCCCGGTAATGTGACAGGATATCGAGGGTCTGGTCTCGTTCATCAGCATAGGCGCCGTGATCCGCATCCCAGAACAATTCCTCCATCAATTGCCAGCTCTCTTCCAGCAGGTCTGCGGCATTGTCAATGTCAGCGCGGACACCATGGGCGGCTGCCAACATGACAAAGGCATGTCCATACGCCATGGCCCGCGCATCTTCAATGTCTGTTTCGTTCCGCTGCCAGCAAAAATGGCCCGGCAGATTCGGGCGTAATGCAGGCATCTGGTGGTGGCTGCGCAGATAGGCAAGCCCATGTGCTGCCCACTGCCGATGTTGTTCTTTGCTGTTATGCAAAAAGGCGCTGGCATAGTTGAAAACAAAGCGTGTACTGCTGACTAGATGCCGTGTGGTATCATCATAGACTAAACCATTATCAAGAAAATGGTGGAAAAACCCTCCCTTAGGATCATAGGCGTGCGGCGCATAGAAATCCAGAATGCTGGCAATGTGATCCGTGAGGAATTCCGGATTCGTGAAGTCAGGATAGGAGGTCAAAACGCTATACCCAATCAACCCGGACGATGCGCAAGCATGGTTTCAAGGCATGACGTCACGATCCGGCTATGCGCGAAATCTGGTCTTGCACCGGCATCAATTGAGGTAGCGATGTCCTCGACCATCAACGCGTATTGATCACAGTCAGGAAAGGTGATGGCTTCACCGGGGCCGAGGCCGTCCCGCATTAGATACGCTGTTGTAGTGCCAATCGGGTTGAAGGGTATTTCCAGCCGTGCAGCGCCTTCCGTACCGATTACATGAACTGCCTGGGTCAGGGCAGACGAGCTGGAAATGGAAAAACAGAGATGCCTGTTTCCCGGCCACAAAAGCAGGCCGGAGGCAAAATTTTCTACGCCATGCGCGTCATCCATTACCATTTCAACAGTGATGCTGTCGGGGCCGCCACCAAAGATGAGAATGCCAGCCATGATGGCATAGCACCCGATATCATAGAGTGGACCACCCCCATATTCCGGTACGTTGCGAATATTGTCATTTCTTAGGGTTGGATAGGCGAACACAATCTGCACACCCTGCGCTCTACCAATCGGCGCCTCTGGAAGCCATTTCCATTGAGGATGATGCCGGATCATGAACCCTTCATAGACATATCTGCCTGTTGCCTTGGCGGCATCCTCGAGCTGCTGCAACTCGCCACGATTGAGAGCAATTGGCTTTTCGCAAATCACATGCTTGTCTGCCTGCATGGCTTTGATTGACCAGGGAACATGCAGATGGTTTGGCAGTGGGTTGTAGATGATATCAACATCGGGGTGCGCCAGCACACCATCATAATTGGTCTGCTCAACGCCGTCATAGACGGGATCACCCGCTTTTGCCACAGGGGTGCGCCGGCCAAGCGCTATGACGTCATGGCCTGCGCTGCGGATGGCGGGGATGACCTTTTCGCGGGCTATTTTCGCATCGCCAAGAATACCAAATTTCATATCTTACCCTACAATCATGTTTGCTGTTCAAAGCCTAGAGTGTCGCCGCCTCTCTGGCGAGCTTTTCAATGGCTACAAATTGCTGGTCAGCGATAAGTTTCTGAGGCGCGACCCAGGAACCACCAAGGCAACTGACATTTGGCAGTGCGAGCCAATCGGGCGCTGTCTCGGCACTGATGCCACCTGTTGGACAGATGGTGATCTGCGGCAGAGGGCTCGCTAGTGACTTCACGAAAGCGGTGCCACCCGCCGCACTTGCTGGAAAGAACTTCATCGCGGTGAAGCCAGCCTCATGCAATGTCATGAATTCCGATACAGTCGATGCGCCTGGTAATAGCGCCAGGTTGGCAGCAGCGCATCCATCCACAACAGCTGGCGTGGTCCCCGGTGAGACCGCAAAAGCAGCGCCAGCGTCGCTTGAGACTTTTGCCAAACTGGCTGAAACAACAGTGCCTGCGCCAACATGGATTTCTGGGCGTTGGCTGGCGATGGCCTCGATGGCACCAAGGGCTGCTGGGGTACGCAGAGTGATCTCGATCGTTTTCAGCCCTCCAGCCAAGAGGGCGTCAGCAAGTGGCAGCGCGTCCTTGGTATCATCAATGACGATGACTGGCATGACCGGTCCCAGATTGAGGATCCCCTCAATAGTTTTATTTGAGTTATTGCTCATTATGATTGCTCCAGTAAATTCAGTCCGCCACCTTGTTCTGCCCCTGTTGCCTGTTGCCGCAGGCCTGCAAACAGCGATCGTGCGAAACCGCGTTGGGCTGGTAGGCTTGAGACGCCGAGGGCAGCACGTGCATCAAGATCAGCGTTGGCGACAAGCTTACCCTGTTTTGCGTCGAGGGTAATGAGATCGCCATTTTCGATCTTGCCGATAGGTCCGCCGTCAGCTGCCTCGGGACAAAGATGGATGGCCGCAGGAACGGATCCGGAAGCACCGGACATACGCCCATCCGTAACCAACGCCACCTTATAACCCTCATCCTGCAGGTTGCTGAGCAGAGGGGTCAGGCTGTGCAATTCAGGCATGCCTGTTGCCATCGGACCCTGAAAGCGCAGAACTACAACAACATCCCTATTTAGATCGCCTGCCTGATAGGCTTCCTTGACCTCGGCCTCGGTTGAGAATACTGCCGCCGGCGCGCTTATTACATGCCGTGTCTCAGCGACGGCGGATGTCTTGATCACCGCCTTACCAAGATTGCCATCTAGCATTTTCAAACCACCATTGACACTGTGCGGGTTGGTTGCATGGCGCAGAATGTCACTATTGCCGGACACTTTTGGAGCTGCACGCCAGACGATATCACCTCTATCCAGAAATGGCTCGCTCGCGTAGTCATGCAGATCGTCACCACTGACTGTTTTGGCGCTCCCATCAAGAAGGCCGCTTTCCAGTAGTTCGGCAACAACAAACCCCATGCCACCAGCGGCATGGAAATAATTCACATCGGCGCTGCCATTTGGATAGATTCGGGCCAGCAAAGGGGTGATCTCAGAAAGATCGGCAAAATCCTGCCAGGTGAGATTGATACCGGCTGCTGCTGCCATTGCAGGCAGATGCAGTGTGTGGTTGGTGGAACCGCCGGTTGCATGCAGTCCGACAATTGCATTTACAAAGCTGCGCTCATCCAGCATTTCACCAATGCGCTGTGCTGCACCCTTTTGCCGGGACAGCTCAACGACACGCTGGGTTGCGGCAACTGTAAGCGCGTGCCGCAAATCATCATGTGGATGTACAAAGGCGGCACCTGGCAGATGCAGCCCCATGATCTCCATCAACATCTGGTTTGAATTTGCTGTGCCGTAAAAGGTACAGGTTCCCGGACCGTGATAGGCGGCCACCTCTGATTTCAGCAATTCTTCCCGGCTTGCCTCGCCTTTGGCAAAGGCTTTGCGCACCGCGGCCTTTTCCGCATTTGGAATGCCCGTCGACATTGGTCCGGCCGGGGCAAAAACAACAGGCAAATGACCAAAGGACAGGGCGCCTATGACCAGCCCTGGAACAATCTTGTCGCAGACACCAAGGCAAATTGCAGCGTCATACACCCCATGCGACAGACCGACAGCGGTCGCCATGGCGATGACGTCCCGGCTTATTAGTGATAATTCCATTCCCGGTCTGCCCTGTGTGACGCCGTCACACATTGCTGGCACACCACTGGCAACCTGGGCCGTAGCGCCTACTTCACGCGCGGCTGCTTTGATGATCTGGGGATATGTCTCGAAAGGCTGATGGGCCGACAGCATGTCGTTATAGGCGGTGATTATGCCGACATTGGGTTTCAAATTGACACCTGCACCAAGAACATCATTCTGGTCCGCGCCAGCGCTAGCAGCAGCGTGGGCCATATTGGAGCATGATATCTGACGCCTGTCGGTATCAGGGGAGTCGGTCATCATCGCGATATCGTCAAGATAGCGGCGTCGGCTGTCCTGACTTCGCGTGCGAATGCGGTCTTGGATCTCCAGAATACGGTCAGTTGGCTTGGCCATGTTTTTTAGTCCTCTTTGGGCTTTTATAGACCTGATTGCGGTGTCTGTTCTGCGTCAATCGGTGATGATTTCTAGGGGCGTTACTTTCTGGTTCAAAAGCACGTGAACTGGAAGCTCCGGGTCGGTTCTGGCAGCCTCGAGAACCGCCAGTTTCTCGCTGCCGTTCACCAGCAGGATCAGCAGCTTTGATTGCAGGATCATGGCGAGATTCATAGAGACGCGCGGCAGCGATGGAGATCCCTTCGGCCCGGTTTCTAAAATCATTGGTGGGGCATCGACCTGCAGTGACGTCTTGCCCACCATATCAGGAAACAGCGAGGCAAAATGACCATCAACACCCATGCCAAGCAGCATGACATCGAACGGCCGACCGATATTTTTCACCCCATTGTCGATTGCCAGCGGAATGAAGGTTGCCGCTGACACGGCGCCAAACAACAGATGATCACGCAGCAACTTTTGATTGCTATGTTGATGATCGGCAGGAACCAGTCTGTCATCAACAAGGGTTATCGTCACTTGCGACCAATCCACTATCTCCTCATGCTCGCCGGCTGTCAGAGCAGCGAAAATGCTGATCGGGCTGGAGCCACCACAAACAACGAGACTTGCCTCCCCGTTTGTCATAATGGCTTGTACCAGCTGGCGGGCAATTTGATCAGCGACCATCTTTACCAATCCTCATGCGGGTCGATCCAGGAACGACCATCAGCCTGGAGCAAATCACCTGTCGGTCCCATTGAACCTGCCTTGTATGACACAGGTGTCCGAGCTTTTGCCAGCGCCAGAATTGGGTCGATGAACTCCCAGGCAGCAAGCACCTCATCGACCCGCATGAAAAGGGTCTGATTACCACGCGCGGTGTCCATTAAGAGCCGTTCATAGGCGTCGGGCAGACGTTCCTCGAAGGTTTCATCAAAGCTCAAATTGAGGTCTGATGGAAACAGCCGCATTCCACCAGGACCGGGTTGCTTTGATGTCAACTGCAGACGCAGGCCCTCACTTGGCTGCAACCTGATGATCAGGCGGTTCGGCTGTCCCAGAATTTTACCATCCTGGGAATTGGAAAAGATATCATGCGGTCGGTCCTTGAAGGTGATGATGATTTCAGAGGCGCGTTGGCGCAGCTTCTTGCCCGTCCGGATATAGAACGGTACGCCTGCCCAGCGCCAGTTATCAATCGCCAACCTCATCGCAACAAAGGTTTCCGTGGTTGACGAGGTGCCCAGCTCGTCTGTGTAATCCTCATATTGGCCAAGCAACAGAGCATCCGCCTCAAGGGGGCGTAGGGCGCGCAGGACACGCAGTTTCTCATCACGGACCTGATCGGCGTTGAACCGGGCCGGTGGCTCCATTGCGACAAGACAAACAAGCTGCAGCAGATGGTTCTGCACCATGTCGCGGATCGCTCCATATTGATCGTAATAGGATGCGCGGCCACCAACGCCGACGGTCTCTGCCACGGTGATCTGCACATGATCAACATGGCTGTTGTCCCAGAGCGATTCGAAAATCACATTGGCAAACCGAAGTGCCATCAGATTTTGAACGGTTTCCTTGCCAAGATAATGGTCAATACGGTAGATTTGATGTTCTGCAAATACCGTTGCCAGTTCACCATTGATCTTTCGTGATGACTCGCCGCTGTTGCCAAGCGGTTTTTCCACGACAAGCCGCGCCTGTTCGGTTGCCAGCCCGGCCGCCTTCAGCATCAGTACAGCCGATCCAAACAGGCTTGGCGCGATCGCCAGATAATAGATTGTTGGCCGATCCGTAGACTGCTTTCTGGCAATCTGTGCTGCCAGTGATGTGGCACCATCACCATTTGACAGATCCAGATTCACAATTTGGATGATCTTCAGAAACGACTCCCATTTGTCCGCTGTCGCATGCCCATCGGCAAAGGCGCTCTCGCAAAAAGGCCTTAATTTCTCGGCAAACTTCGCCACGCTCAGTGTAGCGCGCGACGTCGCAAAAAGCCGGTACTCATCGGTGAGCTGGCTATCAAGGTAGCGCCAAAAAAAAGCGGGAAAAATCTTGCGAAGTGATAGGTCGCCCGTCCCACCTATAATGATGTAGTCACTAGGTGGTAGGGATGCTGTTGGGGGTAGAGACGCCGACATTTTGATTCTGTCCTTTTATCTTCGTTAACGGCCATTCAAACAATCTGTTTTCGCCTCGAACATTGAGCCCAAAAGTTGATCGCATTGATGCGCTGGGCCTGGATCAGTCAATATGGTCACAGACCAGACAGCAAAAACCCGCTAGAGCGCACCCTAAAGCGGCAATGCTACCCCCATGAGGATCATTGGTTGGCACTCCTAAAACCATTGCTGGAGTTATAGTGCATACGCCCATTGACGGCTAGTGTAGCCTCGTCAAAAACAAGGTGAATTCACCTGTTTCAGCGTAATTTGGCATCAATTTATCACCAGATGTTACATTTCTGGCGGAAAAGCATCGCCTAGCGATAGAGGTAGATGGGGCTGCTCCAGCACAAGGTCCCATCTTCCTGCGTCAGGCGAATGAAAATTGGATTGTCGCCAGATGGCTTCAGGTTGATCTGCCTGGTGAATGTGAGAGCTTTGTTCGGGTTTCTATCTGGCAGGCGAAACACTTTCAGATAGCGCGGCAGATTTCCACTATTGTCAAAAATCTCATCCTCATAGCCAATATCCTCCAGCGGAATGCCAGCCTTGATTAGGGGTGTTTCTAGTTTCAGGGTGCCTCTATACGGGTCGGCAAGTGTCATCTCAATCCCGCCAATATTGCCGGTTGTCAGTGCCCTCCAGGTCAACTCGGTTGCACTCGGCTGGTTGAGGGTCTTGTCCTTGTTGAAGAAATTGATCGCCTTGGCCGATATTACCTCATTGTCTGATAAAAAGGCCGACCCGTCCCAGATCACCTGGCGGAAGCGGCCCCGATATTCCGCGCCTTCCCAGATCACGCGAATACGGCTGCCAAGATCTTCCGGCTTGAAGGGCCGGACCGTTTCGACCCGGTCAAGCCCGTTGAAAATATCAACTCTCTCTATGGGTGTGCTTGTCCGGATGTCAACTGCGAGCGAGGCATCACCTTCTGGCAGATAAACAATATCTCCCATCTGGGCCAGGTGTGTCGCATATCCATCGTCACGGCCATGACGGGGGTCATCATGATATAGCGTTCCATTCTGGGAAAAATGCGTCGTAACATTGATCAAAGGGCGTCCATGCTGACCGCCTGTTGTCGCGTAATGGTGGCGCTTGCGAATGCAATCAAGAATACCGTCTCGGGTAAGCGTGTTGGTAAGAAAACAGGTGAGCCCACCTACGGCACCAAAAAGCGCTGCGCCGGGATAGCTGGCGCCGGGCCGGCCTTTATGGCCATCAGAATTGGCCACAATCC